>USHV01000023.1 GCA_900554695.1 uncultured Prevotella sp. | reverse complement strand
TGTCTTCAATCCATTATGAACCAAATGCTTATTATATATTCGACAGGGCTTATGACTCCTTTAAAGAACTCTATAGGATACATCTTACAGACTCTTTCTTTGTTGTCAGAGCCAAGACGAACTTAAAGTATAAGACAGTCAAATGGAAGCGAAGAATGCCAAAGAACATAATGACAGATGCGGAAGTGAAACTGACCGGATATCTCTCCGAGAAAAAATATCCTGAGTCATTCAGACTCGTCCGATATTACGACGAAGAGGATGACCGTGAGTTCACTTTCTTGACGAATGCAAAACAACTTTCTGCACTGGATGTCGCCAATCTTTATAAGAAAAGATGGTTAATCGAGCTGTTCTTCAAATGGCTCAAGCAGCATCTCAAGATAAAGAAATTCTGGGGCACAACAGAGAACGCTGTTCGCATACAAATCAGTGTGGCTATTATCACGTACTGTCTTGTGGCTATTGTCCAACATGATATGAAGTTGAAACGTTCAACCTATGAAGTTTTGCAAATTCTCAGTATATCATTGACTGACAAAACCCACTTGCGTGACCTGTTCGACAAGACTAATTTCAATAATGTCAAAGATCTAAATGATCCCCTGATTCCGGGGCTTTTTGATTAATTGTTTAACTCGTCCCATTTTAACGGGACACTAATGTTCGCATATATTTAATTCTCGTGAGTTTGGGTGAAAAATTTTATGTATAAATGTGATGCATGGTGTGTTTTTATGTATAACTGTGGAATTAAAGTCGTTGTTTGATTAATAAGTTGCGGATATTTAAAAACAGTTGTGTTGCTGATTTGATAATGTTTTTTGATGTGTGGCGTCTGTATGTGTATAAAAAAAGCATGCAGGATATTTATTATTCCCGCATGCTTTTTATGGTTACTTATTTGTAATTATAAAATTTACTTTGCTTGTGTCAGACCAAGTGCCTGTTTAGCCATGGCATTTTCCGGATCGATTGCAAGAATTTTGTTCCAATACTCGGCAGATTTAGTCTTGTCATCTTTGAGCAGATAGTAGTAGCCAAGATAACGGTATGACTCGATGAGACGCTCGTCTGTGTTTTCGTCTTTCTCCTGTGTGGTGAGGAGCTCTACGAGTTTCTCATAGTGAGGCTTAGCAAGACCAAGTTTTGTCTCCGGGTCGAGGGCATAACCGATGTGAGCGCGCTGCAGAGTAGCGAATACTGCTACACTAGGCATCTTGTCGGCCATCTCAGCATAGATAGAGTCTGCCTTTGCATAGAGCACCTTCTTCTGTGCTTCTGCTATGGTTGAGTCTGAAGCCTCTGCCATGTACATTGTTGCGAGAGTGTGTATATCGTTTGCAGTCTTCTGTTTCAGGTTGTCAAGATATTTCTCGTATGTACCGATAGCGTTCCTGTAGTCACCTTTCTTCTTGTATGCCTCTGCAATGTTCTTCATTGCGTCGTTCTTGTCGGCTTCATTGTCTTGGTTGTTTTCGATTGACTTCTGGAACATTGCGATGGCTTCGTCGTAGTTGCCTTTGCCGAGGTGAGCATAACCATAGTAGAGATAGTCGCTCTCGGTTATCTTAGTCTCTTCTGACTCGTTGAACAGTTTTGCTGCATACTGCAGTGCCTCGTCATAGCGTTTGAGGTTTGTCAGGTCGAAGAACGAAATACGGTTGAGCGCCGGATTGCGCGGGAACTTGTTGTTTCCGAACTGTGAAATCTCGAGACTCTTTTCGAATTCGCCTTTCAGGAAGTAAACTAGTGCGTAGTCAACGAGCTGATAGTCTTCCATCTTTGATTTGTCAACCTGGTTGTAGTATTGTATGGCCTTGTCGAGATCACCGGCCTTACTGAATATTTCTGCAGAGATAAGTGCGATAGGGTAGTCTGGCACCTGCTGCTTGAGTTCTTCCAGTTTCTGTACTGCGGCAGACGGGTTGGCCTTGCTGTTCACCTGTGCATAGCGACGGTATCCGTTCGGGTTTTTCGGATCGAAGTAGATAGCCTGCTCGAAGAGTGACGATGCTTCACCCCCGTTGTCAAGTATTACCTGGATATCGCCGGCAAGGACGTATGCGTCACCGTAGTTCTTATCGCGTTTGATGGCCATATCTGCATATTTCTGTGCATTCTCGGTATCTTTTATGTCGAGGTATGCACGGCCTATTGCTACAATTACGTCCGGATCTTTCTTGTAGTCTTTGAACAGATCTTTTATCTGATCCTCTTTGTCTGCGGCATCAGATTTAACGACTTTTGTGAGTTGCTCGATAACAGCTTTGTGATCTTCTTCCTGTGCTGTAGATGGAGTGGTGATGCCTATCATCAGCGCTCCGATTAAAAAATATTTTATTACTTTCATATCCAATGTTTATTTATTTTGTCTTTGACTGAATTTTCTGCTTTCGGTTTTGTGGGGCATTTTTTGTATCAAGACTGATTCATTTGTCAGTCGTCGGTAACTCTAACATCGCGTACGGTGATGTTTCCTTGCACAGGCAACAGTCCTGCGTTGAAGATGATCATCTGCCCTTTAGGAGAAGTCAGGAAGTTGAAGAATCCCCAAGGAAGTCCTCGCAGCGGATCGTTGAGCAGAGCCCAGATTGTGCGGGTGAGTGGGTAATTCCCGTTGTATATGTAGTATTGATACGGCTTCCAGCTGTTTGCCGGTGTGGCTTTGTCAATTCTACTTACTGACATTACGCGTATGTTCTTGTTGAATGTCAGGTTTGTTGTGTCACGTTTGTCGTTGAGCCAGTTGCTGCCTATTATGCCGATGGCATTAGGTGTCTTTTCCACATAGTCGATCACGTCGGCTGTCTTTTTCGTGGCTACGACATTCGGACTTGTTATTGGCTTGCCGCCGAGAATGCTGTCTTCGGCAAAATGGACAGTGCTCGACTTTTTGTTGTCGAAGACGACAACGATGTCACCTCGTTTGGAGTTGGGATAAATGTCGCTCCATTTTGTTGACTTGCCGCTAAGTATGTTCGCTATATCTTTTACTGATATGCAAGTGTCGTTGTTTGCGTTGTTTACTATGAGTGCAAGCGCGTCATAAGCGATGGCTGTGGCACGCGGATTGAAGTTGCGGTCGCGCAGATTCTGTCTTTCGTTTTCCTTGAAATCACGTGCTGTGATTGCGAGACAGATTTTGCCTTTCAGAAGCATGTTGATGGCGTCTGACTCATTTGTGTAAATGGGTTTTAGCGTAGCATCTACGTGCGAGCTTTCAAACACTTCGCGCTCTTCTTCTATTATTGGACTAAAACTTTCGTCAGAGGCGAAACTGATCACCCCTGACGAATATGTGTCTGTCCTGCCGTCTTTGCGCTTCTTGTTGCAGGAAACGCAAAGACAGGCTAACAGTGCTAATCCTACGAATATGTAAGATATTTTGTCTTTTCTCATTCTTGTTGTTTTGTTACTGTAATCTGAATGTAACAGGTACCTGGTACTTAACACGTACGGCAGATCCGTTCTGCTTACCTGGAATCCAGCGTGGCATGCTCTTCACAACGCGTGCTGCTTCGCGGTCAAGTGATGGATCCTGAGACTTGATGACTGTTACATCTGTAATAGAACCGTCCTTCTCAACAACGAATCCAACAACAACACGACCTTGTACGCCGTTCTCTGCTGCAATCGTCGGATAGTGTGTGTTCTCCTGCAGATATTTCATCAACGCTGCATCGCCACCAGGGAATGCCGGCATCTGCTCAACCACCTCGAAGACTTTGTTCTCTTCTTCCTTCGGTGGCTCAGGCTGTGCAATTACTTCCTTAGCTTTGAGCACCTCTCCGTTGGCATCGTCGTTACCTTTTACATCGAACGTACCGATGGCAACTTTCGTGTTCATAAGTTCATCCTGTGTCTTGAGCTCTTCCTCAGGTTTTACTTCCTCATCCTTCTTGATGACAGGAGCAGTAAACTTGATAGAACTCTTTACACGTTCAACAACTTTTTCAGGCTGCTTGATCTCGATTTTCTTCTGCTTAACCTCAGCCTTTTTCTTTGGCTGGTTAAGAGCTGAAAGCTCAGTTACCTGCGTTACTGCTACTTTGGCGCGCTGCTCATCAACAATATTCTTTACAGTCAGTATGATGAAACATGCGAGAACCAAAATCAAAACTGAGATGACTGCAATTATATTGCGCTTGGTCGTACTTCTACGGAGTCTGTAGGCTCCATATGATTTGTTACGTCCTTCGAATACTAAATCAACCCAGTCGTTTGAAATCAAATCTATTTTTGACATAGTCTTTTTCGTTTTAATTGTTCAACATTCAACGACTATTTCACTCCTGCTTTGTCGAGAAGCTTCTGGTCGTCCGGGTTAATCTTATCGATCACGTATTTACCAATGCTGCAAATTTGCATTTCATCGAGCGCTCTGATCAGATTCTTGTAAGCAGATTTGTCTGTGGCTTTGATAATGACAGTCAATGTTGATATCTTCTGACCATTTATCTCACCTGACTTGATCTTTGACAGCTCTTTGTTGTAAAGAGAATCCGGATAATTTGGATTAGCCAGCTTCTTTTCATCAAGTTTTGCCTTTGCAAGCATTACCTGCTGAACCGGCTGTGTTCCGTCTTCTGTAACATGAGAAATCAGAACTTTACGGATACCGTCTTTACCCCAAGTAGTTTTCTTCAGACATGTAGGATCGTCGTATTTCGGCAGTCCTGCTATGTAGTAAATCTGATCGTTGGATCCTACATAAATTGTGATTGTGTAAGATGCCTTTGTTACTGATTTATCTTCCTCAGTCTGGTTCTTATCGTTACTTGGCATACTCAACTCCATTGTCTGTGGCTTTGCCAGTGAGGTACAGAGCATGAAGAATGTGATAAGAAGCATCATCATATCCACCATAGGCGTAAAGTCTACGCGGACATTCATCTTTTTCTGCTTGCTTGCTTTCTGTTTTGCCATTCTTTAGTCCTCCTCTGCTTTTAATGAAGTTATGAGATAGTAACGGTTCTCACTCATATCCTGAAGTTCTGACATAACAGTCTTGATAGCACTGTAAGGAGTGTCCTGGTCGGCCTTGATGGCAATCTTGATATCGCTGTTTACGTTGCGTGCTTCAGTTACCCAAAGCTGGAACTCGCTTTTATCTTTCTTGCCTGTGCCGTCGTCAATACTGTCTGTCGGAATACCTTCTTTCTGTATGGCGTCTGCCATCTGATCCTCAGGAAGACTGAGATATGCAGTCAGCTTTTCCATACCTACACCGAGCATAGAGTGCTTCTTGAGAGTCTCCAGCTGTGCTCCGGTGAGAGTGATTCCGAATTTTCCTGTCATCGCATCCACTATTGACACCAAATCATTGGTGTTGTCAATAGTAATGAACACTTTGCCATCTTTGGCAACATGTACGTTCAAGACATCTTTTTCCGGGACTTTGATCTCCGATACCGAACCTGGGGTGACGACTTTTACAGGATCATTCTTTACGAATGTTGATGTCAACATGAAGAATGTCAGCAAAAGCACCATCACGTCGGACATTGGAGTCATGTCTATCCAGATGTCACTTTTCTTAATTTTTACTTTACCCATAGTGATAAAAGTTTAAAGGGTTAGCAAAAATTAAGCCTCTTCTCCGTGGTTGGCTTCGTATGTCTGTGCGATAGTGTAACCAACTTCATCGAGAGCGTATGTCAGCTTGTCGATTTTGTTTGTAAAGAAGTTATAAATAACTACAGCGAACCAAGATGTCAAAATACCTGATGCTGTATTAACCAGCGCCTCAGAAATACCAGTAGAAAGAGCCTGAGAGTCTGCACCACCACCGGCTGCCAAAGCTGCGAATGAACGGATCATACCGACAACGGTTCCGAACAGAGCAGTAAGAGTACCCAGTGTAACGATTGTAGCGACAATCGGAAGGTTCATCTGGAGAGTAGGCATTTCAAGCTGAGTTGCTTCCTCGTGAGCCTGCTGTATCTTAGCGATCTTCTGGCTCTTCTTGATACCTGTTGTCTTCTCCATTTCCTCGTATGTGTTGAGTGAAGCGTTAACAACGTTTGCAACAGAACCTCTCATCTTGTCGCAAAGCTGGTGTGCAGTAGCGAAATCACCACCTTTAACGGCAGCTTTGATCTGTGCTGTAAATTTAGCCAAAGGCATTTTACCGAATGCATTGCGGAGAGCCAGATAACGCTCTACACCAAGTGCGATTACAGTGAAAAGCAAAGTGAAGATAACCGGAACGACGATACCTCCTTTGTAGATTGTACCGAGAAGGTTGGCTGGTTCACCACTGTTGTCTCCACCACGGAAGTTTGACGGGCCACCGAGGAAGAATTCATAAAAGCAGAATGCAATTACGGCGCATATTACAATGATCCAAATTGCGTCTCTAACTCCTTGGAAGCCCTGAGATTTGGGGCTGTTTTTTTGTGTAGTTGTCATAATTTAAAATTTTAATTTGGTTGTTAATAAATTTTTTGGTTGTTATTTTTTGTCTCTTGTCGGTCTTTGTATTATTGCCTTGTAAGCAAATTTTTCTTTATGGTATGCTTTCTTGAGGCAAAGATAACAATTTAAGTATAATTGAAACTTGTATTTGCGTATTTTAACAATGAATTTTTGCAAATTTATCCGACATTTGTCATTTATTGCATATTATCACTTTAAGACTGAAAGGACTTTCTTGATTCTGCTCATTGCCTCGCGTATGTTTGCATCGCTTGTCGCATAGCTCATACGGAAGCAGTCAGGATCGCCGAATGCGTCTCCAGCAACGGTTGCCACATGTCCAACTTCAAGCAGATACATTGCGAAGTCTGTAGAGTTGTTTATGGTGCGTGTACCGTCACTCTTTCCGAAGAAGCTGCTGCATTTCGGGAACAGATAGAAAGCTCCTTGCGGAACATTTACCTCAAGTCCAGGTATATCTTTTGCCAGTTCCACAATCAGGTCGCGGCGGCGTTCGAATGCCTGTCTCATTGTCTCCACGCAGTCCTGTGACAGTGTGTAGGCTGCTTCAGCAGCTTTCTGGCTGACAGAGCACGGACCACTTGTGTATTGTCCCTGTAGCTTGTTGCATCCTTTGACAATCCATTCCGGTGCGGCGATGAATCCTATACGCCATCCTGTCATGGCGTATGCTTTAGACACACCGTTGACAATGATTGAGCGTTCCTTCATGCCCGGGAACTGTGCTATGCTTGCATGGCGTCCTGTGTAGTTGATGTGCTCGTAAATCTCGTCAGCGAGCACGTATAAGTCATCGTGCTTCTTTATTACTTCGGCGAGGCTTTCAAGCTCTTCTTTTGAATAAACGCTTCCTGTCGGGTTGCTCGGAGAGCACAGTATGAGCATTCTTGTCTTCGGGGTGATGGCCTCTTCAAGCTGTTGTGCGGTCATCTTGAAGTCTTGCTCGAAGCCTGCGTTCACAATCACCGGAACACCGCCTGCAAGTTTCACCATCTGTGGATAGCTAACCCAGTATGGTGCAGGAATGATAACCTCGTCGCCATCGTTAACAAGAGCCATTACAGTGTTGCATACACTTTGTTTTGCTCCGTTCGACACCATTATCTCGTTTATGCTGTAGTCCAGCCCGTTCTCGTTTTTCAGCTTTGCAGCAATGGCTTTTCTCAGATCTGGATATCCCGGAACTGGTGAATAGCGTGAGTAGTTTTCGTCGATAGCTTTCTTTGCAGCTTCCTTTATATGGTCCGGTGTATTGAAGTCCGGTTCTCCCACACTCATGTTTATAACGTCAATGCCTTGTGCTTTCATCTCGCTGCTTTTCTGCGACATTGCAAGTGTGGCAGAAGGTGCGAGTCTGTTTAGACGATCTGATAATTGTGCCATAATTTATATGTTTTTTATTTTGCAAAATTAAAAAATTAATTCATTCTGACGAAAGAAAAGATAGTATATTTCTCCGTAATTAATGGTTTTGTAACATTTTTTGATTTTCGCACTACTTAATGTGTTTAACGAATATACAGCCGATAATAGCGGCTGAAATGAGTATTGCGGTGATGATTCCGCATGTCATACTACATATAATGTCCTATTATTCAGTCCTTTTTGTATCTGCGGATATTAAGGCAGTTGAAACAAACCGGCCATTTATAATAATGTGCGGGTTTTTCTTTATATTTTTACTCTCTTTATTTAATGTGAATACGATTTAAGATTATAACAGATAAATTTATGTCAGGCTTTGAATGTGCCTGTGTCGCGTTCTGAAAAAATCGGTTCTGAACCAGAAAACAGCCCGTCCTGTGACATATGACAGCTCTTTTCAGAACTTAGAAAGGACCGTTACTCAGCTCCGGGAAGCCCATATCATGCATTAAACCCAAATAGGTCATTATACCGCATGCATTTTTATATGTTTTATTCATTCATGCTTTCAGCCTTCTTTTTGTTTTCTATTGGCCTCTTTTTGTTGTATTTTTTCTTGACATAGTCCGCTATGCCTGCAAAAGATCTAACGAAAATCCGCTCAATATAAAGCAAAAATACAGACTGAATTCTAATGACCGATTCGGGTTTAATACATGATATGGGCTTTTAAGCTGTATGCAACGGCCCTTTCTTATTTTATATTTTATATCGGACTTGCGCCATATTGCAGCTCCTTATAGAAGCCACAGTCTGCGTTTTTTATTTCAAGTGCAGGGTGTGTCCCATTCTGTCGCGCTTGGTCTTGAGGTAACGCTCGTTGTATTCGTTCGGCGTAATCTCAATAGGTACGTTCTCGGTTATTTCCAGTCCGTATGCTTCCAGTCCCACGCGTTTAACAGGGTTGTTGGTCATGAGTCTCATTTTGTGCACTCCAAGATGGCGGAGCATCTGCGCGCCGCATCCGTAGTCGCGCTCGTCGGGTTTGAATCCAAGGTGTATATTCGCATCCACCGTGTCATAGCCTTCCTCCTGTAGCTTGTATGCAGCCACTTTGTTCATCAGACCTATGCCGCGTCCTTCCTGCTGCATGTATATCAGTACGCCCTTGCCCTCTTTCTCAATCATCTGCATGGCTTTATGCAGCTGTTCGCCGCAGTCGCATCTCTTGCTTCCCAGAATATCACCTGTGGCGCATGACGAATGTACTCTCACCAGAATAGGCTCGTCCTCTTTCCATTCGCCCTTTACGAGAGCCATGTGCTCCAGACCGTTGCTTTGCTGGCGGAAAGGAATCAGACGGAAGTGTCCGTACTCGGTAGGCATATCCACCTCTTCGCCCACTTCTATTATCGACTCGTTCTTCAGACGATAGGCAATGAGGTCTTTTATGGTGATGATTCTCAGTCCCCATTCCTCGGCGAGCACTTTCAACTGCGGCATGCGGGCCATTGTTCCATCCTCGTTCATTATCTCCATCAGTGCTCCTGCCGGATAGAGTCCTGCCAGTTTGCACAGGTCGATTGTAGCCTCGGTGTGTCCGCAGCGTCTCAGTACGCCGTTGTCCTGGGCGTAAAGCGGATTGATGTGTCCCGGACGTCCGAATGTCTGTGGGGTGGAGCTCGGGTCGGCGAGTGCTTTTATGGTCTCTGCCCTGTCGTGAGCCGATACACCTGTGGTGCAGCCTTCCAGCTTATCCACTGTCACTGTGAACGGAGTGCCGAGCATGGATGTGTTGTCGCTCACCTGTCTTGGCAGGTCAAGCTGCTCGCAACGCGACAGTGTTATAGGTGCGCAGAGAACTCCACGTGCGTGTTTCAGCATGAAATTCACTTTCTCCGGTGTTATTTTCTCTGCTGCGATAATCAGATCGCCTTCGTTCTCGCGGTCTTCATCGTCCACTACAATAACAAACTTTCCTTCTTTGAAATCCTTTATTGCATCTTCAATGTTGCTGAGATTGAACTCTGTCATAGTTTATTTATTTTTTATTTTATTTCTTGAAAGGGTTATATTATTAATGAATAATGTCACATCTTGTTTATCTGTGCTATTATTCTGTCGTTCGTATTCTTGATGTTCTTGAGATCCTGGAACAGTCGGAGCCTGTAGCGCCACATCCTTATATACAGTATCACGCCGAGAGGTACAATCACGGCCGCGGCTATGTTGAGCCACTTGCGGTCGAACGGCCTTGTGTGGGCCTTCTCCGAGATTACAGGATATGTGTTCAGCTCGTTTATTATTATGCCGCTCTTTGTGTTTCCAAGATCTTCGATCACGCTTTCGAGCTTTTCGTTTATGTGCTCAATGGCATGGTCGGGCTCGTATTTGAAGAACACCTTTATCCAGTTAGGCGCAGACTTCAGTCTGTGCTGTTGAGAGTATTCCTGGATTTCGCGGCTTATGCTTTCCAACTGAGCTGCATCTTTCTCGTAGTCGGGATTCTCTATTATTACTTCTTTTGCCGCCACGTGGCGTTTTATCCTCAGTCCGAGGAGCTTGCGCATGATGTTTATATATACATCTACGTTGAATACTGTGGAATCCTTGTTCGCTTTGTAGGTGAAGAATATGGCCGTAGGAATAAGTACTGCCGGCGCAAGACCTGTTCCGAACCATATTGCCCACATGCCTCCGCTTGCCATTCTGTTGCCGGAATTGTCAAGAATGTAATATACAATGAACACCAGGACGGATATGATCACCGGCATGCCGAGTCCTCCTTTTCGTATTATGGCACCCAAAGGCGCACCTATGAAGAAGAAAATCAGACACGACAGGGCCAGCGTGAATTTTCCGATACGCTCTATCTTGTGCTGTCTTATCAGTTTGTCACCGTCGTTGGTGATCATGCTCTTGAAGTCGAGGTCGCTCATGTGCTGCTGCACGCTGTTCAGGGCATCGTTGGCGGCGAGCCTTTTCTGTTCCGGCGACAGGCGCGCGTAGGCCGAATCCACATTGTACTCTGTGCTTTTTGCTCTTTGCAATGCTATTAAGGAATCGTGCTTTGACACCGTCGGGATGGCATAGTACGTCATCTTGTCATAATTGTAATACGCCCGTCCTATGCTGTCGTAGTCGTGGTTTATCGAGTCTATGTAATGGTTTATCTGTGCCAGACTTTTTGTCTTGGCGTTGTTTGAGAGCGACGTGGCGTCTGCCATGTTGAAATCGCCGTCGTAGTCCAACACTATCTTTTTGTTCACGAACGTCTCCCTGCGGTATGGCACCGAGGCACTGTTGGCGAACTCCTGCGACTTCATGTTCTCAAACCACTCACCGTTCCATAGCGTCAGCAGCATGTGCTTTTTCTCGGCTGTGGCCTGCAGCATGCCCGAGTCGGCAAGTATTATGGCCTGGTCCTCGTAGCTTCCGGTCATGCGGTAAATCATTATGCCATAGAGCTTTCCGGTGTTTATGTCCTTCTTCTGGACATAAAGGTTGCTGTTCGGTATTCCGTCGTAGAACACTCCCTCGGGTATTTCCAGCTCAGGGCTCTTCTGTTTCATTGACATCAGCAGCTGTCCCATTTTCATGTTGGCAGCAGGTCCTACGCTGTTCTGAAAATAGAACGAGACCAGACACACCAATACCGAAATCACGATCAGCGATCTGAATGTCTGCATGAGCGATATGCCGGCGGCCTTTATGGCTGTCAGCTCGCTGCTTTCGCCGAGATTACCGAATGTTATGAGTGAAGAGAGCAATATTGCCAGCGGAAAAGCCTGCGGCACAAGCATCAGTCCCATGTACCAGAAAAACTGTGCCAACACGTCCATCGACAAGCCTTTTCCTATCAGTCGTTCAATATATCGCCATAGAAATTGCATCATCAGCACAAACTGGCAGATGAAAAAAGTACCCATAAACAGGATGCCGAATTGTTTGGCGATGAATATATCTAGTTTTTTTATACGAAACATTGTTGGCAGATGCTTTAAGCACAAAGATAGTGCATATGGTATGCAAAATTAGTAAAAAAAATAAGAAATGGTCCTATTTATATCTTTTTATTATTATATGTAAGGATGCCATGACTGTCTAAAGACCACTCACACGGTGAAGTTTTTTCATGTTGCCGTTCCATATTTCGTACAATGCATCCACATCGTCCTCATCGGTAAAGTCCGTGATGTGGAGCATGAAATCGCCGGTCAGTATGTTGCCCTCTATTCTCAGTTCCACGTATGTGCCTTCGTCCTCTTCGTCTTCCCACACAAAGCGAATGTATTTGTTTTTCTCGAGTGCGGTGATTTTTGCCGACCTTATTTCATGATTGCTCCAAATTTTGCCCCAGGTAAATGTCAAAATGTCATTTTCCTGTTCTATTTCGTCGGCAATCCATTTGCCCAAGCCGGCCGGAGTCCCAATAAGGTTCCATATAATGTTCGGCGATTTCGAGTTCAGTTTCTGTTCTATTTCAATTTTCTTCTTTTTCATTTAGCATAGGGTGTAGGTTGTTTCAGCTGACAACATCATACATCTTACTTTTTATGATGCAAAAATAATATTTTTGATAGGCAAAACAATAAATTTTGGAAAAATATTTTGCAGTTTAACAAAATTGTATTATCTTTGCACTCGCAAAAACGAAAGGCGGGATAGCTCAGCTGGTTAGAGCGCATGATTCATAATCATGAGGTCCCCAGTTCAATCCTGGGTCCCGCTACATTACCAAACGTAAATGGTTCAGCCACAATCGGTTTTCCGGTTGTGGCTGTTTTGTTTATATGCCAGTTTCGGCGTCGTTTCCTTCTGTCACGCGTGTTTGTGCCGGCCGGGAATCAGAATCGTATGAAATAAAGCGTTTATTTTTATTATATAAAGTTGTGGATTCAATTCACATTCGGCATTGTTTCCATATTCTGAAATCAGCTCCGGGTAGGTTATCATCCCGCATATGTTTATTCCGCATTGCTGTTCTTGCTCGTCTGTGTCTGCCGTTCTCTTGCCGTCATTCTGCCCGATACTCGGTATTGATGTAGCTCGTCATGCTTTAGAAAAAAGTGTAATACGGACAGCCCGATGATAAAATGAAATCAGCAGGAAGTTTAACCACCGGTTGGGGTTAAGCCGATATATACAACTTTCAAATTAAAACCGGATTCTGATTTTTCGGCATGATTTTTCCACTATACCCCGAAAAATAAGCGCGTATTTGCGGGCTGACCTTCCTTCAGGTGCAAATACGCGAATTATGAGAGGCTTTTATAATATATTGAATATCAGTGATTTATGTTTAAGGACTATTTCTCTGCATTGCAAAAAACACCATTTCGCTATGCAAAATGGCCCATATCGAGGGCTGAAATGCACCATATCGCACCATGAAATGGGCTTTATCGGACTGCGAAATGGGCAATATCGGAACGTTATCTTCATTGTTTTGGACTAAGTTATGGGGTATATTAAAAAACGCTATTATACTAAATGTCCTTTATTGTATCCGTTTTAGAATCACTTCACATCTCTTTCGCGAAAATATTTTGTCAAAATAAAATCAAGAAAAATTGTAAGTCTGTCCCGCAGATTTCTTTTAAAAGCGCGGTTGCAGGGTGTGGAAGAAAGTGTGGAAGACGTGTGTTTCTTTTGAATTTATGGTTTATCGTTTGCGGCGCTGTCAATTTGTTATTACACGAAATATGTGCTGTCGCTGTTTATAAACATCACGCGCAGCCGGAAAATGTTACGTCATTTTGTTATATTCCGAGAATGAAAGCTTGTTCACGATAATTCCCATTGAGCCATGTTTCAGCTTTTCTATATTCTGGCCCTGGTATCAGTTATGACAGATAACCGCCTGGTCGCGCATTATTCTATTCCGGAAAATTTTGCGCTGAATTTCGGTATGTATGAGTGTTATGGTCCGGATGCAGCTTATATATAATAAGGTGAATATATCGTGCTGCTGTTATTAATGTTTTTTAATTATTTATTAACGGTTTCTGATGCAAACATTTCCGCGCTTATTCATTCAATTTAATGAAGAGTTCTCGGAGCGTTTATGTATATGGAGCATACATTATATGCTATGATGAATAGACTTAACGAATATCAGACCGATGCAAACATGTCCGTTTGCGCGCATAGCGAGCAAAGCATTGTTTTTTGTCGTTGCATGTGAACCTGGATGAGTTGATGTCCGTGCGTGATTATGCCGGATTATGAATCGTCTTTGCCGTGAGGGCTGTCCATGTAGTGTGACTCTCGGGTCCGGTTGTAAACAGGTTAGGACCAACGCTTTACGGAGCCTTGCTTATGGCGGGTTGATCAGTCGGGTAGGACGTAGGAATGAAGAATAGGGACCGGTAATGGTCCAGTATTCTTTGACGGAAAGGATAATGAGTTTATAGATAAATACCTGAAATTAAAGTTAGTTTTAGACAATTTGCCGGTTGGAGGAAGTGGCATAGGCTTCACTCCTGTAATACTTGACTTTTATATGAGGAAAGAGTAACGAATAACCTGCGAAGCTGGGGGAGAATGGTGGAAGCGATTTCCGTCATTCTCTTTTTGCTTTCTGGCTAAGGCTGCGGTATGTCACGCAGTTCTGCGCAAGATTCTGTCATGCGTTCTTCTTATAGCTGTATATGGCCATGACATTTGTCACGATTGCAAATATTGTCAATGCTGAGGTCTGGACGGTGATGTTTCCGAATGTCCCGCCTTTAATGAACACCGTGCGCATGCCGTCGATAAAATATTTCATCGGATTTATCGTCGTGATGCAGATAGCCCAGTCGGGCATTGAGCTGACCGGTGTGAACAGTCCGCTGAGCAGAATCATGCACACCATGACAAACCACATGACAAACATCGCCTGTTGCATCGCACGGCTGTAGTTGCTTATCACCAGCCCTATGCCGCTGAAAGTCAGTGCAAGCAGCATTGCAAGCATATAGAGCAGCAGGATGTTTCCTTCAGGAGTGATGCCGTAGACAATCCAGGACAGCAGAAAGCATATTGTCATCACTATCATGCTGATAATCCAGTAAGGAATGAGTTTGGCGATGATGAATGTCGATTTGCTTATGGGTGTCACATTTATCTGTTCTATGGTGCCGTTTTCTTTTTCGCCCACTATGTTGAGCGCAGGCAGAAATCCGCAGAACATCACAATCAGTATTGCCATCAGTGCCGGAATCATGAATACCTTATAGTCCTGTCCTTTGTTGTAAAGAGAGAATGTTGTAAGTTTCTCTTTGTTGACAGCAGTGTTTGCATGCACAGCTTCCTTCAGATTGTCGTTTATGATGTTGGCAAGATAGGCCGACCCCATGCTGCCCTTGGTGCCGTTCACTGCGTTCGCGCTTATGAGTATTTTCGGCAGCCTGCCGTTTGTCATGTCACGCTCGTAATTTTCGGGTATCACGACAGTCACGTCCGTTTTGCACATGTCTATTCTCTTCATCGCGTCCTCGTAGCTGTTCTCCGTTCCGGCAAAGACAAAATAGTCGGAGGCCTCGATTCTGTGCATCAGTCGTGACGAGAGGGATGAATGGTCGTTGTCGACGACGCTTACTGTGATGTTTTTTACCTCAAGGTTTGTCACCCAGGGCGTCACACACATTATGATGATGGGGAACATGATGATCATTCTGGGAATGAACTTATTCCGCATTATTTGCCTGAACTCTTTTTCCAACAGATATTTTATAGTCATATCGTGTGTGTTTTTATTTCAGATGTTCTTTAAATCTCTTCAGTGCTATGCCAAGCAGCACTACCGTCATCACGAGCAGGACACATGTCTCCTTGGCAATCGTCGAAGGATCTGCACCCATTATCATTAGTTTTCTTATGGCAGAGATATACCACCTTGCAGGAACTATGGCCGAGACGTACTGTAATATCTGCGGCATGCTTTCCACTGGGAAGATCATACCCGACAGCAGAAGTGTGGGCACAAGCATTATCATTCCTGAGGCAAGCAGCGCGGCGACTTGCGTCTGTGTGGCTACGCTTATGAGAAGTCCCAGCGACAGCGCGAGCATTATGTACAGAAATGACACCAGCGAAATGGATATTATGTTTCCTGCTATCGGTACGTTGAGCACAAAGTGCGATATAATGATGATGCAGACCAGTATCAGTGTCGAAAGGACAAAATAGGGTACGGCCTTGGCCGTTATGATGACGATGGGCTTTACAGGTGAGACGAGTAGAAGGTCCATGCTGCCACGTTCCTTCTCGCGCACTATGCTGACGGACGTCATCATAGTGCATACGATGAGCATCAGCATGCCCATGATGCCGGGCACGAAGTTGTAGGAGCTTTTCATCTGCGGGTTGTACAGCAGTTTTATTTCAGCGGTCGAAGCCATTGTCGGCTGTCCGTGCATGGCGTCGGCCACTATCTGTCTGACGTAGTTGCTTTGTTGTATAGACATGTTGGGGTCGGAGCCGTCTGTCATGATCTGTATGCCGGCGCTCCCGTCGTGTCGGTGGTCGGCCATGTGGGGACCGAAAATTACGGCCATGTCCGCCTTGCCGTTTCTGATCATCTGTATGGCGCTTGCCGGAGAGCCGGCGGTGCCGGTGACTGTGAAATATTCGGATGCCTGCAACCGTTCGGTTATCTGTCGGGTGAGCATGTCCTCAACCGGAGTCACCGTCAATATTCTCACGTTTCTCACCTCTGTCGATATGGCAAATCCGAACAGCAGCAGCATCACAATGGGCATGCCGAACAGCACCATCACCGTGCGGCTGTCGCGCATGATGTGTTTCGTCTCTTTTGATATGAATGCTATGAATTCTTTCATTGTGCTCAGTCTCCTCTCTTTGCCATCATGGCAAGCTTGGTGAATACGCCGTCCATGTCGGCGCATCCGTATTTTGACTTCAGTTCGTCGGGAGTTCCGATGGCGCGTATCTGTCCGTCAACCATTATGGATATGCGGTCGCAGTATTCGGCCTCGTCCATATAGTGGGTTGTCACGAACACGGTTATACCGCGTCCGGCAGCCTCGTATATGAGACGCCAGAACTGTTTTCTCGTCTTTGGGTCCACACCTCCGGTGGGTTCGTCAAGAAACACCACTTCCGGACTGTGCATTATGCTCACCGTGAAGGCGATCTTCTGTTTCCATCCAGGTGGCAGCTCTCTCACAAGTTTGTTTTCCAGTCCTTTCATGTTGAGCTGTGTCACGGCCTCGTCGGTGCTGCGTCTTATGTCCTCATCTTTCATTCCGTATATGCCGCCGAACAGTCTCAGATTCTCTTTCACGGTCAGATCTCCGTAGAGCGAGAATTTCTGGCTCATGTATCCGATGCGTGTCTTCACCTTTTCGTATTGCGTGGCGATGTCATATCCGGCCACTTCTGCATGTCCGCCGGTAGGTTGGCTCAGTCCGGTAAGCATGCGCATGGCTGTAGTCTTTCCGGCACCGTTGGCTCCGAGAAATCCGAATATCTCTCCCTTCCTTACGTTGAACGATATGTCGTCAACAGCCCTGAAATGTCCGAACGATTTAATGAGATGACTCACCTTTATTACGTCCGTCTGTCCTGTATGTGCATCGGCGTCAGTCATTTTCAGTCTGCCGGGGCTGAAGATGTCGGCGAAGCGTGTCAGTATGTCGTCGGGAGAACCTGTTCCCATCACTGTTCCTTTGTCAATGAACACCGCGCGGTGACACCTTTTTATCTCGTCTATGTATGGTGTGGCAACAATGACGGTCACTCCACCTTTGTTTATCGTGCCGAGAGTGTCCCAGAATTCTTTTCTCGACACAGGATCCACGCCGGTGGTAGGCTCGTCGAGCACCAGCAGTTGCGGTCTGTGAACAAGTGCGCAGCATAGGGCCAGTTTCTGCTTCATACCGCCCGAAAGGGCTCCGGCACGTCTGTCCTTGAATCGTTCAATCTGGCTGTAAATGCTCTTTATGCTTTCGTAGCCATCTCTTATGCTTGTACCGTAGATCGTGGCATAGAAATTCAGGTTCTCCTCAACCGTAAGGTCCTCGTAGAGTGAGAATTTCTCAGACATGTATCCGCATACCCGTCTTATGCCGGCAGTCTGATTGCGGATGTCGTAACCACCCACTGTCCCGCTTCCGCTGTCGGGCAGCAGCAGTGTGGTGATGATGCGCAGCAGTGTCGATTTCCCCGCGCCGTCACATCCGGTCAGGGCGACAATCTCGCCGCGTTCCACTCTTATCGACACGCTGTCGAGCGCCACGACGCTGCCGTATCTTTTTGATATGTCGTCAAGTGCTATCATTTCAGAAACTTCACTTTGCCATACATTCCTATCTTTGCGCCGCCGTCGTTGTCGATGGCTACCTTTACGGCATATACGAGGTCGGCACGCTCGTCGTCGGTGAGAATGGTCTTGGGTGTGAATTCAGACTTCTGCGATATCCATGTCACCGTTCCGTCGTATGTTTTGCCCTTGTTGTTGCCGTAGTCGCAGGTCACCTTTGCCTTCTGACCTATTTTCACATCGGCCAGCTGTTCGGACGTGATGTAGGCCCTGAGGTACATTCTTCGTGTGTCTGCAATCTTGAACAGCGGTTTGCCGGTTGTCGCAAATTCTCCCTGTTCGGCGTATTTCTCGATCACGGTTCCGCTCACCGGTGCCACTATCCTGCATTTGTTGAGTCGGTCGAGTATCTGCATACGCTGTATTTCCGTGGCACTCATCTGTTTGTCGAGGCTGCGCGTGCTGTTGCCAAGTGTCGAAAGTTGTGCCTGAAGCTGACGCTGCAACACCTTCAGTGTGCTTTCGGCGTCGTCCAGCTGTTTTCTGTTTGCGGCGTTCTCACCGACAAGTTTCTCGAAGCGTCGCTTCTCCATCTCCGCCTTTTCTATCTGTTGTCTTGTGGCGGCAATCTGTGCCTGTATGTCCGGCCGGCTGTTGGCGATGCTCTCGCGTGTGGCTCCAAGCCTTATGGCGCTAAGTGCCAGCTGCACGGTGTCGATGAGTCCGGCCTGCTGTCCTTCCTTCAACATGGTGCCCTCTTCGGCGTTGAGTCGCATGATCTGTCCGGTTTCCAGTGCCGATACGGTTATTTCGGTGGCCTCGAATGTTCCTGTTGCGTCAAATTCGTTGTCTTTGCCGTTGCATGCAGTCATTATTGCAGCTGCTGTCAGAAGTGTTATTATCTCTGTTTTCATGATTGTCTGTTTTATCTTTTGTCTTTATGTTATATGTCTGTTTGCAGTGAATGAATGTGCGCGCGACCGTTCATATGTTGTTGGTATGGCGCAGCGAGTAGAGCTCGCGTATCAGTACGATCTCGTGCATTGCCTTTGTCTGTCGTGCCTCGCTTACGGCATTGATGTGGCGTAGCAGTTCGTTCACGGTTTCCGTACCGTTCTCCACTTTCTTTTCAGTGGTCTGCCGTATGTTCTCGCGCAGGGTGATTATCTCGTCGTCGAGAGCTATCTGTTTTTTCAGACCGTTTATGTTGCCGTATGAGTTCTCGTTCTGCATGCGTGTGTTTAGCAGGAATGTCTCGCGTTGCGATTCTGTCTGCAGTTTCTGTGTCTCTATGTTTCTTATGTCGTTTTTGCGGGTGTAAAGCGCTCCTATGTTCCAGCTCAGGGTGACACCCGCCGCAAGTGTTCCGTTTTTCAGAAGGTCGTTGATGCGGTTGTGATATACAGCTGCGCCGAAGAACGATATCTGTGGGCGCAGCTTCGTGTCGAGTGTGTGGCGTTGTTCGTCAAGCAATCGCAGACGGGCCGAGTAATATTCCAGTTCCGGACGCCGGTTGGTTATTGTCTCAGGGGCAGGAGTGGTGGTCTCTGGTTTCTCAAACTGAGTGTCGGCAGACATATCCTTTCCCGTGAAGGCGGCGAGCATCCTGACATAAGCAGCGCGCGAGGTGGTAAGACTGCTTTCCTGCTGCGAGGCCTTGAGCTGTTCTACCTTTATGGCATCCTTATCCGACTGGTTGGCCAGTCCGCCATTTATCATTCCGTTCACGGTGCGCATGCTCAGTTCGAGGTCGTTCTGCAGCAGCTGTATTTGTTTCAGTTTCTCGTCTATGGTAAGTATTCCGAAGAAAAGTTCCTCTACACGGCTGTTGATGTCGTACATCGTCACGTCGAGACGCCCTTTCTCCACGTCGGCTTCGGCGCGCGTCACGCGTTTTCTTGCAGCCGTTGTACCTCCGTCGTATATGGTCTGGTTTACCTGGAACATGGCTCCGTAAATCTCGTTACTGACATCGGCTGCCGTGCCTGCCACAGTGTTCTCCATAATATCGGTCATGGCTACGGCTCCAGCCGCAACGCTTACTTTGGGCAGCCATGCCTTGGAGGCATTGTCCATGGTGTAGTCGCGGCTCAGTTCTATTAGTCGGTATTGTTTCACGGCCGGATAATTGTCTCTGGCAGAAGTCTTGCATTCGTCGAGCGTAACCTGTGCGCTGACCGATAGTGACAGTAAGGCTGTGACTGTTGCCAATAATGTTCTGTTTGTCATTCTTATGCTGTGTTGTGGTTTTTAATCTGTTGCAAAGATAAGCTATAAAGCTATATATATCATTGTCATTACTTAAATATGAATGTTCTTTTTGTAATATTATAAGCTTAGGACCATACTTTTTGACCGTGAAATGATTAATTTTGCAATCAGGGCAGGCATATGTTTGTGTACAGAGTCATTCATGATATTCTGACGATCGGCATATCTGTTCTGAGAAGAATGTGGACAAGACATTATTATATATAGTATGGCTGAAAGAAACAATGCGTTTACACGTATCACTTTCTCGGAAATGCGCGAGATGGTGAAAGGTGTTAAGACTGACGATAGGAGCTTTTTTCTTGACCATGATTTTGCCATGGCCAGGGGGTATAACAGTGTTTTTGACAAGGTGTTGAATCATAATGCTCCTTTTCTGGTTGAAGATAGCAGGTTCATCCTTCTTATGCAGGGTGAGGCAGAAGTGACTCTCAATCTGATGAACCAGAAGTTTCATAAGGGTATGCTGGTGTATGTGGGACGCGGTAGTGTGGCTCAGATCAACCGTGTTACGTCGGATTTCCGGCCATACGCGATGCTGATGGGCGATGATTTTCTCAATCTTGCATTCGACGGACGTCTGCCTGTGTCGTTCTGCGGCAGTGAGTCTTCGTTCCATATACATCTGTCAGAAAATGATATGGCAATGCTCAGCGACATGATGCGCATAATCTGGGATGTCGTTCATCAGGATGACTTCAGTCAGTACACCGTCCTCAGTATGGCTTCGGCATTTGTCAATTATGTTGACTGGCTCAGGCAACGCCAGATAGCTTCACCACTGAACGAACGTACACGAGAGCGTGAGGTGTTCGAACAGTTCATAACGCTGGTCAATACATATTGCCGCGACGAGCGACGTCTGTCTTTCTATGCCGATAAGATGTGTATGTGCGAGCGCTATCTCGGCAATCTTGTGAGAAAGGCGAGCGGCATTACCGCCAAGGAGTGGATAGACAAGGCAGTGATAACAGCTGCAAAGGTGATGCTATGCCATACATCTATGTCGGTGAATGAGATTGCTTACAGACTGCATTTTGCCAATGACAGTTTTTTCTGTAAATATTTTCGCAGGCTCACAGGAAGTACTCCGAGCAAGTTTAAATCGGAATATGACAGGTTGAAAAATGTGACGGAAAGTGTATAAATATGCAATTTGGATTGTAAGGATTTGGTAGTTGAATTTCTCAAAAGATAAAATTGTGAATCACGGAAAATTCTCTTTGACGGACGTTGTGCCGTTGTCGTGTGGCATTAGTGCTGGTGCTGTTTTGCTGTTGTGAATATATCGGCTTGCAAAATAGGCTTTTTCTGTTGTCGAATGGTACTATATAATACATAAAAATTGCTCTTTCGCAATTTTAAACAGGCTATTTCTGAATATTGAATAGCTTTTGTCGTATGCGCTATTATTGTATGCCGAAATTACGTGAAAGCATAAGCCGTTGAGTGATATGCAGTTATGTTGCTTGCCGAAATTTCTTGATTTTCTCACAAAGTGTTTTTTCGTCCGAGAATATCTTACTTTCATGATGCTGTCGCACGGTGATTGTTCCCACTCATGCATGAATATACAGTGATTTATGCATATTTATACAACGTCGCACAGACGTCGGAGATGGGTCGTCAGTGTTGTGCCGTTCATGTCTTGAATTATGCCTGTGACTTGATGTTGCTCATAAATATGCGCCGTGGTATATTTTTTCTATTTTTTTAATGTGTAATATCATGCCTTTTTAGTAACTTTGCATTCCAAATGTATTTAATTAAATAAAAATGGCTGGAACAAAACAAATCAAGACTGCACTTGTGTCCGTCTTTCATAAGGACGGACTTGACGAACTGCTCGCAAAACTTAACGCTGAGGGCGTGAAATTCCTTTCCACAGGAGGAACCCAGAAATTCATCGAGTCTTTGGGTTATGAATGCCAGACTGTGGAGAGTGTCACTACTTATCCGTCAATACTCGGTGGTCGTGTGAAGACACTGCACCCGAAAATATTCGGAAGTATACTTGCACGCCGTGACAATGAGGGCGATCGCGAACAGATGGCTCAATATGAGATACCGGAGATAGATCTCGTGATTGTTGATCTTTATCCTTTCGAACAGACTGTTGCAAGTGGCGCTTCTGATGCCGACATTATTGAAAAGATAGATATAGGCGGAATCTCGCTCATACGTGCCGGAGCCAAGAACTTCAAGGACGTGGTAATCGTTCCGAGCAAGGCTGAGTATGGCGTTCTGCTCGACATCCTGAACAAGAAGGGCGCACAGACTGACATAGAAGACCGCAAGATGTTCGCTACGAGAGCATTCGGAGTGAGCAGCCATTATGACACTGCAATACACGAGTGGTTCAGCAAGTAATATCCTGATTCGTCGCCTGCGGTCGGCTGTATATAGCGGTTAATTATGCACGTTTGTGTGCAGCTGGCCGGGAAGGTATAAGTTCATATAGAAAAACAGAAATTCAACAAATAGAGAGAAATGGGATTTTTTTCATTCGTTCAGGGGATAGCAATGGATTTGGGTACGGCCAACACAATCATTATCAGCGATGATAAGATTGTTGTGGATGAGCCGTCCGTGGTTGCGCTCGACCGCCGCACCGACAAGATGATTGCCGTCGGCGCAAAAGCCAAGATGATGTATGAGAAGACGCACGACAACATTCGCACGATACGTCCGCTTCGCGACGGTGTGATTGCCGACTTCACGGCTTGCGAACAGATGATGCGTGGACTAATAAAGATGGTGCATACGGGCAGCAGACTGTTTTCGCCGTCGCTGCGTATGGTCATCGGTGTGCCTTCGGGAAGTACGGAGGTGGAGCTGCGCGCCGTACGCGACAGTGCTGAACATGCCGACGGCCGTGACGTATATCTTATATTCGAGCCTATGGCTGCAGCAATAGGTATAGGCATTGACGTCGAGGCTCCTGAAGGAAACATGATTGTCGATATAGGTGGAGGTAGTACCGAGATTGCCGTTATATCGCTCGGCGGTATCGTGTCTAACAACTCTATACGTACTGCAGGCGACGATCTGACAGCCGATATACAGGAATACATGGCACGTCAGCATAATGTTAAGGTGAGCGAGCGTATGGCTGAGCGCATCAAGATACACGTTGGTTCTGCCCTTACCGATCTTGGTGAGGAAGGACCGGACGACTTCATCGTGCACGGACCTAACCGTATCACAGCTCTGCCTATGGAGGTTCCGGTGTGCTATCAGGAAGTTGCGCACTGCCTTGACAAGACTGTTGCCAAGATTGAGAATGCAGTTCTGTCTGCACTGGAGAACACACCGCCTGAGTTGTATGCCGATATCGTGAAGAACGGTATATATCTGACAGGTGGCGGAGCTTTGCTGCGCGGACTTGACAAGCGTCTCACCGACAAGATAAACATCAAGTTCCACATTGCCGAGGATCCTTTGCACAGTGTTGCCAAGGGTACGGGCATTGCGCTGAAGAACATTGACAGGTTCTCGTTCTTGATGAGATGATTTTCTGATAATTCATGATTTCCTGTCCATGGGCTGTCTTCTGACAGGCCTGTCCGCACGTCGGACGGTGTCGGCTGTTCATGGACAGGGAATTGTGAATTGTCGTTTATGGATGATGAGTTGAACAATGCGGAATCTTTTAGACTTTCTTGCCAGACATAACCATTGGTTTCTGTTTCTGTTGCTTGAGGCAGTGAGTATTGTACTGCTGTTCCGCTACAACAGTTATCAGGGCAGCGTGTGGTTCTCGTCGGCAAATGCTGTCGCCGGCAAGGTATATTCGTGGAGCTCGGCAGTGGAGCAATATTTTTCACTGACCGAGGTGAATGAGAAACTCACACAGCGCAATCTGTATCTTGAAAGACAGTTGGCTGCCGTGGCCGACAAACAGATTGCTGTGAACAAGGACACCACTTATTTGCAGCGTCTTCAGATGGAGGCGATGCGTGGACTTGTGACCATACCGGCGAAAGTGGTGAGCAATTCGGTCAATAAGCTCGATAACTTCATAACCATCGACAAAGGTTATGCCGACGGCGTGAGAAAAGACATGGGCGTGGCGTGCGGTTTCGGCGTCGTGGGTATTGTCTATCTCGTGTCTGAACATTATTCTGTTGTTATTCCGGTGCTCAATTCTCATTCCAATATAAGTTGTACCATACGTGGAAAAGGATATTTCGGTTATCTTCATTGGAATGGAGGTGCTGTCGATGAGGCTTTCGTCGATGATGTTCCGCGGCATGCCCGGTTCCGTCTGGGCGACGTCATAATCACGAGTGGATATTCTTCTGTATTCCCGCGTGGCGTTGTTGTCGGAACAATAATGCATGTATATAATTCTGACAACGGACTTTCTTATAAGCTGCAGGTGAAGCTTTCGACCGATTTCGGATGCCTGCGTGATGTTTGTGTGATAAACGACACGACCATGATAGAGCGGCAGCAGCTGTTGAACGCGGCCGTTGACTCATTGAAGCCGAAGTATTGACCACCCGTATGACTTGCTGTCTGGGGATTGTTGAACATGGATAATAACAATATCTGAAAGATGAATCTGGACTGGTTTAAGACTTTATCGTTCTTTATAATTCTGGTGTTGGTGCAGGTACTTGTGTTCAACCACATCCATCTGTTCGGTTATGCCACACCTTTATTATATGTATATTTCGTCCTTCCGGCACACCGTGGATTTTCTAAGTGGGCGTTGTTGCTGTGGGCTTTCCTGCTCGGAATGTGTGTTGACATATTCTCCAACACTCCGGGACTGGCGTCTGCGTCCATGACACTCATCGCACTAATACAGCCATACTTGCTTGAACTGTTTGTCCCGCGCGACAGTCCTGAAGATCTCAAGCCGTCGTTCGCGTCGTTGGGAGCAGCAAAATACATGTTCTACACATTCATTCTGGTATTCATTTATTGCATGGTATTCTTCTTGCTTGAGATTTTCAGCTTCTTCAATTGGATGCAGTGGCTCTTCAGTGCAGGCGGAAGCATGCTTATAACTCTTGTTCTTGTTTGGGTGATTGAAAACTTAGTTAAGAGAGAATGAAAGACTTCAGTCTGGAAAACCGGCGTTATGTCATAGGTGGTGTGGCCGTTGCTATTGTGGTGGTTTATATCATCAGGCTCTTTACTCTCCAGCTGATGAGCGACGACTACAAGAAAAATGCCGACAGTAACGCTTTCCTTAAAAAGATAGAATATCCGTCGCGGGGAATCATAAAGGACCGCAACGGCAAGCTGCTCGTGTACAATCAGCCGGCATACGACATCATGGTGGTTATGAACGAGGAGAAAGGACGGCTAGATACGATGGAGTTCTGTCAGACACTCGGCATTACCAAGGAGTTTTTCATCAAGCGGATGGATGAGATAAAAGACCGTACGAAGAATCCGGGATACTCGCGTTTCACCCAGCAGTTGTTCATGAGCCAACTCTCAAACGAGGAGTTCAGCATGTTCCAGGAGAAGATTTTCCGCTTCCCCGGGTTCTATGTGCAGAAGCGAAGCATACGTCAGTATCAGTACAGCAACGCTGCCCATGTGCTGGGTGACGTGGCAGAGGTGTCTCAAAGCGATATCGATGACGATGATTATTACCAGCCAGGCGATTACATAGGTAAGGTAGGAGTTGAGAAATCCTACGAAAAGGTGCTGCGTGGAGATAAAGGTGTGCAGATACTCTTGCGCGATGCACGTGGCAGAATACAGGGAAAATACAAGAACGGAGCGTATGACCGGAAGCCTGTGGCGGGTCATGATCTCACGCTTAGCATAGACATTGATCTTCAGGCACTTGGTGAACGTCTGCTCGAAGGCAAGATAGGAAGCATCGTTGCCATCGAACCATCCACCGGAGAGGTACTTTGTATGGTGTCGTCGCCTACATACGACCCGAAACTTATGGTCGGCCGACAGCGTGGAAAGAACCACAAGAAGCTTTCGCTCGATTCGTGGAAACCGTTGCTCAACCGTAGTGTGATGGGTCAGTATCCGCCGGGCTCTACGTTCAAGACATCACAGGCACTCACGTTCCTGTCTGAAGGAATTATTACTCCGGGCACTGCCTATCCGTGTCATAGAGGTTTCTATTGCCGCGGTATGCACGTAGGCTGTCACTCCCATTCGTCTCCTCTGCCGGTGATCGGTGCTTTGAGTACATCGTGCAACTCATTCTTCTGCTGGGGATTGTACAACATGATAAGCAACAGAAGAAAATACAAGAGCAAGGTGGAGGCTCTTAATACTTGGCGCGACTATATGGTCAGCATGGGATTCGGATATAAACTCGGTATCGATTTGCCCGGTGAGAAGCGCGGACTGATTCCTAATGCGTCTTATTATAGTGACATGTATCAGGGATATTGGAATGCGCTGACCATAATCAGTATCTCAATCGGGCAGGGAGAGGTCAATCTTACGCCGTTGCAGGTGGCCAATCTCTGCGCGACGATAGCCAACCGTGGATATTATTATGTACCTCACGTAGTGCGTAAGATACAGGGATTGCCACTCGACACGACCTATACGCGTCGTCATTACACCAAAGCCACGCGCCGGGCATACGATTATGTGGTTGCCGGAATGCGCTCGGCTGTCATTAAGGGTACGTGCCGCTCGGCCAACCGTGCCGACTATGAGGTATGCGGAAAGACTGGAACCGCGCAGAACCACGGCCAGGACCACTCCATATTCATGGGCTTTGCACCGATGAATAACCCGAAAATAGCGGTTGCGGTGTATGTTGAGAACGGTGGTTACGGTGCCGACTTCGGTGTGCCTATCGGCTCATTGATTATAGAACAATATATGAACGGCAAGCTGTCGCCAGAGAGCGAGAAGCGAGCTACGCATTTTCAAAACAGTAGAATTGCATATGGAACAAGGAGTAGGTAAGCGCCAAAGCGTATTTTTTTCGCTCGACTGGTGGACGGTCGGACTATATATAGCCCTGCTTATATTCGGTTGGGTGAGCGTGTGCGGTGCAAGCTATACTTACGGCGACAACGATATTTTCAGTCTGGATACGCGTTCAGGCATGCAGATTGTGTGGATAGCCACATCTGTGTGTCTGGGTTTTGCCATACTGCTGATGGATACCCGTTTCTTCGACACGTTCTCATATATCATCTATGGCATATTGCTGTTGTTGCTGTTTGCCACGATATTCAATCCTCACGATATTAAGGGATCACACTCATGGATTGTCATCGGTCCGTTGCGACTGCAACCTGCCGAGTTCGGAAAGTTTGCCACGGCCCTTGCCTTGGCTAAAGTGATGAGCTCGTTCGGATTCAATATACACAGATGGAAGCATTTCGCGGCTGCCTGCGCCATCATTCTCATGCCTATGTTCTTCATCATCGGACAGCGTGAGACAGGTTCGGCGCTGGTTTATCTGTCGTTCTTCCTTGTGCTCTATCGCGAAGGCATGCCCGGCAGCATATTGTTCACGGGGGTTGCGATGGTGGTCTATTTCGTGGTGGGAATAAAATACGAGCAGGTGTTCCTGGCAGAGACGGCCACATCTGTGGGCAAGTATGTCGTGTTCCTGCTTGTGCACATCTTCACCGCATCGATGGTTTACGTCTATTGTAAAGACCGCAAGCAGACGCGGCTCATACTTCTTTATGTGCTCGGAATAACGCTGTTTGCCACTCTTTTCTCCATTTTCGTAATACCGTTTGACATAGTATGGGTTCAGTTGACGCTCAGTGTGCTGCTTTTGCTGTATCTTTTGTATCAGTGGTTGCGCAGCCGCATCATCAACTATCTGTACATAATGCTGTTCTCGCTCGGTTCCATCATATTCTTCTATTCTGCCGATTACGTGCTCAACAGCGTGATGGAGCCACACCAGAGAGTGCGTATCAACGTGCTGCTCGGACTTGAGGAGGATATCTCAGGAGCCGGATATAACGTGCATCAGAGCGAGATAGCCATCGGATCGGGTGGATTGAAGGGAAAGGGATTCCTCAATGGAACCCAGAACAAACTGAAATTCGTGCCCGAACAGGACACCGACTTCATCTTCTGTACGGTGGGTGAGGAAGAAGGATTCCTCGGTTCGGCAGGCGTATTATCGCTTTTTCTGGCACTGATATTAAGGTTGATATATCTTTCCGAGCGACAACCGTTCACGTTCGGACGCATATACGGCTACTCGGTTCTGAGCATTTTCCTTTTCCACGTGTTCATAAACGTCGGCATGGTGCTTGGCCTCACGCCTGTGATAGGTATTCCGTTGCCGTTCTTCAGCTACGGAGGCTCATCACTGTGGGGATTCACCATACTCCTGTTCATATTCCTGCGAATGGATGCCGACCGCAAGTTAGTCAACACTTAGCGATATTCCCACATCGCTGATACCCGGCAACATCTCACGCTTCATGTCGTGTCTTACACGTATGTGAAGCGAATCCCCCTTGTTGAGGTGCATTTTTGTTACCGGAAATTTGAACTGGTAGTAGCTCACTCCTTTGCCTTTTGTCTTGCCGTTTTTGTCGGTAAGCTCGCATTTCACCGTGTCCAGCATGATTGTGTCTGCCGGCATCAGCCGCTGTTCAACAATCAGAGTGAGTCCCATGAACGGGTAGTTGTCTGTTATTCTCAGTCCGAGCGACGACTCATACATGCCGTCAGCCGTGAGTCTCGGAATGTCGAAGCTCAGTGTGTCGTTCTTTTCCCATCCTGCAAGAGGTGTATGATCATACTTGTCATACACCATGTTGCCGTTGCAGGATGTTAAAGCCGTTGCGGCCATGATACCTATGATGATAGCCGAAAAAGTCTTTTTCATTGTTGTTTTGCTGCCGGTGCGCCTTTCTTCTGTTGCTTTGCCGGTTCTTTGCTGTTATCTTTTCGTTTTGCGTTTGCGGCGTTGTTCTGTGTCTTGTTGGCGCCGTTTGCCTGTTTGTTGTTTCTGTTTCTTGAGCTGTTGTTCTTTTTCTTCTTCTTGCTCTTGTCGAATCTGCTGATGTCAGCCTCGGCAAGCAGGTCGGCAGGTCTGTTGTCTCTCTTCGGTCTGCCGTCGTTGGTGAGCGACAGAGGTTTCTCTCCACGTTTGTTCATGTCGATAATCTCGTGCGCTCTGTCAAACGATATTGTCTCCACATTGGACATCGTGTTTTTGTCGGTGGAGTAGGTCACAAGACCTGTAAGTATGTCGCTTTTCACGAGATAATAGTCGCTGTCCTTTGTCTGAAGCACGATTTCCTTGCTCGGCAGCTTGCGCCTTGCCTCCACATAGTCGTCTGCCTCATAGTTAAGACAACATTTCAGCTTGGCACACATGCCCGCCAGCTTCTGCGGATTGAGCGATATGTCCTGTATGCGTGCGGCGTTGGTGCTCACGCTGACAAAGTTTTTCATCCATGTGGCGCAGCACAATTCGCGTCCGCACGGTCCTGTTCCGCCTATGCGCCCGGCTTCCTGACGTGCGCCAATCTGCTTCATCTCTATTCTCACGTGGAATGTCTCTGCCAGCACCTTTATGAGTTGTCTGAAGTCAACACGCTCGTCTGCGATGTAATAGAATATCGCCTTGTTGCCGTCGCCCTGATATTCCACGTCGCCGATTTTCATCTGCAGTCCCAGGTCTTTCGCTATCTGTCGGCTCTGTATCATGGTGTCGTGCTCCCTGCTCTTGGCCTCGCGATACTTCTCCATGTCCACCGGCTTGGCTATGCGGTATATTCTTTTTATGTCGTCTGCCGACTTCAGGTTAGCTTTCTTTATCTGAAGCTTCACCAGTTGTCCTGTCAGAGTCACCACGCCTATGTCGTGTCCGGGAGTCGCCTCCACAGCCACGATGTCGCCCTTCTTCAGGTCTATGTTGTTGACATTATGATAGTAGCCCTTGCGCGTGTTCTTGAACTGCACCTCCACAAGGTCGGTCTTGTCCGTGTTTCCAGGAATGTCGTACAGCCAGTCGTATGTGTTGAGCTGCCTGTCCTGCCTTCCGCAAGCTCTGTGGCACAGTCCGTGGTCGCAGTCGCTTGCTATCTTGAATTTCATATCTTTAAAGTCTGTCATGTCTTGAAACAAATATTGAATTTATAATATGTATATATGGGGTTTATGAATTTCTCATGCCCGTTTGTGCAGCAGGATGATTATCTGGAGCGACATTTCGAAGAACGCTATCTTTGCGTTGGCGTTCTGTCCGATGTCGCGCTTCAGCTTGGCCATCAGCTCGGCCATCTCTATGACGTTTGCCTCGTTGATGAACGGTGCGAAACGTGTGGCGAACTGCTCCTCTTCCTCTGTCATGTAGTTGAGCTCAGGCGCGTGGAAGTTATAGACGAAGTTTTCCCTTATCATACGTGTGAAGTAGTCGAGCAGACGTTTCTGCTTCTCACGTCCGTATGCTGCCACGCTGTCGCTCCATTTCTTCAGCTCCTTAAGCTTGCGCTGATATGCCAGACGCATCAGCATGGTGAACATGTCGAGGAACATCTTGTTCTCGTTTCCGGCGTTAAGAGCCTCCACCGCCTTTGTCCAACTGCCGGCAGCCAGACGTGCTATGCGCCTTGCCGCCGCCTCGTCTATGCCGCGCCGTGCCATCAGTTCGCGCTCCATGTCGGCCGTGGCGATGGGTTTCACGTCTATGCGCTGCGTGCGGCTGCGTATTGTCTCGAGCAGAAGCTCCGGTTCCTCGCTCACCATGATGAACAGCGTATGTCCCGGTGGCTCCTCGAGCAGCTTCAGCATCTTGTTGGCGCAAGTCTGGTTCATGCGCTCGGGAAGCCATATTATGCTCACCTTATACTCGCCCATGCTCGGCTTCAGGCTCAGCGTGCGTATCAGCTCGTCGCTCTCCGCGCCGGTGATTATTGCCTGCTGGCTTGTCGCGCCTATGGTGTTCATCCATTGCTCTATGGTGAAGTAAGGTCCTTTGGCGAGCATTTCGCGCCATTCCTTGGCGAAGTCGCCGCTCACGGGCTGGTGCTCCTTACCCATGGACGGCAGTTTTATGGTGGGGTAGGTGAAGTGCAGGTCAGGGTGGTTGAGGTGGTCTGTGAGTGTCGTCTCGCCGAGCATGTACGACGCGAATCCCATGGCGATAGCCATCTTGCCGCATCCCGACGGCCCGCACAGCAGTAAGGCGTGCGGCACGCGCCCCTCGGCTTTCATCTCCTTCAGTCTTTCGATAGTATCTTTCTGTCCTACGACGTCCTCAAACCTCATTCTCACTTCAGTGTTGTATTTTTTGTTTTAAAGAATTTTTTTCAGAATCTCCCTCACCGAGTTGGCTGCCGACATGGTGTAGAAATGTATGTTGCCCACGCCCGCTGCGTACAGTTCGCGGCACTGCTGCGCGGTCCACTCTATGCCGAGTGCGCGTGCGTCGTCGTCGCTTTTGCATTTCAGCGCCTCCTGCGCCAGCTCCTGCGGCAGGTCACAATGGAACGTCCGTGGCACGGTGGTGAGCTGCGACATCTTGGCGAAAGGCTTTATGCCCGGTATGATAGGCATGGTGATGCCCATGGCGCGTGCTTTCTCCACAAAGGCGAAATACTTGCTGTTGTCGTAGAACAGCTGCGTCACGGCATACTGCGCACCCAGTTCCTGCTTGGCTTTCAGCCACGCCATGTCCATCTCGAGGTTGGGTGCCTCCTCATGTTTTTCGGGATAGGCAGCCACACCGTAGTCGAACGTGCCCATCGGGCATTTTATCGGTGTGCCGTCGGCGAAGAAACCCTCGTTGAACATGTTCACCTGCCTTATCAGGTCGGTGGTGTGCGCGTGTCCGTTCTTTGTCGGTATGAAGTTGCGGTCCTCCCTTGCCTTGTCGCCCCGCAGCAGCAACAGGTTTTCTATTCCAAGAAACTGCAGGTCGAGCAGTTCGTACTCAATGTCCTCTATCGTCGCTCCGCTGCATATGACGTGCGGAATGACGGGTATGCCGAACCTGTTCTGTATGGCCGCGGCAATGGCTATCGTGCCCGGACGGCGCCTTATGCGGCGGCGTTCGAACAGTCCGTCGTCCAGTTCGCGGTAAACATATTCGCTGTGGTGTGTGGTTATGTTGATGTAGTCGGGACCGAACTCCTTGAGCTTCTCTATTGTTGAGAACAGGTTGCCTGTGCCCGTACCCTTGAGCGGTGGCAATACCTCAAACGAGAATCCCCGTCTGTCCTTGCGGCTTATCATTTCCTGTATGTTCATACCTCCGTGAGTGTGTCGTTTGTGTGTATGATTTTTTGTCTTCGTGCGGCGCTTCCGGTCTGTTGCCCATGTGGGCAATGCAGCAGCGTCGCGGCATCATTTTGTCATATCGCCTTTTATTAGCAGGCAAGCCGGTGTAACCACACCTCCGTGGTCGAATCCGCTCAACTCGTATATTGGAATCTCCTTGTTGCCCAGCCCTTCGAGCACGGCTTTCAGATAGAGGTTCTCCTCATAGCGTGCCATCTGCTCCAGATGGCGGTCGCCGGTGTAGAGCACGAGGCGCGTGCCCAGCTTGCGCGCGTTGTTGAGCGGCGCATACTTGTCAACTATCGGCAGCGTGTATGATATCTTGCGCTCCTTGCGTATGGTGTAGTGAGTGGCCGTCTGACCGCTCACGGGGTAATAGGCCCGTATGGAGTCGGCGTCAACTCCGTATTCGGCAAGATAGCTCTTGTCGAGCGCCAGCATCAGTGTGAGGTATCCGCCGGCGGAGTGTCCGCCGACATAAACCTGCGAAGGGTCGCCGCCATATTCGGCTATGTGTTTTACGGTCCATGCTACGGCAGCCGCTGCGTCGCGCGTGTAGTCGGGACATTTGCAGCGCGGGAACAGCCGGTAGTTGGGTGCCACGATGGCTATGCCAGCATTCTGAAGCTCTGGGCGCAGCTCCTTCGAACCGCCCTCGAGTGCTCCGCCGTGAAACCAGACAATGGTCTTGAATCCCTTGCGGCCCTCAGGCACATACATGTCGAGCTTGCAACGCTCGCGTCTGTATGCCGACGTGTCGTCGGCGCTCACGTATGATATGTCTTTCAGTGTCTTGTATTTGTCTTGTGCGACGAGCGTCATCGATACGCACAGTGCCGCTATGGCGAGCATAAGTTTTCTCATATTCCTGTCGTTTCTTTTGTGTTGAATTATGTTTTCGGGTGCAGCCCTTAGGCACATTCCCCCTTAAATTTACAAAGATAAGAAAATTATTGAGAAATCGGGGCATATTGCCGTTGAACGAATTTTTATTAACTTATTTTTATTTAATCAGACAATAAAATGTTAAATCAATGGCTCTAAAATTCGCGTATTTTCGTCCGGACGGTCTGTCGCGCGTTTTTTCGCGATTTTTGAGATATTTTGACGCATTTTTGTAAGGAGCTGATAGTCAGTGATGTATGCGTGACATGCGTTTCCGCCATATTTTAAGTGCTTTGCGAAATGGGCTTTATCGGCTTGCGAAATGGCCTCTTTCGGGTGGTGAAATGGGCCATATCAGGGCACGAAAGAGCCTTTTTCGGAAGTCAAAAGAGGCTCTTTCGCAAAATCGTCACCGGCAGACGGAATTATGACGGTGCATTAGTTGGCTTTTCATCTTGCGAAAAGGGCTTTTCTGTATGCCTCGTTTTCACAGATGATATGTTAAACGTGATGCGTCCGATTGTTAATTATAATAAAACAGCATGCTTTTTGCTCGTGCTCCGGCAGCGCCCGTACGTTATATATTTTCCTTTTTTCGGACGGATGTCTATACACTGTCTCGCGTCGGATTTCTTACTGCGGCGACTGCACGGAATGGGTGTGAAAAACGTGATGTCGTGATGAAGAATAATAAGAAGTATAGAGTATGACTACAGATATGTATATGGCTGATAACCAAAGGAATATATGCCGTCAGTAAACTCCGCGCCAGGTGTATTGTTCTTTGATTAAGGTTGTTCATTATTATGTAGTTTCCGTTGCTTTGAAAATCACGTTCTTAATTGCCGGTGTAAATGCTTGACATTATGAATAATTTTTTGTTTATTTGTATCAGAAAACAATCTTTTAATCGAATAAAGACGTGTTGGTGACGCATTGAGCCGCTGCGGTGCTTTTAGATGTCGGACTGCGGGCGAAGCGAGGGCGCGTACGCGTATTTCAGATTATGAGTTTAATGGAAAAAGTATAAGGCGTATGAGATATTTTCTTTTTGTTTTATTCTGGTTACAGATGCTCATGCCGTGCGGCGCAACGGGTGACGCTAAGCGGTTGTCACGGCTTGACGAGCGGACGCGCGACAGCGTGATGGTGGCACGGGTGCAGTGTCTGATGATGACGAAACGTCCCTGGCTCTACCGCCGTGACGTCAGACCGGTGGTGAAACGTTGGGTGATGGACAGTCCGAAGACTGCCGACAAGGAGAGCGAGCCGTATAAATGGATTGTAGACAAGGCCGTAAAGGTGAGGAAGGGCGACGTGTGCTATGCCGTCACGTTGTATTACTGGAACTGGATGGAGGAAGGCTTTGCGGAGGATTACACCGCCCGTGGCATATTCCTCGACCGTACAAGCGAGCTGCTCACGCTGTGGGACGGATGGGGATATGGATGGTCCGATTTTGACGGTATGGCCGACCAACGGAGGCTTTCGCTCATGCCTGTGGCAGGGCGCGACTCTGTGCTCGCGGCGGTGTCGGCTGATGCGATGAAGCGTCTGCTTCCGCGTCTTTATTATGAAGGCGCCCGTGTGGCTGACGTTCGGGAGGAGACATTCGAGAAATTGAAGTATCCTTGGCTCGGCGATGACGTGTCCGACCTTCACACTGCCAATCCTACCGACCGTTACGGCATCTTTTATGTGGTGACGCTTGCGGGAGAATGGCCGTGCGGAAAGGACGGGCATCGTGAGCCTTACCGCATGGATGTGTATGTGGCGGAGAAAGACGAAATGCCATATAAGGCAGTGGATGTGGTGAACAACCGCGTATATACGCTTATGGAAAGTGCTGTGCTCGATGACATGGAACGTCGTCTACCTACGGTGGACAACGGTTGCAGGGAGTGGATTAGAAAACAACGGGTGGCGATAGACTGCTTCCGAGATGTCGAGTTTGCAAGATAAGCAGTGGTGTAAGGTGACGACGGTGTGGCGGGCCGTCGGTGATTGATTATATGAAGGAGATTATGAAAAGAACTTTTTTATTTATATTGTTTGTTGTGTGCGGTTCTTTCGTGATGACGAACGCGCAGAAACTGTCGTCCATGTCGCGATTGCAGCGCGACAGTGTGATGGAGGCTTGTCTGCAGACCGCATTGAAAAACCGCTACCCGGAGTTGTATCGCGAGGATGTCAGTCCGCTGACGGTGAAGGGAGACTTCAGGTGGCTCGTCTCAGAAGTCAGTGCGTGGAACGGCATACGGAGGAGCGATGTGCCTGCACATGTACGTCCCGACGATGTGTATTATGAAATGACGCTTTACTATTGGAACTGGCGCGACGAGGGGTTCACCGGCCGTTATACCGCGCGTGGAGTATTTCTCGACCGCACGGGTGAACTTCTGTTCATGCGTCCCGGCCCTTACAACAGGCTTGAGGCCGACCCTCTCACGCTAATGACGCAGGGGTGCCGTCTGGCCGGAATGTCCGGAGCGGGACGCGACTCGCTGCTGGTGATGAAGGCGTGTCGGGCAGTGAGAGATATGATTCCGCGGCTCTATCACGACGGTGTGGCGGTGAAGGTGGAACGTGACGTGTTCTGCGAGGCCGACAGTATGCTCGTTCCGTTCTACGCCGATTATGGAGACGTGTATTACCGGTTGTGGTTCAGTCGTGACGAAGGTGCTTGCGGGTGGACTCTGTCGGAGAATGTGCGGAGACCTTATATGTGTGTCTGGGTGCTGGAGAAAAACGGTGAGCCGTTCATGCTCGACGATCTCGGGCTCCGGCGGCGCTATACGCTCGTAGATAACAACAGGCTTACGGCTGTGCGCGGACGGGTGTGGAATCACAATGTACCGCGCTACCGGTGGCTGGTGATGCAGGAAAATGCCATAAAATATAACAACCGCGATATGGACGAAACGGGTACGGCGGGTTATTATCAGCAGAATGTCAGGCCTTTTGAATAACTGAATCCAGATGCGGAAACGGCGTTTTGCGATGTCTGTGCGCCGCAGAATATGTATGTGGCGTGCATAAGCATGCGTGTCGCAACGCGCATTTTGTCTGCCGGTGCTTTTTTGCCGTCTTTTATTTGTATGGCCGTCTTTTATTTTGTATCTTTGTGTCTGTATTGATTTTAATATGGTTTTTGCTAACCAACAAGCCTGAACATTTAAATAAGAAAATGACAAATAATGGATTATTTAGCCGGATATTGCTGACAGTAGTTATGCTGGCAGCGTTCGGGTGTGGACGTGCGGAGGCTGCTTCTAAGGATGGAGACAACGCATATCTTATGAAGAGAGCGTCGCAGACGTTTAATGCAGTGAAAAAACACATGGCAACAGACGATAAGGTGTTGTTGCAGGAACTGGTGCCGGTGAAGTCCGGACAGAATCCGTATTCCTTTCTTTGGGGATACTCGGCAACGGTCTCGGCCGTGAGCGCCATGTATGAGGCTTCGGGCGACAAGCAGTGGCTGAAGGTTATGGACGGCATGATGCTGAAAGGACTTGACAAATATTACGACAACAAACGTCTGCCGGCTGCATATGCTTCGTATGTGAACACTGCTCCGCAGAGCGACCGTTTCTACGACGACAACATCTGGCTGGGCATAGACATGGCCGACCTGTATGCCGCTACCGGCAAGAATGACTATCTGAAGCGTGCCGAGGAGATATGGACATTCGTGATGTCGGGCTACGACGACAAGCTGGGCGGAGGCATATACTGGTGTGAGCAGAAGAAGGAAAGCAAGAACACATGTTCTAATGCGCCGGCGAGCGTGTTTGCACTGAAAATGTATAATGCCACGAAAGATAAAAAATATCTGGACCGCGGACTTGACATATACAAATGGACGAAAGACAGTCTGGAGGACAAAAACGACCATCTGTATTTCGACCATCTCACGCTGAAAGGAAAACTGGGTAGGGCAAAGTTCTCATACAACACCGGTCAGATGCTTCAGGCAGCGGCGATGCTTTACAAGATAACCGGAGAGAAGAAGTATCTTGACGATGCAAAGCTGATGGCTGAGGCTGCATATAACAGATTTTTCGAGGATAAGGGCCGTGCCGACGGGCTGCGCATACTGCGTGGCGGTGAGATGTGGTTCGACTCGGTGATGCTTCGCGGATATATCGAACTTTATGGCATCGATAAAGACAATAAGTATATAAAGGCTTTTCTCGCATCTATGGACACCGCGTGGGGCGACAATGGCTCGCGCGACGAGGACGGACTGTTCGGTAAGTTTTATGATGCCCGCGGAAAGAAGGGTGACCGCACGCTGCTCAACCAGGCTGCGATGATAGAGATGATGGCGAGGTTGTCGGCAGTGAAATAGGGAAAGGTAAAAAAGTAGAAAGGTAAAGAAGTAAAAACGTAAATAGATAAAAGAGTAAAAAAGTAAAAGGGTAAAGAAGTAAAGAGGGGGAAAGTAATAAAAGATATAATAATAGAAATAGAAAAAGACATAATACAAAATATAAAAAATAAAGGGATATAATAAAAAGGTAAAAATATAATAATGTATAACCAATAACAAACCTATGAATAAAGGACTAAAATTCTTTGCCGGTGCGGCTATGATGCTTGCTTTCTCGGCAAATGTGGCGCAAGCTAAAGACTTCGACGCGCAAAAGTATATCACTCTCGCAAAGGATGCGACGGCATACGTGTCTAAACGTCCGGCAGAGGCTGAGCGTCTGTTCCGTTCGGACGCTATTGAGAAGAAGATAAAGGAGGTGAAGAAACTCCTGAAGGACAACAAGTATCTGGCTTGGATGTTCGAGAACTGTTTCCCAAACACAATCGATACGACAGTTCACTTCGACGGTGAGGACGACACTTTCGTTTACACCGGTGACATTGCAGCCATGTGGCTCCGCGACTCCGGTGCGCAGGTATGGCCTTATGTGCAGTTTGCAAACAAGGACCCGAAACTGAAGAAGATGTTGCGCGGTGTCATCCTGCGTCAGCTCAAGTGCATCAACATCGATCCGTATGCCAACGCATTCAATCCCGGTCCGCTGGAAGATAACCCATGGGCAAGCGACCTCACAGACATGAAGCCGGAACTGCATGAGCGCAAGTATGAGATAGACTCGCTGTGCTATCCGCTCCGACTGGCTTATCACTACTGGCAGGTGACAGGCGATGCTTCTGTGTTCGGTGAAGAATGGAAGGCTGCCGTAAAGAACATCTTGAAGACATTCCGTGAGCAGCAGCGCAAGAACGGTCTTGGTCCGTACAAGTTCCAGCGCAGAACAGAACGCCAGCTCGACACAGTATGTAACGACGGACTCGGAGCTCCTGCAAAACCATGCGGACTCATCTGCTCGTTCTTCCGTCCTTCTGACGATGCCACCACATATCTCTATCTCGTGCCTTCAAACTTCATGGCAGTGTCTTCACTGCGCAAGGCTGCCGAGATTCTGACAAAGGTGAACAACGACAGTGCGACAGCAGGCGAGTGCACAGCTCTGGCCGATGAGGTGGCAGATGCCCTGCAGAAGTATGCTGTGTATAACCATCCGAAGTATGGCAAGATATATGCGTTCGAGGTTGACGGCTACGGAAACTACAATCTTATGGACGACGCCAATGTTCCGAGTCTGTTGGCAATGGCTTATCTCGGCGATGTTGACGTAAACGATCCTATTTATCAGAACACCCGCCGTTTCGTATGGAGCGAGGACAATCCTTACTTCTTCCGCGGCTCAAAGGGCGAGGGTATCGGTGGTCCGCACATCGGATATGACATGGTTTGGCCGATGTCTATCATGATGAGAGCTTTCACAAGTCAGGACGACGCCGAAATAAAATGGTGCATCGAGACACTCCAGCGCACGGATGCCGGAACAGGACTGATGCACGAGTCGTTCAATAAGAACAATCCGGACAATTACACACGTCCTTGGTTCGCATGGCAGAACACTCTTTTCGGTGAACTTATCCTGAAACTGATAGATGACGGCAAGACTGATTTGTTAATAAATGCCAAAAGATAAAAGCTCCGGCGTGTAGCATTATTTACATATCGCTGACACGTTTCGGGCTTTCAAAATGACGGAAGAAACTTTTACGACAGATGGTCGTGAGTTTCTTCCGTTATATTTTTAATACAAATTTGATACATCAAATTGTTATTTTGTAATAATTTGTATGATACATATTTGTATGAATTTATATATTTACACATTATTATATATGGATGCGTGCAAATTTGTTACATTTTCTTTATACAGTAAGGCATTGTTCCGTATAATAAATAGTGTAATGAACATGTAACATTATTAGTATATTAAAATCTAAATGTTAAAAAACGGATTGAAAATAAGTTTTTTTTAATTTTCTTCGACAATTATTCTTTTTTTTACAGAAAAATAGTTTACTTTGCATTCAGCTAAGCTTTTTAAGCACATATACTGTATCTAAACAAGTCGACGAAATATTTATCTTGAATTGGCACTTATGCTTTTCCATATAAATAAAAGGTAGAAGATTGCTTGACAGGTGACATGAAAAAATGATGTAAGAAGGTTGATTATTAACTAACTTAGAATAAATAAATTTGATGAAGAAATTATTAATGTCTGTTGCAGTATTTGCTACTGCATTGTTTGCCAATGCTCAGACACCAGCGGATTTTGTGCCGTATAAGAGTACAAAGCTTCGACTTCCGTCTGTGCCCCTGGTAGTATCTGATCCTTATTTCTCGATCTGGTCTCCGTATGACAAACTCAACGACGGTGATACTCGCCATTGGACAAATGATGAGAAACCGCTCGAGGGACTTCTGCGCGTTGACGGCAAAACCTATCGCTTCATGGGTTCGAAGGATAAGTATCTTCTCGAATCAATCGTGCCTATGGCCGACGAAGTGAGATGGAAGGCGCAGTACACACGCAAAAATCCTGGAGCAGGCTGGGAAAAACCGGATTTTAACGCAAGCGGATGGAAAGAAGGCGAAGCTGCTTTCGGTTCTCCGGATCTGAGTTTTGTAAGCACACGTTGGTCTGAGGAAAATTCAGATCTTTATGTTCGCCGTTCTTTTGATCTCACAGAAGAGGATCTGAAGAATGATCTTTACCTTGTCTATTCTCACGATGACGTATTCGAATTATTCATCAACGGAACTTCTGTGGTTAAGACAGGTGAGACTTGGCGTGAAGGCATCAAGCTGCATCTTACAGACGATATGAAGAAGCTGCTCAAGCCGGGTAAGAACGTAATCGCATCTCACTGCCACAACACAACGGGTGGTGCATACACCGATTTCGGACTCTACAAGAACCTCGCACGCAGCAACGAACAGATAATGCAGGCTGAGCAGAAGTCAGTAAGCGTGCTCGCCACATCTTCTTATTATACATTCGTCTGCGGACCTGTTGAGCTTGACGTAGTGTTCACAGCTCCTATGCTGATCAACGACTACGATCTGCTTTCAATGCCTATCAACTACATCTCATATCAGGTTCGTTCAACTGACAAGAAAACTCACGACGTGCAGTTCTATCTCAGCGCCAATCCGTTACAGGGCGTGAACAAGAGCTCACAGCCTACAGTTTCTTCAACAGTTATCAAGAACGGTGTGAAGTATCTGAAGACCGGAACAATCGATCAGCCTATCCTTGCAAAGAAGGGTGACGGTATCTGCATTGACTGGGGATATTTCTATATGCCTAATGTGAACGGAAATGTGAGCCTCGCTGCTGAGAACACAGTGAAGGATGCATTCCTTTCAACAGGTGAACTGCCTGTAGGTGAGAACGAAATCGTTTGCCGCAAGGCTTCGCAGATGCCTACTCTGGCTTATGTGCACAACTTCGGAAATGTGACAACTGCTTCAAGCTTCACAATGCTCGGATATGATGAGGTTCAGGACATAGAATATATGTATGAGCGTTATAAAGGATACTGGGCACACGGTGGAAAGGTTACTATATTCGACGCATTCGATCGTATGAAGAACAGCTATTCAGACCTTATGGCAAAATGCCGTGAGTTTGATAAGATGATATACGACGATGGTCTGAAGGCCGGTGATGTGAAGTATGCTGAGATTCTTTCCGGATCTTACCGTCACGTGATTGCTGCTCACAAACTGTTCCAGGATAAGGACGGCAACCTGCTGTTCTTCTCAAAGGAAAACAACTCTAACGGTTGCGTGAACACCGTTGACCTTACATATCCTGAGGCTCCGCTGTTCCTCGTTTACAATCCTGACTTGCAGAAAGCGATGATGACAAGTATTTTCGACTACAGCTATTCAGGACGTTGGACAAAACCATTTGCTGCTCACGACCTCGGAACTTATCCTATCGCAAACGGACAGGTGTATGGCGGTGACATGCCTTTGGAGGAAGCCGGCAACATGATTACGCTTGCTACGATGATTTCAAAACTCGAGGGCAATACCAAATATGTAAACAAATATTGGGACATCATCACAACATGGACCAACTATCTTGTTGAGAACGGTCAGGATCCTGCCAACCAGCTCTGCACCGACGACTTCGCCGGACACTGGGCTCACAACGCAAACCTTTCTATAAAGGCTATCATGGGTGTCGCAGGTTATGCAGAGATGGCTCGTATCAAGGGCGACGCCGCAACTGCCGACAAATATATGAAGATTGCCAAGGATATGGCTGCAAAGTGGGAGAGCGATGCACGTGAGGACGACCACTATCGTCTTGCATTCGACCGCGAGAATACATGGAGTCAGAAGTATAATATGGTTTGGGACAAGCTGTGGAATCTCAACATCTTCCCCAATGACGCAATGCAGCGCGAAATCAAGTATTATCTGAAGAAACAGAACAAATATGGATTGCCGCTTGACAGCCGTAAGGATTATACCAAGAACGACTGGATCATGTGGACTGCAGCAATGGCTCCGAACAATAAGACATTCTTGAAATTCGTTGCTCCGGTTTATGATTATATCAATGAAACAGAGTCACGCGTTCCAATCAGCGACTGGTATGATACAAAGACTGGATTGATGACCGGATTCAAGGCTCGTTCTGTGATCGGCGGTTTCTGGATGAAAGTTCTTGCTGACAAACTTGCTGAGAAAAAGTAATCGTTTATAATCCTTAGGGGTTATATGAAAAATATGCTTGTCGTCGCATGGGAATTTTTATTCCCTGCGACTGACAATCAAGACGATTGTTTCATGGCATTGGGAGTTCCCAGTGTTGTGACACTATGAATATGCTGACTATACAATCAGATATAAACTAAAAACAATCAATCCTTAATCAATTAATATGTTAAAAAACTATGACACTTTGCACAGATATCTATATGGTATCGTGCTGGCACTCTTCGCATGTTGCTTTGTTTCATGTAGCGACGACGATGAGGCGACATCTTCGGAATATGATCCGAACAAGTCAGTGGCTATTACCGATTTTATTCCAAAAACTGGTAGTGCAGGTCAGAAACTTATCATCTATGGTGATAATTTCGGCAACGGCAGAGTCAACCAGCGAGTGCAACATTACGAAATATTTTTGAAAAAGACCTCAG
>USHV01000022.1 GCA_900554695.1 uncultured Prevotella sp. | reverse complement strand
CTCCAAGGACGGAGGAAGGCGGTGGCGGAGTTGCACTTCTAACTTGACGGTGGGGGTGCAAATATACAGAAAATGATATTTTCAGAACATGAGGATTGTATTTTCATACACAATTTCGGCCTGTTGTCATTTTTGTAAAAACATTTTATCGATATTTTTAATATAAATTCTATGTTATTTGGAGAATAATTCCTATTTTTGCACAAGACCTCATTGATGCCTTTAGATGTGAATGTTGACGATTTAACAGCTTACAAATGTAAATTATATTAAAAATGGGGAGGAATTACATTAATAACACCGACAAGAATTCTGTGCTTATCGTAGCAGTGCTTTTAGGTGATTTGCTGATATTGAACTCGCTATATTATGTTTTCTTGACAAAATTCGGCCATTACAGTGGTACGGCTTCTGCTTGGCAGACAATGCTCACGGCATCTGTCATATACCTGCTGTGCACGTCGCGTAACGGTGTGGTGCTTTACAAAAAACATGCCACGCGGTTCAAGATAGTAATGCGTGTCATAAGCAACATATCCATTTACGCATTGCTAAGCTCGGTCTTGTTGTGGTGGGGAGATTATCTCATACTTTCCTTCCCGTTGCTGCTGCTGTTCTGGATCGCGTCCGCCGGACTGATAATATTGTTCAGGATGTTTGTCAGGAAGCTGGTGGTCCTGTATCGTTCGAACAGCAGGAACATGCGTAAGGTGGCCTTTGTGGGCAGCTACGACAACATCATAGCATTGTATAAGGAGATGGTATCGTCGCCTTATAAAGGCTATGAGACGGTGGGATATTTTGACGACGTGCCGAACAAGAAGTTCCCCGAGAACTGCAGATATATAGGTAAACCGTCAGAGGTAATCGATTTTCTGAATGAGCATGACGACATACAGGAGATATATTGCTGTCTGCCTTCGGTGAGGAAAAACGAGATATTGCCGATCATAAATTATTGCATAGGGCACATGGTGCATTTCTACAGCGTGCCAAACGTGACCAACTATCTGCACCACCGCATGTTCTTCAATATGTTCGGCAGCGTGCCCTATCTCAGCCTTTATCGTGAGCCGCTCAGCAAGATGGGCAACCGACTGGTGAAACGTCTGTTCGACGTGTGCTTCTCGGCGGTGTTCCTGGTGACGCTCTTCCCTATAATACTTATCGTGGTGAGCATAATCACCAAGCTGACCATGCCCGGACCTGTATTCTTCCGCCAGCGGCGCAGCGGCATAAACGGCAAGGAGTTCTACTGTCTCAAGTTCCGCAGCATGAAGGTGAACGACCAGGCCGATACGCTTCAGGCGACAAAGGACGACCCGAGAAAGACAAAGTGGGGCAACATAATGCGCAAGACCAACATAGACGAGTTCCCGCAGTTCATCAACGTGTTGCTCGGACAGATGAGCGTTGTGGGCCCGCGTCCGCACATGGTGAAGCAGACCGAGGACTACTCCAAGGTGATAAGCGAGTATATGGTGCGCCACTACATGAAGCCGGGCATCACGGGCTGGAGTCAGGTGACGGGCTTCCGTGGTGAGACAAAGGAGCTCTCGCAGATGGAGCAGCGTGTGGATCACGACATATGGTATATGGAGCACTGGACCTTCACGCTCGATATGTATATCATATACAAGACTGTCGCCAACGTATTTCTCGGCGATAAGAACGCATATTGACGGTCTGCTGCCGTAAGGGCAGGGGTTGCAAAATAAAAAGAGACAGACCATGGCATTAGCCATTAGGTCTGTCTCTTTCTGTTTATGTGTGTTTCCGTCGTACCGTATGCTGCTTTATACGTAAGTCTCGAGGAATTTCAGTGTGCCGTCAACCTTCAGTTCCTTTGTCGTTGCCGGTACGAGTATGCTCTCGCCAGCCTCGAGTGTAGTCACGTTTCCTTCGTTGTCGGTTAATGTTGCCTTGCCTTTAAGACCGATGAGTATTACGAAGCTGTCGAGCTCGGAGTAGTCGAGAGTCATCGGTTCGTCCAGATCGTAAACGGCAGTGCAGAAATAAGGGCAATTGACGAGCGCCACACCCATATTCTTTGTTGGCAGATAATTGGTGCGGTAGTTGTCCTCCACGTTGTAGTTTATGCACTCGGCAGCCTGCTTTGTGTGCAGCTCGCGGTAGTTGCCGTTCTTGTCCTTGCGCTTGAAGTCGTATATTCTGTATGTCACATCGCTTGTCTGCTGGATCTCGGCGAGGAAACATCCTGTTCCGATGGCGTGGATACGGCCTGCCGGAAGGAAGAAGCAGTCGCCCTCCTTGACGTCATATCTTGCTATGGCATCGACGATGGTGTCGTTCTCAACCATGGCCGCATACTCTTCGGGAGTGATTTTCTTCTTCAGTCCGCACAGCAGAGTGGCGTTCTTGTCAGAGTCCATCAGATACCACATCTCGGTCTTTCCGCGTTCCTTTCCCTGCTTCTTTGCTATCTCGTCTGTGGGATGCACCTGGATGGAGAGGTCCTGGCGCGCGTCGATGAACTTGATGAGCAGCGGGAACTCGTTGCCGAAGCGTTTGTAGTTTTCCTTTCCAATAAGCTGGTCTTTCATCTCGGCAACGACCTCGTTGAGGCTCTTTCCTGCGAATTCGCCGTCCTTGACGGTTGTCTCATTGCCCTTTACTCCTGATATTTCCCAGCTTTCGCCCACGTTCTCCTGCTTCACGTCGAGGTGCTTGAAAGGGATGATTTTGTCGCCGCCCCATATCGTTGACTTGAGCAGCGCATTGAATTTTAAAGGTTTCATGATAATCTTTTTTTAATAGTTATGTTTTGTCAGTTGTTTTCTGTAGGTTTATTCTCATGTCTGCGTACGCCGTGCTGCGCATCCTTACGGTGCATTTCACGGCGTGACGCTGTCGCGGCGCGTCAGTTGTCTTTCCAGAATGCCGACGTGAATATGACGAGCACGGAGAATATCTCGAGACGTCCTATGAGCATGAGCAGCGAGCACAGCCACTTGGCATCGTCGGGAAGCATGCTCCACGACATTGTAGGGCCTATCTCCAGTCCGAGTGTCGGTCCTACGTTGCCTATACTGCTGAGCGTTATGGTGATGGCGTTGGTGCTGTCTATTCCCTCGGCAATCATCCAGAACGAGCAGATGAGACACAGTATGAGATCGACGGTGAGGAAGGCGAGCAGCGTCACGCGTTTGCTGTTGGGCACGTTTATGTTGTCTATTTTCAGCGGCAGCACGGCGTTGGGATGCAGTATCTGCCTGAACTCATTTTTGACAATCTTGAGCAGCATGACGCCTCTTATACATTTCAGTCCTCCACTCGTGGAGCCCGAGCAGGCTCCGATGAACATACATGTGGCGAGCACCACCCATGTGACGTGCGGCCATTTGCCGGCGTCGTCGCTGAAAAGTCCGGTCGTTGTGATGAACGACACCACCTGGAACAGTCCGCAGCGCAGCGCCTTCTCTATGTCGTAGCCGTTGTGTATCATCAGTTCTATGGCTATAAAGACAGAGAACACCGCCACGAGGACGAAGTAGAGCTTGAACTCGGAGTTCTTGAACAGCTCCTTGAACTTCAGTTTTGCCACGGTGAAGTAGAGCAGCGTGAAGTTCGTTCCAGACAGGAAGCAGAACAGCGCGCAGGCATATTCTATCGCCGCATTATGGAAGAAAGCCGCGCTGGCGTTGTGTGTGGAGAAGCCTCCGGTGGCTGTTGTAGACATAGAATAGTTCACGGCGTCGAACCAGTCCATGCCGAAGAACATGTAGCTCAGAGCGCACGCCACGGTCAGGATGAGGTATACCATCCATATCCACTGCGAGCTGGTGGACAGTTTCGGGTGCAGTTTCATTCTTATGGGGCCGGTAGCCTCTGCCGCGAATATCTTGACAGAGCCGCCGATGAGCGACGGCAGCAGCGCGATGGTGAAGAACACGATGCCCAGACCGCCTATCCACTGCGTAAGCGAGCGCCAGAACAGTATGCCGTGGGGCAGACATTCCACGTCGTCGATGATGGTTGCGCCGGTCGTGGTGAATCCCGACATGGTCTCGAAGTAAGCATCGGTGAAACTCTTTATGTATCCTCCGGTCATGAAAGGCAGTGTTCCGAACAGACTGAACAGCACCCACGAGAGTGTCACAACCAGATAAGCGTCGCGCCGTGAGAGCATGTTGTCGCTCTTGCGGCCGAGATATCTCAGCAGCAGTGCGCACACCAGCGTCACGGCTATGGATATGCTGAAGGCCTTAATGTCGCTCTCTCCCCATGCTATGGCCATGATGAGACACATTGCCATAAGCGCCGCCTCGATGAAAAGCAGCGACCCTATGATCTTGTATATGAGCTTAAGGTTTATCATATGAACAGTTTTTCTATTTTCTTCATGTTCATATCGTGGCAGAACACAACAACGGAGTCGCCTGCGTTTATGCGTGTATTACCAGATACGAGCATTCCCTTTCCGTCTCTCACGAGGCCTCCTATGGTCATGCCCTTGGGCAGTCCGAGGTCCTTCACGTCCTTCTTTGTTATCTTCGATCCCTCTTGTGGTATGAACTCCGCAACGTCGGCGTTTGCCGCCATGATGAATCTAACGTTGCTGACGTTGGCATCGAGCATCATCTGATAGATGTGGCTTGCGGCTATTGCCTTCTTGTTGATTATCGTTCCGATGTCGAGACTCTCCGCCATGCTTATGTAGTCGATGTTCTCGACCATTGCCACGGTCTTGCGTACTCCCAGTCGTTTCGCCGTGAGACACGCCAGAATGTTGGTCTCGGCGTTGCCCGTGAGCGCCACGAAGGCCTGAGTGTTTCTTATGCCTTCCTCGGTCAGTAGCGTTATGTCGCGTCCGTCGCCGTTTATTACGAGTATCTTGTCGTTGTCGAATATGTTGTTCAGCTGCTCGCAGCGTTCCTCGTCAGCCTCTATTATCTTCACGTCCATGTAGTAGGGCATTGTCTTCACCGCTCTCACCGCGGTAGCTCCGCCGCCCATCACCATCACGTTCTTCACGTCGGCGTAGTGTTCCTTGCCCACAATCTGGCGTATGTAGGGGATGTATTGCCTTGTTGTCATGAAGTAAGCCGTGTCATACAGCTGCAGCGAATCGTTACCTCCTGGGATGATTGTGTCGTTCATTCGCTTTATGGCCACCACGTGATAAGGATCGTCGGGGCCGCAAAGCGTGCGCAGCGGTTGGTTGAGTATCTCGCAGCTTTCCCTCAGTTTTATTCCCATCATCACGAGCGCGCCGTCGTGCACGTCCCATCTCTGTCTCACCCACGACATCTTCAGACCGTTGTTTATGTCGGTGGCGGCGAGCATTTCCGGATAGATGAGCGAGCTTACTCCCAGCTTCTTGAAGAACTCCTGAGTCTCGCGCTCCATGTATTCAGAGTTGTCTATCTTTGCAACGGTCTTCTTAGCGCCCATGGCTTTTGCCAGTACGCAGGCCGTGATGTTGGTGCTTTCGTCCGGCGTTACGGCTATGAAGATGTCGGTGTCGTCCACTTCCGCGTCCTTCAGAGCCTTTATGCTTGTAGGCGAAGCGTTTATTGTCATGAGGTCGAGGTCGTCCAGTCCGCGTGCGAGCCTTTCCTCATCGTCGTCTATCAGTATGATGTTCTCATGTTCGCGTGCGAAAAGCCTCGCCAGGTGAGTGCCTATGGCGTATGCTCCTGCAATGATTATTTTCATGTCAGTGTGTTTTTGTTCAGTCAGCGTCGTGTGCGAGCGCTTTCTTTATTTCGTTCTTTATCGATTCTATGTCTATTCCGACAATCTTCTGGAGTTCCTCCACCTTGCCGTGCTCCACGAACTCGTCGGGCAGGCCCATGCGTATAATCTCCGGATGATATCCGTTGTCGCTCATCCATTCGAGCACTGCCGAGCCGAATCCTCCGGCACGTACGCCGTCCTCAATGGTTATGATGCGGTTGAATCGGTGGGCTATGTCGGTGAGCAGACGCGTGTCGAGCGGTTTCACGAAGCGCATGTCGTAGTGCGCAATCGAGGCAGTGCAGCCCTCAGCTTTCAGGCTGTCTATGGCCTGTGCGGCGTTGTTTCCTATCGGTCCGAGCGTCAATACAGCTACGTCGGAGCCCTCGCGCAGTACACGTCCCGTGCCTACTTCTATCTCTTCGAACGGACATTCCCAGTCGGTCATCACTCCTCTGCCGCGCGGATATCTTATCACGAACGTTCCCTTGTCGGGCAGTTGGGCTGTGTACATGAGCTGTTGCAGCTCGCGTTCGTTCATCGGCGACGCTATGGTGAGGTTGGGTATCGGTCTGAGAGCCGCTATGTCGAAAGCTCCGTGGTGCGTCGGTCCGTCCTCACCCACAAGTCCGGCACGGTCGAGACACAGCACAACGGGCAGGTTGAGTATGGCTGCGTCGTGTATGATGTTGTCGTAAGCACGCTGCGCAAAGGCGCTGTATATGTTACAGAACGGCATCAGTCCGTCCTTCGCCATACCGCAGGAGAAAGTCATTGCGTGGCCTTCGGCTATGCCCACGTCGAATACTCGGTCGGGCATCTCCTTCATCATGATGTTCATTGAGCAGCCTGTCGGCATGGCGGGCGTAACTCCCACTATGCGTGGATTCTCTTTGGCAAGTCGCAACAGAGTCTTGCCGAACACGTCCTGATAGCGTGGCGGGCATCCTTCCGGCTCGCAGTTGAGTCGCTCGCCCGTCTCCGGGTCGAACTTGCCAGGCGCATGCCATATCGTGGCCTCCTTCTCGGCAGGCTCATATCCCTTGCCTTTCGTGGTGTGCAGGTGGAGCAGTTTCGGACCCTTCATGTCCTTGAGCTGACGCAGCAGCCTTACTATTTCGCCCACGTTGTGTCCGTCGAACGGTCCGAAATAGCGTATGTTCATGCCCTCGAATATGTTCTGCTGGTGGCTCAGTGCCGATTTCAGCGCGTTGTTGAGCCTTATTATGCCCTTGCGTCGGTTGTCGTTGAGATAGCCTTTGGAGTGAAGCCACTGTGAGAACTTGAATCTCAGACGATTGTATGTGGCGTTGGTGTCGAGGTTGAGCAGGTATTGTTCCATGCCGCCCACGGCACGGTCTATCGACATATCGTTGTCGTTGAGTATTATGAGCAGGTCGTTCGGTGACGACGACACGTTGTTTATGCCCTCGAAAGCCAGTCCTCCGCTCATCGCTCCGTCGCCTATCACCGCCACCACATGGCGGTCGTCGTGTCCCGTTTTCTTGGCAGCCACCGCCATACCGAGCGCTGCCGATATGGAGTTGGAGGCGTGTCCGCAGGTGAATGTGTCGTATTCGCTCTCCATGGGCGATGGGAACGGCCGCAGGCCCTTGAGCTTGCGGTTGGTGCAGAAGCTGTCGCGGCGGCCGGTAAGAATCTTGTGTCCGTAAGCCTGATGGCCCACATCCCACACTATGCGGTCGTAGGGTGTGTTGAAAACGTAGTGCAGTGCCACGGTCAGCTCAACCACTCCGAGCGACGATGCCAGGTGGCCGGGATTGACAGACAGCTCGTCAACGATGTCCTCGCGCAGTTCTTTGCACAGCTCAGGCAGCTCTTCTACGCTCAGTCGGCGCAGATCTTCAGGATATCTTATGCGGCCGAGAAGCCGCAGTTTGCTTTTGTCCATTTATTATTTAATAATGTGTCTTGTAAACAGGTATGCAAACTTACACAAAAATTTTCTTATTTGGAATAGATTGATGTTATAATTTCATGTTTTTCGGATTATTGAACGTGAACGGTCACGAGGCTCGACTATGAACCGGAACAGGCTCAAACGTCCCGTACTTGAGTTTTGTATATTTATTCATTCGCTAATGTATATTTATTTATTCGCTAATGCATATATATTTATCCGTAAATGTATATTTATTCACATTGCTCGTTCTAAACTTTGCAAGAGTCGCGATGGAATCATAGACAGCTTTTTTAGCCGCAAATACGCGCTGTTTTTTGAGAATTAGCTATGCCGCTATCAGTCAGGCGCTTAGTCTATATGATTTATGAAAAATGCCTTTAAACAGCTTGCGAAAGATAGGTTTTTGTGTAATAAAACATACTATTCGAAGATGTGATTAAGCCTTTTCCGGTCATCAATATGGAGCATACTGCGGTGCGGCGGAGTATTTCCCGTGCCGGATGTTGTAAGGGATAGCCGCATGCCTTTATCCATATACGGTTATCATACAGTTTTGATTTGCTTCCGCTTCATGTTTCATGAAAAATCATCGTCAAAATCTTCTAATTATATTCATACGTTTTTACCGTGACGTGTGTCCTACTGTGATGTTCAGAAAAACATTTGCCGACCGGCCGACATTGTGCCAAAAGCAGTAAAAACGACGCACAGGTTTTCTTTTTGACAATAATATTATGAGGATAAAGACAAAATTGCTATCTTTGCGGATAGTTGTGTCCGGTGACGCGGTGTGGCGGCACCACTGGCAGAAACGCACGAGCGTGCATGCCGCCGGAAGCACGACAAGATAACCGTAATATTCCAATTTGCTGAAAAACTAATAATAAAAAGCGACCAACTAAATGAGAAAAGGACTACTTACTATTTTCTGCTTTCTGTTGACCGTGTGTCTTTACGCCGGCCAGATAAGCAAAGAGCAGGCTCACGAAGCGGCAAGGGCGTTTCTGGCCAAGCGTGGTATAACAATGACTTCTGACGCGACACCTGCATTCAAAGCCAAGAGAAAAGCGGCGACATCGGGCGACGCGGGTTATTACATATTCAATGCGGGCGACGACAGAGGCTACGTCATCGTGTCGGGCGACGACCGCACAGAACAGATATTAGGATATACGGACAGCGGAGCGTTCGATCCTGCCACAGCTCCTGAGGGAATGATGGCGTGGCTGAATGGCTATGTGGACTTCATCGACCGTCTCGACCGTGAGAACGTCACGGCAAAGGTGTCCGACAGAACCGACGCGCCGGCAAGGGCGCAGGCTGCAAAACACGCAATAAAACCGCTCGTGACATGTAAGTGGAACCAGGGAGATCCGTACAATCTGCTGTGTCCGAAATACTACAACGCCGACGGTACGCTGGGCGACCGCAGCGCCACGGGATGCGTGGCTACGGCTCTCGCGCAGGTGATGTACTACTACAAATGGCCTGACGCGCTCGTGAAGAGCATCCCGCGCCATTCGTTCGACAGCAACGGACACCAGATAAGTCTGCCCGGAATAGCCAAGGGCACAAAGATAGATTGGGCAAACATGACCGACATATACGACGGACAGAGCACCGACGTGCAGAAGAACGCCGTGGCAGAACTGATGCTCTACGTCGGACAAAGCGTGAAGATGGGCTACGGTCCGTCGTCAGGAGCAGGCTTCAACGGCGGCCAGCCGCTCGTGGAATACTTCGGCTACGACGACGGCACGCACTCGGAGTTCCGCAACAACTACACTCTGAGCGAGTGGATGGACCTGATTTATAACGAGATAGCCAGCGGTCATCCGGTGGCTTTCGCCGGAACGGCTACAGGAGGCGCGCATGCCTTCGTGGTGGACGGATACGACGGTGACGGCCTTTTCCACCTCAACTGGGGATGGGGCGGTGGCAGTGACGGCTATTTCCGCATCGAGATACTCAATCCCGGCGACAACAGCGGCATAGGCGCAAGCTCGAGCAGCGACGGATACTCCATGGGACAGGAAGCCCTCATCCTGCGTCTGCCTGACGATGTGGAGGCCGACGACATGGCGATGATGACCATCAACGACACTGAGATAAGGGGCAACGAGATATTCAGCAACTACATCAACTGGACAGGCGAGACCAACAGCTTCGACTACGGTATCGGTTACGTGGCAGAGGACGGCTCGCTCGTGAGCATAGGCAACACCAACCGTGCCGATAATCTGGGCGCGAACTACTATTATGGCGCAAGCTTCGGCATCAGCGGACTGGCAGCCGGAACATACAAGGTTGTGCCGATAAGCAAGACAACGAAATCGAGCGTGTGGAAGACCAGCTTCAACATAAAGGAGCGTTACATCATAGCCGACGTGAAGGCCGACGGTTCTTACACGTTACAGATGTATAACCGTCCGGTTGACCTTGAGGTGGAGTCGATAAGATTCACGGGCAATAAGGTGGTGAACAACACCCAGAAGCTCGACGTTGTGTTCAAGAACAACACCGACGAGTTCTATGGCGAGATTTATCTCTTCGCCAGCAAGACCGACGACAAGGGCGGACAGGCGAGCCGTTCGGCCGTGTCGCTGAAGAAAGGATACACCACCACGATCACCTTCTTCTTCAATCCTACGGAGACAGGCAAGTATAATATATGGCTCACATACGACCCAGACGGCAACAATGTGGTGCCGGGCGGACAGACAACGGTGGACATCACCGCCACAGCATCGCCTGAGGAGAGAGACCTTCAGGTGACATCTGTCACATTCGAGAACATCTCTTCGGGTACGATTTACGGCAACTTCATATCCGGTAAGGTGAGAGTGACCAACAATTCGGAGGAAGACTTCGACGGCGCGATAAATGTAGGAATATGGAAAGGCGTGATAGGCGAGAACATGTTCTGGGGCGCAGGCAACGACATCGTGCCCGTATATGTAGAGGCAGGCAAGAAAGCTGTGGTGTCGTTCTCGTTCGACAATCTGGAGTTTGACAAGCAGTACGGCTTCAACTTCGCCTATTCCACAGGCGGTGAGCTGTCCGACGGCGGACTGGGACACGTCAACAAGCTGGCGCGCGGCATCGTTACCTACGACAGCGAGGGCGGACGCTCGGCCTACTCACCGTCGTCCATATTCACTGTTCCCACCAAGGTGGTGGCCGTGGATGCACGAGGCATAACAAGTCTTACGAAAGTATATACCACAAGTTCGCCCAATGCGCTCTACTTCTTCGACGAAGGTGCGATAATACCCGACGGACTCGACATGTCGAAAGTGGTGGTAGGAGGCCACATAGACGAGATTAGTCTCACGGACGAGGCCCCGTTCTATTCACCGACAGACTTCACCGCAGGCCGCATAAGCTACAGCCGTCCTATCTACAGGGCAGGCAAAGAAAGCTCGTGGGAGGCCATAGCGCTGCCGTTCAGCCCGCAGAACGTGAAGGTGGACGGACGCCGGCTGGCATACGACGGTAGTGACGGACTCAGCGTCATGGAGTTCAACATGACGGGAGACGACAACAACGTGTACTTCTCAAAGGTGGCGGACATGCAGAAGAACGTGCCTTATCTCTACTCGGTGACAGACGACAGCTTCGTGGACAAGACCATCGTGTTCGAGGCAGAGGACGCACTCGTGCCGGCTACCGGCTCGGCCGACATCGTGGCAGGAACCGACAGCTACTCTTATCACGGCACGACGGTGTCGCTCACGGGCAACAACTACTACGTGCTCAACACCGAGGGAACGGCCTTCACACTCAAGAAAGGTGCCACGATCGTGAATCCTTACCGTTCATACTTCGTGTCGAAGCTGCCCGACGAGCTGATGGCCGACGAGATACCTGTACGTGTTGTGGTCACCGGCATAGACGGAGTGACGGACAACAGCGTCGCTGACGGACAGGCAGACGTCTACAGTCTCGACGGAGTGAAGGTCGGAACGGCTGTGATGGAGTCGGGACGCGTCGTCATGCCGGCACTGCCCAAGGGCATATACGTCGTGGGCGGCCGCAAGGTAGTGGTGAGATAATCCATCCGGAGGATGATGGCGGCACATGGCGCAGGGCCCGGCCCACGTGTGCATGCCGCCGCAATCCTGCGTGCCGGACGCCCTGCATGAGGACGGAACGACAGTCTGGAATAAACGAACAAACATAAAATATAACAAAAAATGAACAAGAAAACTTATCTGGCTCTTGGCCTGTGCCTGTCGATGGCAGGCGCGGCGGGAGCACAGCAGCGCGACGGAGGCATATCGTCCGACATGTTGCGCAGCATGCAGCAGGCTCATGCTGCCGTACCTTCGGCAAAAGCCATATTCAACGCGATGGCTTCGAACAAGATTGACGACATTGCAGTGAACTTTGCAAACCAGGGTGCCATAGACACGTATTTCAGCGACGAGACGCCGAAACAGAGCATCCACGACCAACAGAGCTCCGGCCGTTGCTGGATGTTCTCCGGATTCAACGTGCTGAGGGCCAACTTCGCAAAGCAGCACGCCGACTCGCTGGCAGTGGAGTTCTCGCACAACTATCTGTTCTTCTACGACCAGCTGGAGAAAGCCAACCTCATGCTTCAGGGCGTGATAGACCATGCCGACGAACCGATGGACTCTGAACGAGTAAGATTCTTCTTCAAGAATCCGCTCAACGACGGCGGTACTTTCTGCGGCGTGAGCGACCTGGCAGACAAGTACGGACTTGTTCCTGCCGAGGTGCAGCCCGAGACTTTCTCTGCCGACAACACGAGCAAGATGTCGTCTCTGCTTTCGTCCAAGCTGCGCGAGTTCGGTCTCGAGCTCCGCAAGATGGTGGCAGACGGCAAGAAGGACGCCGCTATCAAGGCGCGTAAGACCGAGATGCTCTCGACGATATACAACATGCTGTGCCTCACTCTGGGCGAGCCGGTGAAGGAGTTCACCTATACGTTCAAGACGAAGGACGGCAAGCCCGTAGGTCAGCCGCGCAAATACACTCCGAAGGAGTTCTATGAGGCGACAGTGGGCGGACCCATTAGCGGAAGCTTCATCATGGTGATGAACGATCCGCGCCGCGAGTATTACAAGACTTACGAGGTGGAGTACGACCGCCACACCTACGACGGACAGAACTGGAAGTATCTCAACCTGCCGATGGACGACATCGAGCGTCTTGCCATAGCCTCGATAAAGGACGGCCGCAAGATGTACAGCTCGTACGACGTAGGCAAGCAGCTCGACCGCAAGCGCGGCTATCTCGACACCGAGAACTACGACTACGGCGCACTGCTCGGCACGACCTTCGGCATGAACAAGGCCGAGCGCATATCGACATACGACAGCGGTTCGACCCACGCCATGACTCTCACAGCCGTAGATCTCGACGAGAACGGCAAGGCTAAGAAGTGGAAGGTGGAGAACAGCTGGGGCGCGTCATACGGTCAGGCCGGCTGTCTGATTATGTCGGACAGATGGTTCCGCGAATACATGTTCCGTCTCGTGGTTGACAAGAAGTATGTACCCGCCGAGACACTGAAGCAGTATGAGCAGAAGCCTGTGATGGTGATGCCGGAAGATCCGCTCTTCTCTACAGACGATTGACAGGGTGGATGAAACACATACGAAAGCGGGCTGCCGGAAAGCTAAGTACAAACCGGCAGCCCGCTTTGTCTTTATTATGGGCGGCGCGTGGCGTTCTTATGACCGGCGCATGGTGTTTTTATGACCGGCGCGAGGCGTCGCGGATGTTCGTTTAACCCGAATCGGTCATCAGACCGCACATGTTTTATCTGTTTTATTTATTCATGCTTTCGGCCGTCTTTTTGCTTTCCATCGGCCTCTTTTTGTTTTATTTTTCTTGACACAGACCGCCATGCCTGCAAAAAACTTGACGTAAATACGCTCAATATAAAGCAAAAATACAGACTTAATTCTAATGACCTATTCTGGTTTAATGGTTCTATGTAAGATTTTTCCGTACAGGTTTCAAAATAAGTCAGATGTTTTTCCACTGTATGGGCATTGTTTTCTACGCCGGCAAGAAAGCAATACGGGCAACTTTCAATTTATAACCGGTTTTCAGTTTTTCACTCTCAATTTCATGATATACCCCAAAAAATAAGCGCGTATTTGCGGACAGACTCTTCATCGGGCGCAAATACGTGAAAAATAAGAGGGTTTTATAATATATTGAATATCAATGATTTATATTTAAGGACCATTTTATCACTTTGCGAAAAGCACCATTTCGGCTTGCGAAATGGCCTATATTGGGTGCTGAAATAGGCCATATCGCACCCTAATATGGGCTTTATCGCACCACGAAATGGGCAATATCAGAAAGCGAAACGTACTTTTCCGGACTACGTTATGGGGTATATCAAAAGACGGTGTTATACCAAATGTCCTGTATTATATACGGTTTAACATTCGTTTACACCTCTTTTGCGAAAATATTTTGTCAAAATAAAGTCAAGAAAAATCGTAAGTGTTGAGGCTGATTTTTCTTGCCGTCATGCCGTGACAGAGCATCGCGGCGATACAACCAAGGACAAAAAGTAAAAGGGACATGAATTAATTCACGTCCCTTTTTCTTATTTTTAACTGATAGTTTTTCCCTTTTTATTTGATCGCATCAGCCAGTTCTGCGCCTGCCTTGAATTTAGCGACTTTCTTAGCGGCGATTGTTATCTTCTCTTTTGTTGCAGGGTTGATACCTTCACGAGCCGGACGCTCGTTGACGCTGAATGTACCGAAGCCGATGAGCTGAACCTTATCGCCTTCGATGAGAGCTGCCTTGATAGCCTCTACGGTAGCATCAAGTGCTTTCTTAGCGTCAGCCTTGCTCAGGTTTGCGCCGCTTGCGATCTTTTCTATCAATTCTGTTTTGTTCATAATTATGAATTTTAAATGATTAAATATGTTGTTATTTATTTGTTGCTATCCTTATCGGGAACAAATATAAATCAATAGTTTTATAAATCAAACAAAAAACAGAAAAAAGTGAATAAATTTTCGAAAAAAAGGCGTATAAGCCCCTGTTTTATTCAGTATAACAGATATTTTTTCGTAATTTTGCCTTCGTGTTTTTTAAAATATACATATATCGTATGCTCAATATTCCAAAAGTCACCAAGAACCTCCTGATCATCAATGTCATCGCCTATCTTGCGACGATGGTGCTCGGGCGTGGTATTGACTTGAATGACATGTTCGGACTGCATTTCTTCCTTGCTCCGGACTTCCATTTCTATCAGCTATTCACATACATGTTCCTGCATGCCGGGTTCATGCATCTGTTTCTCAATATGTTCGCTTTGTGGATGTTCGGATGCGTTGTGGAGAATGTATGGGGACCTAAGAAATTTATTTTCTACTACATAGTCTGCGGCGTTGGTGCCGGACTGTTTCAGGAGCTGGCGCAGTTTGTGCAGTTCCACATCATCGCGAGCTCGCAGATACCGGGCGTCGGAATACTCGACCTGTTCCAGGTGGCGAAGTATAACGCCGAAGGACTCAACATGTGGACCACCGTCGGTGCGTCGGGCGCCATCTACGGCATACTGCTCGCCTTCGGTATGATATTCCCCGAGCAGCGCATTTTCATCTTTCCCATACCGGTGCCGATAAAGGCCAAGTGGTTCGTGTTGATATATGCGGGCATCGAAGTGATACAGGCTCTTAGCACACCGGGCGACGGCGTGGCCCATCTGGCACACCTCGGAGGTATGGCTTTCGGCTATCTGATGATACGCTACTGGCGCAGACATCCGGGCTCGGGCTACGGAATGGACAGCGGCATGCAGTTCTTCGACAACATGCGCGCCTCGTGGGAGAGGCGTAGGGCAAAGCGTCAGACCGGCTACAGGAACGACGCGGGCCGCTCTTCGGTGAATAATAACCCCGACTGGGACTACAACGCGCGCAAGAAAGCCGACCAGGAAGAGATAGACAGAATACTCGACAAGATAAGGCGCAACGGATACGACAGCCTGACAAAGGAAGAAAAGCAGAAACTCTTCGACAGCAGCAACAGGAGTTAGATATTGTCCTGAGATGAAGAGTCTTGGAAAAATAACATTGCAGGTCGTTGCCGGAGCAAACATCGCGACAATCCTCGTCATGTTGTTCGTGGGCTACAGCGACAGGTTCAATCCGGTGGATCACACTCTGTTGTCCACCATCGGACTGACGTTCCCGGTCTTCTTGTGCATAAACATAGCTTTCACGGCTTTTTGGATAATATTCAGTGTCCGGCGGGTGATCATTCCTCTCGTCGGATTCATCGTGTGTTATGCTCCCGTAAGAGTATATGCGCCGCTGAACATCAATAAGGCTCTGCCCGACAGCACCATAAAAGTGCTGTCATACAACGTATGGACCTTTAAGGACTGGACCGACGTCAGCGAGCCGTGCCGTATTCTGGATTACCTCATTGAGCAGAATGCCGACATAGTGTGTCTGCAGGAAAGCGGAACGATAAAGGTGAAGCGCGACATAATAAACAAGCGGATGGCCACTCTGTATGCTTACAGCGACACAGTGAAACCATCGGGAAGCACTGACGAGATAACCGTTTTCAGCAAGTTCCCTATCGTGGGCAAGGAGAACATAAACTACGAATCGAAAAACAATCATTCCGCCGCGTTCCGTCTGGACGTGCATGGTGACACCGTCATTTTCATAGCCAACCACCTCGAATCGATAGGTCTTTCGTCTGATGAGAAAAAGAGTTTCAAGTCGATGATGAAAGGAAAGATGGAGAAGGATTCGGTCAGGAGCGAGTCGCAGAAACTCGTGCACAAGCTCGGAATGGCCTCGGCGGTCCGTGCTCCGCAGGCCGACGCCGTGGCACGATATATCCGCGACCATAATGGAGAGAGCATAATCTTGTGCGGCGACTTCAACGACAGCCCCATATCCTACACCCGCCGTGTCATCGCCGACGAGCTTACAGACTGCTATGTGGCCAGCGGCAACGGACCGGGAATATCCTATCATATCAGCGGATTTTATGTACGCATAGACAACATCATGTGTTCGGACGATTGGGTGCCCTGCCGCTGCGTTGTTGACAGCAAGATAAAGGCCTCCGATCACTATCCTATAATCTGCTGGTTGAAAAAACGCAGCGATATGGAGAAATAAGCTTCGTAATGCCTTAAAATATACATAATTAAGTGTATAAATTTTTCTTAATGTGAAAAAAATATTATCTTTGCACGTCTATACACAGAAAAATAAAATAATTAATAATAATCAATCAAAATGCAAAACAAAGGAATTGTAATTGTAACAGCTGTCTTGTTGACGCTTGCAAGCATCTTCTATTTGTCATTCTCGGTTGCCACAAGCTATTATGACAGCCAGATGGCAAAGATAAAAGACCCGATTGCACAGCAGGACTACAAAGACTCTGTTAAGTATCTCGGAATTTATTCTTATCAGGATTGTCTTGAAACACAGATCGGACTCGGCCTTGACCTTAAGGGCGGAATGAATGTTATCCTTGAAGTAAGTGTTCCGGATGTAGTGACAGCACTTGCTGAGTATAAGACCGACGCCGCTTTCGTAAAGTCAATCAACGAGGCTAAGGCTGAGGAAGAGACAAGCCAGAAGGATTTTCTGAGCCTGTTCATCGAAGCTTACAAGAGAAATGCTCCCGGACATCACCTCTCTGAGATCTTCGCAACACAGAGACTTCAGGGCAAGGTTTCGCCTCAGAGCTCTGACAGCGAAGTTGAAAAGGTGCTGCGTGAGGAAATCCAGTCAGCCATCGACAACTCTTTCACGGTTGTCCGCACACGTATAGACAAGTTCGGTGTCGTACAGCCTAACATCCAGAAACTCGAAGGACAGGAAGGCCGTATCATGGTTGAAATGCCTGGTATCCGCGAGCCTGAGCGTATACGCCGCCTCCTTCAGGGTAGCGCAAACCTCGAATTCTGGGAGACATACAATGCTGAGGAGATAATTCCTTATCTCGTACAGATCAACCAGAACCTGGCAAACAACAATTCCAACACTTCAGACACCACTGCCGTTGACACAACAGCTGCCAAGAAAAAGGCTCCGGCAAAGGCACAGGAATCTAAGTTCAAACTTGCCAACAAGGAAGGTGAGACAACTCAGGCATCTGCCACTAAAGTGTCGGCAGAGGCAAAGAAGGCCAATCCGCTGCTCTCAATGCTCACCACAACAGGTGCCGGCTCACTCAGTGTTGTAGGTTATGCCAACGTACTCGATACTGCCGAAGTGAACAAAATCATCTATTCGGCAATGGCAAAGAAGATTCTTCCTTCAGACTGCAAGCTGCTTTGGAGTGCCAAACCTACAGACGCTCTCTCTGTAAAGAACATGTTCGAGCTGCACGCCATAAAGGTTACATCAACCAACGGACGCGCTCCGCTTGAGGGAGATGTGGTTACAACCGCTACGGATCAGTTCAACCACGTAACAGGTGCTCCTGAGGTGAGCATGGAAATGAACTCTGACGGTGCACGCCGCTGGGCTGCACTGACAAAGGCCAACATCGGTAAGGCTATCGCAATCGTACTTGACGGTAGCGTATATTCAGCACCGCGCGTTCTTAACGAAATCACCGGCGGTAGCTCATCAATCACAGGTAACTTCACAATCGAAGATACAAAAGACCTCGCCAACACACTTAAGTCAGGACGTATGCCTGCTCCTGCGCGTATCGTACAGGAAGATATAGTAGGTCCGTCGCTTGGAGCTCAGTCCATACAACAGGGTCTGATATCGTTCGTTATAGCGTTCATCATCCTCATGGCTTATATGGTTGTGCTCTACAACTTTATTCCCGGAATGCTCGCCAATATGGCTCTGCTGTTCAACCTGTTCTTCACGTTGGGTGTCATGAGTTCGTTCCAGACGGCTCTTACCATGCCGGGTATCGCCGGTCTGCTCCTTTCTCTTGGTATGGCGGTCGATGCCAACGTGCTCATTTATGAACGTGCAAAGGAAGAACTTGAGAGAGGTCTCAGTGTGAAGTCGGCAGTACAGGCCGGTTACAAGAACGCTTTCTCTGCCATTTTCGACTCCAACCTGACATCAATCATTACCGGTGTGATTCTCGCGGTATTCGGAACAGGTCCTATCAGAGGCTTCGCCATAACCCTCATCATCGGTATCTGCTGTTCTTTCTTCACCGCAGTATACATGACACGCCTTGTTTACGACCGTCAGATGAAGCGTGACAAGTGGCAGAACCTAACGTTCTCCACATCCATCTCGCGCAAGATGCCTCAGAACACCAACTTCAACTTCATGGGAGGCTACAAGCGTTCGTTCACCGTTTGGGGTGTTCTGACGCTCATCTTCTTCGTAAGTTTCTTCTGGCGCAACTTCAGCAAGAGTATCGATTTCACCGGAGGACGCAACTTCGTGCTGCGTTTTGAGCAGAAGGTAGAGCCCGAACAGGTTCGTGAAGCACTCGACGGAGCTTTCGGCGAATCCACTTTCAGTGCCATAGCCATCGGTGTTGACGGCAAGACCATCCGTGTGAACACCAACTATAAGATAGAGTCCAACGACCAGAATGTGGATGCCGAGGTGGAGAGCATACTCTTCAAGTCGCTTTCGTCAGCCGGTCTCATCACGCAGAAGGACATCTCCAAGTTCAGAAATCCGGACATACGTGAGGGCGGTTCCATCATAAGCAGTGCCAAGGTAGGTCCGTCTGTAGCCAAGGACATCACATATGGTGCCATTATCAGCGTGCTGGTGGCTATAGCAGCAATATTCCTTTATATTCTGTTGCGCTTCCGCAATGTGGCTTTCTCAATCGGTTCCACTGCAGCACTCGCATTCGATACGGTATTCGTACTCGGCGTCTACTCGTTGCTGTGGGGTCTTGTACCAATGTCGCTTGAGATCGACCAGACGTTTATCGGAGCCATTCTTACTGTAATCGGTTATTCTATCAATGACAAGGTGGTGGTGTTCGACCGTATACGTGAGAACATGCATCTGTACATCAACCGTGACAGATGGACGCTGTTCAACGATTCTTTGAACCAGACACTTGCGCGTACGATCAACACCGGTTCCGCTACGCTGCTCGTACTTCTTGTCACTTTCTTCTTCGGAGGTGAGAGTATACGCAGCTTCTCGCTTGCCATGATATTGGGTATTGTGTTCGGTACATTCTCCTCAATATTCGTTGCGGCTCCTATCGCTTACTTTACGCTTGGCCGTAAGATGCGCGGTAAGGATACAGCAGTAAAGACAAAATAAGATAATTCTTTCATAGTTTTATTAGTAAAGGTTGCACCCCGTTTCTGGGGTGCAACCTTTTTTCATGTTTGTATTGTCGCACCTGTTTTTGCCACATTATATAAAATATGTATTGCGATGAATATATTACACGTCTATTTGATATATTCATACACTTTGTTGTCGTGAAAACAGGACGGATTTACCGTCTTACGGTATGTCTGCGTCAGCCTTGTGGAGATGTAAAATCAAGTGTCGGGTGGGCATGTTCTACTCTAAGGAAATTGTCGCTTTTCTAAAGATATGGTTGCAATTCCTTATAGTCAGACGTCTTTATTATCATCTCCACTTTCTGCCGGCAGCGATGTCTTTCTGAGCTGTCTACATATCACAGTCGTGGCGTCAGTCCGCCGGAGACATATGTTCTTTTGTCTTGCAGCCATGTCTCCGGCTACATTCAACCCGAATCAGCCATTAAAACGCCGGTCATACATTTATATTCTCCTGTCAGTCCTTCATTCCTTTTCCGCACAGCAGGTGTCATCTTGTTGCCCGATTTTTCCTGATGCACTCTGCTACAGTTTTTACAAAAGCGGAAAACAATCTGCCTGACAGTAGTGCGAAACACAGATGACGTCTGATTATCTGTTTGGATTAAATCCGCCTTGTGAAAAACCGTAATAGCCGTTCCCTCTTGTCCGTTGTCGGATTTACTGTTTCCGCAATGCAGATATAAGAGTCTTTCCATATGCGGAAGCCTTTTCCAGCCCATAAGAACAGATGTATGCATCTGTCGTTTTATTCCAAAGAGTTTCCTTTCAGAAATAAGAAGAACCTTTGAGTGTTCTAATGTCCGATTGTGGTTTATGTTTCTGAAATATACCGATTGTGAGTGTCGCGGTGAATGTAACGTAAAAAATAAATCCCGGGAGACATGTCTCGTCTCACGGGATTTATTTTGCTTGTTTCGCAGAACGTTCTGACGTCGTGTCTGCGGTACTTTCATGTGCCGGAGAAACACGGCACATGAAAGTGTTCTTATTCCGGCATCATTATAACAGAGATGTGGTTGCCCGGCTTAAGGAATTCCTTCATGAAGTCGCAGATGCTCTGAGTGGTCTGAGCTTCGATGGTCTTCTTGGCGTCGGTGTACATATCAATGCCGTTATTACGGTAAGTGTCTATCACGCTGAGCCAGTAGTTGTTTGTCTTGCTCTTGTCGTCGATATCCTTCAACATCACGTCCTTAACCTTCTTGAGCATGCTTTCGTCGCATGTCTTTGTGAGGTTCTTCACCTCCTCGTTCATTATCTTCACGGCCAGTTCCTTCTTGTCAGGGTTCATCGGGCAGTAAGCGAAGAGTGTGATGCGGTGTGACTTGTCGATAAATATTGAGGCATCGCCCTGTGCGCCTACTGAGTAAGCGGCGCTCTCTTCCTCACGTATCTTCTTCAGATAGATCATCGACAGCACCTGTCCGGCGATGTCTGCGCGTACGGAATTCTCGAGAGTGTACGGCATCTTGTCGTTGTGCCATATCATGTAGGCTGTAGCCTGCGGAGTCTCCTGCTTGCGTTTGAACTCGTTTACGATCTCACCCTTCTGTATGATTGATGTTACCTTGCCTTTCTCTATCTTGCCTTTAACCGGCAGAGATGCGATGTACTGGCAGATGAGCGGGCGGATGGAATCCTCGTCGAAGTTGCCTATGAATGTGAATGTCCATTCAGAAGCGTTTGATGTGCGCTCCTTTGCAATCTGAAGGATGCGGTCGTAGCTTACCTTCGGCAGGTCTTCAACAACCAGCGGTTTGAGACGTGGGTTGTGGCCGTACATTGTTGCTGTGAGCGAGTCGCTCAGTGCAACATCCGGTGAGAGTGAGCGGTTCTTCAGAACTACCTCATACTGTTTCATGAGGTTGTCGAACGACTTCTGGTCTTTGTTGATGTTTGTGAAGTAGAGATAGAGCAGCTGCATCATTGTCTCAACGTCCTTAGGAGTTGACGAACCGTCTATGTGCATGTGTCCGCCGCTTGTCAGATTTACGTTGGCAATCTTTCCGGCGAGCGCCTTGCTCAGTTCGGTCGTTGAGAACGATCCGAGTCCGCTCGATGCGATTACGTCGTCGAACACCTTCAGGTTCACGTAGTCGCTCTCTCCGTAGAGCGATTGACCTCCGAGGCTTTCACCTTTGAGCAGTACCTGGTCTTTCTTCAGGTCTGTCTTCTTCAGTACCACTGTGGCACCGTTAGAGAGTTTCAGCTCGGTATATCCGAACTTGTCGTTCTTCTTCTCGCTCTTTATAGTTCCGGCTTTCGGTTTCTCGGCTATGAGCGGTTCGTTCTTCACGTTGTCCACGTATGCGGTTATCTGCTCTGCACGTGCAGCCTTGAGGGCTCCCAGCAGCGCTTCTTTTGTAGGATAAACGTTGCCTTCCTTCTCGATGTTGAAGTTCAGTATCACGAGATTGCTGTCGTTGGCCGGCACAAGCTCCTTCATTACCTGATTGACAGCATCTACCGGAATCATCGGCACAACCTGCTTCATTGTCTGATAGGTGAAATCTATCGAAGGAATAGGTTCGTTTGTGAGGAAGTTTCCAAGATACTGGCTGTAGAACTGCTCGTTGTAGCGTTTGTCCTTGTTACTGTACTGCTTGTCGAGCGAGCTCAGATAGTCTTGTCTGTAGCGCTCGTATTCAGTAGCGGTGAATCCGAACTCAGCGGCGCGGCGTGCCTCTACGAATGCAGCCTTCAGCGCGTCGGCAGTCTTGCTCATATCCTTCGGAGCAATGCCTAAGTCGAATGCGTCCTTTGTCTTTGCGAAGATGTAGGTGCCGTCGCTTGTCATAGCGTTCACGTAAGGGCAGTCGGCATTGAGCGCAGCCTCGGTGAATCGGTTGTTAAGCATGCTCACGGCAGCGTCCTTGATATACTGATATACCATATAAGCCATGGTGTTCTTCAGTGAGTCAGGGAACACATCGTGCTTTATCATCACCTCGAGCATGTTGTTGCGCTGCTCCTTGTCCTTGTCGATAATGACGATAGGCTCGGCGTTGTCGGGCACAGGCTCGTCAACAACAGGTGCTGCGTTCTCCGGATTCTTTATGTCTCCGAAGAGCTTCTTTATCTCAGCCTCTACGTGATCCACGTCAACATCGCCGACAACGATGATGCCCTGGTTCTGCGGATGATACCATTTGTGGTAGTAGTCTATCAGTTCCTTCGGCTTGAAGTTGTCTATTACGCTCATCAGACCGATAGGATAGCGCTGGCCGTATTTGGAACCCGGATAGAGATTCGGCAGGTTGCGCTCGAACATACGGCCCGATGCGCTTGAACGCATGCGCCACTCGTCGTGAATCACTCCGCGCTCCTTGTCTATCTCTTTCGGGTCGAGTGTCAGCTCGCTTGCCCAGTCGTGCAGTATGAGCAGGCAAGAGTCGAGAGCCGACTGACGGTCGGTCGGTACGTTGGAGATGTTGTACACAGTCTGGTCTATTGAGGTGTATGCGTTCAGGTCGCGTCCGAACTTCACGCCGATGCTCTCGCAGTATCTCATGACCTCATTGCCCTCGAAGTTCTTTGTGCCGTTGAAGCACATGTGCTCGAGGAAGTGTGCCAGACCGCGCTGGCTCTCCTCCTCCTGTATCGAACCCACTTTCTGGGCGATGTAGAAGTTGGCGCGGTTCTCCGGCCAGTTGTTGTGACGTATGTAGTACGTCAGTCCGTTGTCCAGCTTACCTATGCGCACGTCCGGATCTACCGGTATCGTGGGCATCTGCATCTGGGCTTGGGCAAGTCCTGCGAAACATACGAGGACTGCCACCAAGATTTTTCTTAGTTTCATAAAATATAGACTTTAATTTTGACGTGTTATATTTTCAAGTTGCAAATTTACCTCTTTTTATTTAAACATAAGCCGTTTGATGACAATAAAAAAGGCAGAGAGGCTTTTTTATGAATGTTTAAACATTTAAAAGCGTCTCTGTCTTACCTTATGATTTTCCGTCCGCCGCATTTTCTCTCTGCCTTTCGGCATACATGATGTTGCGCGGATGGTGTTCCAGTATCTCCTGTCTGAGGGTGGTCATATCCACGTGGGTGTATATCTCCGTGGTCGATATGCTTTCGTGTCCCAGCATCATCTGTATGGCCCTCAGGTCGGCTCCGCCCTTCAGCAGTGCCGTGGCGAACGAGTGGCGCAGCGTGTGCGGCGACACGGTTTTCTCTATTCCGGCCGCCTCGGCACATCGTTTAATCATTATGAGTATCATCGTGCGTGTGAGATGTGCCCCGCGCCGGTTCAGAAAGACGAAATCCTCCTCGCCGGGTTTTATGTTCATGCGGTTGCGGTCGATGAACCACAGCTTCAGTTCCTTCACCGCCTTGGCCGATATGGGCACGAGTCTCTCCTTGCGTCCCTTACCTTTTATGCGTACGAAATTGTCGCTCATGAAAAGGTCGGACAGCTTCAGCGCGGTGAGTTCCGACACCCGCAGCCCGCACGAGAAGAGCACTTCTATTATCGCCTTGTTGCGTTGGCCCTCCGGTTTCGACAGGTCTATGGCTGCCTCCATGCGGTCAATCTCCTCCGTGGTGAGTACTTCGGGCAGATGCTCGCCCAGGTGAGGCCACTCCAGCAGTTCGGAAGGGTCGTCGCTTATGTATCCTTCCATCTGCAGATACTTGAAGAATGAGCGCACGCCGCTCAGTATCCTTGCCTGCGACGACGGCCCTATGCCGTGCTCGTGGAGCGTTGCCGCGAAGTGTTCCAGATGCTCGCGCCTCACCGTTTCGGGCGTCAGTCCTTCGCGCTTCATGTAGCGTTCGAGGTGAGCCAGGTCGTTGCGGTAGGCCTCCACGGTGTTCGCGGTGTAGTTGCGCTCCAGTTTCAGATAGCGCAGATACTTCCTTGTGGTCTCATTGTCGCGCTTTCCGCCCTTTTCAGTGGCGGTTTCCGTCTTATTGTCCGTGTCGTTCAGGCTTGCGTCGATCACTTGCTCTTCTTGAGTTTGAAACCGAGGCTTATGCCGTCGTAGCTGCTTATGAGTGAGTTTACGACAGAAGCCGTAGAGTTGACTTTCGATGCCAGGTTGGTGACAGCCTTGAGTCCGTCCATCAGTTTTTCCGACTCGAAGAGCAGGGTCATTGTATCACCGCTTATGCTGACGTTCGATTTGAGCGACAGTCCGAGGCGTGTCTTCATTGTGAGCGTCTTGTTTTTTGTGTCGAGCGAGTAGGTTCCCTGCGACTGCTTGCCGTTTATGGTCGATGTGTATGTACTGTCCGAGTTGAAGGTTATGCTTATCTTGTCCAGTCCCACCTTCTTGTAAACATCGCTCAGTTTGCCGTTCACCTTCGAGTTTACGGCTGTGCTTCCCAGCTTAGCCAGCAGGTTGTCGCTCTCGAGCTTCATCTGTGGGCTGTCGTATGTCCATGTTCCGACCAATGTCTCGGTTGTTGTCGAGTTGCCGGTCAGTTTTCCTGCCACGTCGCTTATGCCGTTGAGAATGTCCTTGAGGCTCTGAGCCTGTGCGCCCATGCAGCAAATGCACATCAGTATTGCTGTGAGCATCAGTCTTGTCTTTTTCATTTTCTTGTTTTTATTTTTGTTATGCGGCGCAAAAATACCAAATAATTTTATTATTAAATAATGTGTTTGATTATTTTAGAATTCTTTATGCCATGCCGCCACTTGTCCCGTTTGTGGTCAGAAGGAGTGTCGGGTGGCTGTGCGATGGGGTTTCTGTATAATTATACGGAAAAAACGTATATGCCGCGCTCCGGTTTCTCTCTCAACTTCACGAGAGTGCCTTTGTTTTCCGGAAAAAACATTCCGGCCGCAAATACGCGAGTTTTGAGAGGTTTGCGCAAGTGACTGTCTGTCAGCGATTTGCACATTTCTGCGGTCTCACGGACCTCTTTCCGTGTTGCGAAAGAGCCTTTATCGGGTTCCGATATAGCCTTTTTCGCATGCCGATATGGCCTCTTTCAGCCCGTGAAACGGTGCTTTTCGCAGTTTGATATAGGCTCTTTCGCCGGTAGTCGGGTCGGCAGACGGTCTGCGATGTGCTTTTCCCGGTTCTGAAAAAGCCTTTTTGACGCGTGACGTTTTTCTATTTTGCAAATTTTTTTTGTCAAGATTTTTTACCGTCACATTCTGCATATTTATTCATTTATGCAGTTTTTTCTCCCTCCTGACTGCTCTTGAGTGCCGTGCTGCGGGCACATTCCGGGGCGGCGGAAAGGGCTTCGTGACTGCAAACGAAAGTTAATTTAACGGGACGATACAAAATAGTTTACAAAATAATTTGGTTTATATTATAAACTTATTTATATTTGCATTGTAGATATAAGATATGTCCCGGTACGCCCTTCCGTCTGCAGAGCCTGTGGCGTGTCCGCCGACTTAATCCGCCAGTGTGCACATGTCGGATGATAAACATTATTCAACCTTTAAACTGAAAAAAGTTATGAACGAGAATGAGAAAACGCGTAGCGGTCTTCACGACCTCAACTCCGGCGCGGCAGACGTCGGGCGCAGTATGGAGATAATAAAGCAGTCGATAGAGCAGAGCCGCCGCGACGTGGAGCGCTACACCGGTCGCGTGATGCTGCTTTGGGGCGGTCTGGTGTTTGTCACGGCCCTCGTCGTGGGTCATCTGTGGCAGCACACGGGCAACGCCTCGTGGAACCTTTTGTGGATATTCATGGCCGTCGTGGGTATAGCAGCCGCCTCTATCATGTCGCGCACCCACGGTCTGACGCCCCGCTCGTTTGTGAGCAAGGTGGTGGGCTGCGTATGGGCAGTGTTTGGCGGCGCATGCTTTGTGGTGTGGATACTGAGTGCTGTGGCTACTAATCTTGCAGTCGAGTCGCTGCCGATCACTCCCGTCATCATCCTGCTCATGGGTTTTGCAGGAGTGGTGAGCGGCTATGTCATCGGCAACCGCCTCATACTGGGTGGCGCGGCGGGCGCCGCTGTGGTGTGCACGTCTTATGCGCTTATCTATGCTGGGCCTTACGAGATGGTGGCCATGGCCCTTGCCGTGCTGTGCGAGCTGGTCATTCCGGGCTTCTTCATCTGTCTGCGCCATCGCCGCAAGGCCTGAACCCCGTGCCGTCGCGGCGGTTGTGGGACTGAGACTCACAGGCCGCCGGCGGCTGACATTGACAATGTGAAACCGAAAAAACAAAGTTTATGCTAAACAATGATATGACGGAGCAGGAGAGTCTCCGTGTGATAACCGACATGATAAACCGCGCCCGCAGGGAGAACATCGGCCGGTTCAACTTCCTTACCGTCTATGGCGCGCTCGCCTTTGTGCTGAGCCTCGTGGCCAAGTTTGTTGAGCCCGGTCCGTGGATGTGGGCATGGATGGCCGTGCCGGTGGTGAGCCTGGCTGTGCCTTTCGTGCTCTATAGAATGTGGACATGGCGCGGCATGTTCTTCAGCCGCATACTCCGCAACGGCTTTCTGCTCTTCGCCTTCATGGGACTTGTGGCAGCCTATTATTCGCTCAAGGGGAATATGAATCTCACCATCGTCATGATGGTGGCTCCGCCTGCCTGCGCCATGCTGTTGCTGTGCGGCCTGCTGCGCTCGTCAGGACTTCTCGTGATAGGCGGCTGGGGCATCGTCATCATCGTGAATGCCGTTTTCTCCGACAGGCCTTTCTTCTCCGGCATCGGACTGCACAGTTCGCTTTATTACAATTTTTTCTATTTATTTTGTGTGCTCGAGGGCCTTTCCATCGACCGCGAGCGTAAAACCGAATGACGTATGGACAGCAGGTTCAAACCGCTCAACCCCTTGCTCCACAGCGAACTGCGGCTCGCCGTGATGTCGTTGCTCGTCAGTGTGGACGAGGCTGACTTCACGTGGTTGCGCGAACAGACCGGAGCCACGTCAGGAAACCTGAGCGTGCAGATAGACAAACTGGCCGCAGCAGGATACGTGGAGGTGGAAAAGGGCTTCAACGGGAAGCGTCCGCGCACCACATGCCGCATAACCGACAGCGGTCTGCAGGCCTTCTCCGACTATGTGGAGGCACTGAAGGGGTATATCTTGAAATGAAAATTTACGCAGTATAATACTTATATGAAACTGAAAAACGCAACAAAATTTATCGCGGCGGCACTCTTTGCGGTGGCCGCTATGGTTGCCGTGCCGGCGAGTGCGGCTGAAGAATATCGTGCCGAAGTGAGCAAAGACTCGCTTCTGCAGAAGGCAGTGATGTGGCTGGTGGGCGACGGTTGGTTTGTGGAGAGCATCGACTCGTCGTTTGGATTTGTCAAAGCCAAGAAGTATGAGTATAGTGACAAGCTGCTCAGTGTGACCACTGCCAAGCGCACCGAGGTTAGTGTCATCATCCGTCCGGCGGGCGACAATGCATCTACATTCGTGGTGCAGGCTTACGTCACCACCCAGGCACTGAAGCAGGTATTTGCCAAGGAAGGAATGAGTGACGACCAAGAGCTGTGCCGCAAGATTGCCGACGGCATTAAGGCACAAAAGTAAGATGTGGCGGTTTACGTTTTTTTAACTGCCGGCTGTGAGTGATGAAGTCATAAAATATATAGATTTGCAATCTAAGTGAGAGTGAATCGGATGTATAATTGTTTTTAGTTTTATGACAATATGAATGTAAGACTGTTTCTCATGGCAGCCGTATTGGTGTTGTTCACGGCGTGCGGCACGCTGAAGTCCGGCAGCCGTTTCAGTACGGAGAAGGTGGAGTTGGGCATAAGCGAGGACGAGTTCGTGAAGCGTTATGGCAAGCCTCTCGCCCGTGAGGCCCAGAGTATAGAAAATAACCGCAGGGTGGACAAGCTGCTTTACATAGAAGCCGTTTTCAGAGATCAGTGGGTATCTGTCACCACGGAGTTCACCTTCATCGACTCGAAGCTGGTGAAACAGGAGGTGGTCAAGACCGAACTGATGTATAAACATGGCAACGATGACGATTGATGGTGTCGCGGCCGGACGGTCTGTCCGGCGTGTATGCGGCACATAAGAGTGTCGGTCGTCAGCCGTATAATCGCCACATGATATACGAAAGAAAAACGGCGGAGAAGTCATCGCTTTTCCGCCGTTTCTTTATTTTGTGAAATTTCCCTGATTGTCTATGTATCCTTTTGTGCGTCCCTTGCGCACCTCGAAGTATGGAGGTTCGTCGCGCAGCGATATGTCATCGTAGATGAAGTCGGCCACCACGGTGTCCTTGCCGTCAGGAAGGATGAGTCCCATCTTGCCGTCCTTCTGTGCTATGACCGGCATTATGCTCAGATCGTCCATATATACGTAGCAAGTGCGCAGGAAGTCGTACTGCGGACTGATGAGCACATTGCCCTTGTAGTCCTTCATTCCGAACTTGCCGTCCTGCTCGAATATCTCGTGATACTGCATGTATTTCGACTTTATGCGGTTCAGATAGTACACGGCCTTGCGCTTGTCGTTCACCATCCGTATCAGGTAGGCGAACGTGTCGCAGTAGTTTGCCATGGCTCTTGCGAGCACAAGTTTGAAGTCGAGGCCGCTCAGCACCTTGCGGTTCAGGTCGATGTAGCGTGCTATGGCCTGCTCCTTCTCAGGCACCGACATTTTCGATATGCGCTCCTCGAACATCAGCATCGCGTGCTTTGTGCCCGACATGGCCTTGATGTAGCGGTGTATCTGGCGTGCCATCTCGTCACATACAAACTTGTCGATTCTTTCTTCTTCTATCGGATCAACGTATGTAGATTCAAAATTATCAGGTGTAATCTTATCGTTCATAGCTGTAGGTTTCGTTTGGCTCAAAGTTACGATAATTTGATGAAACGACCAAACCTGCAAAGTCTTTTTTCCTAAAAATGTTTTTCATGTTATCGTTACAATGTAGTTAAGTAAATGAAAAATAGTTGTTAAGTCGTTCCTTTTCATGTATTTTATTATTAAATTTGCGTTGTCAAGACAGTATCACGGTGATAATGAAACGGAAGGAAGTTTTTATCTCTTTCATACTTGCATGTGGCCTGGCTGCGCTGCCGCTTAATGTGTCGGCTCAGAAACGTCTGTCGGCCGAAGAGGCACGGCTGGAAGAGCGTGTGCAGGTGGAGAAATGGATGGGCGAAGTGAGCGGCGTCTATGGCGCGATGTGGCGTTCAAAGGTGTTCACGCTCGACTCGCTGCGTATGCCTATAATGTATAAAGTGTTCGGAGAGAAGCCTGCCGACGGGCGCAGTCTGTATATATCGATGCATGGGGGAGGCAGTACGCCGACGGCGGTGAACGACCAACAGTGGCGCAATCAGATTGTTCTGTACGCTCCCAAGGAGGGAGTCTATGTGGCTCCGCGCGCTCCTTTCGACGACTGGAACATGTGGTTCAGGCCTCAGATGGACGCTTTCTTCCAGCAACTCATAGCAGCTGCGGTGGTAGAGATGGACGTAAATCCCGACAAAGTGTATCTGCTCGGCTATTCGGCAGGCGGTGACGGCGTGTGGCGCATGGCTCCGCGTATGGCCGACCGGTGGGCCGCGGCCTCGATGATGGCAGGTCATCCCGGTGAGGCTTCGCAGCTGAACCTGCGCAATGTGCCCTTCATGATATGGATGGGTGAGAACGATGGCGCCTACAACCGCAACCGTCTGGCTGCCGAGAAGGGTGCCGTGATGGACAGTCTGCATGCTGCCGACCCAGCGGGATATGTGCACGAGACTCACATCGTGGCTGGAAAAGGCCATTGGATGGACCGTGCCGACACGCTGGCGATAGTATGGATGGCGAAGTACAGACGCAATGTCGTGCCCGAACGAGTGGTGTGGCGGCAGGAGGAAACAGTGCGGCCGTCGATGTACTGGCTGAAGGTTGATGCGTCGAAGGCACGTCCCGGCATGGAGATTGTGGCGAGCCGCAAGGGCAACCGCATCGTTGTGGAGCGCTGCGACTATCCGTCTTTCACGCTGTGTCTGAACGATGATGTGGCCGATTTGGACAAACCTGTCATCGTGGAGTACAATGGCCGCAGACTGCTGAAGAAGCGAGTGAGGCGTTCGGCGGACACAATAGCGCGCTCGTTGCGTGAGCGTCAGGATCCGCGGCTCGTATTTTCGGCAGAGCTGGAGGTGCGGATGCCTGACTGACAGGCTGCATACGGCGACATCCTGAGGCCATTCATGCATCGGCGATATGTGACTTACGGATTGAGTTTATTATAATTATCTGAAATAATAAAATAATATAATCATAAAAATATGAAGAAGTTTTTTTTGACCGCAGTAGCTTTGTTCGTGATGGCGGTGACGGCGTTTGCCGAAGGGCGCGCCAAGTATGTGTTCTATTTCATCGGCGACGGTATGGGGGTTAATCAGGTGAACGGCACCGAAACCTATCTTGCCGCTGTGCAGGGATTCATCGGCGTGGAGCCGCTTCAGTTCACACAATTTCCATATACAGGCCTTGTGACGACATATTCTGCCACAAACGGCGTGACCGATTCGGCCGCTGCCGGCACGGCACTTGCCACAGGCAACAAGACAAAGAACGGCGTTATAGGTATGCTTTCCGACCAACAGACACTGGTGAACAGCGTGGCTGTGTGGGCAAAAGAGGCAGGCGCGGCCGTAGGTGTGGGCACAAGTGTCACGGTGAACCATGCCACTCCGGCATCGTTCTACGCTCATCAGCCCGATCGTAACATGTATTATGAGATAGGAAAAGACCTCATCAAGGCCGGATTCGACTTCTATGCAGGCAGCGACTTCGCCGATCCCGAAAACAAGAACGACGCCACTGCCACCGGCTCGCTCTACGATCAGTGTGCCGCAGCAGGCTATACCATAGCACGCGGATATAAGGATTTCCAGAAGAAACTGAAGACGTCGGACCGTATTATCCTCTTCCAGCAGGAGAAGGACAACGCCGGCGACCACTCATGTCTGTCTTACGCAATAGACCGTTCGGGCTCTGACATGACCTTGCAGGATGTAACCAGAGCCGGACTCAGCGCTCTAACGAAGCAGAACAAGGACGGTTTCTTCCTCATGATAGAGGGCGGAAAGATAGACTATGCGTGCCATGCCAACGACGCAGCCGCGGCATTCAAGGAGACATACGACTTCGACCAGGCCATCCGAGTTGCCTATGAGTTCTACGAACAGCACCCTGACGAGACGCTCATCGTAGTTACGGCAGACCACGAAACGGGCGGTATAGTGCTCGGACGCGGCAAATACGAGCTTCACACCGACCTGCTGAAGTATCAGAAAATGAGTGCGGAGAGATATTCAAAACACCTGGAGCAGCTCTACAAGAAGTATGGAAAGAAACTCACTTGGGAGCAGGTGGAGAAAGACCTCAAGGCAAACTGGGGATTCTGGGACAAGGTTAAGCTGACCGATCATCAGACCGACAGACTCAAGAAAGCATACAAGGACCTGACCGAGGGCCACGACGAGGAGAGCAAGAACCTCTATGCCACACTCAACGGAATATCCGACGCTGCACGACGCACCATGGCCGAGGCTGCGATGGTGGGCTGGCAGAGCGGCGGCCACTCCAACGGCTACGTGCCGGTGTTCGCCATCGGCGCCGGAGCAGAGGCTTTCACGGGCAAGATAGACAACACCATGATTGCCGGAAAGATAGCCGAAGCCGCCGGTTGGGAGAAGAAATGATTTTTCACATGCATTGTTCATTATATCGGCACCGTCGCGCCTGTCATTGGCGCGCGGTGCCTTTTTTGTTTCCGTCAGACTGATGTCGCGGTGTGGTCGCGGCAAAACCGTAATTCTGGTAAATTAATCTGTAATGGCGATATGGCGTGTGTGGCTTATTGTAAGTAACTTTGCGGCATGACAAAAAGCAAATGCCTATGACACGACTTCTTATCATCGCAATCATGATGTTTATTGCAGGAAACATTAAAGCACAAGAAAATATGAACATGAAAACCAGACAACAGTGCCTTGTCACCATAGGAGCACAAGGCGCAAAAGGCGACATCGCCGCATTGGACGGTGCCATTGACGCGGCTTTGGACAACATCCTGACCGCCAACGAAATAAAAGAGGCGCTCTCTCAGCTTTATGCCTACGCCGGATTTCCGCGCTCGCTGAACGCTCTCGCCACGCTTCAGACGGTGATGAAACGCCGCGACGCCGAGCACAGACCGTATGAGACAGGCCGCGACGCCAGCGAGCTGCCGGCCGGATATGACGCCCTTGCCGAGGGCACAAAGGTGCAGACGCGGCTGAGCGGCGCACCGTTCACCTACGAGTTCGCGCCCGCCACCGACTATTATCTCAAAGCCCACCTCTTCGGCGACATCTTCTCGCGCGACGTCCTGAGCTTCCCCGAGCGCGAGCTGGTCACGCTCGGAGCAATATCCGCACTTCCCGGATGCGAGTCGCAGCTGCTATCGCATGCACGCGGAGCCCTGAACATGGGTGTGACACGCGACGAGCTTGCCGCCGTCCCCGCCTGTCTGGAGAGCAATGTGGGCAAGGCTGAGGCCTCGCGTGCCCGTAAAGCCGTGAGCACAGCGCTCGGACAGCCGGCCGGAGACGCTGCCGACGAGCCCGAACTCACATTCCCCAAGGGCGAGCCCAACACCGCTTACGCCCGCTACTTCATAGGAAACAGCTACCTGGCACCGCTCGCCGACGGCGGAGGAAAACTGCCTGTGAGCAACGTAACCTTCGAACCCGGGTGCCGCAACAACTGGCACATACACCACAAAGGCGGACAGATACTCATCTGTGTTGACGGAGAAGGATGGTATCAGGAGTGGGGCAAGCCCGCCAGAAAGCTGAAAGCAGGCGACGTGGTGGACATTCCCGCCGAGGTGAAACACTGGCACGGAGCCACACGCGACTCATGGTTCCAGCACATAGCCATCTCTGTTCCGGCCGAAGGAGCATCGAACACATGGCTCGAAGAAGTGACCGACGAAGAGTACGATAAACTTAAATAAACCGGTATGCGCCGTGCCGCGGAACAGGACAAAAGAGCCTTCCGGCACGGCGTTTTGTTTACTCCACATGGCAAAGCCCGTGCCAAGCCGTGTAACTTCGTCTTTTTTAACCCCATATAACAAAAAAATAACCTCCGATAATGCCTTTATTTTAATAATTGGTATTAACTTTGCATGTGAATAATTATTCACACATATAAATATACAATTATGGTAATTGAAAAAGTTCATGCAAGAGAAATCCTCGACTCAAGAGGAAATCCGACAGTAGAAGTTGAAGTAACACTCGACAATGGTGTAATGGGCCGTGCAGCTGTTCCGTCTGGAGCATCTACAGGTGAGAACGAAGCCCTCGAGCTTCGCGACGGTGACAAGAACCGTTACCTGGGCAAAGGCGTTCTGAAAGCTGTTGAGAACGTAAACACAATCATCGCACCGGCATTGAAAGGCGACAATGTCTTCGATCAGCGTGCCATAGACTACAAGATGCTTGCCCTCGACGGAACTCCTACAAAGAGCAAACTCGGTGCAAACGCTATCCTCGGTGTATCTCTGGCTACTGCACAGGCTGCTGCTAAAGCTCTCAATATGCCGCTCTATCGTTACATCGGTGGCTGCAACTCTTACACAATGCCTGTTCCTATGATGAACATCATCAACGGTGGTGCTCACTCTGATGCTCCTATCGCATTCCAGGAGTTCATGATCCGTCCGGTTGGCGCTCCTTCAATCAGAGAGGCTATCCGCATGGGTGCTGAGGTATTCCACGCACTGGCTAAACTGCTCAAGAAACGTGGTCTTTCTACAGCAGTAGGTGACGAGGGTGGTTTCGCACCGGCACTGAACGGCATTGAGGACGCTCTCGAGAGCATCTGCCAGGCTATCAAGGACGCTGGCTACGAGCCGGGTAAGGACGTTAAGATCGCTATGGACTGCGCTGCCAGCGAGTTCGCTGTATGCGAGAACGGCGAGTGGTTCTACGACTATCGTCAGCTGAAGGACGGCAAGAAGAAAGATCCTAACGGCAAGAAGCTGACAGCAGACGAGCAGATCAAGTATCTTGAGGAACTCATCTCTAAATATCCTATCGACTCTATCGAGGACGGTCTCGACGAGAACGACTGGGACAACTGGGTAAAACTGACAGCAGCTATCGGCGACCGTTGCCAGCTCGTTGGTGACGACCTGTTCGTTACAAACGTTAAGTTCCTGGAGAAGGGAATCAAGATGGGCGCTGCTAACTCTATCCTTATCAAGGTTAACCAGATCGGTTCGCTCACAGAAACTCTCGATGCAATCGAAATGGCTCACCGTCACGGCTACACAACCGTAACTTCTCACCGTTCTGGCGAGACTGAGGATACAACTATCGCAGACATCGCTGTAGCTACAAACTCAGGCCAGATCAAGACCGGTTCTATGAGCCGCACAGACCGTATGGCTAAGTACAACCAGCTCATCCGCATCGAGGAAGAGCTCGGCGCTACTGCAAGATACGGCTACGCTAAACTGAAGTAATCGACAACAATTATTTCGTTATAGTTTTTCAAGGCAGTCTTCGGACTGCCTTTTTTGTTTTCCGTGCTGCCGGCGGGGTGTTTACGGCTCGCGGGATGAATGTTTTTCCCGCCTTTTCCTGCACCGTATATAGGTGTCTTTATGGAAAACCCGAAAGACGAACTTACGATTTTTCTTGACAAAATTTTGACAAAATATTTTCGCGAAAGAGATGTAAAGGAATGTTAAATCAGGTGTATCGGAGGCCGTTTCGGGGCATACCGGCTCTTCATATACCCCATATCATAGTCCGAAAATATTGATTCCGTGTTCCGATATTGCCCATTTTGCAGTCCGATAACGCCCATATTAGGGTGCGATATGGCCTGTTTCAGCACCCGATATGGCCCATTTCGCAAGCCGAAATGGTGCTTTTCGCAAAGTGATAAAATACCCCTTAAATATAAATCACTGATAATCAATATGATATAAAAACCTCTCAAAATCCGCGTATTTGCGCCCGAAACGACTCAGTCCGCAAATACGCGCTTATTTTTCGGGGTAGAATAGAAAACTCAGAGTGGAAAAACGAAATCCGGTTACAATCTGAAAGCATCTTATATAGGTTCGTTTTCTGCATAAGAAGACAATGATTATCCATGAGAGAGGCAGCTGTCTTTTTATGGAAAACGGGCTACGCACGATTTATGATGAAACTCAGTGCTCCGCGAAGATGATTTAAGCGATGGTGTTGAGGCTGCTTTTCGGAGAACAGGAAGGTGAGGGGAGGGGCCGGACGATGGCTTGGATGCCGGGAGAGAAACGCTCGTCTGCGCCGTGCTTCCGTGTTGAGTGAAAAAAGAAGAGCGCACCGGAATATTACCGGTGCGCTCTTTGCGCGTTATGTCGCGGCATAAGCCGTCGACTGTTTATTTCTTTATCACTGTCACGACGTGGCTTCTGTCAGAGGTTGCCACCTTGATGCGGTAAACGCCCTTGGCGCATCCGCTCATGTCGATGGCCTGTGCCTCGCCTGCCTTCTTGGTGTCGGCGTGAGCCGTTGTGACGAGACGTCCTGCGTTGTCGTAAACATAATAGTTCACGTTGTCGGCGCTCTCGGCCATAGTCACGTTGGCGTTGTCAACCACAGGGTTAGGATAAACGCTTATCTCCTTGTCTGTTGTGACAGAGCCTATGCCCGTAGCGCTGGTCACGTTTACAGGCAGCTTGACCGTAGTCTTGGCTCCGGCGGCGTCGGTAGCAGTGAGCGTGAGCTCGGTGTTTCCGGCAGCCACGCCCGAGAGGAGGTAGCCGTTGTTGTTGGTCATGAGCTCGGCGAACTTGTTGTCAGGCATTGAAGCCGAGAACGTCATGGCGTCGCCGTCGGGATCGCTGAATACTGTCTCGTATGCGATGATGCCCGTGTTCTGACCTATATATACCTCAAGTTCCTGTGCGCCTTCATATACCGGTGCTCTGTTGGTGAACTCAACATTGTAAGGCACGTTGGTTGTCGAGGTGTTGCCCGGCTCGTCGGTTGCAGTAACGGTTACGTTGTGCAGACCGGCTGTGCCGTACTCAGGTGCCAGTTTCATTGTGATGTTGAGTTTCTTTCCTGCCGGAACGTTCACCTTGTTGTCGGTTATCTCGGCGTCGGTTGTCTCGGTGCCGTCGGTTATTGTGCATCCGGCAATAGAAGAGATGCCGCTCTCGTCGGCCAGAGTAACGCTGAATGCGTCGCCGTCGAGGTCTTCCACTGTGATGTTCATGTCGGCTGTCGAAGCCTCAGGAACGGTTGTCGTTCCTTCCGGACCGGTAACCACAGGAGCCGAGTTCTTGTTGAGCGTTACAGGATAGTTCACGATGGGCTGTGCCGGATCGTTGCTCTTTATCACGATTACCGCCTTGTTGTCGCGGTCGAAGTAGGTGCTTGCTGCATTTATCTCGACGTTGACAGGGAGCGACTCGCCTACGGCAATCTCGCCTTCGGTCTTGTCGTTGAGCAGTTTTATCCACGGTTTGCCCGGTTCTTTCTCGACACAAGTCATGAAGTAGCCGAACGATGACGAGTAAGAGTTGTAGAGTTCCTCGCCTACGTCAAGCCATCCGAGGTTGCTGAACCATGCCATGTAGCGTCCTGAGCGCACGCGTTCAGACTTGGCTGAGAGCACGGCCGAGTGAGGATATCCGGCCGGATATTTCAGCACGACATAGAATGTGTCGTTCGGGTTGATGTAAACCGGTTTGTCGAATTCGAGCATACGCGGCTCGCCGAAGTAAGTTCCACTGTAAGGCTCTTCCTTCTCCACGCGCAGTTTGCCGTGACCTATGACGCGGTCGGATGTCACGTCGCTGCTTCCTATTACCGAAGCCTCGATGTCAACATTCTCCAGATCGCCCACGGTGCCGACGAAGTAGAGGTGAGTAAGGTTGAATCCTTCTGCCGGAGCCGTGTATTGTGTGGCGGCCATGAAGTTGTCGGTGATGTTGTCAGAACCTGTTCCGAGCAGCAGTGTCTGCGGCTGTTCTACCTGCATTATCGGGTAGTAGAGCAGGTTGCTGCAATCAACGTCGGGCACATCATAGATGAATCCTTCGAAATGTTCGCTCGGTTTTACCGATGCGGCTCTTGCTGCCACGAATCTGTTGCGCTGTGCAGCGGTGAGGCTGTCGGCCTTCACGTTCATGAATCCCGGCATTATGCCGCCTCCGGGCATGTCGTTGTCTGTCACTGTCTCGCCAACGCCGTTCGGGTCGATGCGCAGTGAGTAGGTCAGCTTATACTTGCCTTCGTTCTTTATCGTCATTGTTTCCTGTCCGGTGTAGCTGTCAGATACGTTGTTGACAACAATCGCCGGCTTGTCGAATGTCATGACAGGTGCCTCGGTGAGGGTGAGTTCGAACGGCACCACATGAGTGGTCTCGTCAAGTCCTTCGGTGGTGAAGGTGATAGGAGCTTTCACCGTTACAGGTACTCCCATGTCGTAATAGTGAACCTGGAACTTCACGGGCTCCTTGCCTACTTCTATTTCCATGCCCGGCATCCACTGCATCCAGCCGGTCATTGTCATGCCCAGCCACGGGTCGGTGTATGTGGTATATACCATGAGGGCTGCCTGGAGCGAGTAGTCGGAGTTGAAGTCTGCGTTGGTAAGTTTGAACGCCTTTGTTCCGTTGTTCTTCACTTCGAAGTCATATACGAGTTCCGGATAGGTGTAGCTGTTGGCTACTGCCTCGCCTCCAACCTTCTCCGGGAACACCGGTTCTGCCTCGCCTGTGATGTTGAGCTTTATAGGCAGCTTCACGACAGGCTGTGTAGGAACGTTGGTGTTGAACGTCAGTTCTGTGTCATATACATTAGCCAGACTGTCGGCCTTTATTTCTACAGGGATGGTTACGCTCTGTTCGGGCGCTACGCTGAAGCTCTTCACCGGATATATCTCTACGGCGTTGCCCGTGTTGATATACTGTTCGGGGAGCAGCATTCCGCGTGTTCCCGTCTCGTCCTGCATGCCGGCGAGTCCGAATACACCCACCATCATGCCGTTGTCCTGCAGATGATACTGGAACTTATAGTGTCCGTCCTTGTAGAGCAGCAGCTGGAAGTCCATGCCGAGCATTACGGAGTTGCCGTAGTTTACGAACGAGACAACCACGTGGTCGCCCTCTTCCTTGTAATAAGTACCGTCGTCTTCCGACGTACCCATCGTGTGGTTACCCCAGAACGGAGCGATGATGTTGGTGTAGAATGTATCTGTCGTAGGTATCTGCGACGGCGGTTCCGGGAACTCCTTGTAGTCGGTGTGCTCGGAGAACGATACGAATCCGGTGTTGTATATGTACATCGTCTTGTAGTTCTTTCCGAAGAACGGGAATTCGAACGGAAGTTCCACTTTGTAGTAATCCGTCTTGTCGAGATAGTAGGACATGTCCTGATGAGCGGCCTCAGGGTCGGTGGTCAGGTCGATCCAGTCGTATTTGATGTCGCTGTAGTCGGATGACGACTTGCAGATGTAGTCTATCGACGAGTTGGCGTCGGTGGTCTGGTCGAGCAGGTCAACCCAGAGCGACGGCTCCATCGAGAACTTCAGCGTCTCGTTGCCGTTGTTTGCGATGGTCAGGTCTTTCGTTATGTTCACTCCGTAAGGCGTTGTCTCGTCGATGCTTTCGGGCGAGAGACTCCATTCCGGCACACCGATCACCTTACCCTTTACAGGCAGTGTGGCTGTAGTTCCGTCACCATAGCTGATGATTATGTTGTCGGTCACTTCGCCTTCGGTCTCCGTCGGCAGTGTCAGGGCGATGTCCTTGCCGCTTCCCGGAGCGATGGTGAACTCCTTGGATACGTTCTCAGCCACGGTTATTCTGCCGTTCTCGGCCTTCACTCCGTTCACTGTGAGCACGTTTGTTCCGTTGTTGCGGAGCAGCACTGTGCGCACTGCCTTCGATGTACGGAACACTTCTCCGAAGTTGACAGAGGTTGAGTCGAGCGTTGCAACCGGCTTGAGGTTGTCGCCAACGATGTTTGCCTTGACCGTGATGTTGGTGCCGGGCTGCTGTGGATCGTTGGTCATGAGCATGAGGTTGTTCTTCAGTTCGCCTGCATAAGTGCCTTCAGTGGCGGCTGCTGTCACGGTGATCTGCTTGCTCTCTCCGATGTTTATCACACCGCTTGTGCTCGAAATGTTGCTGATGATCGACTGCGACGGTGCCACAATCTTGATGGCGCTGCCGGTATGTATGCTCTTGTATAGGGTTGAGTTGTCGTCGTAAACGGCGTCTGCATCGGTCACAACGAACGGATCGGCACACTCGATGTCGCTCACACCTACAAACATATTCATACCTGAATCGAACACTTTCTCGGGCTCATAATCATCATAGAAGAACTCGATGCTGCCGTCCGAGCAGAGTGAGAAGTGGAAACTGATAGGCATGTATTCGCCGTTTCCGTTGATTGTACCTGTGAGTACATCCTTGAACTTCACGGTGAACTTGCCGTCCTGGCGGCCGTATGTTATCTTACTGTTGGCGCCAAGTGACAGCTTGCCTGAGTTTGCATAGGCAGAGATATAGCCGAGTCCCTGCACGCAGGTGGCCGTAGGTACGAGACACTGTATGTTTTCGTCGGTGGTCTGCATCTCTATGCTGCCGTGCGAAGTGACGTAAGCCTTAGAGTATGTCTGGCCGTAGAACGGGAACTGGAAGCCCAGATCGAGTGCCTCAGACTGCCATGTGTTGTTGTTGAACTGCGATGTTATGTCTGTCTCGCTGTTCAGTTCGGGGTTGTTGTCGTATGCGAACTCGTCGCTTCCGTTGAGGTTTGAGATGTACGAATAGCCGAACTTATGCACTGCTCCGGCGTTTTCTATCGTCTCGTCGCTGTATTTCGGGAATACATACTGCAACGGATACTCACCCTCGTTCTTTATTGTGAATGTGGCGGTCTTTGCTTCTCCGCCTACGGTGAGGTCGCCCATGTCGAGCTCTTTGTTGTCAACGCTCACCTTGGCAGGCATTGATGCCACGCCGCGTACCACGAAGCTGTATTTTATTCCGTTCTTGTCGGTGAGTGTCACCGTACCGCTCTGGCTGCCGCTCTTGGTAGGCTTGAATGTCACTTCGAGGTTGTTCGTAGAACGTGCGGGGAATCCTCCGCTTATGTATGACGGCAGTTCAAACTGGTCTGACGAGCAACTCATGTCGTTGCTTTGCAGTCCGTAGCTGCCTGTAAAGGCTCCGTAGCCGCTGTTCACTATCTGTACGAGCAGCGTTTTCTCCTGTCCTACGAGCAGATCGCCGAAATCCACGACCTTCGCACTTGTGAGTTCAGGCTTGTTTCCTTCGACAGTCATGTTGACGGTTACCTTCTTCTTCGGGTTCTCCGTCTCGTTGGTGTTGACGTAGAGTTTGTATTTGTATGTACCGTTCACCATCTTCTGGCCGTCGTTCTTCACCGTTACGGTCTGGCTCTCGCCCGGTCTTACCGTGCCTTCAGCCGGTTGCGGGTCGAGCACTGAGCTCCAGTCAGGGTTCTTGCTTATGGCCTTGATGCCCCATGTGAGTGAGTCTGCTATGTCGGCCAGGTTGCCTTCGCGCAGCACTTCGCTCAGTTGTGTCCATGTCTCACCGTTGTCGCTGCTGTAGAAGCTGTACTGCTTAACCTGCTGCTGGTTGGTGATGTGGCCTGCACCGAGCGGCTGATCCTGTCCGGCAGGGAACTTCACAACTACCCAGAAGCTGCTTCCGGCCTTGAAATATATCTGCTCCTCGAGGCTCAGGTCATAGTTGTACATGAACCAGTCGTAGTTCACCTTCTGCAGTAATGACGCTTTCGAGATTGTCGCAGCGCCGTCGTATATTTCTATTACAGGGTCTTTTCCGTAAACACCGCCTATGTTGAGGTGTGTAAGATTGAATCCGTCCGGATACACATTAGGATCAACATAGAAATACTGTGCCTCGGCATTTGGCAGCGAGAGGTCGTCGTCGCCGATATATACGTCGGTCATGTCGGTGTAGGTAAGCGTTTTCGGATAGTCCTCCTTCTTATAGTCGGCGCTTATTACGGGTGCCGGGCTCAGCGAGAGTGCCGTTACCGAGTTGCGGGCCGGAACCAGTTTGCCAGGCACTGCGTTGTGTGCCGAGCTTGCAGATATGGTTGCCGTCTGTGTGGCAGCCGACATAGTGTATTTAAGGATACCCTTACCTATGTTGTTGATGTCGAAATGGTCTGAAGCCGTCTGTCCCTCGGCAGCGTTCACTGCGAGCGATATGTTGTCCTTGCTGAGGCTGACTTCAGGTCCGGCGTTTGTTGTTGCGCTCTTCACTTCGGTCATTTCGGCCGCGTTGCCATATCTGTTCACAGATTTTATACCTATGTAATATGTGGTCAGCGGAGTGAGTCCGTCGAGCTCATACTGCATGGTGTCGCCTGAGAGATGGAATTTAGTGTCTACCGTTACCGACTTTATCTGCGCCTGCGACAGGTCGCTTTCGGGTGTGAACGGTTCGGTGCTGTAGTATATCACGTGGTGGTCGACGCTCTTTTCTTCGGCATCAGGGATAATCCATTCTATGAGAATGTTGTCCTGTGACGGCGTGAGCGCGAAGTTGGAAACAGGTTGTGGAGCAGCGCCGCTTCCCATCTGCAGAGCCTTGAAGGCGTCGATGTATCCGCTTCCGAACTTTCCTGCCACTTCAGGGTTCTCCGTATAGAAGTCGTTTACAGACGATACGAGCTGCTGTCTGAGGTTTTCGTTGGTGAACTCAGGGCTTCCGTATTTTGAAAGCACGAGCGCAGCGATACCCGAAACGTGCGGTGTTGCCATCGACGTTCCCTCGTTGTATCCGTAGGTGCTGTTGGGCAGAGTGCTCAATACGCCGTACTTCTCGCCGTAGTCCTCGTTTCCTCCGGGCGCGGTGATGTCGCACCAGTCGCCATACGAAGAGTAGCTTGCCGGGTGAAGCATAGGATCCATCGAGCCCACGGCCACTACCTTGTCGTAGCAAGCCGGGTAATACTCGCCTTCGTCGCCTGTGTTACCATTGGCGAATATACACAGACCGCCGTGCATCTTCTCGCCTCCGCCAAACTGGGTGAAGTAGTCGATGGCATCGAGCACAGCCTGCTCGTAGTATCCGTCAGCGTCCCATCCCCACGAACACTGTGCTATGCTTGCTCCCATATCGGCTGCATAAATCAGCGCTCCTGCGTAGTTGGCGTCTGCTCCGGAACGGTTGTCGAATATCTGACATGAGATCATCTTCACACCACCGTTGCCGTTACCTCCTGCCACACCGGCCACTCCGACACCGTTGTTGTTCACGGCGCCCACTGTTCCGGCCACGTGTGTACCATGGCTGTGGGCACTCACGTCAGCAGAGTTTATCACGAAGTTGTAGCCATAGATGTCGTCTATGTATCCGTTGCCGTCGTCGTCAACGCCCGGTTTTCCGTTGAGCTCGGCCTCGTTCACCAGCACATTCTGCTGGAGGTCGGGGTGGTCATACTGGAAACCACCGTCGATGATGGCCACGAGCACGTCGCTCTTTCCTGTCTCAGTCTGCCATCCTTCCCACACATTGGCGTCGGCTCCTGCCACACTTCCCGGCAGTGATCCGTCGTTGTGGTAGTGCCACTGCTGCGATAGCAGCGGGTCGTTGAATGGAGGAGTTGCAGCTGCCTTTGCCGCTTTGGCGATATCGTTGGGCGATATAGGCCTGAACTTCTCGCCGCCAATCATCTTCATTGGGCGCACGTTCTCGGCATTCTGTATGCCAGGAACGCTCTTGTAGAGATTGCTGGCCTGCAAAGGACTGACACTTGCGTCATCGAAGCGAATCTCATACCACAGGTCTAGCCCCGCGGCCTTGTGTCTCTCCTCGAACTTCGGAGAGTAAGGTATGAGTCGCTTCATGCTGACAGCTTTCACTTTCTGGTTGACACGGTCGAGCGGTGTCACCCCGGTTGCCACTACGCCGTTGCTCATCGGGAGCGCTCTCTGCGCTATGCGTGATGCCACTTCGCGCTGAAGTTTCACACGCACTACGCCGGGCAATACCTCCGACGACTGCGACTGAGCAGCCGACTGCGGACTGTATGCAATGGCACACAGAAGCAGTGCGAGATAAAGTAAAGTTTTCCGCATAATGCTTTAATAAAGGGTTAAAAAATTAAAATATGTAATGAAAAATATGTGTAAGCCCATATATGTATCTGGATACCAAATATTTACATATCTGTTATTCTGAATTTAACGTTACAAAATTAATAAAATAATATTTTATATTTCCCTAGGAATGTACCGTTTTTCAGTATTTTTTATAAAAATTATATATTTTCATAATATCCTTAATTCCGCAACACTATAATTTAACTTTATTTATAAGTTCCTGAGCAACAATAAGTTGCCTAGGATTTTGCCGTGTCAGATTTTTCACTTATCTTAGTGTTGCAATTAGAAAACAAGCGAAAATCGTAACAAGGCGCTGCAAAGGTGCAAATAAAATTCGAAAAACTCACACCTTTTGGAGGAATTTTTTCAATCATGGAGCAATTTGACTCCATGCTTTCACCTATTATCGACCAGACACTTGGTCAGAGATGCCGCAGTATCATCGGATACCAGTACAGCGAAATTATTCGTTCTCTGATGAGCGTATACTTCTGTGGCGGTTCATGCGTGGAGGATGTAACATCGCATCTGATGCGTCATCTCTCGTATCATCCTACCCTTCGTACATGCAGCTCTGATACCATCCTCAGAG
>USHV01000021.1 GCA_900554695.1 uncultured Prevotella sp. | reverse complement strand
CTCCAAGGACGGAGGAAGGCGGTGGCGGAGTTGCACTTCTAACTTGACGGTGGGATCGGGATAAGAAGCTTTTGGTATTAGAACAAAAATACTGATAGAATTACTTAACCACAATGAATATTTTTTTACATTTCCGTGTTCCGACCCGTCTGAAACGCGTCTGAGGGCATCTCTGAAAACAGTCTGACCGGCGCAACCATGAATGTTGTGCCGGTCAGACCTATAGTTTTTACCTCAGCTTATTACACCCTTGCGATGTTCTTTCGCGCGGACATTCCACATGGCGTCAGTTGTTGGGCACGAGATATATCTTTCCACCCTTCTTATAATAAGCCACTGGCAACGTGTTCTTCAGCAGATTGAGCACACTGTCGATGTCGTTCTTGTGCATTATCTGTCCGGAGTAGGTGCGGTTGATGTCGATGCCTGCATCCACAACAATCTTCACGCCATACAACTGTTCGAGCGTATTTGCTATCTCGCGCACGTCGGCATTATAGAAAGGTATGAGTCTGTTGTGCCATACAGCGTCGAGACGCACGTCGGCGTTCTTCACAATGATGTGACCCGACTCATAATCCACGCATGCCTTCTGTCCCGGCAGGAGCATCACCTTACCCGACGAGCGGTGTTCAGTCACCTCCACCGAACCTTCAATGAGGCTTACCTCGGCTATTTTGCGGTCGCTGTTCACGTTGAAGTCGAACACAGTGCCCAATACCTTCACGTCAACATCTCCTCCCGACACCACAAAAGGCTTGACCTTGTTTTTCGTCACTTCGAAATATCCCTCTCCGTGAAGCTCCACACGGCGTTCGTCCTTGTCGAAAGTCTTTGGGTATCTGAGCGACGATCCGGCGTTGAGCCACACTTTCGTGCTGTCGCTAAGCGTCACCTCACGAGGCGAGTTGAGCGAAGCCTTTGCCACGATAAATTCGGTTGCGTCGAGGTGTCTTACTCCTCCGCCGAAATACCACATGCCCGCACCCATGACAAAAAGTACAAGCACCGCTGCCGCATAGCGCATCATACGCCGCATACTTATCCTACGTGCACGCACACGGTATATCTTTGAATGGACACTTGCCAAGGCTTTCTCCACTTCCCTGCCCGACATTGCCATTCCTCTCAGACGATTATAAGTCTCCTCTAGCCTGAACAGCTCTGCTGCGTTTTCCTCCGAAGCGTTTATCCAGGCTCTCACTTCCTCGAGCTCCTGGTCAGAACAGCATCCGGTTAGAAACCTTATTATAACATTCTCGTCCGGTTCTTTCATTACGATACCTATTTCTATAAAATAAAAACAAAAATAAAGATTTTTACACTAATAACAATCTTAATTGAAAAAACACTTAATTATAAATTGGAAAAAAATAACAATCATTGTAAGATATTTCCCAAGGTGTTCGCGCAGGAAGCGCAAAGCACGGTACATATGGGCCTCGACAGTGCGCACAGACAACTGCAACTCCTCGGCAATATCGCTGTTGTGCATACCGTTGAGATAGCTCATACAGAACACCTGACGGCACTTATCCGGCAATCTGTCGATGGTGTCGTTTATCATGCGGCGCAAGTCGGCATTCTCCATCTTGCGTGCAGGATCGTCCGTCACGCTGCTGTGATACTCCATACGCTTGTTGTTTATGTCGTCGATGGCAGCCAGACGGCCAGCGTTTACGTTGCGGCGCTTCAGCGTATTGAGCGATCTGGTATATACCGCACGATAGAGAAATGAATCGATCTTGTCACCCAAATCTATCTCGTCCCTACGTTTCCATAATTCTACAAACACTTCCTCCACCACGTCGTCAGCGTCATTGTCGTCTCCCAACAGGCTGAGGGCGTAAAAATAAAGTTTGGAGTAAGTCCTGCGAAATATGGTATCAAAGACTTTGCTTTTGTTTTCACGCATGTTCCTATATGTGTAACAAAGTAAGAATTATGCAAGTATGACGAAAAGTGCGGACAGCATCCACGAGCACAAACCTTGGTTCGCAGCACCGGACACTGCCTGAACGATTCCTATACTCGGCAAATATAGTAAAAAAGAGTGAATAACATTATCTATGTATTAAATTTTTTGTATCATCAATTTTCACATTTTAAAACCGAATATTTATTCATCCCGATGTATAATTATTCGCCCTCAACTTCTCAAAACCCGCGGATTTTCGAGCAAGAGTGCTCTCGCCTGCAAATACGCGAGTTTTGAGAGGATATGGTCAATGCGTTGGACGACATACAGTTACGCCAAAATCAGACCATAACACGTTTGTAGTCACTCTGCGATAAAGCCCGTTTCGCATGCCGAAAAAGGCAATATTATGCCATGAAATGGGCTTTATTGACGTGTAATACAGCCTTTATCACGACACGAAAAGCACCATATCGCGGACGCGGTCTCCGGACATCGGGTATAGACAACCACCTCAGACCGATGCCGGAGAGCCGGAAAAGGCGGTCGCATCTTTCTATTTCGCGAAAAATTTTTGTAAAGAAAAAGTCAAAGACGGAATGTATATTTATTCATTTCCGGGCTGATACGGGCTGTTTCATATCCCCGTAGCCAACGCCGTACGCCATCAACGCATATACATCTCTATGCGCGTAGTTCCCTGCACGAGTTCAGTGGTGCGCGCCTTCCTACTGATACGACGGCCGTCAACCGTACACTTTTCCACTCCTTCAGGCAGACGCAGTGTTGCCGTCACGCCAACAGGCAGCTCCACATAGAGCCTTATGCCCTCCGCCGTACGCTGCCAACGGGTGCGCACACGGCCGTATGGAGTCTCTCGCGAAGCCTGTGCCCAGTCGAGATGGTCGGCATATTGCGGATCTATAGTCAGGTGAGCGCATCCCGGCGCATCCTCGTCGGGCACTATTCCGCCCAAAGCCTGATAGAACCATGTGCCTATACCGTTGTAGCAGTTGTGCACACGGCTACGGTCGGCGTTCCAACTCTCCCATGTGGTTGTGGCGCCGTTGTCTATCATATAAAGGTAACCGGGATAGTCGCGCTGCTTCAGTATGTCGTACATCAGTTCGGTCTCATGGTTGCGCGTAGCCCACTCGGTGAATACAGGCACGCCCGTCAGACCTACGGCTATGTGGGTGCGGTACTTTCCGCGCGACAGTTCAACCAGTTTGCGGTGCACGCCTTCATAAAGCGAGTCGGGCACTACACCTGTGAGCATGGCATACGACATGTCGAGCGGCGAGCCGGTAGCGTATGTGGAGTCGGCGGCATTGTAGAAACGGTTGTGTATGGTGCGGTTGAGCTTCAGCCTCCGTTGTTCAAAAGCATCGGCGTCGGCAGTGTGTCCCAATATGCGCGCAATTCGCGTAATCGACTCCAGACAGTCGCTCACGAAGCAGTTGCTCACCAGCTCCACCGACCTTCCGTCGCCGGCATCCACACCGGCCGGAGTGAGCCAGTCGCCCAGATACCAGATGCGGTTGTGCGTGTCGGGCCAGCGGCCGAGCAGTCCGTCGGTGGTGTAGCGGTCGACATACGATAGCCAACTGCACATGTCGGCATAGCGCAGGCGCATGGTTCGGTCGTCGCCATAGTTGAGCATGGTGCGCCACGGAGCCTTTATGATGAATCCACACCAGTAAGGTCCGCCTCCACCGCCGCCCGCCGGAGCCACGTGTGGCAGCGAACCGTCGGGATCTATAACGTCGCCCCACGCCTGAAGCCAGTTGTAATAGGTAGGTGCGACATTGTACATGGTCTGTAGGGTCATGGTAGACGAGTTGCCGTCGCCTCCATATCCCGTGCGCTCGAGGTGCGGGCAATCCACCATATAGCCGCTGAATGTCAGACAACGCAGGGTGCGGAATATCATATTGTGTATGGCGTTGAGGTCGGCATCGGAGCACTCGAAGCTCGCGGCGGGCTCATATCCGCCCGATATCTGCAAGCCCGTGCAGCGCGGACGCTTCTCCGTACCGGTGACACGGACGTACCGGAAGGCGTGATGATTGAACTTGTTGCAGAACGTCTCGCCCTGTCTGCCGGCGGTGATGTATATGTCGCTCTCGCCCTGCGACTCAAAACCTTTGTCCGGGAATATATGGTCGGCATACTCCATGCGCACCTCTCGGCCGGCGGGCATGTCGCCAGGACTGAGTCTCAACCAACCCGTGAACACGCGCCCCATATCGATGAGCCACGCGCCGTCGGCGGTCTTGGTGACCGACACAGGGCGCACGGTGCTGATGATGGTGTTGCTCTCACACATCTGAGGCGTGGCCTGCATGCCCGGTACAGCCACCTCTGCCACACGATACCACGCGCGGCGGTCGAGCGATTCGGTGCTCATGTCGGTCGGAACGATGCGACCGTCCACACGCTCACCGCCAAACTGCAGGGCGTTCCACGTGCCGGTGTCGGCATAGCCGCCCGACGCTGCGGTCCAGGTGGTATCAGTGCGTGCTATGGTGTGCCAGCTTTGGCCATCCACCTCGTCGATGTCTGCCCTCACGAGCGGACCTCCGTAAATAGCGCCGAACGTGGTGGGCTTATACCATCCCTGCCCCGCCCATATCACGATGTCGGCTTCCGCTGCTCCGGAAAGCAGGCATGGAGTTATGTCATAGGTGACGATGAGCGAGCGGCGGTCGAGCTGCGACACTGCCGGCGAGAGCACGCTGTCGTCCACCTTGCGCCCGTTGACGTACAACTCATGATAGCCCAGCGAGTTGACATGGGCGAGTACGGTAGCGCCGGGCGTCACTTTTATCTTCTTGCGGATGAGTGGCGAGCGCATGTCGCCGTTGCCTTTGGCCATGCCAACGAAGCGTCCGGTGAGTCCGCCGAGTGCTCCCACGCTGAAGCGCGACACCCTGCTCCATGCCGAAACCACGCCGTCCTTGTTCCATGAACGCACGCGCCAATAGTATATGCAGCGCGGCATGAGCGTGCGTCCGGCGTATTCCACCATCACACTCTTGCCCGATGCCACCTTGCCCGATGCCCACATGTCGGGCCGTCCGGCGGAAAGCAGCGCGGCGTCTGACGCCACCTGTATCTCGTATGCTGTCTGACGGTCGCCCCGGTCGGGCGTATGGAGCAGCCAACTGAAGTGGGGCGAGGTGTTGTCGATGCCCAACGGGGCACGCATATTCTCACACTTGAGGCCGTCAACGGTGAACGGCGACGACTTGGCGGCAGCCTGCGCAAAGGCGCAGGAGAACACCGCCAGAAGGAGGGCATAGACTCGGTTTCTCATCATAGGTAGGTTTTATGGTTATCTGTTTGTCTTCATTATATGTATGCCGGAGCGTGATTGTATGTGTGTCGGCACGTACCGGCAGAGTATCAGCGTGCTGTGGAGTCGGCAGTACCGAAGTTCTTGTTCGGTTGCGGACCCATATACAGCACGAGCTCACCGCCCGATGTAATATCACTGAAGTCGATATGGCAGTCGTCGAGAGGCTTGCCGTTGAGCTCGGCACGCTGTATGTAGATGTTCTCCGGCGAGTTATCGACGGCCTTTATCACGAACCGGCGGCCGCTGTAATAGTCGCTGTCGAGCCGCACCGTGACCTTATCGAACACCGGCGAGGTTATTTCCACACGCGTGTCTCCGGGACAATACTGGTGCAGACCGATGGCCGAGAGCACATACCACGCCGACATCTGACCCACATCCTCGTTGCCACAGAGTCCTTCAACCTTGTTTGAGTAAGCCTTGCGGCAGATGTGGCGCGTCCATTTCTGCGTGAGCCACGGCGCTCCTATGCGGTTAAAGAGATATGGAACAAAGTGAACCGGCTCGTTGGCATGGTTGTAATAGAGGTTCCACATCATGTTGTCGGGTGTGCGTTCGAACATATCGTTGAGGTCGGCTATCACTTTATCGCGGCCTCCCATGAGTTCTGTCATGCCGTCAGGATCATGCGGTACGAACCATCCCTGCTGCAAAGGGTTACACTCAACACAGCCATACCACTCCTTCAACCGGCCTTCCTCGGGCCACGGTTGCCACGAACCGTCAGCCTCACGCGGACGGAACCAACCTTTTTCTGGGTCGAAAATGTTACGGTAAGCCTGTGCGGCGGTGTAGGATTTAGCAGCCTCATCGGGACGGCCGAGCATTTCCGCCATGCGTCCCAAGCACCAGTCGGCGTAAGCATATTCAAGTGTGTAGGACAGACATTGGCCTCCGGGAGTATAACCAAGAGTGCTGTTGCCGAACTTCTTTGTGGTGGCTACGGCGTAGCGGTAGGCTTCATCAGCATCCCATGTGCGTATGCCCTTAGCCCAGGCATCGGCCATCACAGGTATGGCCGGATTGCCAAGCATGCATCCGGAATATGCGTTGAGCATCTCCCAGCGTTCGTAATAGCCGTTACCGCTCTCACGGGCGAGACTTGTAAGCGAATTGATCATGTCGCTGACCACGCGCGGATTGATGAGCGTTTGGAGCGGAAACTGCGAGCGGAAGACGTCCCAGCCACTGAAGATGGTGCGTTTTGTGAAGCCTGCGTCGGCAGAATGGATTTTGTAGTCGCCGCCAACGTAGCGGCCGTCGCAGTCGGCATAGGTGCGCGGATCAATCATTGTGTGATAGAGCGCAGTGTAGAACACGGCGCGGTCGTCAGCCGTTCCACCCTCGACACTGATTCGCGAGAGGGCTTTGTTCCAGCTGTCGGCGGCGCGACGGTGTGCCTTGTCGAAACTGAGATGGGCAACCTCAGTCTCGAAATTGCGACGTGCTCCTTCAATATCGACAAACGAAAGACCAACCTTCATGTCCACCTGCTCGCCCTCTTTTGTGGCAAACTCGGTGAAAAAGCCTATATGCCGTCCGCTCATGGCTACCGTATCGCGCACGATGCGGGCTGCTGCCACACGCTCAAGATAGCGCCGGCTCACCACATCGTCGCGCTTACGCGACCAGTCTGACGGTATATCGGCCGTCCAGAAACCGTAATGTTCGAGCGGTTTACTGAAGCGGGCGTGAAAATAAACAGTATAGCGTGCCTTGCCGTCGCCGTTGCCCCAGCCTCCACCTTCAGGCGTGCAGACCATGTAGCCCTCGATGGTGTGGCTGTCGACAACGCGCACCGACTGCTCGGTGGAGGTGCCGCCGACACGACGGGCTAGGTCGATCTGAATACGCGAGGCATTGTTCTCAGGATAGGTGAAGCGCAACAGGCCACAGCGTTGTGTGGCTGTGCACTCGGCACGGATGCCGTAATCGGTGAGGAAACACGAATAGTACCCGGCGCTGGCAGTCTCCGTCTTTTTGTCATAGCGCGAGCGATAGCCCGCCACCGAACCGTCGGCAGTCCCGGCTATGGTCTTTATGCCGGCTCCGGTGGTAGGCATGACGAGGAAATTTCCGAGGTCGCCATACCACCCCACTCCACTCATCTGAGTCATGGCAAAGCCTTCTATGGTGGTATGTTCGTAGCTGTAGCCCGAACCATTGTCACCACCGGTGATGGTGTTGGGACTTACCTGAACCATACCGAAAGGCGTGGCGGCACCGGGAAAAGTCTTTCCCAGTCCGTGATATGCACCGGCAGCATCGACATTGGTGCTGGCTCCGATGAACGGATTGACAGAATCGGCAGGACGGTTACCCTGAGCCATGAGCACGGAAGGCATGAAAACCACAACGGACACGACTGAAACGCGAAAAACATGTAAGAAAGATAATTTCATAATATGGTAATGGCTAAATAGTAATACGACGCCTTCCTGAATGGCGCGGCGACATGCAAATATACTAAAAAAAAGCTGCATAAAAAGTTTTAATGCAAAGACATGTCAAAAAAACGAGATATATGGACAAAAATATCACATATATTAAAAATATGAATACAAAAAGTTCTCATTTATGTTACAATTTCCCCGAAATATGGTCTTAATGAAAACATATCATAAAATTACGGCAAATAATAACTCTCATTTTTTGTTTTTACATTTGTTTTTTTTACCTTTGTTTCCGATTCAGTTAGCCCGTTATGGGCTGGTGGGTTGATTTTGTCAGAAAAAAAGGACGTTTACGAACGTCATCTTCTGCGTACAAACTTCGCAAACTTGGACGATTATCAGGAAGATGCGGCAACGGAACGTTCACGACGGGTGTATTTTCACTCAATGGACACGGGCCACGGCCCGTGCCATGCTAGAGTAGAATATATCACGGCGTGGGCTAACTGCGTTGCTTATCCCTGATGAAGGCATTGCGAAGGCCTGTGCGCAGGATAAGCGGAGAGTAGATTTCCCCACGTCTTTTTTTTAGACAATTCACCCGGAAAAAGAGAAGAGAAATTAACCCATACCGCCCTAGAAGGCGAGAACCGAACAACTACCATAACTACGACAAAACTACTTTAAACATGACATTCGCAGAAAACCAAACGGTGATAGACCTAATCAACCGTGGAGACGAACAAGCAATGAGATTTCTATTCACGACGTTCTATCCGCGACTTTACGGATATGCAATAAAATTCGTAAAGAACGACGACGCAGCCAAGGACCTCGTGCAGGAATGTTTCATACGATTGTATGAAAAACACGGTGAGCTGAAAGACATATCACTGAAATCAATGTTGTTCACTATGGTGAGGAATCTGTGTCTGAACTACATGAAACACGAACTCATAATAAAGAAACACATATCAGACATTCTGCAGAAATGCCCGGGAGAAAAACTGTACAACGAGGACTTCGAATATGAAAAGAGTTCGGACATGATAATAGAAGAATTGGAACACAATATTGAAACAGCCATAAACAGCATGCCGGAAACGACAAAGAAAATATTTATCATGTCAAGAGAACAAAATCTGAAACAAAAAGAAATATCCGAACAGACCGGCATGTCATTATACAACGTGAACAAACACCTGAAGCTTGCGATGACAACAATAAAACAGCAGTTGGATATCTCATAAGATGATAATATAGAAAAAAATGCGGTTTGTTGTCCGATAATGTTAAACATAAATAAAAACAACAAAAATCTATCCATGAAAAGCAAGAATTAGCGTGTTCTGTTGTTATAGATTATAAAATATAAGATGCAGAACGACAATTTGATAAAAAAACTGGCACTGCTTTACTTCGAAGGCAAAGCAACGGACGAAGAGGAGCAGAGAGTGCTTGATTTCATAAAGGAATCGGCACAGAACAAGATAATTTTCGATTAGTGGGAAAACGACTGGGCTAAATCACACATACCGGACATAAAGACAGAAAGAGCCTGGGAGGAATTGAAAGAAAAAATGAAACAAAGATAAATTAATACAGAATAAATGGCAGGATAACAACAGACTCAAACCATGACAAACAACAAAGAATCAAAGTTAAAAACATTATAAGCAGCAAGTCTGCAACTATCAGTAAAAAGCCACATCTCTAACAAAATAATATAAAAACGGAAAATCGCCCCTGTAGAAATTCTGTGGGGACAGGTTTTATGCATGAAGTGTCGCGGTATGAAAGATAAATTCCGGACAACACGATGTATAATATACGGTGAAGTGTATCTGTTCACGTAACAAGAAATCCACGTTGCCACAACAAGTAAATCCTCACCGCAAGAAGGACATATACTTCCCGTGCTTTTGCCAATGCCTCATATCGGTGTTTTCAAAGAAAACTCCGGCGACGTGCTTACAGTTTTTCTTGACTTTTTTTTGACAAAATAAAATTGCAAAAGAGATGTAAAGAAATGTTAAATATCATGTTATAAAGCCTATTTCAGTCCGAACTGCCTTGTAGTATATCCTGTTTGAGAATAGCGGATAATCCGTCTTGCGTTCCGATAATGCCCATATCAACCTCCGGTTTCGTCTGTTTTAGGGTGTGATATTGCGTGTTTCAGCCCCTGATACGGTCCATATCACGTGCCGAAACGGTACATTTCGTATGACGAAAAAATCGCTTCCGGATGTAAACTATTGATATACAGAGTTTTGAGAGAAACTCTTATTTTTCGCGTATTTGTGTCCGAAGGAAAGTCCGCGCGCAAATTCTCATTTATTTTTTGGGGTAGAACAGAAAACTCGGACGTGAAAACCGCAGGTTACTGAAAATCTGTAAACGGCCCATATGGCTTCTCTTTCTGCTGAAAGCAACAACACCGATACGTGACTGAAGCCGCTGTTTCTTATTGCGACAAATCACCACCGGATTTCTACTGAACAGAAAATCCCGGACAGGGACGACTATAACGCATGTCGTCACCGCATCCGGGAATAATCAGTATGTTATAATCAGCTTATTTGCCTTTGTAACGCATCTTGACAAAAACAGGATAATGGTCGGACGGAGTGCGACGGTCATATTTGCCGAAACTTATTTCAGCAGGAGCATCCTTGCCTTTGAGCGAATTGTCTCCCGAACCTGCAACAGGCGTCCAATAGGCATTTGTAAGTACGCCATAGCGGTCGACATCGAACGCCGGAGAAACAAACACATGGTCGATGCGGCTGTCTGTCTTCAGATTTGAATCAAACGAATTGAACGTTCCGTTCTCAGCGAAACGCAGACGGCAGCACTCATAAGAGTCTTTGAGAATGCCTGACTTGGTGAATATCTCATATATCTCATCGTTCTGATCGACATTGAAATCGCCGGTAAGAATGACCGGAGCACCCTTTGCTATCTCCTTTATCTTCTTCACAACGAGCTTCGCTCCCTCACGACGGGCCACTACACCTACATGGTCCATGTGAAGGTTGAAATAATAGAACTTGAACTTGGTGTCTTTCTGCTGGAACTCACCCCATGTGCAGATGCGAATGCAGGCTGCATCCCATCCGAGCTTTGGAGTATCTGGAGTTTCGTTAAGCCAGAAATTGCCCTTACGGAGAAGTTTGATACGGTCTTTCTTGTAGAAAATGGCAGAATACTCACCGGCTTTCTTACCGTCATCACGGCCGACACCGATGTATTTGTAACCGTCGAGTGCATCGGTGAGATCGCCCAACTGCTCATGAAGCACCTCCTGAGTACCGAAGATGTCTGGATCCTCGAAATTCACCTGGTCGCATATTACCTTGCAACGTGTTGACCATACATTGCCGGCAGCATCATCGCCACTGTTATGATTGCGGATATTGTAAGTACCAACAAAGAGCGACTGGGCGCATGCAAAAGAGGCTACAGCCAGCAATACGAATAGAAAAGAACAACGTTTCATAATGTCTGGATATTTTGTTTGTTATTTAAGTTTGTTTATTTCGTTTGTGAATGAATAAGGGAAGTCAGCCTCCGATGTGCCGCGGCTGCGGTTGGGTTCGGCCGACATGGTATAGACAATATTGCCACCCTGCATCAAAGCATCGTGTGTAAGATAATTCTTCGTGTAAGGGCTGCCGTTGAGAGTCATGCTGTTTATATAGCGGTTTGACGGGCTGTTGCCATCGGCTGTGACGGTCATTGTATTGCCGTTCTCAAGATGAAGCGTCACTTTGTCGAAATAAGGCGTACCGAGCACATACTGGTTGGAACCAGGACAAACGGGATAGAAGCCCAACGCCGAGAACACATACCACGCCGAGGTCTGTCCGTTGTCCTCATCGCCGCAATAACCGTCAGGATTGGCATTGTAGAGTTTGTCCATCGCCTCGCGTATCCAGTATTGCGTTTTCCAAGGCTGTCCCGAATAAGCATAAAGATAAATCATATGCTGTATGGGCTGATTGCCGTGGGCATACTGGCCCATATTCATCACCTGCATCTCACGCATCTCGTGTATTATGCCACGGCTGCTTACGTCGGGATAGACAACAAATACAGAATCGAGCATGCTGTTGAACACGTCTTTTCCACCCATTAGATTGATGAGTCCCTGCGGGTCGTGGAAGACACACCAGCTCCAGTGCCAGCTGTCGCCCTCGGTGAAGGTGCGGCTCCATGCCGTCGGATCGAACGGAGTCTCGAAAGTGCCGTCGGCTTTCTTGCCGCGCATGAGGTTGAAAGAGTTGTCGAACACGTTCTTATAGTTCATCGCGTTCTCATAATATTGCTTCAGCTCCTTGTCCGGTTTGCCCAAAGCCTTGCCGAAAGCATATATGCACCAGTCGTCGTAAGCATACTCGAGAGTGCGGGCAACGCTCTGGCTGTACTTGTCGCACGGCACATAACCAAGCTCGTTGTATTCTTCAAAGCCAAGACGGCCCGTTGACGACACCTTAGGATGGACGGCGTTGGCACCATGCCTCACGGCTTCCCAAAGCGTCTCGGCGTCATATCCGCGCAGACCTTTCAGATAAGCGTCGGCCACAACGGATGCCGAATTGTTGCCCACCATGCAACCACGATGGCCCGGGCTGGCCCATTCGGGCAGGAATCCGCTCTCCTTATAGGCATTGACAAGGCCTTCCTGCATCTTGACATTCATCGACGGATACATCATATTGAGCAGAGGGAACAGGCTGCGGAAGGTGTCCCAGAAGCCAGTATCGGTGAACATGTAGCCAGGCAACACCTTACCGTTGTAAGGGCTGTAGTGCATCACACGGCCATCTGCATCTATCTCATAGAAACTGCGTGGGAAGAGAACCGAACGATAAAGGCAGGAATAGAACGTACGGAGATGATCTATATTGCCGTCGGCCACCTCGACACGACCCAGTACCTCGTTCCAACGGGTACGGCCACGGGCAGACACCTCGTCGATATTGTCATCGCCGAGTTCCTTCAGATTGAGAATGGCCTGTTCCGGACTTATGAACGACGAAGCGACACGTACATTTACCTGTTCGCCACGCTTTGTCTTGAAACCGACGATAGCACCGGAATGATTACTCGTTGAACTTAAAGAAGAGGCGTCTGTTTTTCCGTCTGCAACGGCAGCGGTGTAAGTGAACGGTTTGTCAAAAACGAGTACAAAATAGTTTTTGAAGTTATCCGGCACACCGCCACTGTTGCGCGTGGTGTAGCCTACAATCATATTCTTCGACGGAATGATCTCAGCATGCGAACCTTTGTCAAAAGCATCAAGCACGATATAAGCCTTGTCTGTTTCCGGGAAGGTGAAACGCATGGCCACTGCACGTTCTGTCGGTGCCAGCTCGGCTGTGACATCATGATCGGCAAGATATACTTTATAATAATAAGGACGTGCCACTTCTGCCTTATGTGAGAACCATGAGGCACGTTTTTCCTCATCAAACACCGCCTCACCCGTAACCGGCATCACAGAGAACTGACCGTAGTCGTTTATCCACGGGCTGGGCTGATGAGTCTGTTTGAATCCACGGATCTTATCGGCCCAATAGACATAAGTCCATCCGTCGCCCATTTTTCCTGTCTGGGGCACCCAGAAATTCATGCCCCAGGGCATGGCTATGGCCGGATAAGTGTTACCGGTGGAAAGTTCGAACTTGGATGCCGTACCAACAAGTGTGCTTACATAATCCACTTCGTCGGCAGCTTTTGTCTGCAACATCGTACAAATACACAGAGCTGTGAATAAAAAAAATCTCCTCATTTGTTTTCCAGTTTTATATTGTTTGTTTAGTTGTCAGAAATCAGAAAAGGCTATTCCGGTTGTCGGCTCACATAATACAGGGCCGACGACAATATTTCGGTTCACACAGGCAAAGGTAATGCAAAAATCCGGTACAGCCCAACAAAAGGCATATTTTAATCAGAAATTCATATCATACAATTCCAGAACAAAAAGAGCCGGTGTCTCACGACAGCGGCTCTTACACATAACTTATAAAATTATAAACATTAATCTTCCACTTCGATATCAGCGTCCGGATAATCAACCTTGAATACGTCTTCGCTCTTTGTCAGAGTTGCCTCATAGCTGTAGCGTACATCGCGGTCTTCAATTGTGATGTCCTTATATTCATATTTCAGATATAAAGTAGTCATCATTATGAGTTTACGCGAATCAGACGTGTTCTCATAGAACTTGAAACTGTATGTTCCTGCTATTTCATTCAACTCGATTGCATTGTTCAAAGCGGTCATCTTTATAGTTCCGTCTTCATTGAAATGCAGATTGAGAATAAAGTTGCTACGTCCTTTTGTCGTACGGTCCACATTTCCGGCATACAGATAGCATTCATTCTTAGAGATTGCATAAAGCTGCTTTCCTGTAGCCTGTGTTGTGTACGATGTACCTATCTGCTGCATATTTCCATTACCTGAATAAACACCAGAATATTCATTCTTCAGATTGAGGAAATAAAGAGCCTTAGTGTACTTAGACGGTCCTATCGGCTCTCCGTCAGAAGATGCGATCTTTATCGGAAGTACATACTCTGCATAGATATTGTGCTCACGCAGTTTGTTCAGATCAATCTTACAGATACCACCAGCATTCAACTGTCCAGCAGGAATAACGTATGAAGACTTGTCAAACGTATAGCAATCCTCCGGAAGCAGCAGATAATATGATTCCTCATCATATTTGTTCTTGTCAAAGTTATAATCTGCCAGAGTATCTTCGTCCACAGCAAGAGAAATGGTGATATCCTTTTTATTGCCGGTCGTTCCGTTCACACCAAAATAAACAGGAAGATCAACAGTGTTGTCATCATTTATCTCCATCTCAATATTTTCCTGCCATCCGTTGTTCATCAGGTAAGTATATTTGGTGAACAACTCATAATCAAGGTCATCGCTGCACGATGCGGCACCAAAGAGAAGTACGGCTGCGGCCAGACCTTTCATAACCTTATTCATATGTATTCTTTTCATGATTGTCAATGTGTTTAATTTATTACCAGCCTGGATTCTGTGTCAGGTTCACATTACGTTTCAACTCATTAACAGGGAACGGCCATAAATACATCTTCTGAGTAAACACCTTCGGCATTGAAGCCACAACAGTCGGACGATAGAACTCCTGTATACGTGTAACGTCATCACTGATATTGATATTGCATCCCATGAGAGGCTGATTCTCTTCGAGCAATGCGTCCTTCCAGCGACGGAGGTCATAATATCTGAAGCAGTTCTCACCGACAAGTTCAATCTGACGTTCACGTTTGAGAGCTGTTCTGAACAGTTCCTGATTTTCGTAAACCACGTCATCGAAGTCTGGCACACCGGCACGCATACGTATAGGTTTCATTGCCGAACGGATTTCATTCACATCACGCTGAACAGTCATTGTCTCACCGTTATACTTCTCAACTGTATAAGACTGACCCGGTGTCAACTCATTGAGAGCCTCAGCATAGATAAGCAACATTTCCGCATAGCGTATTGTGTTTTCTGTCTTATCCATACGGTATCCACCCTGTGTAAAGGCATCCTCGTCGTTCACAAACTTCTTGAAACCGATACCTGTAAGCGGACAATCCTCTTTGAATCCCTGCTTACCGTCGTTCAAATCACGATAATAGAATATCTGTTTGTTACGATACTGTGCCTCATTCGCACTCGCACATGCCCAGATTGATCCGCAATAAGCGATTGATGCATAGAAGCGCGGTTCGCGGTGTGCATACTGCCATGACACATTGGCTGGCAAGAACGGTGCGCCTCCTGGATTCAAAGGATTACTTGATGTTGTGAAACCATCTTCCTTATAATATCCTGTAGCCTCAGCTTCCTGTATGGTCTGACCATTATCCATATAATATGCATCGACCTGTTTCTGCGATACACCTATAAGGTTCGAACCACTCAGTGTACGTGGCATACAGTTAGACACCCAATGGTTTATCTGTTCATTACCACGGCTTGTACGTGTGAATATAAGCTCAGGATTCTTTGAACCAATAATAGTTCCGTCAAATATAGACTTATATGAGAGATAAGGATCTACATTTGCCCATCCGTCCGGGAAGTTCTTGTCTGAATATTTCTCATTATACGGAGGACGCTCATATTCCGGAGTTTCCGGATCAGGCTCTATCGTATAAAGTTCATATATACCCAGATCCATAACTTCCTTAGCTGCGGCAGCAGCTTTTGCCCATTTTGACTCATCATATTCCTGCGGAACGAGCTGGCGACCATGATTATCCTTTACATTGAAAAGATCCTTGTTTCCATTCATAAGAGGACTTGCCACCCAAAGCAATATTCTTGCACGCAGGGCAAGAGCGGCTCCACGTGTAGGACGTCCCATATTGTTGACAGTACGCACCAACGGTAATGAACGAGCTGCAATCACAAGATCCTGATCGATGAACTCAACAATTTCATCGAGAGATGCTCTCGGCAAAGAAAGTTCCTCATAAGACAAGCTCACATCAAGTCCGTGCTCTGGAATAAGAGGCACCGGTCCGAAATGACGGATAAGAGACCAATAGGCATATGCACGTATAAAACGCATCTGTCCTTTCATATCAGCCTTCTCCACCTGTGTAAGTTCGCCACAGCGGTCAACATTATCGATAAAGGTAGAAGCCTTGCGGACTGCCTCATAAGCCTTATACAGCAAGTTTTCACTGTCACCGTTATTTGTCGAAGCACTGTAATTACCATTCTGATAGTCACGGCCTTCATATTTCACAATATCGTCGCTCATCCATCTGCGCATGCCTTCACCTTCAGTTATATACTGTATAGGCTCGAATGCGTTGGACAGCCATCCGTCAACATATTTTCTTTTCGAGAAAGCCGAGTCTATCGACAACTGGTCGTAGAAATATTTGTCCACATCCAGATAGTCAGAACACGACGAGAACATTCCGCCGGCAACAATCGGCAAAAATATATATAATAAAATCTTTTTCATGACTATGATGTTTTTAGAGATTGAAACTTAGATAGAAAGAGAATGTCCGGCTGATAGGATAAGCATTTCCGCTTTCGTTGTTTCCTTCCGGATCCCACCACTTGAACGGACTCCATGTAAACAGATTCTCGCCAATGAAGCCTAAACGAAGACCTGTAAGACGCAGATGCTGTATGATCTCTCTTGGAACGTCATAAGTAATTTCGAGGTTCTTCAGACGCAGATAACTTCCGTCTTTCATCCAGTAGGTAGATGCACGGTTGTTGTTGTTATTGTTGGTATAAGTCAGACGCGGCCATGGAGCATTCGGATTTTCAGTATCCTTTGTTCCGGAAATGTCGCTCGGTATCCATCTGTCTTCTTCAACCATACGCTGCAGAATGTTACCGGTAGCACCATCATGGAAAGCGTGAGGACCATTACCACCCACAAAGAATGTACGCTTACCTGCTCCCTGGAACAGAAGGTTTATACCGAAGTTACGCCATGCTGCACTGAAACCGAAACCGTAGATGAGTCCAGGAACGTTGCGATAGCCGATCGGCACGATATCGTCCTCTGTGATGACACCATCACCGTTCACGTCTTTATACTTGATATCACCAGGCATGATCGGGAAGTTAGCCAACGCATCCTGTGACGGGCTCTGTTTGATATCTTCTTCGTCCTTAAACAATCCAAGAGCTATGAATCCACGAGTCTGTCCCTGACGGAAGCCACGACTCATCTTATACCAGAATTCATTTGCAGCCTCATCCTGATCGAGAATCTCAGTATTCTGATATGTCATATTGGCACGAAGTGTAAAGTTAACCTCACCTATCTTGTGATTGAATGCGATATTACCATCGAAACCATAAGAACGCATGCGACCTACGTTAGCCATAGGAGTCTGGTCAGCAAGACCTGTTGACAAAGGCATGTTGTTACGACGCATGAAGATATCGTCACGGTTGTCTCTAAAGTAATCCACAGTACCTGTGAACATTCCGTTGAAAATAGACCAGTCAACACCGATATCCCACTTTGTGGCCTTCTCCCATGTCAGGTTCGGTGTACCAACAGTTGTCATACGATAACCTGTGATGTAGTTGCTGCCGAACTGTCCGAAAGCATAACTACCGGAAGCATCTATTTCTGAAATAAGGGATATGTACGGGAAACGTGTGTCACCACCAATCTTATCGTTACCTACTTCACCCCAAGATCCTCTTACTTTAAAGAATTCAAGCCAAGGCAATGCCTTTCTTACCCAAGGTTCCTCAGAAATAACCCATCCTGCAGAGAATGCGGGGAAGAAACCAAACTGTTTGCCTTTCTCAAAGTTCTCAGAACCGGTGTAACCGAAGTTAAACTCAAAGAGATAGCGGGATTTGAAAGCATAACGCACCTGTCCTGAGTAAGCAAGGTTACGTTTTGGGATCGAAGCGATGATATCGCTGCCGAGATTCGTATCAGAGTTTTCTTCCTGATAAACCATAAGCAAACCGTTCACCTGATGATTCTTGGCAAACAGGCGGTCATATTCAAGTTTAGCCTGCAGATAGTAACGCTTAGTTCCTGATGTAGAAGAGCTCTGAGTCATCGGCTGTACATCCTGCTCACGTTTGAGGATAAGCTTGCCGTAACCGTCACGATAGTTCTGAGCGCTCCAGAGTTCAGGAGACTTTGAACGTGTGATAGTATTGTCATTCCATGTATCGAATGCGAATGTACCAGAGAATGTAAGACCCTTTGTTATGAAGTCGAGCTTCTGGTCGAGGCTCACGTTAGTCTCCATCTTGTTCTGCCAGATGGTCTTGTAACCCGTCTGCGTCATGAGAAACTCGGGAGTTTTCTTTCCGTTGACTATAGGCCACTGCCCTGTCGACCACTTTCGCGGAGTTGTAAGCGGAGTGTACTCTGAGAAAGCCTGCCAAATGTCAGCAGAAGTACTACCAGGCTGTGTACGGTTGATAAGGTAACCACCAATACCTACAGAAAGCACAGTGGTACGTGTGATGTTCATAGTGGTGTTGGCACGATAGTTGTAACGCTCATAAGTAGAGTTTGTGTTGTATTTGTTCTCAGCGCTACGTGTACGATATATACCGTCTTCATTGAAGTAAGCACCAGAAACATAATATGTAGCATTGTCACCACCACCGGTAAAACTCAACTGTGCACGATACTGTGACGCACCGTCCTTAAGCATAAGATCCTGCCAGTCTACGTTTGGATAAAGGTCCGGATCAAGATTATTCTGTATGATGTAAAGTTCCTCGTCTGAATAAAGAGGTGACTGGTAGCGTGCCAGACGTGCCTCATTGGCCAGACGTGCATAGTCTATAGCGCTTGCATATTCAGGCAACTTACCTGTCTGGTTATAACCATACTGCAACTTACCACTGATTCGTATCTTTCCTTTTTCACCCTTCTTGGTTGTGATAAGAACCACACCGTTGGCACCACGGTTACCGTATACGGCTGTGGCAGATGCGTCCTTCAACACTGAGAATGACTCAATATCCTCGACTGGAATTTCATTAAGGCTACGCTCAATACCATCAACAAGCACAAGTGCACTCGCATTGGCACCGAAGGTAGAGATACCGCGAATCCAGAAGTCTGACTGGTTCTCACCCGGTTCACCGGAGAGCTGCTGTGTGATAATACCCGGAACGACACCACCGAGAGAGTTAGAAAGGTTTCCTGAAGGAGCATTGAGCTGCTTCACGTCAACCGTAGTGAACGCACCTGTCACAGTTTTCTTCTTCTGTGTACCGCTGGCAGTAACAACGACCTCGTCCACTTTCTGACTTTGTTCTTCAAGCACAATCACAACATTCTCAGGATCCTTTATGCTTACTACAGGTACTTCCTTCTTTTCAAATCCCAAGTAGCTCACTTCCAAAACCTCGAATTTTCCGGTCGTAATCTTGAATCGACCATTTATATCTGTTGACGAACCCAAACCTGGCTGGTTCTTCACAATAACAACCGCGCCCATTATTGCTTCGCCTTTATTATCCTGTACGACACCTTTCACGGTGACAGAATTGTCTTGGGCATAAACCACCGCTTGCACAAGACACAGGAGCATCAGTAACAATAATTTCTTCATGATACTTCTATTTTTTGTGTTTATTATGTTATGTAATTACTCCACGACCACTTTACGTATAACGTGGTTCTCTCTGTCGGCAACGATAATCGACTGGTCCGACAAAATGGTAAGTCCCTCAGGGCAGTTGAACATTGCCACGTCGGGCAGACCGTCCTTATATCCTTTTGTGCGCGGCATACCGGCATAAAGAGACACCTCTCCGTCGGGAGTGATCCGTCTGATACAGTGGTTGTACTTGTCAGCTACGTACAGGTTGCCGTCCTCGTCAAACTCGATGGCACTCGGCTGGTCGAACAGCGCGGACGTACCTATTCCGTTCTGATAGCCTGACGTGTCCCACTGTCCTGCCCACAGTTCGGCAGTGCCCAGGGTCTTTGTAGTGATGTCGTAAGGCATGCGGAAGATGCAGTGACGGTTTTTCACAGCCGCATACAGATACCTGCCGTCGTTGCTGAAAGCGAGCTTCAGCTCGGTGTTGGTGGCATTGTTGACACGTATGAGCCGCGTGTACGCCTCGTCAATATTGGTGTTTTCAGAATAGCGGTAGAGATAGCCGTCGCTCTGGTTGTTGAATATGATGTCGTTGTTCACAGGGTTTATGGCGATGCCGGTGCACTTGGGGTCGTTCATTCTCACCAAAGCCTTCACGTCGACAAACCCGCTCGCACGCGAGATGGCTATCAGTCCGACCTTCGAGGTGCAGTTGTCGGGATTGTAGAGATGCACCATATATATTGTGTCCTGCGCTATGTTGAACGCGGCGGCAGTGGGCGACTGGAACGGACCCGAGCTGCACTGTATGAGCGTCTCTACCAGTCCTTCATACAATTTGCGCAGGGCACCGTCCTTGTTTGTGCCTCGGCCCTCGTCAATCTCATAAATCACGTCGTCATTGTCGTGGAACAATGCCCACGGACGGCGGAACGTCGCGATGTCATACTCACCGTCGTCGCGGCTGGCATTGCCGTTCTGTCCGGCAATGGTAGATACGTTGCGTTTGAATTTATAATGAAACTCTTTGTCGGATGTAAATTCCTTCACGTTGTCGCCTTTGCCCACATACAGTTTCACCAGGCCGGTATCGGCACGCGCAGGAACGACCGCATAGATGTAGTCGTTTCTCACTCCGATGATGGCGGCCTTCTTGTCGTTCACCGTCACCCGCAGATAGCTTGTGTCAGTTCCAAGGTTTTCGCCTTTGATTATCAACTGTGTGCCCACTCCTCCACTGTCCGGAGAGAAAGACACAAACTTTGATTCCTTGTTTGCATCAGGCGGATAAACAACGTGTCTCTCCTCCGCAATGTCATTATCGGCGCAAGCCAAGAAGATTGCGGCGACAAAAGCAAACATAAACGAGAATTTAAACAATCCGTTCATAAAGTTTAAGTTAATAAAAGATTTTAATAGTTAGGGTTTATTTATTTTTGTTATTTAAAGGATATAACAATTAAAAATAAAAAAATTAAAACGCACTGTAATTTTTTTTAAAACTCGTTTTCATTTTAACACAATTGCAACGTCCGGACAAATTTCTTATAATGCCAGTATATTATAAGGACTGAACATATATACGATAAGTATGTCCGGGCTTGGTCATAAACTCCATAACGCCGTCCTCTACGGCCTTACATTTCATCCTGCGTCCGTATTTTCCCGTCACTTTACGCACTTTTACACCCGGCAGATACAACCGGCATATGCCTCCGGCCTCCGACTTCACGCTTGCTTCCGTGAGACGTCCGTCGTCCCATTCCGCACCGAATGTGAAACCACCGTGCGCACGCAGTCCCTCGAAACTGCCGTCGTTCCATGCTTCGGGCAGTGCCGGCAGGAGCCACACACCTTTGACTGTGTTCTGCAGAAGCATCTCGGCTATGGCAGCTGCAGTACCAAAGTTGCCGTCTATCTGGAATGAAGGATGCGCACAGAAAAGATTTCCGTACATGCCGCCTGCGTTGTCGTCCATGCTCACCACCGTTACATCGGTTATGTTCTGCGCTTTTTTCAGTAGGTTGTATGCGCGTTCGCCGTCGTTCAGCCGTGCCCAGCAGGCCACCTTCCATGCACGGCTCCAACCCGTGGCGCCGTCGCCGCGCCAGTTGAGCGACACCCTTGCGGCATCGGCCAGCCTACGGTCGGTCAGTGTGGAAATGCCGCTGCACGGATAGAGCGCCATGAGATGCGACAGATGACGGTGATGATCGTCGGGTGTGTCGTCGGTCTTCAGCCATTCCCTCAACTGTCCTTGTCCTCCTATATGCAGACCGTTGTCGAGCAAAGCATACTTCTCACGCAACTGAGCAACGAAACTGTCATCCTCGCCCAGCACTTCGGCGGCCTCAAGTGTGTTGGCGAACAACTCGTGTATGAGCTGCTGCGCGTAGGCCGGGCCGTCCTCCCAAGGTCCGTGCTCCGGCGACCACTCGTCGGGCGCAATCAGTCGTCCGTCCTGCATCTTCAGGCGGTCGAACCAGTAAAGACATGTCTCCTTCATCACCGGCCACGCCACACGGCGCAGATATCCAAGGTCGAGCCCGTAGGCATAGTGCTGCCACAGATGAGTGCAATACCATGCATTGGCCGGACGATTGATGAGCCAGTCGCTGTATCCGAACAGGTTGTTCTGCGTGTGCACGGCCCATCCGCGGCATCCTTCCTTGCGCGCCACGCGCTGCCACGGGCCATCCTGCTTCATGGCTTCGGTGCTGACGTAGTTGATGAACGGCATGTGACATTCGGCGAGGTTGGTTACCTCAGCCGGCCAGTAGTTCATCTGTATGTTTATGTTGCTGTGATAATCACATTCCCATGGCGGATTGTTCACGTTGTTCCACAGTCCCTGCAGATTGGAGGGCACCGCGCCGCCGCGCGACGAGCTTATCATCAGATAGCGGCCATACTGGAAACAGAGCATGTCGAGATAGTTATTGTATTTGTGATTGCGCAGCAGTTCGTCGGTGGTCATCAGAGGCACGTCGTCCGTCAGTTCCAGATCCACACGTCCGAACAGGCGGCTGTAGTCCTCCACATGGCGCGCACGCAGCCTCTTATATGCCAAGGCGCTTGCCCGCTCCACACGGGCCGACACACGGGCATGCAATCCGCGTTCGTCGCCACAGGTATATGTGGGCGACGAGAGGTCGAAATCAGTAGCGGCTGCGAGCACCACCGTCACGGCGTCGGCACCGCTTACCATCAGCCGTCCGTCCTCCGTGTGCACCGTTCCACCCTCAGCCTTCACCACCGCCTGCGCCTCATAGTGCAACAGGTCGAGCTGTCCGCTGACAAGAAACATGTTGCCACCGGTCATGGCCTGCCGACCCTCGCCGTCAACCATGCGCAACGCGAGATTGAGACGTCCGCGACTGCCCGGCGTACTGAGCCTCATCACGACTACGCTGTCGGCGTGGCTGGCGAAATATTCGCGCTCATACCGTGTCGTGCCTATGACATAGCTCACCCGCCCCACTGCCTCGTCGAGTGACAGTTCGCGACGATAGTCGGAGCAGGTGTCGGGCGTAAGGAAGTCCATATGGATATTGCCGAAGTTGCGATATGAGCCGCGCTTGTCGGGCGAGCCCGACCAAAGGGTTTTCTCGTTGAACTGCACCTGCTCGTGCGCCACGCCACCGAAAAACATCGCTCCCAGGTCACCGTTGCCCACAGGCAATGCCGACGTCATCCACTCCGCGGCAGGCTCGTCATACCACAGTCTGAGAGGCAGACCGCCACTGACGCGCGACGGGCCGGCAAACCATGCGGCAATGAACAACAGCAGAATGTGAAACGCGAAGGGGCGACGGGAGTTTGTCATGGGCAGGAATGGGTTAATGTTGATCTCGTGACTTCAGAACTTGCGGCGCATACATCTACAAAGTATGCCGGTATGGAGCTGCGCGCAGGCTCTCACATAAGATATAACAACCGAGAAGGGAAAATACAAAATATCATGACGGAATAAATTATGCCGTGACAGATGGTTGGCACGGCGACGACTGACTGTCGGATGCATGGAAGCAGGCACCGCAGGGCTGTCAGCAAAAAGCGAACCGGGGACGGAGGCGTGTGCTAACAGACGTTAATTTTTTAACATTCCGTTTTTCGAAATCTGGAGCGATGCAAACCCGAAAAACGGACTTTGCGGCATGAAAAAGGCGTGACGGGAGACCGGATTATCGGCGACTGACTTGCTATATAGGCTCTTTCGTGATGCGAAACGGACTTTATCACAAGGCGAAATGCACCATTTCGAGGCCCGAAATGGGCTTTATCGCAACACGAAAGAGGCCATTTCGCAAAAGAGGAAAGAGCGCGGCGAAACACATATAACGACAAGTGACTGACATACAGCACATTAAGCAATGTACTCAAAAATCACGATTTTCGAAACAAAATATTTTTTCTTCGGGAAAATTCGATTTTCAGACGGTTTCAGACACGTGTTTTTTAACACTCCGAGGCGAATTTCCCGGGGTAAAGATTGAGGGATGAGGTCTGACGGGGCACGGACTATAAGCGGGAAGCAATCGGCGGAAGACATACTGCAATATAAGGAAACGGGAAACCGGACCGGATATAACTGGAGGGAACCTCGGCGGAAGAGACAAAAAAAGAGACCGGCGCAGAACCGCACCGGCCTCATAAAGAAAAGTACTGAGAAAACATTCCGCACGGTCATTGCGACCGATGGCGTTTGTATAAACTCCTTACTTCACGATCTTCTTTCCGCCGACAATATATACGCCCGACGGAAGCGTACCCAGACCTGAGGCGGCATCGTAGGTGCCTACCTTCATTCCGGAGAGATTGTAAACGGGTTGTCCGTCGAGAGCCTCGGCCTCAACAGCCGTGATGGATGTAGGAGTGACTCCGGCAATGACGAGCTTGGCGGCTGCTGAAGCAGGCTTATTGTTGGCCACCATGCAGGCTGCGAACGGGCTGAGCGCGAGATTGCCGTCGGCCTTGACAAACGCGCTGCCGTCAGAAGCGAGCGCGTAGGCATAGGCAAGAGAGGCTGACGCGGTGGTGCCCACAAACTTGTAGTCGGTGCTGTAGGTGGAGATGAGATCGACAGGTTCGAACACTGCGTCGGTGGCAGCGAACACAACATCCTTTTCGGTGACGTCGTAATGGTTGTCGCCCACGTTACCCGCAAACGAAACGAGGTATGGCCTGTTGGCCACAATGGCGTCGGCATGGTCGAAGTAGAGCGTCGTGCCCTCGGCTGCCACAAATTCCTTTACAACGAACTGCTTGCCTGCGTCGGCGTCAGAACGGAACCAGTCGGCTGCCTGACCGTCAACAGTGACTGTCTGAGGTTCGAACGGCAGAGCGAGAGTGGTCCACTGTGCGCCGTCCGTGCCGGCTGTTCCGGCAGGCATGGTGAAGCTTACGTTGGCGGCGGTGAATGCCTCAGGAATGTAGAAGTCGCGGCCGGAATCAAGCACGATGTTATCGGCCGAGCCGGCTACGACGACATTGTTTATGCCTCTGTTCTTCAGAACGTTGAGCAGGCGCGAGTTTACGGCTCCATCATCAGCGAAATAGAGCACGATGTTGGTGTTGGCATTGTCGCCGATGGAGAACGAGACAGGTGATGAGCCCGGGAAATCGACTGCCACCATATCTGGCTCGACAACGAATCCGCCCACGTTTGCCACTCCGTGCTGAATGCCGTCCGTGGTCCAGTATCTTATGCCCTGCTTGAACGTATAGTCACCGAGATTTGAGCTTGCTCCGCCGTTGCTGTCGGCGTGGAAGTTGTAGCGTCCGTTATAGTTGAGGTCTTCGAACACATAGACAAGCGTGGTGTCCTGACCCGGAGCGAGGTCGATGTCCTGGCGTGAGGACGAGCGTTTCCAGTAATAACCGCCGTCAACCTCCCATGGCGAAGCCTCGATGTAGCTCTGGTATGGGCGGTCGCCGTTGTTCGTAACCTTGACCTGAAGGCGCATGCAGTTGCCGTAGATGACGTCGCCAGATGTCTCTGTGAGCGATTTCATGGATATGCTCAACTGCGGGACGCTGGCTTCGTCGATGGTCTTTGTGACGGTATAGAAGGCGTCGGCAAGGTCTTTCGACGTAGATAGCGCGAAGGTGTGGTTGCCGGCAGTGGTCGGAGTATATTTGAAATAATAATCGTCGGTGGCATTGCCCGGTATCACGATGCAGTTGCCCGATACCCACTGACCGTCAACGAGCAGATATGTGTCGCGGTAGTATTCGGTGGCATCGTTGTTGGTGATGTTGGCACGCACCTTGAGCTCGGTGCCTGCGCCGCCTGAGCCGATGAGGTCGAGCGAGTTGACGGTGAGGTTCACTGTAGGATAAACCGTAAGCGTGAGTTTGAGTCCGTCAGTGATGACGGCACGTATGAAGTTCTTGTCGAAGTACTGATCCTCAACCCATTCCGTGGTACCGGTCTCACGGCTGCGGCCTTTTATGTAATATGTGCCGTCGGCAAGTCCCGGACCGAAAGTAACTCCGCACGAGCGTGACGGCCACCATGTTCCAGGAGTGATGTTGAAATCTCTCTCTGTGCCTATGGCATCCTTGACTATGTTGCCATCGGCATCGTAGAGTGTGAAGGCCGTATCGAAGTTGTAGCTGTTTGAAAGACTCGTACCGGCACCGTAGCGTATGTTGAAACGGAAATAGCCGTTGGTTGTGGTGCGTTCATATTCTGTGCGGTCGAGACCGAGATTGGATATGCTTATGCGCACCACCTCGTCGGGTTCGACCTGTCCTTCCTGTCCCGGCTGAAGGCCGACAACAATGCCCTGGCCCATGGAATAGCCGTCGGAGCTGGTGCTGCCGCCTATGCCCTGCTGGTCGGGGAACATGACTGTGAGGAGGAAATAGCCGTCGCACATGCCGCCCCATCCCCAGTTCATGTGGAAGCAGCCGTTACCGTCGTAACCGTCGCACACCCACTCGTGACCTCCGGTGCGGGTTGACGTGTCGCCGTTCATAAGTACCGGACGGCCTGCGGCAAGCTCTGAGTAGATGAGGTCTTCCCAATCCTGATAGGTATATTCGTCATGACTCGTGTAATACATGTTCTTGTCGTAGCCGTAATAGTTCTTGAGAGCTCTCACGGTGTTGCCGGACGCCGCACCCGAAGACGGACCGTAGCCCATCTCTACCGAACGTCCAACGTAGTGCATTAGCTGAGCCACAGCCTGCTTGCTGGCATCCGAGGATGATGCGTCGTAGGTATCGGTCATCGCATCCCAGTCGAACGTGACGGAAGGCAGCTCCGGATATGTGGTGGTAGTGGAATTCCAGTTGGTAGTATAGCCAGGAATGGCGGTTGTAGGACCTTGCGGCCAGCGCCAGAAATACATTATCTGTGCCATGGCTGTGGCTACACATCCGGTGGCACTGAGCGTGGGCTCGCCGTTGTTGTCGTAGGTCGGGCACTGCAGATTGTACGGGTCGCCCTGGTTCCAGCGGCTCGGCACGAGCACGGGAATGACGTTCTTGGTGATTGTGCGCGACGAGGTGCGTGCCTTGACATTGCGGCGTGCGCTGGAGATAGTGCCCGACTCTATGGAGCTGATTACTCCCGAGAGGCGTGTGAGCCATTCCTTGAGAGGTTCCGGAGCTTCGGAAAGATTGAACGATCCGCTGTCCGAATAGCCGAGAACGGGCTGGGTGAGATCGCTCGCCGACACCATGACGAAGCCTGAGTTGTCGCCTACGTTGAACACGTAGTAGGACTTATCGGAGAGGACTTCGGAAAGACTTGATGTCAATGCTTTTGCAGGTGCCTTACGGGCGCCGCTCTGAATGCGCGACTGGACGAAGGATATTGCTTTCTGACGGGCCTTTTCCTTTGTCACAGGGCCTGCCTTGACGAGCAGCGGACAAAGCGCCAGCAATAAAAATAATAGTCTGTATTTCTTCATAAAGATTTATGTTTTAGGTTACATGAAAAGATAATAAGAGCTTCGTTATAAATAAAAACGTCGCCATACTTGGCTTCCGCCATGAATGGCAACGTTTTTCCGCTAAAACTATAATATTATCAGGTAAGAGATGATGTGCGGCGAACGCTTGTACGCCGCACACATTCTGTCTTGATCAGATCATTCAGTTTCGTCTGTTTCCCAACCTGTGTTCTGCACGATGTTGCGGTCGCGGTTGACCTCTTCCTGAGGTATCGGGAGGAAGCTCATACGCTTTGTGAAGACGCGGGTCTGGGTCTCAACGCGCTTGTAGAAGTTCAGGCTTACGTTAGCCTGCTCTTCTTCCGTACCAAGGTTGTTCACGTTGAAGCCGACCATCTGACCGCCTTCGCCGCCCTTGTGCCATGTCGGGTATATCCAGCCGTCGCCCTGAGCCATGTCCGCAACACCCCAACGGCGCACGTCGAAGTAGTACTTGTTCTCGAAGGCAAGCTCGATGATGCGCTCGCGATAGATAACCTTGCGCACGAGGTCCTGCGTGAGGTTGCCGAGATCGATACGTGTCTCGCCTCTCGCGTCGCGCGCTGTCTGGTCTTCGCTGTTGAGCCCTACATACTCTGCCACTCCCGCACGGCTGCGGATGAGGTTCACGTAGTGTATTGCTGTGGCGAGGTCGCCAAGCTCGCAGCATGCCTCGGCATAGTTGAGGTAAACCTCACCGAGACGTATGATGACGGCATTGTCGACACCCGACGGAGTCGTTCCTTCGCTGAGAGGCTTACGCCCGATGGTTCCGAAGATAGGATAGTCGTGCGTATTGCCGGTAGGTCCGGAGTTTCCGTTGAACGACATGACGGTGTAATAGGTGCGCGAATTGTCGAAGTCCCACCTCCGGTTCTGGAATGTTATGCCCAGATAGAAGCGCGGCTCGCGGTTGTAGAACTGCTTCATGACCGAGTAACCCGAACCCGGAGTGAAGTAGGTGTAGCCGGAGAACTTGTCCTTATATGCTGTAGTGGAAAGCATGGTGCGCACATTCTCCTTCGTGGGGTTTTCCGTGTCGTAGGTGAAATAGTCCGGGTCGTCCTCTATGCGCAGACCTTTATTGGTGAAGTAGAGGTCGACAAACTGCAGCGGAACAGAGAAAGCGCCTCCTCCTGTCTGCGCGTTGTCGATACCGGTGTGGCGCGGACGCATGGGATAGTCGTCAGCATTGTAACGCGAGCGGTAGAATATCATCTCACGGTTGGTGTTGAGTCCGAGGCTCGCATAGCGCGACGACTGGTACGGGCAAGACTGCTTTACGTCAGTAACCTGCTCGCCCGCGAGGTTGCGATACTCAAGCTGGTACTTCCCGCTGTTGATTATCGCAAGGGCGGCGTCACGCGCATCCTCCCACTTGGAGTTGTCGCGGCTCTGCGGGAAGAGCAGTGTGCCGTCGTTGTTCTTCAGCGTCTGGTAGTAAGGATCGCCGTTGAAGATGTAGCTTGCGCGGAACAGATAGACCTCGGCGAGTATTGCCTGAGCAGCCTCCTCGGTCATGTTGCCGCGGAACTGTGTGTCGAACTCGCCCGAGCTGTTGAACTGCGAGATGAGGTGTCCGCCTTCTATGGCATTCTTTATCTCAGAGATGATGTAGTCGAAACACTCATCCACGGTCTTGCGCGGAAGCATCATGTCGCCCAGAGGGTCGGCAACTCCATACACACGGTCGCCCACGATAGGCACCGGTCCGTAGCATTTCATGAGATAGAAGTAATAATAGGCGCGGAGCACACGGCACTCTGCCTTAGTCCATTCCTTCTCCTCGTCGGTGAGCATCGGGCACTTGTCGACGTTGGCAAGATAGATGTTGGCATACTGTATGGCACGGTAGCCTTCGGTCCAGAGGTTCTTCACAAATTCGGTAGACGGATACATCGTTCCGAGGATGACGTCGCTCAGAGGCACGGTACCCGTGTCCCATGGCAGATAGCCCTCGTTGCTGGCGGTGCGCCAGCAGTAGCTCAGACCGTCAGACCAACGCATTCTGCGGTTGTCCGGGATATAATAATAGACATTACTAAGCCATCTTAAGGTCTGTCCCCGGTTGGAGAACACATCCTCCAAGGATGTCGCGTTTTCCGGAACATCGTCGAAATAGTCCTCGCAGGATGTGAAGGAAAACACCGTCAAACCACACAGGAATATACTTAAAACCTTTTTTTTCATAGTCATGATATTTACTCTGTTCATTTAATTAAAAGTTAAAGTTGACTCCGATAGAGAATGTACGGACGTTAGGATAACTTGTTCCGTTATCGGTATTCAGCTCAGGATCCCACAAATCGAAGTCACTGAACGTAAGAACGTTCTGTCCCTGCAGATAGATACGGCCTCCTTTGATGATTCCATTGCGTGTCCAAGACTTCGGGAAGTAGTATGATATTGTGATATTCTTCAGACGGAGGAAGCTGACGTCACGCAACCACCATGTACTTGTCTGGAAGTTGTTTATGTTTGACGGATCTGCACTTCCCCATGCCAAACGCGGATAGAATACATCTGTATTAGTTGGATCATCTGCGCTCCAACGGTCGGTGATGTTGGCGAACAATGTACCGCCACCAGACGAATTGGTGAACGGACGGATACCGCTGCCTTGGAGCTGACGCTCTGCATCTGCCACTCCCTGGAAGAGGAATCCAAGACCGAAGTTCTTCCAACGGATGTCACCGCCGAAACCATAATAATATGCCGGCACGTCGCCACGGCTGATGTAGCACTGGTCGTAGCTGTCGATGTGTCCGTCACCGTTAAGGTCCTTATACATTATGTCTCCCGGCTTTACCAGTTCGCCCGGATAGGTCTCACCGAACTGTGTGATGTTGCGCTCCTTAATCTGCTCCTCGCTGGTGTAAAGACCCTCCGCGATGTATCCGAGACTTGAAAGTACGTTGTGCCCACGTTGGTCGAGCCACGGGTAAGCGGGCGTTGCCTGGGCGTTCTCGATAATCTTATCCTTGTTCCAAGTCATGTTTCCGTGCAGTGACACGAACCAGTCCTTGCCGAACTGATGGTTGTACTGGAACTGTATTTCGTAGCCTTTGTTCTCCACAATACCCATGTTTGCGGATATGCTCTGTGCGAATCCGGCAAGGAGAGGCACGTTGTTTCGGGTAACGAAGATGTTCGTACGGCGCTCCTTAAAGAGCTCGAATGTGAATGAAAGGTCATCGTTCAGGAAGTTGATATCGATACCAAGGTCCTGCTTACGTACCTTAGACCACTGTGCCTCATAACCGTAATTGGAATAGGCAAGAACTTTTCCGGACCACCAATAAGTGGTGTATTCCCTGTTGTCAACCTCACCTATCTGAGTGAAGTAAGCGAAACGGCTGCCGGAGCTGTCGTTACCTACCGTACCGTCAGAATAGCGTATTTTGAGGAATGAAATGTACTTGGACAGGGGTTTCCAGAACTTCTCGTTTGACGGTACCCAACCTATTGCGTAAGCAGGGAACCAGCCGAAACGCTTGCCCGGCTCGAAGTTCTCGGAACCTGTATATCCGAGGTTTCCCTCTATGAAATAACGGTTATCATAATCGTATGTGGCACGCATTGAGAGACTCTGCTGCTTGTAAGGAAGAGTATCAAACAGATTATCGTTGTTTGCGTCAGTATAGTTGCGCAGGTTGAAGAGCACGAGTCCGCTCACGTTATGCTTCTTTGCGAAAGTGCGGCGGTAGTCGAGAGCAGCCTCGAAGTAGAATGTGCGGTAAACCCACTTGTCTGAATTGACGCTCATAGAGGAATTTCCCTTGAACTGTTCGGTAAGAAGCAGGTTGCCGTCAGCGTCATACAGATTGGCGTCATCAAGCCAAATGCCTGTCGTCGGGTCAAGAACGGCTGTAGGTTTCCATGTACTTTCATCCACAGTATACTGGATGGACTGGGTTGATTTCACGTCGAACGCGATGAGCGCGCGTGCCTTCAAGCCTTTACTCCAGTTGAAATATCCGAGATCCTGCGTGATTTTAAGGTTGGTATTTATCTGTGTCTCGTGCTGGGTGTCATATCCGCGGCGTGTAAGAGTGACCCACGGCGAGTCCATATCACGGTTGTCCGGTGAGTAGCCCGGGTTGGCTCCGTTAGGATAAACCTTCGGGAATATGACCGGATTGGTGGTCATCGCCTTCGTATAAATGGCACTGAAGTCCTGGGCGGGATAATTTCCGGCAGAGATCCAACCGCTCACTCCGACATCGATTGTGGTCATCTTTGTGGGGCGAAGATTTACGTTTGTAAGGAAGTTGTAACGGTCATAGTCGATCTCCGTGCTGTAATCCTGCAGCGGGTCGGTCTTTGTGAGACCTTTCTCCTTATAATATGACAGAGAGACATAGTAGCTTGCGTTTGGCGCACCGCCTCGTATGTTGACATTGGCGCGTGTATTCCAGCCCATGTTCTTGTACAGTTCGTCAAACCAGTCAACGTTAGGATAGAGATATTTGTTGACAGTGCGGTCTGCAAGAAGCGCGGCACGCTCGTCTGCGGAAATCTCCGGTGTGGGGAGACCGTTGGCTACTTTGGTGCGCAGGATGTACGCGTCAGAATAATAAGATGTGCCTCTCGTGTTGCGGTAAGCCTCGTTTGCCGCCTCCATATAGGTTATACCGTCGGCGAGCTCGGGCAGTTTTGTCAGCTGCGTGATACCAGAATAAACGTCGACAGAGAACTGCGGCTTGCTTACAATACCCGGTTTTGTGGTGATGATGATGACACCGTTACCGCCTCGTACACCGTAAACGGCGGTAGACGCGGCATCCTTCAGCACTGTCACCGACTCGATGTCCTCAGGGTCGAGATTGTTGAAGTCGCGCTCAATACCGTCAACCAGCACAAGCGGACCTTCGTTTCTGTTGGTCATTGTGGATATACCGCGGATCCAGATGTCAGAGTCGTCCTGTCCGGGAATACCTGTACGCTGCACCGAAACGATACCCGGCACACGTCCTGCGAGCACGGAGCTGAGGTTTCCCACAGGCGCCTTGATGTGCTCCATCTTGAGAGTAGACTGTGCTCCGAGCACCGAAATCTTTTTCTGTGTGGTGTATCCGGTCACGACAACCTCGTCCACACTGCTTACCTGCTCGTGCAGAATAAAGTCGAGGACGGTGCCTGTGACCTTCTGTTCGAGTACTTCAAAACCCACATACTGGGCAACGAGAGTCGGGGCGTCAGTCGTGCAGGTGATGGTATAATAACCGTTCACATCGGTGACAGCCCTGTTGTCAGTGCCTTTTTCTGTAATTGTGACACCTATAAGTAATTCTCCGTTCGTGTCCTGTACACGTCCTGAGACTTTCGTCGGAGCCGCGAATGAGGGAAGATATACGAACAATGCCATTATCAGTATCAGTCCCTTCAACGATTTCCGTATTCTTATTTTTATCATAACAATTAATTTAGGTCAAAGTATATTCCGGGGTTCATACCCGGAGAATTCCATTCTAACAAAAAAACCAAGGATGTCCGGCACACCAGAATGTGCCGGACAGTCCTTTCTTATTTGTCTTTACATTACGATATCCGGCGTCTCGTGCGGAGCCGTCAGCACCGTAACACATTTATCTGTTCACTACCTTAACAGCCTTAGCACTGCCGTTCTCAACGATCTTGACAATATATATGCCCTTGCCCGGCAGCGTTATGGTAGCCGATCCGGCACGTGTTGTCAAAGAGGCGATGTTCTGTCCTGCCAGCGTAGCTACGGTCACGTCTGCCTGTGCGCCGAGTCCGGCAACGACAAGAACGTTTCCTGAAGCGTGAACCGCGTAAGCGCCGGCAGCGTTCTCACCTGTGTTGATGTCCTCGATACCTGTGATTATCGCACCGAACTGTTTCAGGACAGGATAGAGATAGCCGCTTGCTGTGTCGAACGACCATATGTTGTTGAAGTCCCAACCGATGGCTGTGTATGTAGACTCCTGCTGGAGAGCAGCGACTGTCATCGGAGTTGCCGGCTCAACAGAACCGCCTTCGGCTGTCTCGTTCTTTGTAGGCCACTCTGTTGTAGCGTCCATCACAGCCTCATTATTATATAGGTTGCCAGAGAAGTTGATCACAGCGTTAGGTGTGTCGCCTGCGTTGTTGCCGGCGATGAACGGAGCTGTAACCAGCGGAGAACCGGAACCTGTAGTAGAGCAGTTACCTATTGAAACACAGTTGTGGATATCCACCTGGCTTTCGGCCTTGTCGATAAGTCCGATGAATCCGCCTGTCCATCCACGGAACGTAGCTGTTGCCTGTCCGTTGAAGTAGCTGTTGGATATGTTGGCACCGCTTTCGAGCGTACATCCGAAGAATCCGCCTACCTGGCTGCGTCCTGTTACAGTACCGTCAACATAGCAGTTTGTAACTGTAGAACCGTTGCCGTCGCCGGCGAACAGAGCCACGTGGTCGTCACCGCTTACAGTACCTACGGCTGCCACCTGATCGAATGTCGTTACAGAAGCTGAACCTACAAGACCTACATGGTTACATGCAGAAGCAGATACAACGTAATCAACGAATGCGATATTCTTGATTGTAGCGCCGTTGGTCTTACCGAACACACCTACATCGCTTCCGCTTGAGAAGCTTACACGTGCGCCGATCACCTTGTGGCCGTTACCGTTGATAGAACCGGTAAACGATTCGCCGCTGACACCGATGCCCGGGAAGTCGACACCCGTGAGGTCGATGTCCTGAGTGAGCTCATAGTCGCCGGCGAGGTTCTTGTTGATGTCGATGAACTCCTGAGCCGTCGATATCGGTGTGAGGTCGCCCTCTCTACCGATGTATACAGAGAAGGAGTCGCTGCCGGACATAGTCAGTTTGTCTGCCACGTCGGGAGTAGGAGTAACCTTCAATACCACATCGCCGCGTCCGACGAACTGTGCGTTCTCGTCGCCTGCATAGAGGTCGTCCTGATAGATGCATGCTATGTCGCCGCCCTCTACTATCTGTATGTCAAGAGTCTGACCCAAAGAGCCGTGTATGCAAGCCAGGTCGATGAACTCCATTCCGCTTACATAGAGTATCGACTTGTTCTGAGGCATGTCGTAGATGACAGAAGGCAGCGGAGCATTCATCCACTTCAGCACCGGATACATCTTTCCTTCGGCGCCCTCGAGGAACTTCCAGATGTTCTGGAAATCCCATCCCAGAGTGTTCTCATAGAAGTTCTGCGTTCTCGCGTCGGCGTCAGCCACGTTGGCTCCGTGTATGCTTGTAGCGTCGTTCTCGTTCTCCATCGGGCCTGCATTGGCTGCCGAAGAGCCGCAGAACGAACTTTCGAGAGCGTAGTTGTTTTCCAGATTAGCCGTACGTCCGGCAGTTGCCACAACACGCGACACAGTACCGTAGAGATGTGACGGGGCTATCATATTGTTGCGTATGTATGACGGCAGAGCATCGTCATCGATGAGCGATACCATACCTGTAGCATTTCCGGCGCAGTCCACCGTTCCTGAGAAGAGACATTTCTCCACTGTTCCGGTGACGATTGTGCCCACCATACCTCCTGCCTGATAGCTGCGCGAGCTTATGCGGGAGTCAGACAGACAGTTGCGTACTATGGCTCCCTCGTCGGCATCGTTCTTGTTCACGTCGCCCGCGATGCTTGCCACGTGGTCGCGTCCCTCTATATAAGAGCCCAGAACGGCACAGTTCTCAATCACACCACCGTAAGCGCGTCCCACGATAGCCGCTACATTGGCGTTGCCCACGAAGTTGGCGTTCATCACGCCGAGGTTTCTTATCTGTGCGTTTCTTGTCGTAGAGAATATTGCAACCTCACCCTGGTCGGCGTTGTCGAACGATATGTTCTTGATGAAGTGTCCCTTACCGTCGAACGTACCGGTGAACTCGCCCACCGGTTTCCAGTCATAACCGCTCATGTCGATGTCGTTCTCGAGCGTGAAGTCGCCCGCAAGGTTATAGCTCATGTTCATGAGATCCTCCGGAGTGGTGAGGGCGTAGTTGATGTCGGTCACGGTGATGTCAAGCGTGATGGTGGCTCCGTTGCAGAAGCTGTCGCCTGTTGTAGAGAGCGTAACCGTTGAGTTACCAGTTGTCAGGAACTTCAGCACGGTGCCTTCCACCTGAACCACCGACGGGTTAGAGCTCGTTATGGTCACCGTACGTCCCAGTGCAGAGAGAGCACCTGTCTCAAACTGCTGTGCCAGGACACACTTGTCAGGAAGCTCGTTCACGCGGATTGCGTCACCGTCGATAGGCAGTGTCATGCCCTGGAGCACAGGATAAGTGCCTGTGGTCAGGTTCCACACCGAGCCGTCGAAGCCGATGTTCTGATAGGTCTCGGCCTTCATCAGGTCGGCATCGCTCACGACAGTACCCTGCACACCCTCGTTGTTGGCGTCGTCAGCCAGCTGGTCTGCCGTAACCACTGCACCGCCGACGGTGTAAATGGTCTTGTCAGAAGCGAGGTTGTCCGTAACGTCTCCATACACACATCCACTTCCGTTCTTCCATGCATTGATGGCGTGTGTGCGGTTGTTAGCACCCGTAAGGAATGCGACAGCCGACACGTTCGATACGTAGCTTGCAATACCGTCGTTGTCGAGCATACCTGTAATCGCTCCGGCTCCACCTGAAGGTGCCGTTGCAGCACCATAAGCGATGTTGTTGGTAAAAACACCTGCGTTTGTCCATCCGGCAATGGTTCCAGCCTGATAAGTGGTACCAAACGCGCCTGCCGTTGACATACAGTTTGTAATATAGGTCATCTGGTCTGAGTTTGCATCACCGCGTGCGTCGCCGACGATACCACCCACATGGTCATAACCGGTAAGATATCCGGCCGTAAACACTGTCTCGATGTTGCTGCTTATGGCCTGACCGGCTAAGATTCCCACCTGTTTGTTTCCCAGCACTTTCGCACCAGTGAAACGAACGTTCTTCACTGTGGCACCTTCGGTGAATCCGAAGAAACCCACATTGTCCGCACCCGACGTGATGCTCAGCCCCTTGATGGTGTGGCCCGCGCCATCGAGCGTTCCGGTGAAAGGTTCGTCCTCCGTACCCAATGGCGTCCACTCGCCGCTAAGGCTGATGTCGTTTGCCAAGACATACTTTCCGGATAGGTCATTAGCTATTGCCTTCAGCCCTGCCTCGTCGGTAATTGTGGTTTGCGCAAACCCCGACACAGAAACCGCCAGCATCAGCCCTATGGCCGAACACTTTCGTAGAATGTCTGAATTTTTCATAAATTATAAGTTTTGAGTTAAGTTAAAAAGTATTCAGTAATTTACAATTCTCATCCATTCACTGTATTTATATTTGTTCTGTATAATACGATCTGGGATTCAGACCTATATGGACTACAGAAAGCAAAATAAGCTATCGATATACAAACACGGTCCTTTTTATAAGAGATAACAACTGAACTTCGATTAATTAAAATAAAATATTGTTTTTTTATAAAAATTTTTTTGGTTATTTAATTTAATCCCAAACGGTCAAGAAAGGGAATTGCATATTTATACAAAAGCCATATAGGAAATGAATAAATATACATCGTCAACTCGTCATAGCGCCCGTAAAATCGAGCAAGCGGACTTTCGGCCGCAAATACGCGAGTTTTGGAGACTTTGCGCAAGTGTCTGTCGGTCAGAGGTTTACACTCAACCACCATGCGAAAGACATTTTCAAGCGTTGCGAAAGAGCCTTTTTCATGCTCCGAAAGAGCCCATATCAGGGTGTGATAAAGCCTTTTTCGATGCGTGATATGGGCTTTTCCGCAGTCCGATTAAGGCTATTTCGCAACAGACGTCTGATTTTCCGGCCACACGACGACATTTTTCCGCTCCTGCCGTCAGCCGATAAAGCCTCTTTCAGAACGGACGTTTTTCTATTTTGAAAAAATATTTTGTCAAAACTTTTTACTTTTGTTCTTGCATGAATATACGTTTTCCCGCCACAGGCAACATTCGTGCCACAGCGCCGGAAACGTCACAATTCCACCGCCGGCACCGTCTTATGAAGCACAAATATGATAATTAACCCGATTTATTTCGCATTTTGCAAACTAATTAATAAATTTGCATTCTGCAAGCACATATATATGTATGTGTACATATAATTGCACAGGATGAACATATCCGACGGCACACCGCAAACGGAGCGTGCACACATTGACGCCCGCATGTGAGCGGCTCACCGCGCCGGAACATCACAACAAACCAACAACGTGACACGTCACACACATTCTTAACCACATGGTTCTCAACTACATCTGGATAGCTTTTTTCGCAATAGCCTTCGTCATAGCAGTGGTGCGCCTGGTATTCATGGGCGACACCGAGGTTTTTCCCGCAATAATGAATTCTACATTCGAGACGTCGAAAACGGCGTTCGAGATATCGCTCGGACTCACAGGAGTGCTCTCGCTGTGGCTCGGCATAATGAAGATAGGTGAGCGCGGAGGAGTGGTAAACGCTCTGGCGCGCGTGCTCTCGCCGGTGTTCACACGCCTGTTTCCCGACATCCCCAAGGGTCATCCAGCGACAGGATCTATCTTCATGAACATTGCCGCCAACATGCTGGGCCTCGACAACGCAGCCACACCGCTCGGACTAAAAGCCATGGAGCAGCTCCAGACGCTCAACAAGCGCAAGGACACCGCCACCAACCCTATGATCATGTTCCTCGTGCTCAACACGTCGGGACTGACCATAATTCCCGTGTCCATCATGGTTTACCGCGCACAGATGGGCGCCGCGCAGCCCACCGACGTGTTCGTTCCGCTGTTGCTCGCCACCTTCTGCTCGACCATGGCCGGCATCATAGCCACATCGCTCTATCAGCGCATCAATCTGCTCAACCGCACCATGATACTGACGCTCGGCGGCATGTGCGTCGCCGTGGCGGCGATAATATGGGGTTTCGGCAGCATGGACAAGGAAACGATGGGCACTGTGAGCACATCGGTGGCAAACATCCTGCTGTTTCTCATCATCATCGTGTTCATTCTGGCGGGCGTCAGGAAGAAAGTGAACGTATATGACGCCTTCATCGAGGGCGCGAAGGAAGGTTTCTCCACCGCCGTGCGCATCATTCCATACCTCATCGCCATGCTCGTGGCCATCGGAGTGTTCCGTGCCTCGGGAGCGATGGACGTGCTCATAAACGGCATACGCTGGATTGTGGAGGCGTGCGGAGGCAACTCCGACTTCGTAGGCGCGCTGCCAACCGCCATCATGAAACCTCTCTCGGGCAGCGGAGCACGCGGAATGATGGTCGATGCCATGTCCACCTACGGCGCCGACTCGTTCGTAGGTCGTCTGAGCTGTGTATTCCAAGGCTCCACAGACACTACGTTCTACATCCTCGCCGTCTATTTCGGTAGCGTGGGAATACGCTACACCCGCCACGCCGTAGCCTGCGGATTGCTTGCCGACCTTGCAGGAATCATAGCGGCGATAGCTGTGTGCTACATGTTCTTTTAAAGGTAAAAAGGTAAAAATTAAAAAGGTAAAAAAGGTAAATTAGGAGCAGGAAGAAGAACATATTAAAAGAGGAAGAATAAAAAAGGACGGGGAAGCAGAAGAAATTAAAACGGGAAAGGATGGAAGATGGACGGGGAAATGGAAGTGATTGAAACGGGAAAGAAGGGAATAGAGAGAAGGAAAAAGGAGAGATTGAAATAAAAAAAGGGAGAGAATAAAACGATAAAGAAATAAAAAGAGAGGCGGAAGGGCTTATGGCTGGCGACAAAGAGAACACGATATATAAGTTATGCAAGAAATTCGCACTGAGGATTATACGCCTTTGTGTGTTCTTGCGCGACAGCCAACACGAGCAGATCATGTCTCGACAGATATACCGGAGCGGAACAAGCATCGGCGCAAATGTGGCCGAAAGTGTGTTTGCGCAAAGTGAGGCTGACTATATAAACAAACTGAAAATAGCATTGAAAGAGGCCGGCGAGACACGCTACTGGCTTGAGCTTCTACACGAGGCCGGTTTCATCACCGCCAAGGCTTACGAATCATTGCTGAATGATGTGAACATAATAATAGGAACATTAATAAACATAATTAATAAATTAAAGGATAAATGCGATAAAAAGTAATTCATAAAGACATATAAGTGTGTCATAAGGATGTACGAAAATAATTCATAAGGATGTATAAAAATAATATGATAAAGATACATAAATGCCATACAGACACCCCTGTGCTCTAATATATGTATATCATCTTTATCACTCATCCACATAAGTATTCCCATACAGATACACGTATTGTCTCCCATGCTTTACCTTTTTACCATTTTACCTTTTTACATTTAAGACTATGGCTGGATTATCTTCTCTTGCAAAGGATACTGCTATCTACGGACTGAGCAGCATCGTAGGACGTTTTCTCAACTATCTGCTCGTGCCGCTCTATACGGCCAAGCTGTCGGCGGCAAGCGGCGGCTACGGAGTAATAACAAACGTATATGCCTACACGGCACTGCTGCTCGTCATCCTGACCTACGGAATGGAGACCACTTTCTTCCGCTTCGCCAACAAGGAGGGCGAGGACCCGAAGAAGGTATATTCCACAACTCTGACGGCCGTGGGATTCACATCACTGCTGTTCGTCGTGATTGTCCTGACGTTCATAGGCCCCATATCCGGTGCCATGGGCTATGCCGCCCACCCGTCGTATGTATGGGTCATGGCCATCGCCGTGGCTCTCGACGCCTTCCAGTGCATACCCTTCGCCTATCTGCGCTACAAGAAGCGTCCGGTGAAGTTCGCGGCACTGAAGCTGTTCAACATCGTGCTCACCATAGCACTCAACCTCGTGTTCTTCCTCCTTCTGCCCGCTCTCTATGAGAACGGCGGCGCCGACTCACTCGTTGGAAAGATCTACAGTCCTGAGGTTGGCGTGGGCTACGTGTTCTACATCAATCTGTTCTGCTCCGCGTCGCTCATGTTCTGCCTGGTGAAAGAGCTCACCGGCTTCCGCTATGTGCTCGACCGCGCACTGCTGCGATGCATGCTTTCATACAGCTGGCCTATCCTTGTGCTCGGCATCGCGGGCATTCTGAACCAGACAGCCGACAAGATTCTTTTCCCATACATATACAAGAATGCTGACGCCCACGCCCAGCTCGGCATCTACGGTGCGGCGAGCAAGATAGCCATGATAATGGCAATGATAACCCAGGCGTTCCGCTACGCCTACGAGCCGTTCGTCTTCGGCAAGTCGAAAGACAAGGACAACCGCGAGACCTACGCCAAAGCCATGAAATATTTTGTCATCTTCACGCTGCTGGCATTCCTCGTCGTGATTGGCTACATGGACATCCTGCGCCACCTCATCGGCCGCGACTACTGGAGCGGACTCAAGGTAGTGCCTATCGTCATGGCTGCCGAGATAATGATGGGCGTTTACTTCAACCTGTCGTTCTGGTACAAGCTCATCGACAAGACCATCTGGGGCGCGTGGTTCTCGGGCGTTGGTTGCCTGGTGCTGATACTCGTAAACGTAATCTTCGTGCCGCGCTACGGCTACATGGCATGCGCCTGGGGAGGATTCGCCGGCTACGGCACGGCAATGCTTCTTTCCTACTTCGTTGGACAGAGACACTATCCCATCAATTATCCGGTGAAGGAAATTATGCTCTATGTCGGCGTAGCGCTGGTCATGTTCGCGGCAATGCGGTTCGCCAACGCCGACCTTCCCGTATGGGCAGCCCTGTCTGTCAACACCCTGCTCATACTGCTGTTCATGGCGATGATAGTGAAACGCGACTTCCCACTCTCAAGCCTTCCGGTAGTGGGTAAGTACTTCAGAAAGAAATAAACGGCCGGGCCGTCATCCCGCGCAGATGCGGTCCACCACACAAAAAAGACAAACAACAATCATAATAAACATCTACATTTATGAAAATCAAGACTTTATTATTATCGGCTCTCCTCGCTACAGGAACAGCCGCACACGCCGACGAAGGCATGTGGACACTTTTCGACTTGCCACAGCCTGTATTCGCACAGATGCAGAGCTACGGCTTCGCCTTGCCGTATGAGGGTCTCTATTCGGCAGACAACGCCATAAAGAACGCCGTGGTGAACTTCTCCGGCTACTGCTCAGGCGTGGTTGTATCGCCCGACGGACTGGTATTCACCAACCACCACTGCGGATTCGAGGCAATACGCAGCCACTCAACGGTGGAGCACGACTACATGCTCAACGGCTTCTATGCCAAGAGCTATGAGGAGGAACTGCCAAACGAGGACATGTTCGTGAGCTTCATGGTCGATCAGAAAGACATCACCGACTATGTGAACAGCCTCGGAATACAGGAGATGAGCATCAGCAGCCAGGAGCATCTGCTCGATTCGCTCGAGAACGCAATGTCAAAAGAAGTGAAGGCCAACGACAGTACGCTGCGCGTGGAGCTCAAACCTTTCTACGAAGGAAACAAATATTACGTCACAACATACCGCGACTTCACCGACCTTCGACTGGTGTTCACCATACCGAAGTCTATGGGTAAGTTCGGTGGCGAGACCGACAACTGGATGTGGCCGCGCCAGACCTGCGACTTCTCTGTGTTCCGCATCTACGCCGACCCGAAGACCAACGGTCCGGCTCCTTACTCAAAGGACAACGTGCCTTATCATCCAGAGCACTGGGCTCAGGTGTCGCTCGACGGATATAAGGACGGCGACTTCGCCATGACCATGGGCTATCCGGGTTCTACCGAGCGCTATCTCTCATCCTACGGCATACGCGAGATGCGCGACGCCCAGAACACTCCGCGTGTACAGGTGCGCGGCATCAAGCAGGAAATAATGCTCCGCCACATGCGCGCCGACGAGGCCGTACGCATCAAGTATGACTCAAAGTTCGCCCAGAGCTCCAACTACTGGAAGAACTCCATGGGTATGAACAAGTGCATCGACAGCATCGGCATCATACAGCAGAAGGAAGCCTACGAGAAGCGCATACGCCAGTATCAGGACCAGACGGGCCTGCTCAAAGGCAAGCTCGACTTCGACAAGATGGCCGAGCTCTACAAAAAGCGCTTCAATCTCGCCCGCACGCTCACTCTCTTCAGCGAGACTTTCGGCCGTACAAACGAATTCACCACACGTGCCATCAGACTTTCTTACGGCATGGAAGTGAAAGGTCCGAAGGACAATCCTAAGAAACAGTATGTGGAATTCGCCGACAACAGCGACGAATGGGACGAGGCTCTCGACAAGGAAGTGATGGCCGCCCTGCTCAAGAACTACGCCGAGCAGGTGGACGCTTCGCAGCTGCCTGACTTCTACAAGACCATCAACGGCAAGTTCAAAGGCGACTATAAGAAATATGTGGATTATCTCTACGACAAGTCTATGATAATGAAGAAGGGAGAGAAAATCTACTTCAACAAGAAATCCTACAAGAAGGACCTTGGCGTGCAGTATGGCATAGACCTCATCGACCTGCTTCAGAAGCTGGGAGAGATGACAAAGCCGCTCGACGACTCCATAGCAATACAGGAGCGCTACCTCTGCGATGCCAAGCTGCGCATGGAACAGGACCTGCCCCACTACTCTGACGCCAACTTCACAATGCGTCTCAGCTACGGTCAGGTGGGCGGATATGAGCTCGGAGGCAAGCCTTCAGGATACTACACCACAGCCGAGAGCATCGTGGAGAAGATGAACCGTGCCGACGAGAACATAGAGTACGCTGCCGAGCCTATAATGAAACAGCTGCTCTCAAGCAACGACTTCGGTCCTTACACCGACAAGACCACGGGCAAGATGCAGCTCTGCTTCCTCACCAACAACGACATCACGGGCGGCAACAGCGGCTCGCCTATGTTCAACGGTAAGGGTCAGCTCATCGGACTTGCATTCGACGGCAACTGGGATTCTCTCTCAAGCGACATCCACTTCGACACACGTCTGGCACGCTGCATCGGCGTTGACATACGCTACGTGCTGTTCATGATGGACCGCTGGGGACACGCAGACCGACTGCTCAAGGAAATAAACGCTAAATAACATAAATCGGCGGCAGGCAGTTCATGTGCCGGCCGCCGCTTTTCTTACAACAACCTTTATAATCCGAATGATTTATGAAAAATATAGAATCAGTTATTTTGTCCGCACTATGCATGCTGTCCGTATCCTCCGCATATACTCAAATCAAGATATCATACGGCCCGTACCTTCAGAATGTCAAAGCCGACGAGGCCACCATCGTATGGGAATCTGACAAGAACTCCGTTGGATGGGTTGAGCTTGCACCCGACGACGGAACACACTTCTACGGTGTTGAGCGTACTAAATATTTCGACACCACCAACGGTGTTAAGAATTCGTCGCAACTGCATGCCGTGAAGCTGGAAGGACTACAGCCCGCCACCACCTACCGTTACCGCATATATTCCATGGAGGTACTGTCGCATGAAGGCACAAAGGTGAGATATGGCGACGTTGCAGCGACAGATGTATACAACAAAAAACCACTGAAATTCACGACAAGCGATTATTCCCGACAGCATGCCTCGTTTGTCATGCTTAATGATATTCACGGCCGCAGCGACATCATACCGAAACTATTGCGGCTCGCCGACTACCAGGACAAGGACTTCGTGGTGTACAACGGCGACATGGTCTCCATATTTTCAGACAAGCAGTCGGTGTTCGACGGATTCATGAACGAGAGCATCTCGCTCTTCGCTTCCGAGAAGCCCATGTACTACGCACGCGGCAACCATGAGACAAGAGGGAACTTTGCTACTTCGTTCCAGAAATATTTTTCGCCTAAGGAACCACATCTATACTATGTTTTCAGGCAGGGACCGGCATGCTTCATCGTTCTCGACACGGGCGAGGACAAGCCCGACTCAGACATTGAGTACAGCGGCATAACCGACTACGACAATTACCGCACGCAGCAACAGAAATGGCTGGAGAGTCTTGCTGACAACGAACTGGTGACCGGAGCAAAGTTCAGAATCGTCATTGCGCATATGCCTCCGTCGACATCAAAAGACATATGGCACGGACAGAAAGAGGTGCTCGAAAAATTCGTTCCCGCATTGAACAAACTGGGGACAGACCTCATGCTATGTGGCCACCTGCATGTGAATCAATACGAAGAACCTGGCGACACGATAAGATTTCCCGTCATAGTTAATTCCAACGAAAGCGTACTGTCCGCAGAAGTGTCTCAGGACCGTATAGACGTTACGATAACCGACATCAACGGCAAGACCGTAATGAAAAAGACATTCACAAAATAAAGACCCACATTCATTCTACCGCAACAACAGAAACGACATTCCATACAGAAGGACATACAACATCACGCTGTATGTCCTTCTGCACATATTGTCAATATCGTTCCACCGCGTCCACGACCCGCGTTTTCCGTGCCTTTCCCAACGTCTTACATCATTGTCTCTTTGAGAAAACCAGAGCGACTGGTTACGATTTTTCTTGACTTTATTTTGACAAAATATTTTCTCAAAAGAGGTGTAAACGAATGTTAAATTCGATAGAATGAAGGGCATTTTATACAATACCGCCTTTTGACATACCCCATTCCATAGTCCGGAAAAGTTCGTTCCGCTTTCTGATAATGCCCATTTCGCAGTCCGATTAAGCCCATATCAGGGTGCGATATGGTGCTTTTCAGCTCCCAATATGGGCCATTTCGCATGCCGAAATGGTGCTTTTTGCAATGCGGCAAGATGTCCTTTAAATTTAAGTCATTGGTATTCAGCTACTTATGTAAACCTCTTATAATTCGCGTATTTGCGCCCAAAGGAAAGTCCGACAGCAAATACTCGCTTATTTTTCGGGGTATATCAGGAAACTCGGACCGAAAAATCAGAATCCGGTTACAATCTGTAAGCAACCCTCATCGCATCGCTCACAGCAGAAATAAACGACGCTTATCCGTGAGTGATGCCGCAGTTTTTGTTGAAACCCGTCCCCACCTGAATTCCGACGAGTCATTTTTTAGATATCGAACACAACAATACTTACTGCCAAGATATAAGAATATCGCGCAAATTTATTATTTTTGCATCATATTTCTACAACATCGGTGCATCCACTCTCCACCGACATTGCAATCGACCGAAGCTTGACTTATATCGGCATACAGGGTATAACTGAGAACCATATTTCCCGAATCAGAATAAAAAAATACATACTTATATGGGCATAAAACTCGCAGGACGTGTTGCAGCTATGCTTCTGCTCACGGTGTCCGGACCTTTATCAGCACAACGCAGCGAAACATTAGTCGAGAAAGACTGGAAGTTCTCAAAAGGTGATTTCAAGCAGGCGGCAATGCCTGAGTTCGACGACAGCCGCTGGCAGACGGTCTGCGTGCCGCACGACTGGGCCATATACGGGCCGTTCGACATAATAGACCTCGCGAGTCTGCCCAAGGACCGTTTCTATATTTGCCGCAGCATCAGGAACCGCAACGATGCGACGCTCCACACACTGCCCCACTGGACGTGGCCGGGACGCGAAGGCGAGGTCACACCGATGTTTGTCCATACGAGCTATCCGGCTGCCGGACTGTTCGCAAACGGCAAGAGCCGGGCGGACGCGAGAAGAGCAACAGCTCGCTGAAAAGCCGTTACAGACTGATGTGGAACGACGTTAGATACGAACCGGGCGAGCGTTCCGGCCGTCTCACTCTCAAGGCAAAGGCTTCCGGACTGAAGTCTGCCGGGATGAGTCTCGACGTGAAACGACATGGCTCATTCGTCAGAACAACAGACGAAACGCATAAGAAAAACAGGAAATCCTTACGACATAACATAATTTAAAACACTAAAAACTACTATGAAGAAATTATTCTCACTCATCTTCGTTGCCGTCATGACGGCTCTGACGGCAGGCAATGCCTGCGCACAGAACGCCATGACGGTGAGCGACACGAAGCAGTCGGGCAGCTTCCCGATAGTCGGTGACGACGGAACAACCGCCACCATCGTGTTCGACAAGAACGACGCTCAGGTCGTTGAGACCGCTGCCACGGCACTCGCAGGCGACATCAAGGCCGTGACAGGCAAGGAAATCAAGGTCGGAACAGAGCTTGCAGCCGGCAGTTCACCAATCATCGCTGGCACGATAGGTTCGTCCGAGCTCATCGACCGCCTCGCTGCCGAAGGCAAGATAGACGTTTCCGACATCAAGGGTAAATGGGAGGCATACGGCCTTCAGACCGTGGATGATCCCGCAGAAGGCGTTGACCGCGCCCTGGTTCTGTTCGGTTCGACACCCCGTGGCACGGCTTACGCCATCTTCGAGGTGTCGCGTCTGATGGGCGTATCGCCTTACATCTGGTGGGCCGACGTCGTTCCGGCGCATAAGGAACAGCTGTATGCCTCGGCAGGACGCAGCGTAACGGGTGAACCTTCGGTGAAATACCGCGGCATATTCATCAACGACGAGGACTGGGGATTCCAACCGTGGGCGGCCAAGAACATGGATCCCGACCGCAATAATGTGGGTCCCAACAGCTACGCCAAGGTGATGGAACTGCTCCTTCGCCTGCGTGCCAACACGCTGTGGCCTGCCATGCACCTGTGCTCGGAGGCTTTCTGGGCAAACAAGGCCAACCTTCCCGTGGCGAAGAAATACGACATCGTGCTCGGCTCGAGCCACTGCGAGCAGATGCTTCGCGACAATGAATGGGAATGGAGACGCTGGGGTGACGGCACCGGAACATACGAGAACTGGAACTATGTGACCAACAAGGAGAAGATACAACAGTATTGGGAGGAGCGCGTTATAGAAAGCAAGGGCTTCGATGCGATGTACACCACCGGCATGCGCGGCGTACACGACTGGGGCATAAGCGGCTATCCTACCACCCAGGACAAGGTGCGCGGACTCACGGAAATAATAGATTTCCAACGCCAACTGCTCAAAAAGCACATCGGCGACCCGACCACCGTGCCGCAGATATTCATACCTTACAAGGAAGTTCTCGATGCCTACAACGCCGGACTTCAGGTTCCCGAGGACATCACTCTGACATGGGTGGACGACAATCACGGCTACATCAGACAGATGCCTACAAAGAGTGAGCAGGCGCGTTCGGGCGGAAACGGCATTTATTATCACCTTTCCTACTGGGGAACACCGCAAGACTATCTGTGGCTTTGCTCCACATCGCCGTCGCTCATAAGCTATGAGCTGAGCAAAGGATACGACTACGGCATACGCACGCTGTGGATAATCAATGTGGGAGACATCAAACCTGCCGAGGCAGAACTGGAATTCTGCATGGACCTGGCGTGGGATGTTGAACGCTGGAACCCGGAAGAGGCTCACAAGTACAGCCGCTACTGGGCCGCGAAAACCTTCGGTGAGGAATATGCCGACGAGTTGAGCGACATCAAACAGGAATACTATCGTCTTGGCGCTGGCGGCAAACCGGAGCACATATTCGCCGTGAGCTACACAGACGAAGAGAAGGACCGCCGCATCGCCGACTACAAAAACATCGTGGACAAGGTGGACAATCTCAAGGCGAGAATACCGTCGGAGCTGCAGGATGCTTACTTCGAAATGATAGAATATCCTGTAAAAGGCGCATACTATATGAACGTAAAGACATTCCGCGCAGCGCAGAGTCTCACGCTGGCAAAGGCCGGACAGCGCGACAAGGCGCTGGAGTATGCAGCCGAGGCACGCAAGGCTTACAGACAGATAGAGCTGCTGACGAATAAATACAACAACGAGATTGCGGGCGGCAAATGGAACGGAATGATGGACTTCAAGCCGCGTCAGCAGTCGCAATTCTACATGCCTGAGACCGCAACTCTGTCAAACATAAGCAGCGTTCAGACGGAAACGGTGAAAGAACAGACCTTCGCCGTGGCTGCCGACAAATACACATCGACCCGAGGTAACGTCGTTACTCTCGAAGGACTGGGCGTTGGCGGCAACAGCGTCACCGTATGGCCGATAGACAAAACGGTGTATTCTGCCGACAAGGCAGGCAGCGCTCCCTACGCGGAATACGACGTTGAGGTGAAGAAAGGAGCCAACATCATCTCGGCACGATGCCTCCCCACATTCCCGATAAACAGCAGTTTCGACCTGCGCGTGGGCATATCGGTGGACGGAGGTGAGCCACAAGTGTGCTCGCTCAAGACCACAGCGACCGAAGGAAAGTGGAACACGACTGTGCTGCAGGGCTTCAACGACGCCACAGTTACCTACAATGCCGACGAGGATAAGACCGTCAGCGTGCGGGTATATATGCTCGATCCGGGCGTCGTGCTGAGCGAGATATACAACCGTCTGCCCGAATCGGCCGACAATTCGCTCACCGTTAAGCTGATAAAGAACAACGACTTCGAGCTCCGCACCGACGGAACGCCAAACCCGCAGGGCAACACCGACCGCGGCATTCCCTACGGATGGGACCACACAGGCGAGCTGACACTTGGACAGAACGGACTGCCTTCATACGGAATAAACCAGGATGCAGCCAACCTGCACGGCTCGAACGTGTGCTGGATAAACTCGTTCCCGATGCCGGAATTCTTCGAACTGTCGCAGACAATACCCGCGTCGGAGATAGAACCGGGCACTTATCGCGTGTCGTGCATGCTGTGGATGGAAGAGAACAAGAAGACTTCGGGACGCCTCTTTGCCAACAACAACGTGCAGTATTACGGAAGCGAGAGCGACTACACCAATCTTCTAACGCCGGGCGAGGTGAACACTTACGCCGGATATGCCGGACAGAACGGCGCAGGACCGTTCAATCTGAAGCCCATGGAGGTGTATGTCACCGTAGCCAAGGGCGAAGACCTCAAGCTGGGAATACGCACAGGCAACAGGCGCAACGACGGAACCACGGCCACGGACAACGCCGGATGGTTCAAGGTGGACAACTTCCGCATAGAGAAAGTGAGCGGAATGCCCGAACCTCAGGATGAGGACCTCACGCTGACAAAGCAGCTTATAACCAACTACGACTTCGAACTCTACGACGACAACGGCAAGATAAAGGAGAACACATCGGGCGAAACGCGCCGCGGAACCATCTACGGCATACACGGATGGAAGGTGGCCGGACGGTTCCCGGGCGACTCTTACGGCATAAACAAGGACGCGTCTAATCCTCACGGCGCAAATGTCTGCTGGTTCCAGGCAAAGAACGGCAGCATGCCGGACGACTTCGCGCTCTATCAGACCATACCCGCCGACAAGCTCACTCCCGGACGTTACATGATATGCTGCCGCCTCTGGGCAGAAGAGGGACAGCTGTCCACGGTGCGCCTGTTCGCCAACGACAACGTGCAATACTACGGAATGGACATGGACTACGACAAGAACCTGACGCCGGGCGAGCACAACACCTTCGCCGGATACATAGGAGGAGCACCCAACACGTTCGTGTTGCAGGACATGTATGTGTATGTTGACATAAAGGAAGGCGACGACCTGACCTTCGGCATACGCTCGAGCAACACCAACGCCGACGGCACCAAGGGCACCGACAACAAGAACGGATGGTTCAAGACCGACTTTTTCCGCATATATAAGGTGGATGCCACCGACGGCATAGACGCCACGACGGCAGCCAACGGAAAGGCAGCCAAGGGCGTATATAACATAAAAGGCCAGAAGGTGGGCGCAGAACTGAGCGACAACCACAACCTGCCGAGCGGACTGTATATAGTGAACGGACGCAAGACAGTGGTGAGATGAACACACAAGCAAGACACATAAAGACAACGAACGCGGCAAGGCGGCCTCCACGGGAGACCGCCTTTCGTGTTAATTTACGGGCAAACAGTTGCGCATCACGCAACATATAGATAACTTTGCATACCGAAAACGACAAATCACAATGATAAAACTGAAAGAAAACCAGGGCATCCCAAGGCACATACTGCTGATGATGTCCATCATGGCGGGCCTCACAGTGGCCAACCTTTACTACAATCAACCGTTGCTGGAACTTATACGTGCCGACATAGGCACGACCGAGGTGGAGGCCAACCTCATCACCGTAATATCGCAGACGGGATATGCTCTCGGTCTGTGTTTCATCATTCCGATGGGCGATCTCTACTCCCGCCGCCGCATAATAGCCGTCACGCTGACCACGGCGGCCGTGATGAGCCTCATCATAGCCACCTCGGGCAGCCTCAGCCTGATATGGGGCGCGTCGCTGCTCATGGGCATGTGCTCGGTCATACCGCAGCTGTTCATACCGATAGCCGGCCAATACTCGCGGCCGGAGAATAAGTCGCGCAACATAGGCTACGTGCTCAGCGGACTGCTGACGGGCATTCTCGCCTCGCGGGTGATAAGCGGTTTCATAGGCGAACAGCTGGGCTGGCGCGCCATGTTCTTCATCTCCGCCGCACTGATGGTGGTGTGTCTGGTGGTGTCGGTGAGCATGATGCCTGCCATGAAGCCCAACTTCAGCGGCACCTATCCGCAACTCATGCACACCGTGTGGCGCATAGTGCGCACCCGTCCGCGCATCCGCATCAACGCCGTACGCTCCGGACTGGCATTCGGTTCGATGCTCGCCATCTGGTCGTGTCTGGCTTTCCACCTTGCAGGCGAGCCGTTCAACGCCGGCGCCACGATGACCGGCGTGCTCGGACTGTGCGGCATGGCGGGCGCGATAGCG
>USHV01000020.1 GCA_900554695.1 uncultured Prevotella sp. | reverse complement strand
TCATAAATCTACCCTTAATCGTGTATTGGATGATAGTTGCGGATTTTAGGTTCATTAAAAATGCGCAAAAAAAGCGCACAAAAACAGAAAGTGGATTCAAGTGGATGGAAGGAAAATGCAATGTTATTGATAATCAGACGATTACAGAAATTAAGATTCTTTAAAAAAGTGGATGGGTAATAATACAAATTCTGTATTTTATGGTTATAAATATGTAATAAACTGCATCTCCTACAGCCTTGAAAACACAGGAAATGCGTATAAAAGGACACGGCTGCGGAGACCATGCACCACATGGCGACACATGACGTTCGTGCTCACGGCGCACCCTGAACAGCAATGCCTGCGAGAGGAACGATTTTTTTCACAGAACAGTATGGAGATGTCTGACTGTCGGAAAACGGACTGACGGAAATAGAACGTGATTTGACTTCAATGAAAGACCGCGGGTATAAGCCGGATAAGCGTTGTTTTCTCATACGGAGAGAGAACCGATACGGTCAACTTTCAAATTGTAACCGGATTTCGGTTTTCCGGTTTCAGTTTCCCGATATACCCCGAAAAATAAGCGCGTATTTGCGAGCGGGCTTTTCTTCGGACGCAAATACGCGAATTATGAGATGTTTTTATATAGTGTTGAATATCAATGATTTATATTTAATGGCCATTTTATCGTTTTGCAAAAAGCACCATATCGCCTTGCGAAATAGGCCATTTCGGAGGCTGAAAAGCACCATATCGCACCATAAAATGGGCTATTTCGCATCATAAAATGGGCAATATCGGAAAGCAAAACGGACTTTTTCGGACTATGGTATGGGGTATATCATAAGACGATGCAGGCCGAAATGGGCTTAATAACGCTTGTTTTAACATTCCTTTACATCTCTTTCGCGAAAATATTTTGTCAAAATTCAGTCAAGAAAAATCGTAAGCATGTCCCGTCAGTTTCCATTAAAAACGCTGACATGAGGCGACTGAAAAGGCATGAGAATTACGCGCCGCGCTCCTGATGAAATTTTATCGTTCATGCCAGTGTAGGTCTGTCATGGCGTGAGTAAACACGGTGTCACGGTTCATCGCATCCGCTTTGTCCGGAACAAGACAAAAGTCCGCCTACCCCACACGTGGCGGAGCAGACGGACAAAAGTATTTCTCATCATGCGACAACGTCATGGCCGGTCGGCCAACTCGTATCTCACAATCACGGTGTATGTCTTTTTTATTGTGCGGTAGGTGTCTGCCGACGATGCGCCCGAAGCCATCACGTTGGCCTGCGCCGCCGGCAACGTTCTCCCGGCAGCGGTGCCCTCAACGATGCGCAGCACACGACCGAGCCCGCATCCCGCGGCCGAAGCCATGTATTCGGCCTTGTTGCGCGCGGCTTCTATGGCCTCGATGCGTCCTTTCTCCTGCCATTCGGCCATGTTCCTGTTCTTCAGCTCACCTATATACATGGCATTGATGCCGCGTGTGTCGAGACCCTTGCGTATGCGTTCGATGGTCTCGAAGTCGCCGAGCGTTATGTCCAGACGCTTCGACACGAGGAAGTCCATGCCGCGCTCGCGCCATGTGTTGCCTATCTCCTCGGTACGCACGGCTTCATTAGGCACTCCGGCGTCTGCTATGACGCGCCTCACCTGTCGCTCGATGACGTCGAGCGGCACCTTGGTTGCGAAATCCTCCGGCTTCGACTTGCCGTCGAATTCCTCCTCGAAATACTCTTTCATCTCGATGATGTAGTGTATCTCGTCCGGCACTATATCCACTTCGGCCGTACCACTTACCTCTATGTAGCGGCCCTCGTCGCCGGCAAAGCCCCTTAGCGACAGCAGCATCATGGCTGCAAAGAACAACAGTCGTCTCATATCGGTTTTATATTCATTAATCGTTCACCATCCCGTCGGCCGCACACGTCAGCCCTCGCGCGAGAGCATCTCCACAAGCTCGTCCTGCGTGGAGGCGACAAGCAGCTGGTCGTCGAATCCGCGGCGTATCACTCCTGCCTTCTTCATGCTGTCGAGCATGGTGAGAAGCGGATTCCAGAAGCCTTTCATGTTGTAGAGAATGACGCGCTTGTGGTGGTAGCCTATCGACGCGGAGGCCACCACGGTGAATATCTCGTCGAGCGTGCCCACGCCTCCGGGAAGCGCCACGAGCACGTCGCTCTTGGCGAGCATTATGTCCTTGCGGTCGCTCAGATTGTCGCACATTATCTTCACATCCACATAGTCTGACGTGCGTCCGCCCTTCTCCACTATCGTCGGCACGGCACCTATGCACAATCCTCCTGCCTCGTGCACGGCACGGGCAACACACTCCATCAGTCCGAGATTGCATCCTCCGAACACCAGCATGTGGCCGTTGCGGCCCATCCACTCACCGAACTGACGGGTGAGCTCGAAAAAATCGGGATCGATGTCGGCATTTGCCGAACAGAAAACTCCTATATGCATAATTCTTATTTGTTTTAAATCTATTAAAGCTCCACTACTCCGGGTGGGACACTTCCACGCAAAGTTATGGAATATGGATGCAACAGCAAATGAAAAAACATCGTTTTTTTGATTTTTGATATCGCCGAACCGCATCCTATCTTTCACAAAGATATTAATTATTTACTGATATACAATAAAATAGATGATTATATTTTGTATTGTCTGCCTTTTGCTGTAACTTTGCAGCCGGATTCGGGATAAAGACCAAAACTATTGCGTGCGACATTATCGCACAGCACTCCATTTATTTCATTCACAAACAACACAGCATTGAAAACATTTGAAGAATTAGGCGTAAGCGAGGAAATACGCCGCGCCATCACAGAACTCGGATTTGAGCATCCGATGCCTGTTCAGGAAGAAGTGATTCCTTATTTGCTCGGTAATGGTAACGACGTGATAGCCCTGGCACAGACAGGAACGGGCAAGACAGCCGCCTTCGGCATTCCACTGCTGCAACGCGTCGATGCTAACGACCGCACCACTCAGGCTCTCGTACTCAGTCCGACACGTGAGCTGTGCCTTCAGATAGCCGACGACCTGAAGAGTTTCGCCAAATACATCAAGGGCATAAACATCGTGGCTGTATATGGCGGAACGTCCATAATAAACCAGATGCACGCGCTGAAACACGGCGCACAGATCATCGTTGCCACTCCGGGACGTCTCATCGACCTGATGAACCGCGGCGCGGCTAAGCTGGACAACGTGAGCAACGTGGTGCTCGACGAGGCCGACGAGATGCTCAACATGGGATTTTCGGACAGCATAAACGAGATATTCGAGGGCGTGCCGCAGGACCGCAACACCCTGCTCTTCTCGGCAACGATGAGCAAGGAGATAGAGAAGATAGCCCTGAACTACCTGCACGACCACAAGGAAATAGTGGTGGGCTCGCGCAACGAGGGTGCGGAAAACGTGAACCACATATACTATCTGGTGAACGCCAAGGACAAATATCTGGCTCTGAAGCGCATAGTGGATTACTATCCGCGCATATACGCCATCATCTTCTGCCGCACGAAGGTGGAGACTCAGGAGGTGGCAGACAAGCTAATACGCGACGGTTACAACGCCGAGTCGCTGCACGGTGACCTCTCGCAGCAGCAGCGCGACCTCACCATGCAGAAGTTCCGCCAGCATCTCACGCAGCTGCTCGTGGCTACCGACGTGGCGGCGCGCGGTCTCGACGTGGACGATCTGACGCACGTCATAAACTACGGACTGCCCGACGACATAGAGAGCTACACCCACCGCAGCGGACGTACGGGCCGCGCCGGAAAGAAGGGAACGTCCATCAGCATAATACACACCCGCGAACGCCACAAGGTGAAAGCCATAGAGAAGGTGATAGGCAAGAGTTTCGTGGCCGGAGAGCTGCCTACTCCGAAGGAGATATGCACCAAGCAGCTCTACAAGGCGATAGACGAGATAGAGAAGGTGGACGTGAACGAGGAGGAGATTGCTCCGTTCATGGAGGACATAAACAGGCATTTCGAGTATGTGGACAAGGAGGACATACTGAAGAAAATAGTGAGTCTGGAGTTCGGACGGTTCCTCGCCTACTATGCCAACGCGCCTGAGATAACCAAGCCTTCGACCGAACGCGCGAAGAAGGGTGAGGCTCGCAAGGACGGCAAGAAGACCAGAACACGCGGACAACGCAAGGCGGAGAACGGCTACCGCCGACTGTTCATCAACCTGGGAAAGGACGACGGATTCTATCCGGGTGAGGTGATGCAGTTCCTTAACAAGAACATGCGCGGCCACCAAGACGTGGGACACATCGACCTGCTGGGCAAGTTCTCGTACATAGAGGTGCCTGAGGAGGATGCGGCTAAGGTGATGCGCGCACTCGACGGCAAGTCGTACAAGGGCCGTACGGTGAGATGTAACGACGCCGACGACCGCAAACGTGGCGAACGACGCCCGAGGAAGAGCGACAGCCGCGACGATTTCGGCAAATATGAGAAGAAGTCGAAGAAGCGCGACCGCGGCGCGGAAGCAAAGCCGTTCAAGGAGAGCGGACGCAAGGATGACTGGCGACAGTTCATCAACAATCCCGACATAAAGCTCGTGGGCGAGGAGCCCGACTTCAGCGAAGAGGGATGGGCACGTCGCCGACCGCGTAAGAAGTGACGTGAACGCGCGACAGACGGCAGGCATATACAAACCCACTGAAAGAGCCTAAAGGCCGTCACGGCGCACAAAATAGAGCGAAAAGGGCATATCGCCGGGCGTAGCAACAGACGCCGTGGAGATATGCCCTTTTTATGTATATTAGCCTATGATCCGATGATATTTATCTCAAAGCCCAGAGATTGGCACCGTTTACCGCCATGCGCGCCTCGAAGAGGCCGGCAGCATCTGGCTTCACGTTTATCTTGCCACCGTCGGGCAGCGATGCCTGTATGGTGCCGTCTTCGTTGAAACGGAATATCTCCGTAGTCTTGCCGTCAACCACCTGCGACCACGAGTCGTTCTTGCTGTCGTAGAGGAACTTCAATATCTCGCCGTCGGGTTTCTTTATCTCATATCCGTCCTTGAGGGTTGTTACGGCATAATAACGGCCGTCCTGGCCCATGATGGTCTGCGTCTTGCCCTCGTTCTTGGCGAGAGGATTAGTGCCGGACCAGAATTCTATTGTATTAATAACAAGCGCATCAACGACTCCGCACACGGCATAAGCGGGGCTGATGAACAGGAAGATTATTTCATTCAGGAACTTCTCATTGGTGGCTTTTGTGTTCCACAATGCCAGCCTGTGAGTGAGCTGGAATGTTCCTACACACGAGCTTGCCACAAGGCATCCTGCCATCATGACAGCAGATACTTTCAGATAATTGATTTTCATATAGCAATGATTTTTGATTTTCAATTATTTGTAAAGTTATATAATAATCTGAAAGCAAACCTTATTTCACGTATTATTTAACAATTATTGATTTTGCACTTATCAATACGTAAAAAAACAAAACGTCGCGGAAATGTGCATTAAAGAAGGAAAATGCCTTCCGGACCTTCGTTGAACAGAAGGTCCAACACGCTGAGATTGTGCAGGAAACCGTTTTTCTGAGCATACACCTGATAATAAGGACGCGGCTCGAACGACTCGTCGGGCAGAGGATGCTTTGGACGTATGGCGTCGCGGAAATCGTCGGCGCCGATGGCGTCGGCACGGAGATAATCGTCGGTGAGCTCGATGGTGGGTTGTATGTCGAGAAGCGAGCAGATGGTGTGGGTTATCTCGAGGTTGAAGTCGAACAAGAAATCCCATCGGCGCTCGAAGAAGGGGCGTATGTCGTCGGCATAATAATCGAAAAACGGACTCTCGCCATAGGACGACACGAGAGCGTTCCAGTGTAGATGGCGCCACGAGCCGTGGTCGCTTATGCGGATGTCCCGCATAAGGCACTTACGGCCCTCATAGCGTTCTATGGGGACCGTAAGCGTCTGCGGACCGGCAGTTGTGGCTATAACGCACCGGTTGCGGTAGGTCTGCTTCATGTAGTTGTCGTAGCGTTCGATGAAGCAGCGGTCGTAACGGTGCAGCTTCTGATACCACTGCACCGGACCGAAATATGCTGATGAAAGTAAAGCCTGCGTCATTTCAGACATCATCTGTGGGAAGGTAGCAGCCTTACTTTATGTTATCTACAAAACGGAACAGGCGACTCCAACGTATGCCACTGAAGCCATGACGGTCGGGATCGCTCGACCACCAGATGAATATCGGCTTGCCCACGATGTGATCCTCGGGCACAAAGCCCCAGTAGCGTGAGTCGAGCGAGTTGTGACGGTTGTCACCCATCATCCAGTAATAGTCCATGGCGAAAGTGTATGTCTTGGCCAACTTACCGTCGATGTATATGCTTCCGTTGCTTATCTTCAGGTCGTGACCCTCATACACTCTGATAGGACGCTCGTAGATGGCTATGTTGTCGAGCGTGAGTTTGATGGTCGCGCCCTTCTTCGGAATCCATATCGGTCCGTAGTTGTCGCGTGTCCATCCCGTAGCACCGTTGAGGGGATAGATGTCCTCGGTGGTGGCGTCGGTGTTGAGAGTGATGCTCTCGACAATGTCGCGGCGCGACTTCAATATGCGTGCGGCACGTGACGTGAGCGGAAGATAACCGCGCTCGTTAAGACTCATGAGGTCTTCCATGGATATGCCGAGCTCTTCCATGAGGTCTTCGGGCATCGACGCTTTCAGCTTGACGTAGTATGTGTACTGCACATTGTCGGGTTCCTTGTTGGGTTTACCGTCAACATACACTATGCGGTTCTTTATCTGCAAAGTCTGTCCCGGCAGTCCGACGCAGCGCTTTACATAATTCTCGCGGCGATCGACAGGGCGTGAGATGACTTCTCCGTATATCTGCGGATTCTCGGCAATGTATCTGCGGCCGATGGCATATATTCCGTCGAAGAACTTCAGACGGTCGGCGGCGTTGAGTTTTCTGTAATCAACAGGTTCGGGATACTGCTCCTGATATATCTGATGGCCGAATGAATAGACAATCTGATAGAAATCCTGAGTGTTCCACTGGTCGGCGGTGCAGAGCGAGTCGCCTGCCGGATAGTTGAATACTACAATGTCGTTGAGCTTCACCTTGCCGAGACCCGGCGCACGGTCGTAACCCCACTGCGGCCACTCGATGTAAGACTTGCAGTCGAACACGGGAAGAGTGTGCTGTGTGAGAGGCATTGTGAGCGGAGTGTTAGGCTTGCGCGGACCGTAGCTTATCTTGCTTACAAAGAGATAGTCGCCCGTAAGAAGCGATTTTTCGAGCGAGCTTGAGGGGATGACGTAGTTCTGGAAGAAGAACAGATTGATGAAATACACAGCCACAAGAGCAAAGACAAGGGCATCGACCCATGACATGATGAAGCGCACCGGACGATCGGCATCACGCCACCACTGCCAGCGTATCTTTTTGGTTATGTAAACATCGAAGATGAAGGGCAGCACTATCAGTCCCCACCAACTTCTCACCCAATAGAGGAAGAGCAGGTAGAGAACGGCTACGACAGCGAACTTTGCCCACTGTACTTTCATGTTTCTTCTTTCTTTTTCCTTATCAATCATTTTTTCTGATGTATTTTTTGGATATTGATATTATTGCAGCCGGATGATACCGGCGAAGCTGTTTTATCAGAATTTGAACAGGTCGGCGGTGGTGAGCAGACCGGTGTGATCCTTTGTGTATTCGGCTGCGAGGACAGCACCAAGGGCAAATCCCTCACGCGAATGGGCGTCGTGGGTGATTGTGATGCAGTCGGCAGGGCTGTCATATACCACTGAGTGTATGCCCGGAACCTCGTCGCGGCGCAGGCTCTCGATGGCAAGCAGAGAAGAATCTACGTCGTTGGAACCGCTCTCGGTGCCGTCGGCGTGGAGCTGATGGCCCTTTGTCCAGTCCTTCTTGCGGTCGAGATTGTCTATTATATCCTCGGCAAGAGTGATGGCTGTGCCCGACGGTGCGTCGAGTTTGTGTACGTGATGTGTCTCGCTCATGTGGACATCATACTGCGGAAAATTGTTCATTATGCGTGCCAGATATCTGTTCACGGCAGAGAATATGGCTACTCCGACTGAGAAATTGCTTGCCCAGAACAGCGTCTGACCGCCTTCGGTGCACATGCGGCGCACGTCGTCGCCATGTTCTTTCATCCATCCTGTAGAACCGCTCACAACTTTCACGTTATGCTTGAAAGCCCTGAGATAGTTGCCATAAGCTGCTGTCGGGTTTGTAAACTCTATTGCCACATCAGCCGAAGCGAATGCCTCGCTGTCGAAATCATCGGTGTTGTCTACATCGATAATGCTCACTATACGGTGGCCACGTGCCTTTGCGATGGTCTCAACCATGTGTCCCATCTTGCCGTAGCCTATCAATGCTATGTTCATAATAATAAAAATAATAGTTGCGCAAAGTTATTAATTATTTGTCACATTCGTGACATTTATTAGGATATATAAGCAAAAAGTAGCCATATTTTATAAAAACTTTTGGCCGGAATGAGTTTTTTTCTTACCTTTACACCGTTTTTTTAATTATAATTAATGAGAAGCCCATACATTTTATTGTTTTCTGTCGTATGCTGTGGGATGCTTTCGTCGTGTTTTAAAGACGAGCCACTAAACGCGGAATGCGACATTGAGGAGGCATATATTCATGCAGACAATCCGGAGAAAATGTTTTTCAATGTGTCAGACTCATTGATAAAAGTGCTGTATACTGAGCATAACATTGACTTCAAAGTGAGAAAAGAGACAGATCTGACAGCCATTGCGCCAATATTCAGAATAACAGACGGTGCTACGATTGAACCCGCCAACGGATCTGTGCACGATTTCTCCAACGGCCCAGTGAAATACAAGGTCACATCAGAGGATGGACAATGGAGCCGCGAATACAACGTGTCCGTAACAGTACAGACCCGCACCGTCAGCGACACTATCTATTACGACTTCGAGAGATATGCCCTTAACTCGACAAAGAAATATTATTTTTGGAGCGACCTCAATCCCGACGGAACCGATGCCAACAACTGGGCGACAGGTAATCCTGGATTTGCCATCAGCCGTTCCACTGCAAAGCCGGAGGACTATCCTACCACGCCTTTAGTGAGCGGACTGGATGGCTCGGCTGTAAAACTGACCACATCAGACACAGGTCCGTTCGGTGCGCTGAAAGATATGCGCATAGCTGCCGGCAACCTTTTCATCGGACGATTCAACGCAACAGTTGCCCTTACTCCGGGACAGACAATGAAGGCAACAATGTTCGGACTGAAATACACCACTGCAAAGAAGCCTATCAAGTTCACAGGATATTACAAGTATAAGCCTGGAGAAACTTATCAGGACAAGAAAGGAAAACCGGTCGAAGGCAAGACTGACACAGGCGACATATACGCCGTGCTCTACCGCAACACCGATGACCAGGGAAACGCAGTAGTACTCTATGGAGACAATGTGCTAACAAGCCCGCAGATAGTTGCAATAGCACGCATCGACAAAGTGGAAAATACGGATAATTGGACTGAATTTGATTTGGATTTCAATTATCTTACTGACATAGACCAGACTCTGCTCGACAACTACGGTTACAACATGGCTGTGGTGTTCACATCAAGTATTGGAGGCGCTGACTTCGAAGGAGCAATAGGCAGCACCATGATGATTGACAAAGTGAGAATCATTTGCGAAACAACAGAATGATAAAATAGACGGGATTATGAACAAGAAATACATTCTGAGACAGACTCTTACGATGCTTCTGCTAATGGCAGGTGTCACTTACGGCCACTGTGGAAACATCTTCGATAACCTCATTTATTATGGACGGTTGGGCTATAACCTCGGAGGAACGGCACCGATCGGCATGCCTGCCACTATCAGGAGTCTTTCAAAATTCACCATCAAAGTGAATACCACCATCGGACTTGATGCCTACAAACCACTTGGAAACCGATGGGGAATGATGGGAGGATTCCACATAGAGAATAAAGGTATGAACACCGACGCCCGTGTGAAGAACTACAAGATGGAGATGCGCCAGGGCAGCGAATCGCTGAAAGGTGTGTTCACAGGCCAGGTAGTAACAAGAGTGGAGGAATGGATGGTAACACTTCCTTTGCAGGCAACTTATGATGTCAGCAGCAAAGTAAGACTCAAGCTCGGTCCTTATTTCTCTTATCTTCTGTCAAATAAGTTTGAAGGCTACGCTTACGACGGTTATCTGCGTGTAGGCGACCCCACGGGAGATAAAATAGACTTGGGAACCGACGAAGCATCACGAGGCACATACGATTTCTCCGACAGCATGCGCAAGTGGCAGTTCGGTGTTGACGTTGGTGCCGACTGGTATTTCTCACGCCAGTTCGGAGCTTACATAGACATGTCATGGGGACTGTCCGGACTATTCAAAAAAGATTTCAACACCATAGAACAAACTCTTTATCCAATATACGGAACAATAGGTTTAACATACAAACTACATTAAAACTACATAAAATTTAAAGCACTATTAAAGTTTAAACGATGAAAAAGATTTTTACTTCATTACTGGTTCTGGCTGCTTTTGCCATACCATCAATGGCAACTGACTACAAAGACGTGATGACTGTCAGCATCGACGGAACACAGACAACTCCAACAGAGAACACGATCTCTATCGAAGACAAAGGTGAAAGTGGCTATACCCTAAGCCTGAAAAACTTTGTTTTATCTATGGGAGGCGAATATCTTCCTGTAGGAACCATCGTACTTGAGAATGTCAGTGCAACCGCCAACGGCGAGGTGACAACTCTTAAGACAAATCAGGAAATAAAGATAGCTGAAGGTGACGATCCTAACTTCGCCGGCCAGTGGATGGGACCGATACTCTCCGCAACGGGAGATCTTATACCAGTGAACATGGTTGGTGAAATACGCGGCGATAAGTTCTACACCGTAATCAACATCAACTTTTCAGGAATGGATATCAAAGTTGTATTTGGAAACGGTGGATATCAGATAACAAACTCTGAATTCGAACTCTTCCACAAAGCTACTTCCGGCAAAAACGAAAGCGACGAGCCTAACGCATGGCATTCATTCATGAGCAGCACCGGAACATTTTCATCAATGGTAAGTGGTACTCCTCACACATTCATTTCTGACGATGTACGTCCAGGCTCAACCGGAACAAAGAGTGTAAAGCTCACATCTGGCATTGTAAGCTTTATGGGTATAATAAAAGTACCTGCAAACGGTACAATAACAACCGGTCAGCTCAAAGCCGGTTCGGCAACGGCAACAGATACCGGCAACAACTCATTCCTCGATCTGACCAACGAAGCTGTTGACGGCAACGGCGATCCTTTCTACACACTGCTGAACGGCCAGCCCGACGCACTCAAGGTTTGGGTGAAATATCAGCAGGGAGAGGTAAATACAACTTACCCATACGCAACCATCAGCGCAATCATCACCGATGGTACATACTATCAGGACCCTGAGGACAACAAGAACTATACCAACGTAGTTGCAAAGGCAAAGAACGACAAGATTGAGACAAACAACTTCGAGTGGCAGGAAATAACCGTTCCGTTCGATTACGCTTCTTTCGCAGCAAACAACGCTGAGACAAAAGCCATACTTGTTACTCTGTCAACCAACGCACAGCCGGGTGTGGCAAGTTCATCGGCCGACAATCCTGACGTTCTCTTCATCGATGACTTCTCACTTGTTTACAACTCAAAGCTCACTTCGCTGAAAGTAAATGGCGAAAACGTTGAAGGCTTCAACAAAGACGTGTTCAGCTACGACCTCACAGCCGAAGGTGCAATCAGCGTTGACAACATAGAGGCTGTTTCAGACGGTCAGGGAGCTTATGTTACAAAGAGCGTTGAGGATGCAGAAGGCGGCGTTAAGGTTACAATAACAGTAACATCTAACGACCTCCAGACTACAAACGTATATACTCTCAATATCGCAGGTGCTACAACAACAGGCATCAACAAGGTTGTGACAACCACAGGTAAAGGCAATGCTGCCATCTATAACGTAAACGGACAGCGCGTTGACAACATGTCACAGAAAGGTCTTTACATCATCCGTCAGGCCGACGGCAAAACAGTTAAAGTATTGAAGAAATAATCAAAGAACGAATATTCATCAAGAAAAAAATCCCGGACTGTCGATAGTTCGGGATTTTTTGTGTAGCTTTGTATCTATCCTTTTCGTCTTTACATAATATGGAACAACTCCTCCACTACATATGGAAGCACAAGCTTTTTCCGCTTAGAAGGCTCGAGACAACCGACGGCCTCGGCGTGGAAGTAATCGATCCGGGTCTCCACAACAGCGATTCCGGCCCCGACTTCTTCAACGCCAAGGTGAAGATAGGCGGCACCATGTGGGTGGGAAACATTGAGATACACGACAAGTCGTCCGACTGGTACGCTCACGGACACGACCGCGACCCTCGCTACGACAACGTGATACTCCATATAGCAAAGACAATCGACTCTGAAGTAAGGACAAGCCACGGCAACACGCTACCGCAGATGCAGCTCGAAGTGCCCGAGAGCGTAACGTCAAACTACGAGCGTCTGCTCCACGAGGATAAGTATCCGCCCTGCCACAAGCTCATCCCCACCCTGCCGTCAATCACCGTCCACTCGTGGATGAGCGCGCTCCAGGCCGAGCGTCTCGAACAGAAGACTGAAGCGATAGCCGAGCGTGTGAAACGCTGCGACGGTTCGTGGGAAGACGCTTTCTTCGTCACCCTGGCACGCAACTACGGTTTCGGTGTCAACAGCGAAGCCTTCGAGACGTGGGCTCTCAACATGCCGATGATGCACATCGGCCGTCACCGCGACGACATATTCCAGACCGAGGCACTCTTTCTCGGCCAGGCCGGACTGCTTTCTGCCGACGCCATGCCCGAACGCCAGCGCGAGGCGGCACTCGCCGACGACTATTTCGTCCGTCTGAGCCGCGAATATCAGTATCTTGCCCAGAAGTTCTCGCTCCACCCCATCGACTTCCGTTTATGGAAGTTCCTGCGCCTCCGCCCGCAGAATTTCCCCCACATACGCATCGCACAGCTCGCATCGCTCTACCATTCGCGCCGTGCAGGCCTCAGCCTTATAGCCGGATGCGACACCATAGACGACGCGCGCCGCATGCTCACAACATCCGTAACGCCCTACTGGCGCACCCATTACACTTTCGGCCATGCCAGCCGTGAGAGTTCGAAAAACCTCTCCCGACAGTCCATCGACCTGCTTATCATCAACACCGTAGTGCCGATGCTGTTTGCCTACGGACGCCACAAATCGTCTGAAGAAATGTGCTGGCGCGCCACCGATTTTCTCGAACAGCTTGCGCCCGAACGCAACAACATAGTGCGCATGTGGGAGGAATGCGGACTGAAAGTGCAGAACGCCGGCGACACACAGGCACTCATACAACTGAAGAAAAACTACTGCGACCGCAAGGACTGCCTGCGCTGCCGTTTCGGATACGAATATCTGAAACAGCGCAGTACAACGCCCGCAGGTGCGACAACCGATAAAGAAAACAACGATAAGAATGGAATACATATTTGAAACCGAGATGGAGGTCCGCGACTATGAGTGCGACATCCAGGGCATAGTGAACAACGCGAACTATCTGCACTACACCGAACACACGCGACATCTGTTTCTCGCATCGCTCGGAGTGAGTTTCTCAAAACTCCACGAGAAGGGTGTCGATGCCGTGGTGGCACGAATGAATCTCCAGTACAAGACTCCACTGCGCTGCGACGACGTGTTCATCTCGCGCCTGGCGATGCACAAGGAAGGTCTGCGCTACATCTTCAATCAGGACATATTCCGCAAGAGCGACGAGCGCCTGTGCTTCCGCGCCACTGTCGAACTGGTGTGCCTCATCAACGGCCGCCTTGGCAACAGCGACGACTACGACCGCGCCTTCGCCAAATACATCTAAACAACCGCACGCCGCATATAGCCGGACGTGATGCCGGCAACACAAACCGCAACAGCAATGTGCCGATGGACAACTCACAGGAAATAATCAACACCATAGCGCTCACGCGCATCAACTACTTCAGCCTCGCCGGAATGCTCGAGCTATACCGGCGTCTCGGCTCCGCCACGGCTGTAATGGACCACCGTGACGACATACGCGACGTGCTGCCCGACGCCACACAGCGCCTCATCGACGCGCTGAAAGACGTGAGCGAACCGTTGCGACGCGCCGAAGCAGAACTGGAGTATGACGAGACACATGGCATCACACCGCTCACGATGAACGACACGCGCTATCCGTCGCGGCTGCGTGAGTGCGACGACGCTCCGCTCATGCTGTTCTACAAAGGCAACGCCGACCTCAACCGCGCACGCGTCTTGAGCATCGTCGGCACGCGCCACTGCACATCCTACGGTCAGGACCTCATACGCCGTTTCTGCGACGACCTGCGGCAGATATGCCCCGACGTGCTCATCATAAGCGGCCTTGCCTACGGCGTGGATATCTGCGCCCACCGCAACGCCCTGCGCTCGGGCTTCGACACTGCCGCCGTCCTTGCCCACGGACTCGACACCATCTATCCCTCAAGCCACAGGGACACGGCACGCGAGATGCTCACCCGGGGCGGCCTCATCACCGAGTTCCTCACCGGCACCAACGCCGACAAGGTGAACTTCGTGCGCCGCAACCGCATCGTGGCAGGCATGGCCGACGCCACACTTCTCATTGAGAGCGCCAGCCACGGCGGCGGACTCATCACCACAGGCATAGCCCAAAGCTACGGGCGCGACGTGTTCGCCTTCCCCGGAGCGGTGGGAATGACCTACAGCGAAGGCTGCAACAACCTCATACGCGACAACGGAGCGGCACTCATAACCTGCGCCGCCGACCTTGCCGCCGCCATGACGTGGGACAACGACTCCGCCCTGCGCGACGCCCGTCAGCAAGGCATCGAGCGTCAGCTCTTTCCCGAACTCACCGACGACGAGCAGCTCATCGTCTCGACACTCGCCAAGACCAACGACATGCAGATCAATATGCTCGCCGTGCGCACAGGCATCCCCGTACAGCGCATGTCGGCACTGCTCTTCTCGCTCGAGATGAAAGGCGTGGTCAGGATGTACGCCGGCGGCACTTATCATCTTCTGCAATAAAACAACAGACAATGAAAATAGGAAACATAGAATTCGGAGACAGACCTCTGTTTCTCGCCCCGATGGAAGACGTTACCGACATAGGCTTCCGCAAGCTCTGCAAGCGTTTCGGCGCATCAATGGTATATACCGAGTTTGTGAGTGCCGAGGCTCTCGTGCGCTCCATCAAATCGACAGTAAGCAAGCTCACCATAAGCGACGACGAACGTCCCGTGGGCATACAGATATACGGCCGCGACACCGAAGCCATGGTGGAGGCGGCAAAGATAGTGGAAGAGGCACATCCCGACGTCATCGACCTCAACTTCGGCTGCCCCGTGAAGAAGGTGGCCGGCAAGGGAGCCGGAGCCGGCATGCTGCAGAACATTCCGCTAATGCTCGACATAACGCGCCAGGTGGTCAAAGCCGTACACACACCAGTCACCGTCAAGACCCGTCTGGGATGGGACAGCAGCCACCTCATCATCACCGACCTTGCCGAACAGCTGCAGGACTGCGGCATACAAGCGCTCACCATACACGGCCGCACCCGTGCACAGATGTACACCGGCAGCGCTGACTGGACACTCATAGGCGAGGTGAAGCGCAATCCGCGCATACACATACCCATCATAGGCAACGGCGACATAACATCGCCGGAAGAGGCCGAGCGCGCTTTCAACGACTATGGCGTGGATGCCGTCATGGTGGGACGTGCCACCTTCGGCCGCCCGTGGATATTCAAGGAGATGCGCGACTATCTCGACGGCCGGCCGCAGGACCTTTCGCTCGACCTTGACCGCAAGATTGACATTCTCGAGGAACAACTCCGCATCAACGTGGAACGCATCGACGAGTACCGCGGCATACTCCACACGCGCCGCCATCTTGCCGCCACACCCATATTCAAGGGCATTCCCGACTTCCGCCAGACGCGCATAGCAATGCTACGCGCCACCACCGTCGAAGAGCTGACAGCCATTCTCGAGAACTGCCGCCGCAGGCTCGGCGCACAGCAATAACACGAAAATGAAAATATACTTACACCTATAACAAAACAAAAACAAGACAAACATGAAACGTTTGACAATTCTTCTTGCCGTGATAGCCATAAGCATGGCGACCATGGCCCAGCAGGCTTTGTGGGACAAGGCCTCGGCTGTATCGCCGGTGGAGAACGCCGACGGTAGCGTAACATTCAACCTATTCGCGCCCAACGCACAGAAAGTGGAAGTGACGGGCGACTTCAATCAGATAAGCGGCATCACTCTGCCAATGACCAAGAACGACAAAGGCATGTGGTCGGTAACAACCAAGCCCCTCGCGCCTGAGCTCTATTCCTACAGCTTCAAGGTGGATGGCATGCGCATAGTCGATCCGTCCAACGCATACATGAACCGCGACATAACCACCTACTCCAGCCTCTTCATCATATCAAAGGAGAAAGGCGACCGCGGTTCTCTGTACAGTGTGAACAAGGTGCCGCACGGAACAGTGGCGAAGGTGTGGTATGACAGCCCCACACTGGGCCTCAACCGCCGCCTCACTGTCTATACTCCGGCCGGATATGACGGTAAGAAACGCTATCCGGTGCTTTACCTCATGCACGGCATGGGCGGCGACGAGAACGCATGGAGCGAGCTAGGACGCGCCGCACAGATACTCGACAACCTCATCGCTGCGGGCAAGGTTAAACCAATGATTGTAGTCATGCCCAACGGCAACACCAACTGCAGCGCAGCTCCGGGCGAATGGTCGGCAGGCATGTACATACCGGGCCACTTCACCATAAAGACAAAGGCGAAGGCTTCGATGGAGGACAGCTTCATGGACATCGTGAACTTCATCGACAACAACTACCGCACAATAAAGAAGCGTGAGGGCCGCGCCGTATGCGGACTCTCCATGGGTGGCGGCCACACTTTCGGCATATCCATGCTCTATCCCGAGACATTCGACTACTACGGTCTGTTCTCTGCCGCTCCATGGATAAAGGGAAACCGCGACCTCAACAACTTCGCCGAGAAGCTGAGAGCCGACAAGGAGACCTGCGGCCTGTTGCAGAAGCTCTTCGACAGCAAACCGAAACTCTACTGGATTGGCATAGGCAAGGACGACTTCCTGTATGAACCTAACAAGGTGCTGCGCGAATATTTCGACGAGAAGGGATATAAATACGAATACTACGAGAACGACGGCGGACACATCTGGCGCAACTGGCGCATCTATCTCACATTGTTCTCACAAAAGCTGTTCAAGGATTTGAAATAAACAATCAAACCATATAGTCAGGCTACAAGGCCATTATGCCGCGTCTGACAGTGCGAAACACCGGTGACGCAATCATACCCCGCCACCGGTGTTTTTCGTTATTACACGCAAGATAAAATGGTTTGGCGATACACTCTATGCCGCATTTCACGGATTGACAAACAAAATACGGCTCAACACAAATCCAAAGTTGAACGGTTTTTATTCATAAAATGCCACCTGACATCGGAAAACCTAATAACAACACGTGACTATATAAACCGCGCCGCGCATTTATCTATACGATTTGTTGCACCTGCTCACACAATACAGAGTATTAGCTCATACAGCAGAGTATATTTATTCGCATAATAATAAGTCCGCGCATCCATAACAAATAATTCATCCAAGCAAACGCACAACACACTCCCCGTATTTCTTCTTATGACAGATACCGGCATATACAGAGTAAACTCACGTGACGAACTTACAATTTTTCTTGACTAAATTTTGACAAAATATTTTCGCAAAATAGATGTAAAGGAATGTTAAATCGGACGTTATGAAGCCTGTTTCCGCATTTACCGCATAGCCATATACCCTGTACCATAGTCCGAAAATACTCTTTTTGCTTTCTGATAATGCCCATTTCGCAGTGCGATAAAGCCCATATCAGGGGCTGAAAAGCACCATTTCGCACCCTGAAATAGGCCATTTCGCAAGACGATATGGTGCTTTTTGCAAAGCGAAGAAATACCCCTTAAACATAAATCATTGATATTCAATATATTATAAAAAACTCTTATTTTTCGCGTATTTGCGTCCGAAGACGACTCGGCTCGCAAATACGCGCTTATTTTTCGGGGTATATCAGAAAACTCGGAGTGAAAAAACAAATCCGGTTATAATTTGAAAACAGTACACATCGTTTTCGTTTCAGCATAAAAAACGACGCTGTTTCAATTCCGGAACAGCGTCGTTACTATTGGAGTTTATACTCTCTTAATTTCTACAAAGCTGCTTCATGCAGCCGTTATTTTCCATTTCTCTATAAATTCTGTCCTTGTTTTTATTCTCTTCATCGCGCAGTCACGCAATTTCAGAGTGCGGAACGCGGTTTCAACGCCCGCTCTCGTGCTCAGCCTCAGCACACTCCGGACACAGGCCCTTGAGCACATAATTGATGCTCGACAGGGTGAATCCCGGCGGCAGATCTACCACCGGCACGGCGATGTGCTTCAGACAGAACGTGCGGTGGCACGAGGTGCAGTAGAAATGCGTGTGCTCATCCTCCACCGAGCAGTCGCAGTCGTCGGAACAAACGGCGTATTTCAGCGAGCCGGAACCGTCGTCTATGACGTGCACAAGGCGGTTGAGCAGAAACAGAGACAGCGTGCGCGATATGGTGGATTTATCTACCGTGGGCAGATAACGCTCCATGTCGGGCAGCGACACCGCCTCATCGCCACGCATCATATTGCGCAGAATGAGCAGTCGTGTGGCTGTGGGACGTATGCCACGGTGCTTCAGTTTGTCAAGATAGAATTGTTCGTCGTACATGATAGGCTGTATGTTCGTTGTCGTGTCTTCAAAGTGTCACGCTGCGAAGTTAGCCAAATAAACGCACATTTCAAAATGTTTTCACTCCTTATGACCGCGAGACATCGAAAAAATACGCATCGAGTTGAGAACCGCGAGCAGTGCCACGCCCGTATCGGCAAATACTGCCATCCAGATGTTTGCCACTCCGAAGAGTCCGAGAATCATCACCAGCACCTTGAAACCTATCGCCAGCACGATGTTCTGTTTCACTATGCGGCGCGTACGGCGGCCTGCTTCCACAGCCTCGGCTATCTTCACGAGCTTTCCCGAATGTATCACTGCGTCGGCCGTCTCGACAGCCATGTCGGCACTGCCTGCTCCGAAGGCTATGCCCACGTCGCTCGTGGCAAGCACTGGGGCATCGTTTATGCCGTCGCCCACGAATGCCACCTTGTGACCGTCGCGCTGCATCAACGCTATGTATTCGGCCTTGTCGCCCGGCAGCAGGTCGCCGTATCCTCTGTCGGCACCTATCTCCTCGGCCACCGCATCTACTATAGGCTGGCGGTCGCCCGACAATATCACGGTGTGCATGCCCAACCGGCTGACAGCCTCACGGGCATCCTGACGCACCACGTCGCCCAGTATTATACATCCCTTATACTCTCCGCCGGCAGCCACGGCGACTATTGTGCCCTGTTCGTCGTCGAGAAGCTCGGGCACGCTTACGTCGTGCATCTTCAGCAGGCGCGGCGTTCCGGCAAGCCAGTCGCCGGCTTCCAGTCCGTAGCCTGCTATTGTCTTCACGTCGGGCATCGTGGCAGGCGCGGCGAAATGGCCTGCATATTCCACGATGGCGCGTGCCACCGGGTGCGACGTAGAGCGTTCCATGGCTGCCACCATGGCGAGGTCTGAGTTTGAGAGTCCCTCAACACGGCGCACCTCGAAGGTTCCGGCGGTGAGCGTACCCGTCTTGTCGAACGCCACGGTATCCACACTTGAGATGGCGTCCAGACTGCCTCCGCCCTTGAACAGTATGCCGAGGCGCGACGCGGCGCCTATGCCTGCGAAATAGCCTAACGGCACACTTATCACCAACGCGCAAGGACATGCTATGACAAGGAATATGAGTGCGCGGCCGAACCACTGGCCGAAGTCGTACGAGGATGTCAGTCCTACGGCGCTGAGCAGCCACGGCACGAGCACCACGAGCACTGCCAGGCCGAACACCGCAGGGGTATATACACGTGCGAAACGGCGGATGAACAGCTCGGTAGGAGCCTTGCGAGCCGATGCTTCTTCCACAAGATGCAGTATGCGCGACACTGCCGACTCGCCCGCCGGGCGCAATACACGCAGACGTACGACGCTGCCGGTGGCTATCATTCCTGCCGACACCTCACTGCCGGTGGCTATCGCGCGGGGCAGCGACTCGCCCGTCAGGGCCGATGTGTCGAATGCCGCGTCGGCACTGAGCAGCTCGCCGTCGAGAGGCACGCGCTCGCCGGGCTTCACTTCTATCGTCTCGCCCACAGCCACATCCTCCGGAGCACACGTCACTACCTTACCGTTTCTCACCACTGCAGCGTGGTCGGGACGGAACGCAACCATACTGCTTATGTTGCGGCGCACACGTTCCACTGCGCGGTGCTGGAGCATCTCGCCCACCTGATAGAGCAGCATCACTGCCACGGCCTCGGGATACTCGCCTATGATGAAGGCACCTATCGAAGCCAGGGCCATGAGCATGAACTCATTGAACACGTCGCCGTGAGAGGCATGCTCCACCGCCGAGCGCATCACTCCCGCACCCACAGGCAGGAAGGCGACTACATACCACACCAGTGCCACGACTCCCTCAAACCACGGCATATCCATCCAGCCGGCTACGAGTCCGGCGACAAGCATTACGGCCGACACAACGATTGGCCATAAACAGATATGATGATGATGTTCTTTTTCCATATTCTCCTTGTTATTGTTTCTGCCGCAAAGTTATCCCAAAAGTACTGCAACCGGGTTGCAATTATCATCAGGACCAATGGTTTCCGCAACCGGACCTCATCATTTCCGTCACACAGCGCACGGATGTCTGTAAAAATAGATATGTCCGGCAACATGAAAGAAAGCGGAACACGGATGTCTGCCCGACAGCAGATGAAAGTCTGTATGCCGGAAGTCCACCAAGTTGCAACTCTCGCATGCGGATGGCTGCGGTTCGATGGCATGGCTTAACATTGAATCATGAACTGAAAGGCGACTGCCAAAGACAGTCGCCTACATGGCAAAGACATCCGTCATGACCTTTTTCCAATGATTAAAGCCATTTCACAAAACGTCTTATATACCAGTTCTTCACAATCTGCGTCAGCATGCAGTATGACAACAGTATGCCGAACAGCCACGGGAAATAGGCCAAAGGCAGGGGCTCCAGTCCAATGGCACCGCCCAACGGAGTGAAAGGAATGAGGATGCCGGCCGTAACCGTGAGCAGAGACATCATGCTGACCTGCCACGACGCGCGGCTCTGCACGAAAGGTGTCCTGCGCGTACGTATCATGTGCACAATGAGTGTCTGCGATAGCAGCCCCTCGACAAACCATCCCGACTGGAACAGCGACTGATGGACAGACGAGTCGCAGCCGAACACATGCCACATGACAAGATAAGTGGCGATGTCGAATACGGAACTTATCGGACCTATGAAAATCATGAACCGACTCAGGTCTGAGGCATCCCACTTGCGCGGCCGGCGCAGATAATCAGCGTCCATACGGTCGAACGGAATGGCTGTCTGCGATATGTCGTAAAGCAGATTCTGTATGAGCAGATGTATGGGCAGCATGGGCAGGAACGGCAGGAAAGCACTGGCAGCCATCACACTGAACATATTGCCGAAGTTGGAGCTTGCCGTCATCTTGATGTATTTGGTAATATTTCCAAACGTACGTCTTCCTTCCAGCACGCCATCCTCGAGCACCATAAGGTTCTTCTCCAACAGGATGATGTCCGCGCTTTCCTTTGCTATGTCAACGGCAGAATCGACAGATATGCCGATGTCCGACTGACGCAGCGCGGCAGCGTCGTTTATGCCGTCGCCAAGGAAGCCCACGGTGTGGTCCTGTTCCTGAAGCAGGGATATGATAAGGGTCTTCTGGTCGGGTGTCAGCCTGGCGAATACCTTCGTGCGCAGTACTGCCTTGCGCAGCTCTGCGGCGTCCATGCGCTCAAGTTCAGGTCCGCTGATCGCGCAACCCGTGTCTATGCCTACCTGACGGGCTATGGTCTGCACCACGGCATCGTTGTCGCCCGACAGTATCTTCACTTCAATGCCATGCTCGTGCAACCGGCGTATGGCGCTTGCTGCCGAGGGCTTTGGCGGATCGAGAAAGGCAAGATAGCCGATAAGCACCATGCCGCTCTCGTCGGCAACGCTGAAGTAACGGTCCTTGCTGAGATAACTCTTGTGCGCCACCGCAAGCACACGCATTCCCTGTCTGTTCATACGGACGCTTATCTCCAGTGCCCTCGCCCTCAGTTCCGGAGTGAGCGGATGCACAGCACCCTTATACTCGGCATGCGAGCAGATGGCGAGCATCTCCTCGACGGCTCCCTTTGTTATAATCTGACGCTTGCCGGCCTTATCCTCCACCACACCGACATCCTGCGCCGGGTGAAGTCGAACGGTATCTCATCCACTTTCCTGTAATCGTCTTTCAGGTATTCCAGCGAAAGATCCCTCACATGCGACAGGATGGCCTTGTCCATAAGATTCTTTAAGCCCGTCTGAAAGAAGCTGTTGAAATAGGCATGCCGCAGTATGCGCTTGTCGTCGTCATCGCTCCCGTCGGCGTTGATGTATTTCTCGAGCACGATCTGGTCGCACGTGAGCGTTCCCGTCTTGTCAGTGCACAATATGTCCATCGCTCCGAAATTCTGTATGGCGTTAAGATCTTTCACAATGGTTTTCTTGCGCGACATGGCCACGGCTCCTTTCGAAAGAATGGCGGTGACTATCATCGGAAGCATTTCCGGGGTGAGGCCCACCGCCACGGAGACGGCAAAGAGGAATGCCTCCAGCCAGTCGCCTTTCGTGAATCCGTTCACGAGAAACACGAAAGGAATCATCACAAGCATGAAGCGTATGAGCAGAAAGCTCACCCTGCTGATGCCCTTATCGAAAGCCGTTGCCGCACGGTGGCCGGTGATGCCTTTGACAATAGAGCCCATATAAGTGTCGTTGCCGGTTGCGAACACTATTCCGGTTGCGGAGCCGCTGACCACATTCGAGCCGAGGAAACAGATGTTGTCGAGTTCGGCCAAGCTCTTATCGGCCGTCATGCCTTTCAGTGCATGCGGATGTTTTTCTATCGGGTCAGATTCTCCCGTGAGCGATGTCTGGCTCACAAACAGGTCTTTTGCCTCAATGATGCGCATATCGGCCGGTATCATGTCGCCTGCCGCAATCATCACGATGTCGCCCGGCACGAGGTCGGCTATGTCGATCTCCTCATCATGATTACCCACACGCCTGACATAGCAGGTATTGGTTACCATCCTGAGCAGCGACTCGCTCGATGCTCCGGCCTTCCATTCCTGTCTGAACTTGAGAATGGAGCTCGAAACAACCATGACCGAAATGATGATGATTGCTGTCCAGTCCTGCTCACCCGGATCGGCAGTGAGCACATCAAGGATAAACGACACCACCACAAGAACCGTGAGCACGCCGATGAACGGATTGATGAAAGCCTTTATGAAAGTGGAAAAGGGATTCTTCTTCTTTTCGTGCTCCACCTCGTTGCGCCCGAAGACAGCCCGTCTGCGCTCGACCTCTTCGGCACGCAGTCCTATCCTGGACGTCTGAAAAAAACCGTAAACAGAGACAAGCGGCTGCGTCGCTGCCATGAATACCCTCGCGGTATCGTAAGCAAAAACCAAGTTGCCTTTTCTTTTCTTCCACATCGTTCTCTACTTTTGTCTGGTTAATACTTTAAATTTCTCAACGGCGCAAAAGTAAGCAGAAACGTTCGGAGTGGCTGTTAGAAATATATTAGAACACCATTAGAAAATCATTAGAAAAGCCAACCCCTGACCGGAAAGCAAGGCAAACGGAGCGGGATGAAGAAAGACACGTCAGACATGTGGAAGTTCTATGACAAACGTCGTGCCTTCACCGTGTGTAGAGTAAACATCTATGCGGTCCTGATGCAAGGATATTATCTTGTGCGAAAGAGTCATGCCGATGCCGTGGCCCTCGACATTTGTCTCGTGGTTGCCGCGATAGAAAAGGGTGAACAGTTTTTCCTTGTCGGTGTCGGTCATACCGATGCCGTCGTCAGAAAGACGTACGACGGTAAAACGGTCCCAATATGAGATCTGCACGAACGATGTCTTGTCGGCCGAATACTTGCAGTTGTTCTCGATGAGATTTGAGAAGGCGATGCTTAGCAGATACACGTTTCCCATGACGGTGATCATCCGGTCGTCGTCTGCATCCTCCTGTTCGAACAGGATGTTGACTTTGTATTCCGGATGGGCCTTGAGTATGTAGCTGCGCACATCGAGCAAAAGCTCGTCGAGCCTTATCTCCTTCATGCGGATCTGTTCTTTCTGATAGTCGGCCTTTGCCAGATTGAGCAGTCCGTCTATGAGCTTTGTCATACGGCGGGCGTCGCCAAGGGCATTCTCAATGGCACGGCGGTAATGCTCGCCACTACGTTCTTTTTGCAGGGAAAGGTCGAGTTCGGCAATGAGTGCGGCCAACGGTGTGCGCAGTTCGTGCGACACGTTGCTGACAAACATCTTCTGCGAATCGAACGATATCTGCAGACGGTCGAGCAATGAATTGAAGGCTATGCTGAGCTCGCCGAGCTCGTCGTGGGCGTTTCTCACCGGCAGACGGCGGTCCATCTGCGAGCTCGTTATGGTTTCGGCTTCCTTAACAATGTCTCTGATAGGCTTGAGTGAGGAACGTGCAAGAAAATAGCACACGACAAACAGCAGCGAAAGTCCGACAAGAAACAAAACCACAAGAGCTTTCTGAAGTTCATAAAGATTGTCGTAGCCATAACCGTCGTAGGCGGCCGCCGTGATGATGTAGTCGCGGCCTTGGAAATGATAGAGCATGCCTATACACTGATACCTGCCGACATAGAAATTTATCTCCTTCTCCCGGATAATACGGTTTATCATGCTACGGTCTTCCTTTATGATGTCGTTCTGTATGGCGTCATGATAAAGCATGCGGAAATCGGTGGTATAAACGGCGACCTCGACCTCATTGATGAACTTGCGGTTGTTGAGATAGATAGACTGCATCGTACGCGCATCGACCTGATCGCGCAGAAAAAGATGTGCCTTGGTAATTGCCTCACCACTTAAATCATGGAAAAAAGTCTTGCTGCGTGTGTGTTCGCTCACAATATAAATCATTGTGAGGCAGGCCAGGAACACAGCTGCCGTGGCACATGTGTTTTTCAGCGTCAGGGCTGTACGTATCTTCATATCTTGTCTGAAAAGATGAACCCTACTCCGGGTTTCGTGTGAATGAGTTTTCTGTCAAAATCCTTGTCCACCTTCTTGCGGAGATAATTTATATAGACATCTATGAAATTGGTGCCTGTGTCAAAATGGGTGTTCCACACGTTCTCGGCAATCTCCACACGCGTGATGACCTTCTCGGCATTCTCCATCATATAAACCAACAGATTGTATTCTTTGGGAGACAACTTTATGGCGACGCCGGCACGCTGGACCTCACGCATATCAAGATTTACAGAAATATCGGCATAACTGATATGTCCGGGAGTAGTGGCCACACGCTCCGCGCTTCTCTTCAGAAGCACACGGACACGCGCATTAAGTTCCCTGAAGTCGAAAGGCTTCACCATATAGTCGTCGGCCCCGGCATCAAAGCCTTCGAGCTTGTCGTCGGCAGAACCGAGAGCCGTAAGCATTAGTATGGGCACATGTTCGTTGCACTTGCGTATCTCCTTGCAAAGCTCAAAGCCATCCATCTTGGGAAGGATTATGTCCGAGATGACCAGATGGTATGTGCCGGAACGAAACAGCCGGAGTCCCATCAGGCCGTCATAAGCGACAACGGCCTGATAACCATTTTCCTCCAATCCTATTTTCAACAGATCGGCAACTCTCTTTTCATCTTCTACAATCAGTATTGTTTGCATGACAATCGTTGATATTCTATTGTCCTGAAGACAATGTGAATCAGTGTTTCAAAAAAAGGATGTCGTCCTGACAGTACAGCCATGCCGTGCCTATAACATTATCCGTCCGAAACGTACACCGGAAAAAGTCCACACGACAGATCTGCAATATTCGGAAAAATCCTGACACACGCAAACAAATGACATGAAAGTTTAGTGAAAGTATACGGACCTCATATTTCCTAATACCAGCAATTGTCACCTTTATAGGATTTACATGGACTTATTATGCAAAAAGTTCATATCTTTGTAATCATCAATATTGATCATCAACATTTTCAAACAAAGCCACACCCTTTTCATAAACAGACATACAATGACAACAGCCGAATTCATAGCCTCACACCGCAACGAAGACGTGCGGCGCCTCGCACTGAAATATCAGGGGACGGAGGGCATTGACCTCACCTTCGCGCTCGAACAGATTGCCGGATGGCAGACAGCACGCCGCAAACTGCCGTCATGGGCGGCGACGGACGGACTGACCTATCCGCCTCATCTGTCGATGGAACAGTGCTCGTCGGAGCAGACGGCACGCTATAAGGCGGAGGTGGCACACCGCCTGGTGGAACAGACGATGGCGGAGAGAGGCGGAGAAACAGTGCTGACCGACCTCACGGGCGGTTTCGGTGTGGATTTCTCGTTCATGGCGAGAGGATTCGACAGGGGCGTGTACGTGGAACGCAACGAGAAGCTGTGCGCCATAGCGGAGGCCAACTTCAAGAGTCTGGGGCTCGACAATGTGTGCTGTGTGTGTGCCGACTGCACCACCTATCTGCCCGAAGCGGAGGACGCGACGCTCTTTTTCATCGACCCTGCACGGCGCGACGGCAACGGAGCACGCACATACGCCATAAGCGACTGCACGCCCGACATACTGAAGATGCTGCCGGTGATGCTCACGAAGGCGGGAGCAGTGATGGTGAAACTGTCGCCGATGCTCGACCTGTCGCAAACGGTGAAGGAGATAGAAAGCGTGGAAGGGGCTCACGTGAGCCAGATACACATAGTGTCGACAGGCAACGAATGTAAGGAGCTGCTTGTGGTGATAACGCGCAGTGAAGGCGGAGGCAGGAGAACGTTCTGCGTGAACGACGACAGCGTGTTTGCCTATGACGACGACGAGGCGTCTGCTTCTGCGCCTACAGAAGAGACTGCCCGATGTGCTGTCCTCTTGTCTGGGGCGGCAGACCGTGGCGACGTGACGGAGGTGTTGAAGGGAATGCATCTGCACGTGCCTGACTCATCGGTGATGAAAGCCGGATGTTTCGCCCTGTTGTCCACAAGGATGGGCGTGGCTCCGTTGGGCGCGAACTCTCATCTGTTTGTGGCGCACGAGGCGGCAGAGACGTTCCCCGGCAGGACATTCCGCATAGACACAGCCTCAACAATGAACCGCAAGGAACTGAAACACGCGCTCGCCGGCATCAGTAAGGCGAACGTGGCGGTGCGCAACTTTCCGCTCTCTGCCGACGCGCTGCGCAAGAGACTGAAGCTGAAAGACGGCGGCGACACTTACATTTTCGGTACTACCGTGGCCGGAGAGCACGTACTGCTGATATGTGAGAAGCTGAAATGAGAGCATCCGCCGGCATAATATGCACCTGAAATCAATAAAAGACATAACCTGCATTAACTAAAACCATAACCTTCATGAAAAGAATATTCACCTTAATAACCGCACTGGCGATGGCTGCCACGGCCAACGACGCCGTGGCACAGGACCTGATGAGCGACACGTGGGTGGCAACCGACGCCCTGGGACGCGTGATGCCTACTGCCGAGGAAGCCGGACTGCCCAAGACAGACAAGCAGCGGACAGTAGGCATATTCTATGTGACGTGGCATGACGAGAGCCTGTACGGAGCGTCGAAAGAATACCGCGACGTGACCGAGACGCTCGAGAGCAATCCCGACGCGCGGTTGAATGACACTACGGGACTGTGGGGACCGCCGAGCGGAGCGGGAAGCTATCACTGGGGAGAACCCGAAAACGGATATTTCCTGAGCTGCGACAGGTATGTTATACGCAAGGACCTGTCGATGCTCACCGACGCCGGTGTTGACGTGCTGATACTCGACGTGACCAACGCCGTGTGCTACTGGCAGCAGTGGGACACGCTGTTTGAGGTGATGACGGAGATGATGAAGGAGGGCAACCAAGTGCCGAAAGTGTGCTTCTGGACATACAACGGTGCTGTGATAACGGTGACGCAACAGGTGTATGAGCGCTATTACAAGAAAGGACTATATAAGGATTTCTGGTTCTACTGGGACGGAAAACCGCTGTTGCTGTGCAACATGCGGCCCGAGCTCGACGCGAACGGCGGCGGGGTGAAGAATCCTAATCCAAATTACGACAACCGGGCTGCGACCGACCCATCCGATCCTCACTACGGCGACGCGGACTACGCGGAACCTTTCTACAAGGACTATACACGTGAAGTGAAGGATTTTTTCACCATGAGAAACATGTGGTGGGGATATTATGACTGGGGCGGCAAACGGTATGTCGGCACTGAGGACAACTGGAGTTTCGGCTACCAGATGGACGACAAACGTGTGGCGGAGCTGTCGCCTCTGCAAAGGGCTGCCACACACAACGGCCGTGTGGAGCAGATGGCGGTGACTCCGGCACAGCATCCTCTGTCGATAACAGGCAAGAGCTGGCGCACCGGCACAGGCGAACCGAAGCTGAACGACCGCGACATGCCTGAAAAGGCATACGTGCCGTGGCTCGGCAAGGAGGTGGAACATCCCGAAGGATACGGCATATACTTCCAGGATAGATGGGACGAGGCGCTGCAGGCCGACCCTGACTTCATATACCTGAACGACTGGAACGAATGGACGGCGGGGAAATACCGCATAGGCAAGGCACCGGGCTCGGAACTGCCGGGGCCAACAACATTCCTCGGACGCAAGGACAACACGTTTTATTTCGTCGATCAATACAACGCCGAGTTCAACCGGACCATACAACCCGTGAAGGGACAATACACCGACAACTACTACATGCAGATGGTAGAGAACATCAGAAAATATAAAGGCGTGAGGGAAATACCGCGGAACAGCGGACTGAGAAAGTCGAAGCCGGACGGCATAACGGACGAATGGAAGGACGTGAAGTCGTATTATCTCGACACGAAAGGCGACACATACCACCGCGACCATAACGGATATGCCGGACTGAGATACACCAACGACAGCGGACGCAACGACATTGTGGAGGCGAAGGTGACGACCGACCGGAAATACATGAACTTCTATGTGCGCACCGACAGCACAATGACGCCATACACGGACAAGAACTGGATGTTGCTGCTCATAGATGCCGACCACGACAGCAGCACGGGATGGTATGGATATGACTTCATAGTGAACCTCGAAGTGAAGAGCGACTGCAAGACAACTCTGAAACGATATGACTCCAAGCTCGGGCAATGGACCGATGCTGCGACCATAGACTATGCGGTGAACGGCTGTGAAATGGAGCTGAGAGTGCCGCGGAAGCTCATGGGACTGACGGGCGACGACGTGACGTTCGACTTCAAATGGGCGGACAACCCGCAGAGTCTGGACACACCGATATCGCTCTGCACCGACGGCGACACGGCACCGAACAGGCGGTTCAACTACAGATATATATGGCAAAAATAGGCCTCGCCGCAACACCTGACAGCCATAACCGGAAGAGCGGCATATATGACCGATGTATAAGAAAGCACGGCACAAGGCACACACTTGTTGAAAATAATCATAAATAAACAGCATATTTTTTGCAATTAACATGATTTTCAGTACTTTTGCATTTTCGGTATAACATAAAAAAATAAACAATGTCATCCATAGAAATAAAGAAAGTGGAATCGAGGTATGACCTGAAGAAGTTCATAGAGTTTCACTATGACCTTTACGAAGGAAATCCCTACGATGTACCAAACCTGTACAGCGATGATGTCAACACACTGAGAAAAGACAAGAATGCAGCGTTCGAATTCTGCGAAGCCGAATATTACATGGCGTTCAAAGACGGCAAGATGGTAGGTCGCGTGGCCGCGATCATCAATCACCGCGCCAATGAGAAATGGCAGCAGAATCGGGTGAGATTCGGATGGATAGATTTCATCGACGACATGGAAGTGTCGGCTGCACTACTTAAAGCCGTCGAAGATTACGGCCGCAGCAAAGGTATGACCGAAGTGGTTGGACCACTCGGATTCACCGACCTCGACCCGGAAGGCATGCTTACCTGGGGATTCGACCAACTGGGAACAATGCCGACAATATACAACTACGAATATTATCCGAAGCACATGGAGGCACTCGGAGGATTCGAGGTTGACAACAAATACGTGGAATACAAACTTTATGTGCCCGACACCGTACCGGAGAAATACACCAAGATAGCGAAGATGATACAGAAAAGATATAATCTGCACATCAAGAAACTTACACGGACGGATATTTTCAAGAACGGATACGGACAGAAGATATTCAGACTCATAAACGAGACTTACAAGGACCTGTACGGATTCTCGGAGCTGACGGAGAAACAGATAAACCAGTATGTGGAGATGTATCTGCCGTTGGCAGACCTCAGTCTCATAACGCTCGTTGAAGACTGGAATGCCGACAAGAAGCTCGTAGGAGTGGGAATAACCATACCTTCGTTATCGAGAGCGCTGCAGAAATGCAAGCGCGGACGTATGCTGCCCATGGGATGGTGGCATCTGCTCAGGGCCATTAAATATCATAAGACAAACATCGTGGACCTTCTGCTCATGGGCGTACTGCCCGAATACCGCAGCAAAGGCGCAAATGCGCTGATGTTCGCCGACCTCATACCGAGATACCAGGCTTATGGTTTCGAATGGGGAGAGAGCCAGGTGGAAATGGAAACCAACGAAGGCGTGCAAAGCCAGTGGGACGCTCTGAACCCGGTGATGCACAAAAAGAGGAAGTGCTACATAAAGAAGATTTCCTGACGAAAGAGAAGGGAACACCCCGTTATTGACTAAAACAGAAACATGCCAGAAACAAACGAAAACGAATTAATACAAACAGTAGAATATACGGATGACAACATCCGACACCTGTCTGACATGGAACATGTCCGCACCCGACCGGGTATGTACATCGGCCGGTTGGGAGACGGCTCACTTCCTGAAGACGGTATTTACGTATTGCTCAAGGAAGTGATAGACAACTCGATCGATGAATTCAAGATGAACGCAGGAAAACGCATCGAGGTGGACATCATCGACAATCTGAGAGTAAGCGTACGCGACTACGGCCGTGGCATTCCGCAAGGAAAGCTGGTGGAGGCCGTGAGCGTGCTCAACACTGGAGGTAAATACGACTCCAAGGCGTTCAAGAAGAGTGTGGGACTGAACGGTGTGGGCGTGAAAGCAGTGAATGCGCTCAGTTCGAGATTTGAGGTGCACTCATACCGTGACGGAAAAGTCAGAAAGCTGACCTTCCAGAGAGGTAACCTCATTGACGACGTGACCGAAGACACCGACGACGAACACGGAACATACATCTTCTTCGAACCTGACAACACGCTGTTTCTCAACTATTCTTTCCACGACGATTATGTGGAAACAATGCTGAGAAACTATACCTACCTTAACACCGGCCTGACCATAATGCACAACGGCCACAGGATATTGAGCCGTAACGGTCTGGCGGATCTTCTGAACGACACAATGACAAACGACGGTCTCTACCCTATCATACACATGAAGGGTGAGGACATCGAGATAGCATTCACACACACGAATCAGTATGGTGAGGAATATCACTCGTTCGTAAACGGACAGCACACCACACAGGGAGGTACTCACCAGACGGCATTCAAGGAACACATAGCCAAGACAATAAAGGAATTCTTCGGCAAGAACTACGAATACGCCGACATCCGCAACGGACTGGTGGCCGCAATAGCCATCAACGTGGAGGAGCCGATGTTTGAAAGTCAGACAAAGATAAAGCTCGGCTCGCTGACAATGTCGCCGGGAGGAGGCGTAAGCATAAACAAGTACGTCGGTGACTTCATAAAGACTGAGGTGGACAACTACCTGCACATACACACCGACGTAGCGGAGGTGATGCAGCAGAAGATTCAGGAAAGCGAGAAGGAACGCAAGGCGATGGCCGGCGTGACGAAGCTGGCGCGTGAGAGAGCCAAGAAAGCCAACCTGCACAACCGGAAGCTGCGCGACTGCCGCATACACTATTCTGACGCGAAGAACGACCGCAAGGAGGAAAGCTCAATATTCATAACCGAGGGTGACTCGGCAAGCGGAAGCATAACGAAAAGCCGCGACGTGAACACGCAGGCGGTATTCTCACTGCGTGGAAAGCCGCTGAACTCGTTCGGACTGACAAAGAAAGTGGTTTACGAGAACGAGGAGTTCAACCTGTTGCAGGCCGCGCTCGACATAGAAGACGGGCTCGACACACTGAGATACAACAAGGTGATCGTGGCAACTGATGCCGATGTGGACGGTATGCACATACGTCTGCTGATAATTACTTTCTTCCTCCAGTTCTTCCCGGATCTGATAAAGAAAGGACACGTGTATGTGTTGCAGACTCCTCTTTTCAGAGTGAGGAACAAGCGTTCGAAGATAAAAGACAAGGCTGTTATTGCAGAAGCGGACAGCAAACTGACAAAATCAGAAAAGAAAAAAGACTTCGTCGTGCGCTATTGTTACAGCGACGAGGAGAAGCAGAAGGCAATACACGACCTCGGACCTGACCCGGAGATAACACGATTCAAAGGACTCGGAGAAATATCACCCGAGGAATTCGCGCACTTCATCGGTCCGGAGATGCGACTCGAACAGGTCACGCTGCATAAGACCGACCAGGTGCAGAAGCTTCTGGAATACTATATGGGAAAGAACACCATGGAACGCCAGAACTTCATCATAGACAATCTTGTGGTGGAAGAAGACTTGCCGGAGGATATGCAGTAAGCCAAAGACACACTTAAAGAGAACACGGCAGGGCATTGACACCACCGATGAAATAAAAAAGACATAACTGACACTATGAACATTATATCAAAAGCTGCAACCATCGCGGCATTCTTATGCCTGTGGACCGCGGCAAACGCAAATGCACAGATAAGGCTCAACTTCGGAGACAACAGTCCGATGCGCAAGCTACAGATAGCCGAGATGGCGATATCAAACCTGTATGTGGACAGCGTGAACGAACAGAAGCTTGTGGAAGACGGCATAAGAGGCATGCTGAAGGAGCTCGACCCGCACTCGTCATATACCACGGCAAAAGAAACAAAATCGATGCAGGAGTCGCTGCAGGGCTCGTTTGAAGGCATCGGAGTGCAGTTTAACATCGTTGAAGACACACTGCTAATAATACAGCCGGTAACAAACGGACCGTCGGAAAAAGTAGGAATACTCGCCGGCGACCGCATTGTGAGCGTCAACGACACCACGATTGCCGGAGTGAAGATGGACCGCGACGAGATAATGAAACGCCTGAGAGGCAAACGCGGCACGGATGTCAAGCTCGGAATAGTGAGACGAGGAATAAAGGATGTGCTCACATTCATGGTGACACGCGACAAGATTCCGGTAAAGACAATCGACGCATCATACATGATAACTCCCGAGACGGGATACGTGCGCATAGCAAGTTTCGGAGCGACTACACACAAGGAGTTCATGGAATGTGTCGACTCTCTGAAGAGCCACGGTATGAAAAACATAATAATCGACCTACAGGACAACGGCGGAGGATATCTACAGGCGGCCGTACTCATGGCTAACGAGTTCCTCAGAAAGAACGACCTGATAGTATATACCGAGGGAAGAATGGCCAAACGCGAGGAATACAAGGCAAAAGGCAACGGCAAACTGTTGGATGGAAAGGTGATTGTGCTCGTAAATGAATACACCGCCTCGGCAGCCGAAATTCTGAGCGGAGCAATACAAGACCAGGACCGCGGCGAGATAGTAGGACGTCGTTCATTCGGAAAGGGATTGGTACAGCGTCCGATAGAATTCCCTGACGGTTCGATGATGCGACTCACAATAGCACACTACTACACACCGGCAGGACGATGCATACAGAAACCTTACCAGAAAGGTGACAACGAAGACTACGCCATGGACATAGAGAAGCGTTTCAAACATGGCGAGCTGTACAGCGCCGACAGCATTCACTTCGCCGACTCGCTCAAGTATCAGACTCTGCGTAAGCACCGCACTGTATATGGCGGCGGAGGCATAATGCCCGACTACTTCGTTCCGTTGGACACAACGCAATATACTCCGCTCCACCGTCAGTTGAGCGCACGAAGCTATATAATCAACGCAAACCTGAAGTATGTTGATGACAACAGAACGATGCTGCGCAACAAATACAAGACATTCGAGCAGTTCAACAAGGAGTTCGAGATACCGCAGAGTGTCATCGACGACATGCTGAAGGATGCTGAGAAAGACAAGATAAAACCAAAAGACGAAAACGAACTGAAACAAACGCTTCCACAGCTGAAACTACAGATGAAGGCTCTTGTGGCACGTGACCTTTGGGATATGAGCGAATATTTCCAGATCATAAACACAACCAACCACATCGTACAGAAAGCTGTTGAGATAATCTCTAAATAGAATCGTTTTGTCCTGCGAGACATGAAACGGACACAAGGACACAAAGTCCCGCAGGACAACAACGATAAATGCCTTAATAAACAGAACACAAAACCTGAAACGACAACTTAAACCCAGACAACAATAAGAAAAATATAACACACCTACACACCTGCAAACGTCTAAAATATAAATAGACGGCCGTAAATATATTACACTGAATCAGTTTATTCTTAACCAAAACATATCTTTTAATGAAACACCTGTTTACTTTACTGTTTGCATTATTGACATTAATGCCATCAAACGCACAGGAAACAAATGATCCTGTAGCAAATCCTGAAGCCATAGTGCAGTCGGGAAACATGAGATTCACGGTTCTCACGCCACAGATGATACGTATTCAATACAGCAGCAAGAAAGCCTTCGAGGACAGGGCTACATTTGCCGTTGTGAACAGAAAGCTGCCGGTACCGGCATTCACCACAAGAGAGGAAGGCGGCTATCTCTACATCACCACCGACGCCATCACACTGAAATACAAAACAGGAAGCAACCCGACCGTTCTGAAAAACAGACCGGAATTCCTTAGCGTTACGTTCAACATGAACGGTCATCAGGTGGTGTGGTATCCCGGAAAGGACGACGCGCTCAATCTGAAAGGCACCACACGAACACTTGACAATGGCAGAGGCGACTCGAAACGAAGCGAACTCGAGAACGGAATACTGTCGCGCGGAGGATGGGCTCTTATTGATGAGTCGCCGTCGGCACGGCGTGGTGACGGCAGCCGCACATTCGCCCTTGAGCCGATGGAAAAGGGAGGCATAGACTGGGTGAAACCTCTCGTTGACGAGAACGCCACCGACTGGTATCTGCTCTGCTACGGACATGACTATAAGAAAGCGCTCGGCGACTACGTGAAGATTGCAGGACGCATACCTATGCCGCCCGACTATGTGTTCGGATACTGGTACAGCAAATATCAGCGCTACACGGCACAAGACTTTATGGACATCGTGATGGATGTTGAGAACAACAAGATTCCGCTCGACGTAATGATTATGGACAAGGACTGGCACAAGGACGGCTGGACCGGATGGAGCTGGGAAATAAGTCTCATTCCCGACCCTAAGGGACTGATAAACTGGATGCACCAGCACGGACTCAAGGTGTCTTTGAACCTGCATCCCGCCGACGGTGTGAACAGCTATGAGGACAACTTCGCACAGATGTGCGCCGACCTTGGCAAGGATCCGGCCTCAACATCCAATATTCCCTGGCAGCTGGAAGACTATAATTTCTATAAAGCTATGTTCAAGAATATCATTCGTCTGCGCGAAAGTGAGGGTGTTGACTTCTGGTGGATTGACTGGCAGCAACGGCTGACAAACAATAACATGGAAGGACTGGGAGAGACATTCTGGTGCAATCACGTGTTCTATGAGGACATGCGCCTCAACCGTCCCGACCGCAGACCGGTGATATTCCACCGTTGGGGCGGCCTTGGCAGTCACCGCTATCAGATAGGATTCTCCGGCGACTCCTATTCCACATTCCCCACCCTCGCCTTCCAACCTTATTTCACAGCCACGGCATCAAACGTATGTTACGGATATTGGGGCCACGACCTGGGCGGACACATACAGTCGGGAGACAACGATCCGGAGCTTTATCTGAGATGGATGCAGTTCGGAGTATTCTCTCCCATATTCAGAACACACGCCACAAACTGGGATAACATAGAGCGCCGCATATGGAAATATGAGAATTTCCCGTCACTTCTGAAGACCGTCGAACTGCGCTACGCGCTTTTCCCTTACATATATACTTCCGCACGCGAGGCCTACGACACAGGTGTCTCAATCTGCCGGCCTCTTTATTACGACTATCCTGAAGTCGCCGATGCCTACAAATATGAGGATGAATACATGTTCGGCGATGATATTCTCGTCGCTCCGATAGTGAAACGGGCCGGCGCCGACAAGACCGTCGAGCGCACGGTATGGCTGCCCGAAGGCAAATGGTGGAACGTATGCCGAGCAAAACTGATGGACGGCAACACCACATTCAGCGACACTTACGGTCAGGAGGATATTCCTTACTTCTACAAAGCAGGAAGCATCATCGTGAACAATCCGCCCCAGAAGAGCGTCGTTACCAAGGCTTCGACACTCATTCTGCAGGTCGTGCCTGGTGCGAACGGCTCATACTCACTGTATGAGGACGAGGGCGACACTGAATTATACAAGCAGGGTGTGTTCTCACGCACTGAGTTCACTCAGACAAGAAGCGGACAGACCGTCACTCTTAACATCGGCTCACGTGTAGGAGTATATCCCGGAATGCTCGACGAAAGAGCCTATAAAGTGGAATTCCTCGGAAGCGACAAGCCCGAGACGGTAATGATAAACGGATTCGAGGCTTCCGCCGACGCATGGAGCTATGACGAAAAAGGAAGAGTCCTTACCGTAAACGTTCCTACCACATCATGCGATGTCACGACATCAATAGAAGTGAAATACGGCGTGATGCTGCAAAACAATCTTACCGACATAGACAATGCCGAGAGTGCAACGGCAGCAATCAGATACGACGCACAAAGCGGAACCGTCACCGCACAGCTCTCAAACACTGTCGGTAACGCAAGGCTCGAAGTAGTATCGGCAAACGGAGCTGAGACCTGCACAGCCAGCGGCAACAACTGCGACAGCCTCGCTGCGGACATTTCTTCATTCAGACACGGCACTTACATCTGCCGTCTCACTGCCGATGGAAAGACCGTAACGTGCAAGATCGTGAAATAACAACATAATCACAACAACCAAAAGAACACAAAATGAATAAGAAACATATAATAGCAATGCTTGTCGCCTTAATGTCGCAGACAACCATCCAGGCGCAGACTTACGACAATCTGTGGATCACCGGCAGCGCCGTGCCCAGTGGATTGCAGAAGCTCGACAAATTCCCGAACAATGAGTTCAAGTTCGCGGGAAAACTTGTTGACGGCGAAGTGAAGATAATCAACACCGAGGGCGTGAACGACAACACAATATATCTCATTCCGCGATACCTCGACTCTAACATAGTGAGCAACGGTCTGGCATACACCACATCCACCGACCCGTCTGATGCGGGATGGGTGGTCCTTTTCGATGACGACCGATATAAATTCACCGTCAATACATCTACACGCCAGGTGAGCGGCGAACTGTTCTCACCATGGCTTGAGATGTACATCGCCGGTGGATGCGTGGAATGTGGATGGAACGCCGACACTGCTCCGGCCCTTACACAAGACGGCAACGACCCATACGTATGGACATGGACAGGAGAACTGAAAAACAGACCCGAAAACGTGGAACCTAACAGATTCAAGATTCTCGGACAGAACGACTGGAATCCCAAAAGCCTTCATCCCTACACTCAGGACGAACCTGCCACGACGTCAACACAACTCATGATAAACGGTGACGACAACAAATGGGCAATAGACAAAGACGGCTACTACAAGGTGACCGTGAACATATTCCTACAGACTTTCAGCTGCGAATATCTCGGCACAGTGGAGCCTACGGGCATAGGTTCGCCTGCCGACGACAGCAACAGACCGATAATCTCGGTTCATGACAACTGCATAACAGTGAAAGGAAACGAACGCCTTGCCGTAGATGTATATAGCATGTCGGGCCGGAGTGTGGCACACCGGTCGGGAACTGACGTGACCATCAGCGTAGCCGATAAAGGCATATACATCGTGAAAGCCACAGGAAAAGACGACAGCACGGTGCGCAAAGTGATAATCTGACACACAAAATAAACCACAAAAAACGAAATAAAAATGAGACACATACTTAAATCAATAGCCACCGTGGCCATGACACTGTGCTGCATGAATGCCACAGCACAAAATAACTGGCCCGAAAAGCTCTATTGCCGCGGCGGTCTGGCAGACAAATCGGCATGGGCACCTACAAAGAACTATCCTCTAAGCCACATGGGAGACGGCAAATATGAGGGCACGGTTGAAGTGGATGCGTCAAACAGTGACAGCAGCGACTTCTACGGCAACCGCAGCGATCTGTTCTTCAGCTACGACAACGACGACAACCGGATACTCTCATGTCCATACAGCAACATAGAGAGATTTCTCACTCCCGACATCTGTGAAGGTCCGCTGGAGGAATATTCCTCTCCCGAAAACCTGTATCAGACCAACGGAGGAACGTACAAAGTGAACATCGACCTCAAGGCGATGACCGTCAGAATAACTCCGACCGACATAGACAACATAGCGTGGATGCCCGAGGTGTTTCTCGTAGGAACCAACTATGAGGAATATTGGGGACGCCGCGGAAAATCGCTGCCACATGTCGGAGGCGGAGTATATAAAGGCACGGTCCACCTGCTCGAGGGCGTGAACAACCCCGGTTATGCCGAGGCAACTATTTTCGCCACCTACCAGCACCGAAGAGACAACAACTGGAACGAAGGACGATACGGATGCAGCGACGACCGGAGAGTGCTGCAACCCGGCCAGACCGTGCACTGCACACGCTACTACGGCGACCGCAAATGGCTCATAAAACCGGGATGGTACGATGTGGTGTTCGACATGAACAAAGGTGAAATGACATTCTACGATGTATCAAGCGGCATCGAGACAACTGCGGACAGCGACGTCACTGTCACCGCCTCCGACGGTTGCATAACAGTCAGCGACAACCCCGCACGGGTGGAAGTGATGACCGTCAACGGCACCGTGATAAGCCGCAACAGCACACACATCAACGTGACACCGGGACTGTATATCGTCAGAACCGGAAACAAGACTACTAAAATAGCCGTAAAATAATAAACATATACGATATTCGGCGACGGCTGCGTGATGATAATCATCGTGCAGCCGTCTTGTTTTGATATGACCTCAATAAAAGATCAAACAAACAGTTATCTGCATGATTCGTCCGGAAAATGCCATTCCGAGGTAATGAAACGGAATATATCAACCTCTGACATTAATCGTTTCAGCCTATGATATTGCCCGTCTCGGCCTACGCCACCGGATGTTTCCGGCCTCAACATGGGCAGTCTCAAGACTCTATATTGCACATTTCAAATTCCGGTGTCTGCTCTTTTATAGCGCGAAATAAGCCTTATCGTTTTCACTCCTCTGTTTGCCTATCCCATGAACGTATTTACTCTGCGTACCGTCAAATATTTGTTAACAGATACAAAATATATAGCATAAAAAACTAATTTATTCATTTAAGTTTCTAACTATTCATTAAATCACCTATATTTGCCGTTTGCAACTCACTAAAAAATGAATATATGATGAATCAAAGCCAACTGTCATCATTGGTTTTCGCAATGGTTATTCTGCTGTGGCCGCAAAGTTCCGTTACGGCACAGAACAAGGAAAAGCTATTACCTTTCGGTGACATGAACCACTGGGTAATCCGGAACATCAGCGAATCAGCTGTCATAGGGGGAAAAACAAAGACTTTGTATGAAGTAGGTCCAAACCAGACCATAAACGGCAACAAGCCCTACAAGAACGCTGGAAACTCGCCTTGGGGCACATCCAACGTCATGGCAAAGGTCATGGGAGTGGTGAAAACCAACTGCTCGGTGACGCGCGACAAGCATGCCAACGGCTACTGCGCCAAGCTGACCACACACATTGAACACGTAAAAGTGCTGGGACTGATGAACATCAATGTGCTTGCGGCAGGATCGTTGTTCCTCGGAAGCATGACCGAACCCATCACAAGTACCAAAGACGGACCCAAAAGCCTCAACTGGGGCATACCGTTCACCGAGAGGCCAAAGGCCATAAAGTATGACTACCGGGTGGCTGTGACGGGCGAGAAGAACAGAATAAAGCAAAACGGATTCAGCAAACCGTCAAGCGTTCCGGGCCAGGACTACGCCATAACCGTGCTCGTGCTGCAGAAACGTACTGAAGACGCGAAAGGCAACATCACCGCCAAGCGTGTCGGCACGATGGTTGTAAGATACGGCAAAAGCACAAACGGATGGGTGAACGGAGCGACATACGACATAATGTATGGCGACATAAGGAACAATCCAAAATACAACGCAGGACTCATGGGGCTCAGACAAAACGACTATGCCATAAACAGTCACGGCAAAAGCGTGCCCGTGAGAGAAACAGGATGGGCAAGCGCCGACGAACGACCCACACACCTCGCGCTGCAGTTCTCGTCAAGCCACGGAGGCGCCTACATAGGCACGCCGGGCAACACTCTATGGATTGACAACGTAAAACTTGTCTATTGATAATCCTTTTCTCATTTTTACACATGCAGGCACAATGAAAAAGTTATTTGCATCATTTGCGCTTACAGCTCTTTTTTCGGCGACGGCAGCGACCGCCGGCAACACATCACAGATTGAAAAAGACTCTGTGGCAACTGTCGCGGCCGACACCACCGTCAGGAAAAAAGGTTTCATCAACAAGGTCCTCGCCTATTTCAACGATGCCAACAAGACCGATTACAGCAAAAAATTCGACTTCAGCATCATCGGAGGGCCTCACTACAGCACCGACACAAAGCTTGGTCTCGGACTTGTTGCGGCGGGACTTTACAGAACCGACCGCAACGACACCATCCTGCCTCCGTCCAACATGAGTCTCTTCGGCGACGTATCTACCGTAGGATTCTACATGCTCGGCGTGCGCGGACTACACATATTTCCGCACGACAGATATCGTCTTGACTATACGTTGTATTTCTATTCATTCCCGTGCAAGTACTGGGGCATAGGCTATGCCAACGGCAACAACGACGCCAACGAGACCGAAATGAACCGCTGGCAGGCACAGGCCAAGGCCAGTTTCATGTTCAGAGTGGCTCCGAGCACATACATAGGACCGATGCTTACGTTCGATTTCATAGAAGGAAAAGACATAAAGAATCCGGAACTTCTTGAAGGCATGGACCGCATAACACGCAACACCGGCGTCGGACTAACCTTTGTCTATGACTCGCGCGACGTGACAACCAACCCGAAACGGGGCTTCTACGTCAATCTGTCGCAGTGTTTCCGCCCGAAATTCATGGGCAACGACTATGCGTTTTCCACCACCGACCTGCGGTTCAACGCCTATCGCCGTGTGTGGAAAGGCGGCATCATAGCCACTGACCTGCGCAGTCAGCTCAACTTCGGCAACCCGTCGTGGGGAATGATGGCGCTGCTCGGCAACTCCTACTCCATGCGCGGCTACTACGAAGGACGCTATCGCGACAAGCACAAGATAGAGGCTCAGGTGGAGCTGCGCCAGCATGTGTGGAAGCGCAACAGCGTCGTGGCATGGGTAGGAGCAGGAACCGTGTTCAATAAATTCAGCTCCATGCGCATGGGCCACGTGCTGCCCAACTTCGGCATAGGCTACCGCTGGGAGTTCAAGAAAGATGTAAACGTCCGCCTGGATTACGGATTCGGCAAGAGCGGACAGTCTGGATTCATATTCAATATCAATGAAGCATTTTAGGAAAACATACAATTTCTGCACGTCGCCACACGTGCTTTTCATATTCTCGATAATAGCCCTGGCACTGCCCAATGTGGTGCTTGCCTTCACCGAGAGCGTGTCGGTCATGACACGCATCACCAACGTGGTGCTGCCGGTATCGGCATATTGGTTTCTCATGACGCTCAGCCGCAAGACCGGCAAGATGATATGGATACTCTTCCCTCTTGTCTTCTTCGCAGCGTTCCAGATGGTACTGCTCTATCTGTTCGGGCGTTCGGTCATCGCGGTCGATATGTTCCTCAATCTCGTGACCACCAATCCGGGCGAGGCAGCCGAGCTGCTCAACAACCTGTTGCCGGCAGTTGTCGGTGTCATTGTGGTATATCTGCCGTTGCTGGTGCTCGCCTCTTGCTCCATAAAGGCACGCCGTGCCCTTCCTGAAGCGTTTGTACGGGCGCAGCGCCGATACAGCACGGCAGGCATGGCAGCAGGAGTCCTGTGCCTGGGCATCTGTCTTGTGAAGGACAGTGATTTCAAAGTCACAAACGACATATATCCCGTCAATGTGGGTTACAACCTCGTTCAGGCAGTCAGCCGCTCGCATGCCACGGCGCGTTATGACCGTACTTCAGCCGGATTCACCTTCAAAGCCAAGGCCTCCCACCCCGCCGACAGCAGCGAGGTGTATGTGCTTGTAATAGGCGAGACGGCTCGCGCCGCCAACTTCGGCATCTATGGTTACAAGCGCAACACCACGCCGCTCATGACCAGCAAGCCGGGACTGACGACATTCAACCACGTGCTCACACAATCGAACACCACACACAAGAGCGTGCCGATGCTGCTTTCGGCTGCCGATGCCGACAACTATGACCGTATATACCGGGAACGAAGCATCATCACAGCTTTCCGCGAGGCAGGCTTTCACACCGCTTTTTTCTCCAACCAGAAACCGAACCACTCATTCATCGACATATTCGGAATGGAGGCCGACGACTGGAAATTCATCAAAAACGGGCCTCAGGGCGCATCAAACACGCCGGATGAGGAATTACTCCCGCTCATAGCCGAAAAGCTGTCAGAAGGCCACAAAAAGCTGTTTATCGTAATCCATACGTACGGCTCGCACTTCAACTATCGCGAACGATACCCGTCTGCCATGGCTTTCTTCAAGCCCGACAACGCCACGGAGGCCAAAGCCGTGAACCGTCCGCAGCTCATCAATGCCTACGACAACACCATACGGCAGACCGACCGCCTGCTTGCCTCCATAATGTCAATGCTCGAGAAGAGCGGCACCTGTTCGGCAATGCTCTACACGTCAGACCACGGTGAGAACATATTCGACGACAGCCGCAAGCTGTTCCTGCACGCCTCACCGGTGCCGTCTTACTACGATCTGCACGTGCCCTTCATCATCTGGACCTCGCGCCAATACGTCCACAACTTTCCTGAAACAGCACGCGCCATCGCCGCCAACAGGACGAAGACAGTGGAGAACAGCGTCACGACCTTCCACACCATGCTCCAGCTGGCAGGCATAAAGACCAGATACCGCCGCGACAGCCTGTCGGTGGCAAGCAGATTCTATACGCCGGGACGCCGCCACTACCTCAACGACCACAACCGTCCGGTCACTCTCGACAAGACAGGAATGGACGACGAGGACTTCGAGATGTTCCGCCTTAAAGGCATAACGGACATTTAGACAAAAACATACTGTATCTGCAATAAATGAATGGGGCTGTGCCGTGATTATGGCACAGCCCCGCGCAGTTTATTACTGCACATCTACTGCTATGAAAAAATTGAAAAAAAGGATATCCTCATTCACACCCTCCGCCCAGGGCACTATAAAGATTAACTATCGCCTCACACCGTGAATACGTGTCGGTTATCACACTGAGGCGCGCGTTAAGCAGGCTCTGCCGGGCCGAGAGAAGTTCAAGATAAGTGGCGTTGCCCGTACGGTAAAGCGCGTCCGACGTCTGTTCCGTACGCTCAAGTTCCGCACACTGTCTGCTGTGACTCTCAAGACTGCGCTGTGCCGATTCGGCCGCATACAGATAATTGTTCACCTCCTGTCCGGCGTCAAGCAACGCCTGTTTGTATTCGAGCAGCGCTATCTGCTCCTCGTCCTTTGCCACACGCAGGTTTGACACAAGTTTTCCGCGATTGAATATCGGCTGTATGAGCGATGCCAATGCCGAAAATATCAATCTCCCAGCTGGCCTCAACCGGCAATTCATAAGTCTTCGTGGGTTTGTTGCCGTCAACAGACGTCAACGTGCCTTGCGGAGACAGCGACAACGACGGCAGGAAAGCAAGCTTGGCTGCCTTCAGCTGTGCCTTTGCCTGATCCACTCTGAGCAAAGCCACGAGCAGATCGGTATTTTTCTCCAGCCCACATTCTATCAGTCTCTGCAGATGCGCATCCTGAAACAGCTGTCGCCACGGCATCGTTCCCAGGGGCGTGTGGTCGCTGGTTCGAATCCAGTCACCCCGACTGGTGAAAATGAAGGAGTTAAGCGGTTGGCTTAGCTCCTTTTTGCTTTCTTTCACTGACGGATTACTGACGTTGGGATTGGAGAATAAATGCTATCAAACATAAAATAGCGAAGAAAATAATTTGTTTTGGTTTGTTCCTGCTTTCATCTGTTTACTCGAATGAACGGCAATCTTCCCTTTGCTATGTTTTATTTTTATGCTTGTTTATTCAATAACAATGTAACCATTGCTTCTTTACAATCGCTATCTTCTGTTATAATGCCAAATTGAATGTCTTCATAATTCAGCCACGAGCGGACATTACGTTTAAAATCTTCCAGTGCCTTGTTGCTTAACGGGTATTGAGCAGAAACACGAATGCAAACGACGGCATCATTGTATCGGCTTAGATCAAGTTGCTGATATTTGGTCATGGATTCAGCAATATAGGCTAATCGGTTCTCTTGTCCGTTGGCAATGGAATGATAATCATATCGTGTACCGTATTCCACTTGCAATAGATAGGCTAAGTCCTTATACGTGAAACTGCTTCCGGACACAGTAAGTTCTTGTATGATGGATTCCCTTCGTTCCATTTTGCTTTGTATGGTACCATGGCTTTTCCAAAAATTTTCAATTATTTCCGCCGGAGAAAAACCATAAAAGGTGATGTCGTATATACAATGTGCGGCAATTTCCTCTTTACTTAGAGTAGCATTATTGGATAAAACAAGTTCTTTAGCCAATTCATTTTCCCAAGAATCCCCATCTAAAGACTGCACGCTTACCCAATCCTCTTCTTGTTCTATCCAAACTTTCCCGATGAACTCAGGGTTGGGCTTCATACCCCGAAGAATATCGTATGCTTCCCGGAAAGCATAAATATTGTCAAAATGTCCGACTATAATTTCTTTTAAATAAGGAAGCAAGTCATCAAATTCCACTTCCATGATTAATTCTTTCACCATCATAATCACTCTGCTTTTAAAGATTCTGGTTGCAAAATAAAGTTCAAGATATGCCATATCAGTACATACACCTTAAAAATTAATGAGAATATAGCAAAGTATAAGTATAAATTCTTTCATCTTGTGCTTCGATGTTGCATATCTTCAACTTAATTTTGCGACAAAGATATTTTTTGTAGATATTTTTCATTGAAAATGAAAACATTCTTGAGATAAATGTCTATATTCGCATTAATTCACTGGCTAAAAAGAATCATCAAAATAAAAGAATCATGAAAGAAGAATCAGATATAATATTTAATTTTCCTTCGCGTAATTCAAAATATTCCTCCATTATAGTGGGCATTGGAGGAGGAGCAAGCCGTATAGTAGACCAAATGCGAAAACGCTGCTTCCTTGATGTGGGACTTGTGGGACTGTATGCGTTTGGCATGAATCGGAAAGAAATGAACGAATTGTCCTTGTATAACAAATACCTGATTGGACAGGAAGGATTGGGCAGTGGAAAAAATCGTTTTCTTGCGGAGTATGAATGTAATAATTCACTTCCTGTGATAGAGAACATTTTGAAGAACAAACTAATAACAGTGTTTGTGGTATGTCTCGGAGGAGGAACAGGAGAAGGGTGCATAAGGTCGTTTCTTGGGAAAGCAAAAGAGATGCAATCCAGAGCAATCATCTTAGTGGCAACAATTCCCCATTCATCTGAGGGAAAAGAAAAGCGAAAGAATGCCTTAGGATTATTAAAGGCACTGGAACCAATGGTAGATGGTCTTCATATAGTAGATTACGATGACTTTCAATGTAATACGTTTACGGAATTGTTCCAAAAAGCAGATAGGAAAATTATCCAATTTACGGATGCATTTGTGGGAATGGTACTTCGTTATTGTCTGATAAGCTTCGACTTTAATGACTTGAGAGCCTTCTTGGAATATCCGACTCCTTCTAAAAACATAAACTTTTTTACGCTTACTGGTAGTGTGGATTTCTTGAGAAGCGAATTGTTAGAAGAGTGGTGCAAAAAACTTCCAGCGAAATATTCATCTGTAGATGATGTGGCAATGATTATATTTGCAATCGAGTTTACTGATTGGTTAGATGATTCAGAGGAGGCAACTGAGCTTATGAATGTGATAAATGATTTTATGCAACAAATTTCTGCCGGTACCGAGGTTAAATGGGGCATATATATAGATGAAACTATTCCATCACATCAATATCGGATAAATATATTCACAAAATGCAGAAGGCAATAAGTTTAAATAAACTACTAACCTTATAGTTAGATCTACAACAAATGGAAACATTATCAGCACAATTAACAGAGCTTTACAACAAGCATTGGGAAAGCTTTATGGAACAACTCGAAGCCAATGGGCTGAGAGACAAACTGCAATGTCCGTTCTTGATTTCTTTATTGCGGTCAGGTCAGAAAAAGGAAGAAAGAGAAAAAGACCCTAATTGGTATTCAAAAAAAGAAACTCCCGAACACGAAGAGTGGTACACGAAAGCCGACATCAAAATTATGTTTTTTGGTCAAGAAACACATGGATGGGAAAAAGATTTGGATATGGGCGACCTCATGGGAAGTTATGAAAACTTCCTTGACGATAAATATGTAATGGAAGGGAACGGAGGTTACTTTAACGAGGACGAAGTAGGCAACACACGAATGTTCCGCTTTGCTATCAATGGAATCATGTCGTGTATAAGAGAGGATATATTGCAAGCCTATCCAGACAAAAGAGTCTCCATGATATGGAACAACATTTCCAAATTATCGACAGTGGAAGGAAGACCGGTAGATACAAAGACACACGAGATTGAACGCAAATGCTTTCATGTTATACCACAAGAAGTTGAGATTCTAAAACCGGACATCCTCATATTTTTTACAGGACCAGGAGAAAATACATACTATAAGTACATCAAAGAAAACTTTACCATAAACGGTGAACCATTACCCCTTGGCGGACTGTCGGTACATGATGTAGCCAAGTTGCCAATAAAAGAAGTAGGATTAGCCTACAAGACCCACCATCCCAACTCTACAATATCAGATAAGCGCCATTGGGACAATTACAAAGCCATCCTTGCTGACATCAAAGAAAACATCGACAAACTATTGAAGAAAGAATAACTTGTGAACTACTTTGGCATAACTTGACCTCATCTTTGCATTGAAATGGATGGAAAGATGAGGTCAAGTTTTCCCTATTGTACAACTAAAAGCGGAATAATTATGGACGAGAAAAACAAATTAAGCGAGGAGGTACGCAAACAATTTAACGAGTTATTGCGCAATAAGAAGTTCAACGAAGCTATCAACCTGATTGAACCTTTTGCCAACAGTGGTTGCTTGGATGCGGCATATTGTTTATGTTTTATGCTGACAGGTCTTTCTAAACATCCCGATGGGGTGGCGGCACATATTCATCTCGTGTTGGATAAGTTGCTTCATGCAGATTGGTTTTTGTCTTTGTTGGATTATGAAACGGAGCGTGAAAAGAAAGAAGGATATACAGGAAAGAATGCCATAAGGCTGCTTAACGATTTAGCTGAGAAAGGGAACCAGGACGCACTGAACAAGTTGACGGAAATCGGAATGCAACTTGGCGGTTTAGTGGCAGGATGGGCAGGAGATATTCATTATGCCCTTCAGGAATACGACATTGCATTGCGATGCTATCGGCTTGGTAAGGATAAACACGGGTTGGCTCGGATGTATGAACGGGGTGAAGGTGTATCGCTTGATGCTGAAAAGGCATTCCATTATTACGTGGAAGCGGAAGATTATTACAATATGGGACGAATGTATGAGCAAGGCATCGGCACGAAGCAGGATTTGCAAAAGGCTTTTGAATGCTATCACAAAATAATTCATGAAAAATGTTGGAACCATGCTTCTGATGAATGGAATGAACAAGTCTTGGTTACACGCCGTTCGTTCCGTCGCTTGAAGAAGCTTCTGTTTGAACAAAAAGATGAGATACGGATGACAGTTACTGCAAAAGAATCGGAATCCGTCTGTGGCTTCTCGTTTATCAGCTATGGCGATTGTCTTTTCACGATAGATTGGGGTGACGGGCAAGTGGAAGAGATAAACAATGAGAAAGGAGAAGAACTCCATGCGGAACATACGTATGCGAGGGAAGGAGAATGGAACATCTGTTTGAGAAGTGATGAAACACATACTATCACTTCTTTCCATTACACCTGTGAGACATGTACACTGAAAGCGTTGAATGTAACGCAATGCCAGATACTTATCGACCTGTATTGTGTCAATCAAGCGTTGAAGCGCTTGGATGTTTCCCTGAATCCAAGGTTGAAGCGTTTGGTTTGCCGAGGGAATAAACTATGTACATTGAATATCCGAAAAAACAACCGCCTTACGCAGCTTGATTGTTCGGATAATCCGCTGCGTCATTTGGATTGGCATCCGCGATACTCGGCATTGGTCAAAGTTTGCATGAAGAATACTCAATATCCTAACCAGAAGATTGCTTCTCTCAATAGTTTACTAAAAAGTAATAAAGGGGAAGAGTGCGAACCTATCACGGAATCCTCATTTGAACCTGTTTTCCTTCCACTCTCTTATTATATGCGTTGCATGGATTGGAGTGGGGTGAAAGCCAAAATGAAAGAAGGGGGATATCCCATTATAAAATGCCATTCTTTGGCACAGTATAAATCAGCGTTTGACGATATGCGCTCGCGGAAGGACTTCTGCTATACCGGTATTGATCGTATCGTTTGCGAAGGCGGTTACACCTATTATTGGCTTTATAGTCGCCGTGAAAAGAAATACGTCCACCAAGCCCTTGAAGATGTTCTTATGAATTCCACCCCGTGGAGCGAGACATTGGATATGCCTGTTGAGATAAGAGAACAGGAAGGGTGGATGATGCTTCCACAAGTGACTTGGGCAGACGTGTTTTGTGACTGTTTCTCTGAGATGACTTATTCGCATTGGCAAGAAACAGAAGAAATTGTTCGGGAAGAACGGGAGTTTTGGGAGAAACTTCGCCAAAGACAGGAGAAATACGAATGAGATTGGATTATAAAAGAAAACATTTGTTTGCATTTTCGGACACGCATGGTATGCACCGAAAATTAAGCATCCCCAAAGGCACAGATATTCTGATTTGCGCTGGGGATGTCGTATCGGATTTTCAAGAGGACGGGTTGAGTGATTTCTTTGACTGGTTTTCTTCCTGTCCGACACAGCTTCGCTTGTTTGTGCCGGGCAATCACGAAATCATTTTCGACCTTTGTCCGGAAAAAGCACGCCGGTTGATATCTGCAAATGTAACTTTGCTTGAAGATTGCGGTATAGAATATGACGGTATTACTTTCTATGCCATTTCCAGCAAAATGATTCAGCAAATGCAATGGTTAGGAGGGAAATGTGGATTGCCTTACAAAACGGATTTCTTGATTACCCACATTCCTCCCAAAGGCATATTGGATGAAGGTACGGGTAGTGAGATATTGAAACAAACTGTTTTAGAATACCAACCGAAACATCATATTTTCGGTCATGTGCATTCCAAAGGGGGACTATGCGAGGAAAAGTGGAGCACAAAGTTTGGCAATATCTCCACCTTTCAGGCACTTTGCAAAACAAATGATTAATCCGGGTTATAACGTTTCCCGTTTTGGTCTATGATATGCTGGCAGATCAGATGAGCTTCCGCCCAAAAATCATTTAACCGCAATAAGTCCGGAATGGAATAAGGCTTGTGTGTGCAAATGTCGTGTACGGCATGACATACGATAATATGCTTCAGTTCCGGACGGCGTAAATGTCCTTCCGCCCATGTCACTCCATCATCCCATACATCCACACAATGCAACTGTTCATCCGTCATATCGGAAGTGTTTTGAGGCGAGTAATTACAGGAGCATTCTTCGATTTCGGGAAGTCCCCCATTGTAATCCTCAAGCAAATGGTAAATCAATTCAATCATATAAGCAAAATCGGAACCATAATGACCATCTTCCGGTAAAATCAATATGGAATCCTCGTCATTATACACATATTTCAGCGTGCCGGAAACCACATAATCGTCATCAAAAGATTCATCTTTAGGGCTGTCAATCAATGTACGGTAGAGGTTTGCCATGCGATGATACATCTTTTTGGTCAAACTATCCAGCAATTCGTTTACTGATTCAAAACGTTGGATTTCCTGCGAAGTGGCTTGGAACATCCGGTTAAGAATCAAGCTCCGTGTGCCTATCAAATCTTGTATCTTTTCTATCTGTGCTGCACCGATATGCCTCAAATCAAGGCTGCCCTTTTCCTGTTCGCCCATGAGCTTTTTGATTTCCGCTTCCACTTCCAACAGCAAAGCACGTTTCTTGTCCACATTATTTTCTTGATAGATGTAATCCGCCAAATCTTCTGCATATAAATCCATAATCGTCTTATTTATTGAATGATGTGACAAAAATAAGTTCACCTTATGCCAAATGGAAGCACAGGACTGCTTATTTCTCATAAAAACAAAATCTTTTTAGTGTATGCTTTAGTTTGGCATAACTTTATGCGATATTTGCATTGTCGAACTCAAAACATTGTATTATGGAACAACTGACATTCAAATCTTTGCTCACTCGGTTCAGTTTTGATGACATCTTACCTGAGTTTAAAGCCTTGTATCAACGGAATCAGCCTAAACAAGCGCAACACGCTAATTGGGAGGCTTACCGTAGCGTATATCAAAAACTTCACACGCATGATGTTTCTGAATCCCAATATGCCATTTATTTGGTATCAAGGTGGGAAGGATGCTCACCGATGATTGATATGAATTGCTCTGTTTATAACCCAAAAGACGAAAACAGTGATTATTACCCTGTGGCAAGCTACTCTCCCTGGTCTGCCCTTTTAGGTATGGATATTCATATTGACGAAGATGTAACAATCACTTTACAAGAACTGACCGCCGGACTGCTTTGGGAAATCACTTATTACGGAGAAACGGAGGAAATGGTTCAAGAACATCTTGAAAAACTGTTCAAATAGCTGATTTTGTAGAAGGAACTCACAAAAGGAATAGTATGACAAAAGATTTATTTGACAAATACATTTGGTTAGTAGACACTATCTACAGAGCCAGAAAAATCACGTTTGAGGAAATCAACGAGCGTTGGCTTCGTTCACGATTGAGTGAAGGGGAAGATATTCCATTAAGGACTTTTCATGGTTGTATGCCGTCGACGAACAGTCTCTCAAAAAGATTCCTGCCGATGTATCCCTTATCGCCGACAAGCTTTCCATAGATAAATTCCACAAAGGCTTTGTATTCAAGGGGTTTACGGTCATCCACATCACCCGGAGTAATCATAAAATTCAGGAGCTCTCCGCGTTCGTTGCATATGAGATGTAACTTGAAGCCGAAGAACCAGCCCATGGAACATTTACCTCTTTGTGCTATCCCTTTGAACGTCCTATGGATATGGATTCTCTGGTTCCTGCATACCCGTAAAGGAGTGGAGTCAACGAAGCTGACACCTGTACATTTGCCTAAAAGCACCTTCTTGATGAACAGGGCCAATGGGATGGCCACTTCTTTTTCCAATTCTACAAAACGGTTATAGGAGACGA
>USHV01000019.1 GCA_900554695.1 uncultured Prevotella sp. | reverse complement strand
CGGGCCCCCGTCAATTCCTTTGAGTTTCACCGTTGCCGGCGTACTCCCCAGGTGGGATGCTTAACGCTTTCGCTTGGCCGCAAATCACAACTGACTCACAGCGAGCATCCATCGTTTACTGTGCGGACTACCAGGGTATCTAATCCTGTTCGATACCCGCACCTTCGAGCATCAGCGTCAGTGGTGCTGCGGCATGCTGCCTTCGCAATCGGAGTTCTTCGTGATATCTATGCATTTCACCGCTACACCACGAATTCCGCATACCTTCCGCACACTCAAGTCTCACAGTTCGCGCTGCACATCCCCGGTTGAGCCGGGACATTTCACAACACGCTTTTGAGACGGCCTACGCTCCCTTTAAACCCAATAAATCCGGATAACGCCCGGACCTTCCGTATTACCGCGGCTGCTGGCACGGAATTAGCCGGTCCTTATTCGTACGGTACATGCAAATGGTCACACGTGGCCAACTTTATTCCCGTACAAAAGCAGTTTACAACCCATAGGGCCGTCTTCCTGCACGCTACTTGGCTGGTTCAGGCTCTCGCCCATTGACCAATATTCCTCACTGCTGCCTCCCGTAGGAGTTTGGACCGTGTCTCAGTTCCAATGTGGGGGACCTTCCTCTCAGAACCCCTACCGATCGTAGCCACGGTGGGCCGTTACCCCGCCGTCAAGCTAATCGGACGCATCCCCATCCCTTACCGGACAATTCCTTTCGTCAGACATATATGCATCTCTCTGACTGCATCCCGCATTAATCCGCCTTTCGACGGGCTGTGCCGGAGTAAAGGGCAGGTTGGATACGCGTTACTCACCCGTGCGCCGGTCGCCATCAGGAAATGCAAGCATCTCCCATGCTGCCCCACGACTTGCATGTGTTAAGCCTGTAGCTAGCGTTCATCCTGAGCCAGGATCAAACTCTACATTGTAAAATATCTTTATCTACTACCGCTTCTTCATAAAGAATCCGCGGCAGAGGAATCTATCTCTGTCCAGGACCGCCGTATCTCTCGGTTCAAAAAGCACCTGACATCTAATAAATTAGACGGTTCGTTTACCTCTGATTCCCATTCCTTAAAAAAAGGAAGGAAACCGTGCTCATTGTACTACTTCTCTGTCTTTTATGTAATCTTGTTCAAAGAACTCTTTCTTGTTGCTTCAGTACTTAGTTCCTGAAAGCGGATGCAAAGGTATACACTTTTACCTAATACTCCAAATATTTTCAGAAAAAATTTAAAATTTAGACCAAATTTAACACTTATTTACAAATAAGCATCCTAATAGTGGATATTACACCTTATTATATATAACACATCTGTTTTCTGTATGAAATAAAACAGAAATGCCATCGTTTATCTTTATTTCATACTTCAGAAAACTATATTCACATTTCATAAAGAAGAAAAAGTCTGCAATATAAGAAAGTTGCTCAAAATTAGATGACACTTCATGACCAAAAATAATTAGAACTATATTTATACCACTTCCATATTCCGGCTCAGAATGGACTTTTTCGGAACACGATACAGATTATATGAGAACGTGATATGAATGTAACCTCTATTCATTTAAAGCGCGCAGGCATGCACCTGCCCTTATAGCATTATGACATTTAACAGGATATACGTCGATGCCGATATATTATGATAAGACATGGAGTATCCTTATAACAGAAAAAGAGTCCTCCCCTCTGAAACAGGGGAAGGACTCTCCACTTATAATATAAATGTATTGAGGAAAAAGACGTTATTTCACAACAAACTTCTTTCCGTTCTTGATGTATATACCACGCTGTGTAGCATCCTTAACCTGGATACCCTGGAGGTTGTAGATCTTACCATCCTTAACAGCTTCAACATCTTCTGTCACGCCATTGATTCCGGTAGGAGTCTGCTCACCGAGATAAGTCAGACGGAAGTTATCAATACATACCCAGTCTTTCTCGATACCACCATCTTTCTTAACACCGATTGAGAGAGTTCCGTCATCAGCAACCTTAACGAGGACACTGTTCTTATAAGCACCAACCTGGAAGTAGTTAGTAGCCTGCTCAGGATTGTTAGGAATCCATCCTACGGTAGTGTTACTGTTCCAGCCATAACCCGGTGCGTAGTTTGCATACTGCTCGATTGTTACAAGTTCTGTAGAGAACTCATTCAAGCTACCGTCCAAAGCATAGAGCTTAGCGAGACGCTGTGGCTCATATCCACCGGCAGCAATAGCCTGTGTGTAATCTACTTCAGTGCAGTCGCGGTAATATCCCTGTACAGAAAGTACATAGTAACCCGGCAGCATGTCATAAATAGTCTGTATAAGGTTAAGCGGATCCTGATTGAAACATTCGAATGCAAAATCACTCTTCCGCTCGTTACGTCCATAAATAGCACCATTAACATGCTCCCAAGCATAATCAGAAGCGTCGGTATTGTCCCATCCACCGGTGATTTCATATTCACGCTGGTTGAAGTTAGGCATCTTGATCAGATAAGAAGCGTCAACCGGGTTCTCTTCTGTTGCAGTCTCAAGCAGAGCGTCACGGTCTTCCTTAGTTACAAGAACCCAAAGGTTATTAGGATCTTCGCTGTCGGCAATATTGGTATCCACTGCATCGTAGCTGCCCTGACGGAAGCCGAGGAGATACTGATTGTTGGCTGCCTCTTCTTCGCTAAGACCTGTAACGTCCGCACGTTTAATCTTATAAACACCGTCACTTACCTGTACGAATGTCCACTGATTCTGATCGCCTGTATCGCAATATCCACCATAGTTCAGATAGTGCTGGTTCTCACCATTACGCAGTTGAGTATCTATTACGAAAGTACCGTCTGTGCCGGTATCAACAAGTGTAACCATAACACCCGGGAATCCGACAGCTGCGTGTGCACCCCAGTCATCACCGCCACAGAAGAAGCGTTTCTGACCTACATTATAAAGATAATAAGCATTTCCTGCAACTGGAGTGTTGCCCTTATAGAGATTCTCCTGCTTATCGGCTGCGTTCAGACGACGTGCCAGGCGCAGATCGTTGAGAGCAGTATTTATCTCATCCACAGTAGTACCATTAGCAGCAACATTCTCGGCAGCAGTCATAGCATCGCCTTCAACCTTCTCGTTCTGAGCGAGAGCGACAGTCTGTACGAGATATCCTCCGTTAACACCAGCCTCACTGTTCATGAGTTCAATAGCATTCATGATAGCGCTTGCAGCATCGCCGATGACTGTAGCGTCAGAAGAGCTTGCATACACTTCTTTTCCTGATGCCAATGCATCATCGAATATCTTGTTGATGGCATCGGTAGAACGTGCAGTAACACCCTCGGCATCCTCGATAGCCTGTGCAAGAGTTGCCTTAACCTGAGTGAGATCAACTGCAGAGCCATAATATGTCAGTTTGAAGTTGTCAACGATAATCCAGTCGTCGTTCACACCCTGGTCCTTCTTAACACCGATAGAAAGAGTACCGCCTACGACAGAAGTCTTGATTTCCGGATTCAGGTAAGCACCGTAGAACAAAGCATAAGAAGCCTGGTCTGTACTGTTAGGAATCCACTTGCCGCTTTCAAGCACATCACCCCATTCCTGATCGGTCTTCTTCGCGTTATACTCATAACCTGCTTCTTTTGCGTCCTTGGCACCATCGAAAATAGACATCAACGGAGCGCTCGTACTGTTAGCAAAATATGATGCATAATGATGTTCGGCATCTGTTGACCAAAGGTCGTAAGCAAAAGGCTCACCCTGATTCCAGTCCTTAACATCGTCTGCAGAACCCTCGCGATAGTATCCCTGAACGCTCAAACCGTAAGTTCCATCAGGCAATTCCTTGATGTTCTGTGTCAGAGAACCATTCCATGAGCTCCATATCTCATATATTCTGTTACAGTTTACAGCACCGTCGCCGCTGTATCCGTTAGCAGGTCCGTGTGTAATGATGTCATCGTGTCCACCTTTTGAGACTGATGCCACCCAATTGCTGTATCTTTTATCCTGGTTGGCGAAAGTAGGACAACCAATAAGCCATGTTGCGTCTGCACTGCCATTGAGTTCAGCCTGTTTCTTCATATATTCGAGACGCTCCTCTTTTGTAACAAGCTGCCATACGTCATTCTCACCATCGTTTTCTCCATCTACAGATGCTCCGAGCCATCCGTCAGTTCCTACATAGAGATACGGATAATCTCCTGTGTTAGCGCAGATACGGAATGCATTTGGCACACCTGCATCGCTTACCGGCTCGAGAACCCACTGCGTTACACCTTCATTTGTATCAAGGTAAAGATTGGAAGCATTCATACTTCCATTACCATTAAACTTAGGATTGAGCTGATACATATTGCCATAAGGATCCTGCACAAGGCATTTCACCTCCCAGTCAATACCTCTTGTTCCAAGTTCAGCACGTGTTGTCCACAATGAAGCATTGTTTGGTGGATCAGATGCGTGGTCGTCATTGTTCTGCAGCCATTTGCCAGACTTGACATTATAAATATAATAGTCAGCCTTTGAATCGACTACGTCAGATGGTTGCGCGCCCGTAAACGGCGACGACAACTGGGCATACATGGTAACACTACCAAATAGGCCCAAGCCCAACATAAGTAATTGTTTTTTCATACTTAGCCTTTAGTTTTAGTTAATAATAGTAAATTAATAATATCCTTGAAATAGTACACACGTCCGCCGGACGCATTTACACTTCTTCCAACAAAATTTAAGCTTCTTAATAATCTCAATAAAAGCGACCGATTTCCTTCATCTGGTTATATTGTTTTCAGTTATCGGTTTCTTTGTCAAGTTATTAGTTGTTCATCACACAATTTAAGTTCACTTCAATAGTCGTTGGCAAATATATAAAATATTTATCTAACAGCATTATTATAGTCATAATTTATTAACATAATAATAGTTAAATTTTACATTACGGTCTGAATTGTGGTATTCTGTTATCATTTCATCCTCGGTTTAAAAGTCGCAGTAATACACGTTCCTATCCCGTAGGCTGATACATTACACCCGCCTGAGGGCACGGAGGGCAGGCAGCAATCTGCCGACGATGAAGTTTTTAAGATGTAACATTTATGTAATATGTGTGTCACGGGAACGTAAAATGAAAACATGAACTTTGCAGCGCTGACAAACGGGACGCGGATGAGTCGGCACATATAAAAGTACACACCATATTTAATTAAATAAAAACAAAACACATGAGATTAGCAAAAATGCTGACCCTTGCCGCCATCGGTGCGTGCATAGCCGGCAACGCCCCGGCACAGGAAGAAGAAAAGACAGACTACACACCTCATCTGCACGGAACCATAAGAGGCAAATATGAGTATCAGACCGAGGAGAACAAAGGGCGCTTCCAGGTGCGCAACGCACGTATAAGCGTGGACGGAAACATAACATCGTTCATCTCGTACAAAGCCGAAATAGACCTTTGCGACGAAGGTGCCATCAAGATGCTCGACGCATATACCCGACTTACTCCGACCAAGTCGATGCAGTTCACCATAGGACAGATGCGTGTGCCGTTCACCATCGATGCCCACCGCTCGCCCAACCAGCAGTATTTCGCCAACCGTTCATTCATCGCCAAGCAGGTGGGCAACGTGCGCGACGTCGGTGCAGCCATAGGTTATAACCTCAATGTAGGATTCCCCATAAAATTAGAAGCAGGAGCGTTCAACGGCAGCGGACTGACAAACCAGAAAGATTTCTGGACAAACAACATCAACTTCTCCGCCAAAGCGCAGATGTTCTTTCCTCATGGCTTCAACCTCACATTGAGCACACAGAAAATCAGACCCGACCATATCAATGTCATGATGTATGACGCCGGAGCATACTATCACGGTCACGGCTGGCACATAGAAGCCGAATATCTGCTGAAGCACTATTCAAAAGACGCATTCAAGAACGTGCATGCCGTTGACGCGTTCGCAAGCTACGACTTCAAACTCCGCAAGGGAGCGTTGAAATACATCACTCCGCTGGTGCGCTACGACTACATGAGCGACCACAGCGACGGCATGCGCTACACCGACGGCGAGCAGAATTCGGCCGGCTCGCTCATCATCAACGACTACCAGCGCTCGCGTGTCACAGGCGGTCTTACACTGAGTTTCTGCAAGCCGTTCATAAGCGACATAAGAATAAACTATGAGAAATATTTCTACCGCGACGGCGCAATAGCAAAACCGTCAGAGCGCGACAAGATCGTAGTAGAATTCATGACCCACTTCTAAACCTTGGCTTTGTAGCCACGTCATTTCCATCTCCATGTCTTGGAAATGACGTGGCCGAGATAGCTCACCACATGAATCACCCTTGCCGGAGAGAACGACTTTCCGGCAACTATTATCATAACAGCCAGCAATATAAGTACTATTCCCACCGAAAGGCGAGCCGTGAGCTGCTCACCGAACACCGTCACACCTATCACTACAGCCGTAAGCGGCTCAAGCGCTCCCATCACCGCCGTCGGCGTGGAGCCTATCTCATGAACCGCTATCACCATAAGCACGAGCGAGAACACCGTAGGCAACAGCGCCAACATGAATGCACACAGCCACATGCGAGGCGTGGTGAGCATCTGTATGTGTATGCCCGAAACAAACGAATTGGCCAAGATGGTGAGCATACCGAAGAACAACACATAGAACGTGAGCTTGAGCGACGATATGCGCAGCGGCGACTTGTTCACCACCACTATGTATATGGCGTAGCTGAGCGACGAAAGCATCACGAGCAACACGCCGGCAGTGCTCAGCCTGACACCACCGTCACCATTATAAAGCAGGGCAATGCCCACAAGAGCCAGCACTATGGCAAACAACGCGGCGGCCGACAGCCGTTCCTTGAAAAGCACAGCCATGATGACAGCCACCATGACAGGATAGACGAAAAGAAGCGTGGAGGCGATGCCGGCATCCATGAAACAGAAGCTGAAATAAAGCGACATGGACGACGTGGAGAACACCACGCCCAGCACGGCAAGCAAAGCCAGCTCCTTACCGCTCACGAGCAGCGACTTGCCTTTCACCGCCATGAGCAGCCCGAGCATCACCACGGCAAGCGCGAAACGATAGAACAACACCGAGTTGGCATTGATGCCATCCTCATACAAGAACAGTGCGCCCAACGGATTGGTACCGTAACACACGGCAGCTCCTATGCCGCACGCATACCCCTTCAATCTTGATTGCATAACGATGATATTGCTTCAGTCCTGATCTTTTATTCTTATAAGCAGATTTGAAACGATGGCCGCCACTCCACCGGTGGTGATACCCGACGAGAATATGCTTGCCACCTCCTTGGGAAGTCCCGCAAGGATGTCGGGCACGAGCTCAACACTCAGTCCGAGCGAGAAGCTGACGGCCATGACCAACACTTCCTTGCGGCCTATGGGTTGCGACGCAATGATGCGTATGCCCGCCGTAGCCACCGTGCCGAACATTAGCAGCGTGGCACCTCCGAGCACCGGCTCAGGCATGAGCGAGAACACGAGGCTCACAGCCGGGAACAATCCAAGAAGGACAAGAAACAACGCTATGAAATAACCCACATAGCGGCTTGCCACGCCCGTGAGCTGTATCATGCCGTTGTTCTGGGCGAAGATGGAATTGGGGAACGAGTTGAACACGGCAGCCACAAACGATGTCAGACCGTTTGCCACCACGCCTCCGGACACTCTCTGGTCGAACACCTTGCCCTCGACGGGCTCGCCGGAGATGAGCGAGTTGGCGGTTATGTCGCCATAAGCCTCGATGGCTGTTATAACGAATATGATGCTCAGCGATATGAATGCCGACCAGTCGAAGTCGATGCCATATTTGAACGGCTGCGGCAGATAGAAGCCTGCGTAGCTTCCTGCCGACGAGAAGTCGATCATGCCCATTGCCCATGCCACCACATAGCCCACGATAAGACCTATCACTACTGAACTCATGCGCAGCATGCGGTTGCGGCAACTGTTGAAGAACACGATGACCAGCAGCACCAGTCCGGCCAACATCAGGTTGCGCATGCTGCCGAACGTGCCGTCAGCCTGTGCAGCATTGCCTTCTCCACACGCCGACACGCCCACCTTGATAAGGCAAAGTCCGATGAGCGTAACCACAATGCCCGACACCACCGGAGTGATGATTTTGCGGGCATAGCGCAATATGCGTCCTATTATCACCTCGACAAACGACGCCGCCATGCACGTTCCGAATATCACTGCCGGACCGCCCGCCATGCCGGCTGCTATCACCGGACCGATGAACGAGTAGCTCGTGCCCTGTATGCAGAGCAGTCCTGCGCCCACCTGTCCGAACCTGCGGCACTGCACGAATGTGGCGACGCCCGAGGCGAACAGCGCCATCGACACCATGTAGCTCGTGGTGTGAAGGTCGAACCCTAACTGCGACGCTATGATAAGCGGCGGAGTCATGATGGCAACAAATATGGCCAGCAGGTGCTGCATGGCCGCGAAAATGGTCTCGAGCAACGGTGGTCTGTCGTTCAAGGCGTAGATGATGTCGTTATTTTTCTTCATATTCATGATATGTCTTTCATTCAATCGGCAAAATTAGCAAAAAACATCGTAACACAAGAACACACACGGCGCATAGATAAAAAAAGCGCGCTTTCTCACGAAAGCGCGCTACCTTAAAGCTTACAATAATACCTAATACCTAATTGAAAAATTTTTTGGTCTTCCTTTTTTATGTTTTCACATAAAAGCGACAAACATAATGCTTATTCTCCTTCCGGAGCCTTGTCTATGAGATCCATAAACTGATCCAGCTTAGGAGTTATGATTATCTGCGTACGGCGGTTACGCTGTTTGCCGACTTCTGTAGAGTTGTCGGTAAGCGGGTTGTATTCGCCACGTCCGCCGGCAGTAAGTCTCTTCGGATTCACGCCGTAGTTGTTCTGCAGATACTGCACGACACTTGAAGCACGCAGACAAGAGAGGTCCCAGTTGTTGCGTATGTTCTTCATCAGCGGGCTTGATGTGTTCACCGGCACATTATCGGTGTTGCCCTCAATGAGCACGTCGTAGTCCTTATAGTCCATTATTATCTTTGCAATCTTGCTCAGTGTCTCAGCAGCACGGTCGTTTATCTCGTAGCTTCCGCTCTTATAAAGCATGTTGTCGGCCAACGAGATGTAAACCACACCCTTGAGCACCTGTACGTCAACTTCCTTCAGTTCTTCCTTGCTCAGCGAGCGTGTGAGGTTGTTTGTGAGCACGAGGTTGAGCGAGTCAGACTTCGACTTCACCTCAACAAGATGGCGTATGTACTGGTTCGACTCGTTTATCTGGTCCACCAGTTTAGAGATGTTGATGTTGTTAGAACCGGCGTTTGTCAGACTCTTGTCGAGCGACTGCTGCAATGCTGCATAGTCCTTGGTCTGACGCTCGAGCTGGTCTTCAAGTGACTTCACACGTGCCTGTGCTGCGGCAAGCTGCGCATTGGTGTCCGAGAGTTTATCCTTTGTGCTTTGATAGTTACCCATCAATTCTTTATTTTCTAAACGACAGTTCTCAAGATCCTTTTTGCTGGCACAGCCAGTCATGAGCATCATTCCGGCAGCAACAGCCAAAATAACTACGTTTGTTCTTTTCATACCTAAATTAATGTTGTTTAGTTAATACTTATTTTTGCTCAATCGTAAAGCTACATATATGACGAATGAAATGTCAAAATGTTGGATTAGATTAATACTGTTTAACTTCGCAGAGCCGCCATTAACATCTTTTTGCTATATTGGGACATTCTAATGCCGTTTTTTACGCTCATACAGCTGGTGTCCGAGTATTTTTCATCCATTATCACGTTATAAGGCTTATGTTATTCAAGCCGTTGATCCCCAAAAGCGGGTCACACATACCGGCATACACGCGCATGCACGTCATGTCCTGAATACATATCTTATGCACGACACCGGCGCACACACTGCGATAATGCAAATATAATAATAATTTCCGTATGTTGTTTTTCTTATTAGATGAATATATGTTAATGCCATATGTTCCGGACTTGTTTATTGCGTGTCGGGAGCTGCCACATACTGTGTTCTGAGCAATATGACGGCACGCACGACAAACATCAACCATCGTGAACAGCGGAACAGCGTACACACCACCCCACGCACTGACACTAAAAGCGGCTCCGTAGAAATAAAACGGATATTGGTTTCAATGGAAAAACTGAAGTTCCGTATCGAATAAACTGTCTCCGATACCTGATAAATTGTTTTAAACAGTCGGACGAGCACCGTTTTCTTAAACCCGAATCGGTCATTAGAATTCAGTCTGTATTTTTGCTTTATATTGAGCTTGTTTTCATTGGATCTTTTGCGGGCATGGCGGGCTATGTCAAGAAAAATCCAACGAAAAGAGGCCAATGGAAAGCAAAAAGACGGCTGAAAGCATAAATGCATAAATTATATGAAACCATATGCGGTATAATGACCGATTTGGGTTAAAACTGAAATGAAAACTATACAGGTAACTTTCAGATTATAAGCGGATTCTGATTTTTCCTCCCGAGTTTCCTGTTCTACCCCGAAAAATAAGCGCGTATTTGCGAGCAGACTTTCCATCGCCGCAAATACGCGGAAAATAAGAGACTTTTGTAAAGTGTTGGAAACCAACAATTTATGTTTAAGGGGTATTTCATTGCCTTGCGAAAAGCACCATTTCGGCATGCGAAATGGCCTATATTGGAGTGCGATATGGTGCTTTTCAGCCCCCGAAATGGGCTTAATCGGACTGCGAAACGGGCAATATCATAAAACGAAACGGACTTTTTCGGACTACGATATAGGGTATATCAAAGGGTGGTTCAACCCGAAACAGGCTTCATAACGTCCGATTTAACATCCATTCATATCTCTTTAGCGAAAATATTTTGTCAAAATAAAGTCTAGAAAAATTGTAATTCATTCTCCGGGTTTTCACTGAAAGACACGGATATCGGATGTGGGAAAAAAGCAGTGAACATTTCCACCTGAACGCATAAAGATTACTGAAGAGTCTGACATTGCATTTTACACAATGCGGGTATAATCTTTTTATTTTCCACAACTGTTTGTCTGATGAGCCGAAAAACGGTTGCCTCACCGTTGTAACATACACCGGTGCCTTATGGATGTTGTGTCAGAGGCATATATATAAAATGAAAAAGTCCGGCATCAGAAACACTCTGACACCGGACCGACTTAATTGATATGATAAGAAAATTTACTTAACTGATTTCTTGTCACGCAACATTTCGTAGAGATGTTTCGGAGCACGCTTCATCCCTTTCATACGGAACTGAGCTGAAGCCGCCTGCTGCGCAGCCTCAAACTCCTCGGCAGGAGCGGCACCGGCCTTGTCGAAAGTCATCGTCAGACGGTCAACGTCTCCGAATATTCCGCTATGATCCTGTGCTACTCCAAGGAATGTAGCTGTTCCCCAGTTGGCAATGAAGGTAACTTCTTTCTTGTCAACCACGCCGGCACCATTATCCACGAGTGCATATATCACGGTCTCGTCCGGATACATGGCAGGATCTGACGCATCGCCTGCGGTCAGACCGACATACCAATGCATGGCGTTCACATCGTCAACCGTGACATAAGCCGGAACGACAACATAGCCAGCATAGCGTGAATATTTCTCCGGGTTGTATTCGCTCAGTGCGTCACCGTCGAAATATTTAGGACATGATATGTCTATCTTCACGTCGGACGACTCGCTGGCAGCTGTCGTAAAGCGGCGAGTATAGACTGTTCCTGTCGCTCCGCCGTCGGAACCGATAGCATAAGCATAAGCCACATATTCTGTACCAAGCTGGAGACCGTCTTCATCCATCTCGTTCTCACCATACATAGCTACAGCCTTCACGACGCTGGCGATGTCGTAGCCGAACGACTCGGCCATGTCTTTCAGCTCTGCCTGATTGGCCGCAACGAGGTCCGCATCAGACGTATATTCGCTGGCAGGAACTACTCCGCAATAATAAGGAACGGTAGCATCAGACGGAACGACGTTTATAAGTGCATAAGTTGTGCCTACATATCCGGTGCTGATGTCGAATGTGCACTGTGCCGGATCACCACCTCTTGATGTACGGAACGAAATGACCGACGCATCCGTACCCACCGTACCGTCGTCTGAAAGACCTACGGCAAACGCATAATACTCGGTATCAGGCGTAAGTCCATCGAAGGTGTCACTGTCCTGTCCATGGCTCTGAAGCATCGAAGCCACCTCACTGCTACTCAATCCGTATATGCTTTCCAGATACTGGATAAACTCGTTCATTACGGAAGACAGGTCACCGCCGGCAGCCTCATAGTCGGCCTTTGACATAATATCGAAATAGTATGGCTCGGCATCGTTGTCGGGAACGACATTCACTACGGCCGATACTGCCGTGACATTAGATACGCTGACACTGTAAGGTCCGTGAGGAAGATTCTCAGACTTTGAGAATGTGATGCTGTCTATGTCCGAAACAAGATAGCTCACCGGTTCGGGCTGATTGCGAAGTTTCAGCTTCACTTCTCTCACTTTCTGTGCATAAAGCGAAGAGCTCAGCACAAGAACCATCAACAATAATATATACTTTAGTCTCATAAACTGCTTCGTTCAGAATTAGAATACAAGAATAGAACGTACCTCATAAGTCTTCTTCTTTGCCTGGTTGCTGATATATCCCGGAGTGATGTTTGAAGAATCGAGATTTACCATGTATGCCCAGTATCTGAGACTGCTCTTGAAGCACTCAGAGCTTGACCAGTATATTGCGTCGCGTCCATACACAGCCTTTCCGCCTTCAACCTTCTCGAAGTTGTCGTTGAATTCTTCGTTGTGGTTGTAGATGTACTTCAGCTGGAATGCTGACGGCAGGAACCATCCTGTGCTGCTTTCCGGAGCAGGAACGGTTGATTCGTAAACCTCTGTTGCATAGTAGGCTGCAGGATAGTTGTTGTCTGCGTCGTCGCTCAATCCTCCGGCCTTAGCCTCGGCTTTAGCCTTGATAGCCAGTGTGTTGGAATAGCCTCTGAAGTCGGTCTGGTCGTATGAAGTACCTACACCTTCATCACCATCTGCATCCCATGAACCCCATGCAGCGCTTTCGGCAGCGTTGTTGATGGCTACCACATATCCGTGAACCTCGTCAAGAGGAGTGACTCCATCCTTCAGTTTGTATTCGCAGTCGTCCTCAGCCTCCGGGCACAGACCTTTGCAGAACACGATACCGATACAAGTCTTGTCGGCCAGAGGTGCCTCCTTGCCGGAGCTCCATGTACCGTCGCTATAGTAGTAATCGCCTACCTCAACCTCTTTCACAGGCTCCGGAGTGTCTATGACCGAGTAGTTTATCTCTTCGATATCCGTGACCGGATATACAACCTTGTCTCCGTTCTTGAAATGTATTGTCATCTGCTCTGTCTGTGCGAATGAAGGCATTGCAAACAACACGAGAGCACTACATATAATCGATTTAAAAAGACTTTTCATAAGTGTAAATTTTATTTCTATATATTATATAAGTATTAAGTTTAAATATGGATTGAATTATTTGGCAAACTTGAACGGATGATTTCCTACCACCATTATGTATGTACCGGCAGGAAGCGATGCGATGCTGTAAGACTTTCCATCCCAGTTCTTTACTTTGCCCTTAACCATTCCGGCAGTATCATACAGATACATGTCCGCCGGCTTTTCCATTCCGCTGACAGATACTGTCTGTCCTGCCTGAGAAAGTAAGAACGATAATGGACTCTTGCTCACCCGTGACAGACCGTCCGTGGTGTCTTCATCCTCAACGAAATACATACGCGCAACGATATCGAATGCATAGCTGTCACTTCGCATGCTGTTCCAAGGGGTGATGTTCATGTAATCATCAGAGAAAGTAATTTTGCTGATGTTCTCCAGCTTGTACTCCTCTGTCTGATCATCTACTGTCTGAACCACAAGTTTGTGCTTGACCTGCGCCCTGCCTAAACTGCAAAACAGAGCTAATGCAAAAACATAAAAAAATCTTTTTTTCAACATAATTATATTAAAGTTAGTATAATACAAAAATAATAAAAATTCAATAAACACAACAATACTCCTAACATATTTTCCAATATAAAGCAAATTCATTTACAAAAAGTTACAATTATACCATTTTTGCTCACACACCGTCCACAACAAGGGATGACGGTTTCCCACATATTGGCAAAGCGGAGCATCGTATGACCGGCATATAGGCACACGAAAAAAGCGGCTGCCACCCTACGGTGACAGCCGCCCGTGCTGTATTTCTGTTCTGTAAAAACAGACTTTTGTCTGTTAGAACAGTTTCAATTCGTATATACGGGCTGCGCCTTCGCCTATGGTCTGTGTAGGACCTGTGACATAGAGTCTGACGTAACGTGCTGTTACAGGATTGATAGTGCGCATAACCTCGTTGCTTGTGTTGCCGTCGATCATGTCAACTGTCTTCCACTCTTCGGTAAGACTGTTGCGCACCTGCAGCAGACAAGAACGTGTGATGTAACCAGAAGTCTCTGCGCCGGCGTTCAGAATCTGCCATCCGCTGAAGGTCTTCTCACTGCCCATATCGAATGCCACGTAGTTAGGAGCGTCGTTGGTGTCGCACCATTTTGTCTCGTTGTTACCGTCGATAAGGTTTGCAGCACCTTCCTCTGCGTTCACTTCGCCCGACTTGGCGATGACTTTCGCACCCTTGAGCAGGTTAGGACGCTCGGCAGCACCCTTGTCTGGATCGTCGGTCTTGTTGCCTGTGCTGAACAGTTTGCCGGCCGGTGTAACACTGTTGTCCTCCTTCACTGCAGTAGCTGCGAACAGAACGATGTTCTTGTCGGCAGGAAGAATGATCTGTGTAGCACCCTTCGGTATGTCGATGCCATACTTGAACATGTATGTGTACTCATATACACGGTCGCCAAGTTCAGAGTGTCCGTGTGTACCTACGTAAGCAACCTCGGCATTCTTCAGATATCCTGTTGTCTGACCTTCATGGCCCCACTGTCCCAGGAATCCGCTATAGAACGGAACATTGACGGTCTGCTTGCTCTTGCCTACGGTGAATGTGGCATCGCGGTCGCCTGCTGCAGAAGCTGCGAGCACATAAACCTTGTTATACTTGTTGCCTGCCGGCAGCTTGATTGTGTCGCCGTCGCATGCAAGTCCGTTGTTTGTGTCCATCTCACCAAATGTGAAGTGTACTCCGTCAACTGTCAGTCCGTCCTTCGGCAGGAGCTCGGCAGCATAGCTGTTGCCACCCTCGAAGTCGGCAGCGGCGCGGAATTCGTTGAATGAGAAGCAGTTCTTGTTGAACGGAAGCTCAAGAGCCTTAGAGTCGGCATAGCGTGCGCCGTCCTTATCTTTCTTTGCAGCTGCGAGAGTCACACGATAGGTCTTGACGCTGAAAGGCTTGATGCTGACATTGAGCTTGTTGCCGCTGAACGAAGCAGCGCCTATCTCTTTCTCAGTACCGTCGGCCTCAACAGCCTTAACGATGTCCGAAGCGAACGTGATGTTTGCGGTCTGCGGTTCCTTGCCTGCGTTCTCATATACACGTACTACATACTCATCACCTGTCTCAGCTTTCTTGAGAGCACGTACAATCACGTTGGCGTTGTCTGAAGAAACGAATGAGAACTCACGTCCGAGATCACCCTTATGCTTTGATGAAGCGAATGCTCTCAGCGGGCTGTTGAGAACAGTTGAAGTCTGAACGGCCTGTGCTTTGTCGAGACCACCCTTGTGACCTACCAGGCTGTATGTGAACTCATGATAACCAAAGTCCTGACGCTCCTGATACTTGTATGCGCCACCCGGTTTCGGAGAATAAAGGAGTGACAGACGTATCGTGTTATCGTTAGGTTTGTCCCAACCATATTTAGAGTCGTTGAGTATGGTTACGCCGTAATCGCCCGAGCGATCGGTAAGGTCGGTCCACTCATGAGAATAAACCTCATAGCTGTTCTCGCGGTTGTTGCCACGCTCCACACTACCAAGTCCTATGTCGTAAGTCGCATTCTCGTTGCTTACGCTGAGCGGGAACTGAGCCTTGAGAAGAGCGTTGAGCGAACGCCAGTCAACCTCGTTGTAGAAGTCGATGCGGTCGGCAAGACTGCCTTCGTAAAGACGTATGTACTGATTTATCTTAGAGTCACCATAGCTCTTTGTGATGCGCAGCGACTTGCGCAGCGGACCGTTCTCAACCATTGTCACGCTCACGTTATCCTTCACCTCAACAGGATCCTTGTCCACTGTCGGCTTGAGTATTTCCCATGCCGGCCATGCCTCAGAGGTGCAGTCGTCGAACACTACGAGACCTATCGACTTGCCTGCGGCTACGAGTTCCTTACCGTTGCGCTTGTCAACGAGAGAAGAAATGTTACCGAGCTTGTCAACAGTCACTTTATATACAGAGTTCTCAATCACGTTGGTGCTCTTATCTACAGCGGCAGCGGCTTTTCCACCGGCCTTCACGCTATATACAGAGAAGCCTGTTGCGGGAACGCTTGCGTCAACGAGCAGGGTGCGGTTGCCTTTAGAATCGGTAACGACCTGTGAAGCAACCTTGCGGCCTTTGGCGTCGGTCACGTTGTATGCAGCTGCCATGTCAGGCAGTGAGATGCTTGTAACAGAGCTTACCGGGAACGCCTCGGTGTTGTAAAGCACTACAGGTGTGCCTGAAACATTTGTGTTCATGCGGCTTGCCACTCCGCTTACGGCAGCTGTAAGGCTGTTTGAGAAGCGCTGCAGAGAGATGAGCTCGTCGTTCCAGGAGAACTCGTATGCACGCGGAATACTTGTTCCGGTCAGGTCGTCATGGAACTGATGTACCAGCACACGCTTCCAGCTCTCGGTGAGGTCGCGCAGAGGATAAGCGCTCTCTCCCAACCACTCGGCAACTACAGAAGCACGTTCGGCAGCGTCGCCGAGGTGTTCGTTCTGACGGTTGTAGAGCTTCATGGCAGCCTGTGAGGTGTAGCATCCAGTACCGTGAACATCCATGAAGAGCTCGCCGTTGTGTACAGGCAGTTCCGGATGGTTCTCATACGGCAGGAAATCCTTATACAGCTGGTCGCTGGTAGCGCTGATTATCTGTATCGGTCCGTCGCCCTTTATACCTTTCTCCAGACCACGTACAGACGGGATGTTAGGCGAACCGCCCATATCACCCGTACCGTAATAGCGGTAAACCATATTGAGCGGGCTCTCTGATATTTCCTTCATCAGACGCTTGCTCTTCGACATGTCGGCGTCGGGGAAGCGCTCGCCATATCCGAATCCGTGGGTCAGCATGATGCGGCTTCCGTCGATACCCTGCCACAGTCCGATGGTGAACGGATATTTCTTGCCGCCCTCATAGAATGCGTGGTTACGCCATCCCAGTTTCTGTGTTGAGAAACCTATCAGGCCGCAATGGTTTGCCAGTGTAGGCATGAAATAGCTGAATCCGAAGCAGTCGGGCAGGAACAGGTCGGTGCACTCCTTGTTGAACTCGCTGCGATAGAAGCTCTGACCAAGCAGAACGTTGCGCAGCCATGACTCAGGCGACACAATCACTGTCTCATTGGCGTCCCAACCGCTGCCTGTGAGGTGCCAGCGGCCGTTTTCGACATACTTCTTCACCTGCTCATACTCCGTGGGATAATACTCCTTCATCCACGAATACTTAACCGCACCTTCAAAGTTGAAGATGTAGTCAGGATAGTTGTTGAGCAAATGCAGGTTCTGAGTAATAGTATTCCAAACATAGCGTTTGATGGTGGTCTGGATATCCCAGTTCCACTGTGTGTCCAAGTGGGCGTCAGCCACCATGTAGGCTTTCATTGTCTTACCCTCGTTGTTCTGAGCCGACACGGTGCCGAGCGTCAGACACGAAGCGAAAGCGAATAATAGAACTTTTTTCTGCATAACAGTTTTTATTGAATATTTATAGGTTTTAAAGTGTCTTTTTCATTATGCGAGTACAAAGGTACACAGATAAATTCATTTATACGTAACACTTTTATATTAAAAACAACACTGAACATAAAAAAAGAAAATATATAATAAAAAAATTCGTCAATCTGTATATTTTTAGCATCGGTATGAATTATGAGGGGATTGGTCTGTATGTGGAACGTCTGTTTACATCACGGAACGGCATTGTTTTCTTTGGCCTGAATAAAACAACACGGACAACTTTCAATTTATAACCGGATTCTGGTTTTCCGGTCCGGATTTCCCGATATACCCCGAAAAATAAGCGCGTATTTGCGAGCGGACTTTCCTTCGGGCGCAAATACGCGGAAAATAAGAGCTTTTCGTAAGATATTGAATATCAATGATTTATGTTTAAGAGGTATTTCATCGCTTTGCGAAAAGCACCATTTCGGCCTGCGAAATGGCCTATATTGGGGTGCGAAATGGTGCTTTTCAGCCTCTGAAATGGGCTTTATCGCACTGCAAAATGGGCAATATCGCAACGCCGGATGAATGTTTTCAGACTATGATATAGGGTATATCACAAGACCGACATGACCGAAAGAGCCTTCATTTCGTCCGATTTAACATTCATTCACACCTCTTTTGCGAAAATATTTTGTAAAAATTTAGTCAAGAAAAATCGTAAGTTCGCCTCTCCATTTTTCCCAGATAGCGCCTGCGCCATGCGTGAGAGAAGGCACGTGAATATCTTATCCTGCGAACCGGAAACATGCCCCACGCTTGCGGTTGTGGCCTATCTGTTGCGTGAACGTGGGCTTATTATAATGGTAATAAGAATCTGTTATTATAGCAACACGGATTTATTATTGCGGCAATGTGCATATAATATTGTGGTAATATGAGGCTTATCATTAACGTTCATGTTTACATTTATGTAAAACACGGCACGTAATGTAAAAAATATGCCGGACCCACATGTGTGGATCCGGCATTATGGCGTCATGTCCTACCGCAGTATTATGCCCTCAGTATCAGAAAATCACTTTCCGGACATTACAGATTCATTTTCGGGAACTCCTCCATATTCTCAGAATTCTGCGGGCGATACTTATCCGCAAGCTCCGAGAAGTCGTCCGGCTCAATCTCATTATCCTCTATGAGGCTGCACAGAGCAGGGTCGTCGGACAGATATTCCATCAGTTGCTTGCGCATGTATTCCTTGTTTCCTCCGTACACTCCCACTTCAACGGCATATTCTTCGCCGGCCTTACGTGCAAGATATGTGATGTAGATTGAAGAAGAAACCTTGAACACACCTTTAGAGTTTATGCTGTAATTGGCACCAAGAGCGTAAAACTCCACATATTTTCCTGTAGCCTCAAGACTCATCCATCTGGGTTTCATCTTTTTCTTCTTTTTAGTAGAGAACGGTGCTATTGTGTAGTATGGATGGCACACAAGGAAAGAGACAGTCTCGGGATGGGTCTTCTTCCATACTCCCAAAACACCGACCTCAGTGTTTTGTACTTTAACCTTGCGTCCGTCGGTTGTCCTCATCCGGAGCTTCTTGGTCTTGCCATTAGGCATCTTCACACGGCCCACATACTCGGTTCCGTCTTTCATGATGAGCCGTCCTTCTTCATGGTCGGTTGCGTCTTTGATGACACGATATGTAGAGCATCCGCAGAAAATAAATATCACTGCACACAATAAAAATAGAATAAGGTTTGAACGTTTTTTCATATAATACACTATTATTAAATTAAAACATCACGGAGAACAGGGATATTCCCTCTTACAAATATAAGCAATTCTAAACAACTTTTTTTTATAATAACGCGGCACACAGGGTGCTTGTTTTATTATTTCTTAACATTTAAAAGATTTAAAGGCCTTATACTTTCAGATAACAAGAAATAGAATATTAAAATTTATAATCAATAACAATGTGGACTTTTTCGACTATGAAAACATATCCAAGGCGACAACGTTTCCATAACGGAAGCATCGGCAAAACCAAAGAAAAACGCCTGCCGGGAACAAAAACATACATGAATGTAAACAATATTTTAGCATTACGCACAACATTACAGCATAATAATCTTGCATCTTTTTGCCTTACTGCATATATTTGCACTACGAAACGAGAAGACTGAAAACTTAAACCCAAATAGGTTATTAGGATTCAGTCGGTATTTTTGCTTTATATTGAGCGTATTTTCATCAGTTTTTTTGCAGGCATAGCGGGCTATGTCAAGAAAGGACAGACACAAAGACGCCGATAGAAAACAAAAGACGACTGGAAGCATGAATGTACAAACAGATAAAACCATGTGCGGTCTGATGACCGATTTGGATTAAATCCTGAGCACAAGGACGACGCAAGCCTCAACCGGAACAACAATCAAAAACCCCGAAATATGAAGAAATCCATCATCCTGACAATCGCTCTTACAATGGCTGCAGCAAGAGGATACAGCCAGAAGGCGGCCACATTCGACCCCTCGGTGCAACCCACCGAGATGCAGTATTTCACTCCGGCAGGAGGCAAACAGTTCGTGGGCGACTGCATTCCGTTCTTCCACGACGGCACGTTCTATCTGTACTGGCTGCTCGACGAGGGCCACCACGCCTCGCTCAACGGACTCGGCGGCCATCAATGGTGCGTCACTACCACGCGCGACCTCAAGACATGGACCCACCACCCCATCGCAATCGGCATTGACGAGGACTGGGAGAAGTCCATCTGCACCGGCTCGGTGGTGAACGACGGCAAACAGTTCTACGCCTTCTACGCCACCCGTCTGCTGACAGCCGACAACAGCGTGAACGAACAGCTGAGCTACGCCACCAGCCCGGACGCGCTGACATATACCAAGCAGAAGCCCAACCCGTTCTACACATCCGCACCGGGCTACAGCACACGTAACTTCCGCGACCCGAAAGTATCAATAGACGACAAGGGCACGTTCCACCTTTTCGTGTCGAGCGAGAAGAACGAGGCACCGATAAACGAGGGTCACGGATGTCTGGTACACATGACATCGACCGACCTCAAGACGTGGCAGGTGCGCGAACCGGTGCTCTCCGGCACGATACAGGTGCCCGAGTGTCCCGACTATTTCGAGTGGAACGGCTGGTACTATCTCGTCTATGGTCAGGGCGGCGACACCTATTATCTCAAGTCGCACTCGCCTTACGGTCCGTGGGAATATCCCGAGTCACAGGCGTTGCTCGAACCGTGGGTCAACGTGGCAAAGACCGCCGCGTTCACAGGCGGGCGACGCATAGTGGCAGGATGGGTGCCGAGCCGCAACGGCAACACCGACTCCGGAGGCGAGCTCTTCGGCGGATGCGTGGCGATGCGCGAGGCTATACAGCTCGACAACGGTGACCTCGCCACCAAATTTCCCGAGGAGGTGATGCCGCACACGGCCGAACCGCTCAGCCTCAACTTCACGACCACCGACGGAGCGACAGCCTCATCGCCCGACTGCATCAACATAGACGCGCGCGGAAACATCTGCGGCGCGCATGCCACGGGCGTGCCCTACAACTGCATCATCACCCTCGACGTCATACCGTCAGGCAATTACGAGGAGTTCGGCATGTTCCTCCGCTCCGAGGACAAAGGCATCAACAGCTACAAACTGTCGTTCAATCCCGACAACCGCACAGTGCGTCTGCACGACGCATCCATCAATGCCGTGACCGGACTCGACAAACCCATGACCCTGACCATCGTAATGAAGGACGACATAATAGACGTATGCATAGACAACCGGCGCTGCATAGTCAACCGACTGCCGGAAAAGAAAGGCGGCCAGCTGTGGTTCTTCGCACGCAACGGTGAGGTGAAATTCGAGAACATAAAGGTGCGTCCGATTGTCAGTTCGGACGGTTCAAACTGAATGAATGACGTTGTGTAACATATACTATAATAGTAAACATAAATCAGAAATACGGATAAAAAACGACATATAACGGCAGTACGGTATATCTGTCTGTGCCCGTCGCATCATGAAATAAGGAATGGAATGACGGAAAGACGTATCACACATAATGCCATATACCGCATCCGGCAGTTTACGGCAGCACGATTGACCATGACAGCTCTGGCTGTCACGGCCGTGATATGTGTCTCCGCCCAAACCGTCGTGCCTGCCGACAGCACATCGGACACATGGACACGGAAGGTGGCGAAGGAAATAAACGCTGTGCTCGACACACGCGACAGAATACAACAGCACAAATATGACACGGCGTACATAACGAAGCCGCAGCAGCGATGGACCGTGAAGCTGCGCGCCAACGTGTCGGGTAACGCGCTGAACACACAGGGAACGGTGGACGGATTGGACCTGCGCTCACGACTGCGAACCGACATGAAGATAACGGCGGGCGCAAGTGTGAGCTACCGCGGACTGTCACTGGGATTCGCGCTTAACCCGGCCAAGCTCGCCGGACGCAACAAAGACATTGAGCTGAACCTCAATGCCTACGGCAACAGAGTGGGCGGCGACGTGGTGATGGTGGCCACAAAGACGTACAAGGGTACGGCAACAGCCAACGGCACCGACTATGATGTGGTAGCCGGAGCGGTGAGCATGAAGATGATAACCGCCACGGGATACTATGCCTTCAACCACCGGCGGTTCTCCATTCCGGCGGCGTTCACACAGTCGCAGATACAACGGTGCAGCAGCGGATCGTGGCTGGCGGGAGTCACCTTCATGGCTGCCGAGATAAAGACTGCGGCTGGCGCGGTGCCGGGAAGCGACAGTAGCCGGCTTTGGTTTGTCAGTGCCGCAATAGGAGGTGGCTACGGTTACAACTTCGTAATAGACGACCGGTGGCTCATCCACATCTCCGCCGTGCCACAAATAATGATAGTCACCCGCGGCAGATTCAAGGTAGGCGACACCAGCCTGCACACGCCCTTCCGCTTTCCAAGCCTCACCAACGTGGGACGCATAGCCGTGGTGCGACATTTCAGAAAAAATTTCATAGGCATGTCTGCCGTCATCAACAATTTCTACATAGGCGACCACGACCAACTGCTCGTGGAGAACGTGAAGTGGCGGGCGCGCCTTTTCTACGGTTTCAGGTTCTGACGGCTTTTTAAGCATATATTTTTCTTTTGATAAATACGGCTGATAACATTATTAAAACAGACTCATTATCTTATCAAAACAGACTCATACTCTTAATAAAAACGGCTGACACATCTAATAAAACTGCCTGATACATTGCGGATTACAAATAAATAAGTATATTTGCGGACATTCATCAAACGCATAATAACAACGACTATGAAACGCAGTCTTATTCTCGCAGCCATGTTGTCGCTACTGTTCACGGCCGTGTCGGTGGCGCAGGAAAAATCGTATCAGCTCTCAAGTCACATCCTCGACATCAACAGCGGACGCCCCGCGGCAGGCGTTACCATAGTGTTGTCGAAGATGAACGCCGACAAATCGTGGAATGTCATCGACCGGCGCGTCACCGATGACAACGGCCGGGTGAAGGACTTTCTCGAACAGAAGGACGGCGAAAGCAACAAAGGCACATACAAACTGACGTTCCTCACGGCGCCATACTTCGAGGCGAAGAAGCAGGAATCGTTCTATCCGTTCATCGATGTTGTGTTCAGCATAAAGGATGACAACCACTACCACGTGCCCATCACGCTCTCGCCCTTCGGATATTCCACATACCGCGGCAGCTGAGCACACATCTCAATAATCCATTGACTACATTTAAGACCGACGCAACGCCGCATAAAGCCATTTATGGACACATAAATGAAATATATGCTTTGGTTTTTCAATAAAATATCAGAAAATTGGTGTATCTTTGCAGAAGATAAGCTGCACTCGGCAATTTAAGAATAAATTCTATATTGCATTCGTTTGCATTATCTTTGCAGAAGAAAAGCTGCACTCAGCAATTTAAGAATAAATTCTATATTGCATTCGTTTGCATTATCTTTGCAGAAGATAAGCTGCACTCAGCAATTTAAGAATGATTTCTTATTGCATTGTCTGCACTATCCTTGCAACAGGAAAACCTCTACAAAGAGTTTTCACCAAACGTAATGATGCGAATGACGCATGCCATTGCCTGTCGCACTGTGGCAAGAGTATGGCGTGACGACACAGAACAAAACGAAACAAAACATTATAAATCATGATTCTCTTTTTCAAGACTCCCCAACAGAGCGTGATAGCAACAGATGTTGACCATCAGCTCAGTAAAGACGAAATCAACGAACTTAGTTGGCTCTATGGTGACGCTACGCTCATCGAGGGCGAAACGGTGGAAGGATACTTCGTGGGTCCGCGCCGCGAGATGATCACTCCTTGGAGTACGAATGCCGTAGAGATTACACAAAACATGAATCTTCACGGCATTTCTCGTATAGAAGAGTTCTTCCCGGTCGAGAGCGAGGACGCTGAGCACGACCCGATGCTGCAACGCATGTACAACGGACTCAACCAGGACATATTCACCGTGAACCACGAGCCGGAACCGATAAAGCACGTGGAGAATCTTGAGGAATACAACGAGCAGGAGGGACTCGCGCTTTCGCCCGAGGAGATAGAGTATCTGCACAAGATCGAGGCACAGCTCAACAGACCGCTGACCGACTCCGAGATATTCGGATTCGCACAAATAAACTCTGAGCACTGCCGCCACAAGATATTCGGAGGAACATTCATCATCGACGGCAAGGAGATGGAATCGAGCCTCTTCGCTATGATCAAGAAGACGACAAAGGAGAACCCCAATAAGATTATTTCAGCCTACAAGGACAACGTGGCTTTCGCACAGGGACCGGTTGTGGAGCAGTTTGCGCCGGAGGATCAGTCAACATCCGACTACTTCCGCGTAAAAGACATCGAGAGTGTCATCTCGCTCAAGGCCGAGACCCACAACTTCCCGACAACCGTAGAGCCGTTCAACGGTGCCGCAACTGGTACGGGCGGTGAGATTCGCGACCGTATGGGAGGCGGTACAGGCTCATGGCCTATCGCCGGAACAGCGGTATACATGACTGCATATCCGCGTTCTGAAAGCAACGCCGACGGCAGCATGGCTCACGAATGGGAGAAGATTCTACCGGTGCGCAAGTGGCTGTATCAGACTCCGGAGCAGATATTGATAAAGGCATCCAACGGTGCGAGCGACTTCGGCAACAAGTTCGGTCAGCCGCTTATCTGCGGTTCGGTGCTCACCTTCGAGCATAAGGAGGGCGAAGAGAAGTACGCCTACGACAAGGTTATAATGCTCGCCGGAGGTGTGGGTTACGGAACACGCCGCGACTGTCTGAAGAAAGAGCCGCAGAAAGGCAACAAGATTGTTGTCGTAGGTGGCGACAACTACCGCATCGGTCTGGGCGGTGGCTCGGTTTCTTCTGTCGATACCGGCCGCTACTCAAACGGTATCGAGCTGAACGCCGTGCAGCGTGCCAACCCTGAGATGCAGAAGCGTGCATACAACCTGGTGCGTGCTCTGTGCGAGGAAGACAACAATCCGGTTGTCAGCATACACGACCACGGTTCGGCCGGACACCTCAACTGTCTGTCTGAGCTCGTAGAGGAGTGCGGTGGAGAGATTGACATGACTAAGCTGCCGATAGGCGACAAGACGCTGTCGGCTAAAGAGATAATAGCCAACGAGAGCCAGGAGCGTATGGGACTGCTCATCGACGAGAAGCACATTGAGCACGTACGCAAGATTGCCGAGCGCGAGCGCGCCCCGCTATATGTTGTAGGTGAGACGACAGGCGACGCTCACTTCTCATTCGTACAGGGCGACGGTGTACGTCCGTTCGACCTCGACGTGGCACAGATGTTCGGCCACTCGCCCAAGACTATAATGAAGGACGAGACTGTGGAGCGTCATTATGCCGACGCTGATTACTGCGACGTGACAAAGCAGCCTGAGAAACTCGACGAATACGTGAGCAACGTATTACAGCTCGAAGCAGTGGCTTGCAAAGACTGGCTCACAAACAAGGTGGACCGCTCCGTGACCGGTAAGATTGCACGTCAGCAGTGTCAGGGACGCCTGCAGCTGCCGTTGAGCGACTGCGGAGTGGTTGCTCTGGACTACCGCGGACGCAAAGGCATAGCCACAGCTCTGGGTCATGCACCGCAGGCAGGACTGGCTTCGCCTGAGGCAGGCAGTGTGCTCTCAGTTGCCGAAGCGCTGACCAACATCGTATGGGCACCGCTGAGCGAAGGACTGAAGAGCCTCTCACTCTCTGCCAACTGGATGTGGCCGTGCCGCTCGCAGAAGGGTGAGGACGCACGTCTTTACAGCGCCGTGAGAGCGTTGAGCGATTTCTGCATCGCGCTTCAGGTGAATGTACCGACCGGAAAAGACTCTCTGTCTATGACACAGCAGTATCCCGGCGGCGAGAAGATCATATCTCCGGGAACCGTCATCGTGAGTGCCGGAGGCGAGGTGAGCGACGTTCGCAAGGTGGTTTCGCCTGTTGTTGTGAACGACAAGAACTCTTCACTCTATCATATCGACTTCTCTTTCGACAAACAGAGACTCGGAGGAAGCGCCTTCGCACAGAGTCTTGGCAAGGTGGGCGACGATGTTCCGACAGTGAAGAACCCCGAATATTTCGCAGGATGCTTCGAGGCTGTACAGCAGATGATAGCCAAAGGATGGATAATGGCAGGTCACGACATCAGCGCCGGTGGTCTCATCACCACGCTGCTCGAAATGTGTTTCGCCAACACCGAGGGCGGTATGCACATCAACCTGCACGACATACAGGACGACGACATCGTGAAACTGTTGCTCTCAGAGAACCCGGGCGTTATCGTTCAGGTATCCGACAAGCACAAGGAAGAGTTCGCCAAGTTCATGGACGAGGAGGGAATAGGATATGCCAAGATAGGTTATCCTACGCCAAAGACCCGCACCATCGTCATAAAGAAGGGCGACTTCGAACATACATTCGACATCGACGCGCTGCGCGACGTGTGGTATCACACTTCTTACCTGCTCGACCGCAAGCAGAGCTTCAACGGTTGCGCAGAGCAGAGACGCGACAACTATAAAAAGCAACCGTTGGAAATCAAGTTCAACGACGGCTTCAAGGGCACTCTTGAGAGCTACGGCATATCTGCCGACCGCCGCGAGCGCACAGGCATCAAGGCTGCCATCATACGTGAGAAGGGAACCAACGGCGAGCGCGAAATGGCTTACTCGCTCTATCTGGCCGGCTTCGACGTGAAGGATGTGATGATGACCGACCTCATCAGCGGACGCGAGACACTCGAGGACATCAACATGATTGTGTTCTGCGGAGGATTCTCCAACTCCGACGTTCTCGGCTCTGCCAAGGGATGGGCAGGAGCATTCCTCTTCAATCCTAAGGCCAAAGAGGCGCTCGACAAGTTCTATGCACGCAAGGACACTCTGTCGCTCGGCATCTGCAACGGTTGCCAGCTGATGGTTGAACTCAACCTCATCAATCCTGAGCACACCAAACGTGCACGCATGCTCCACAATGACTCACACAAGTTTGAGAGCGCGTTCCTCGGCGTGAAGATACCGCAGAACAACAGCGTGATGTTCGGTTCGCTCAGCGGAAGCAAGCTCGGCATCTGGGTGGCTCACGGAGAGGGAAAGTTCTCTCTGCCTGAGTCTGAGGACAAATACAACATCGTTGCCAAATACAACTACAGCGGCTATCCAGCCAACCCGAACGGTTCAGACTACGACGTGGCCGGTATCTGCTCGGCAGACGGACGTCACGTGGCAATGATGCCTCACTTGGAGCGTGCCATCTTCCCATGGCAGAACGCATGGTATCCGGCAGACCACCGCGACGACGAGGTTACACCGTGGATCGAAGCGTTCGTAAACGCACGCAAGTGGATTGAGAAGCACTGATTATTCAGCACACTATAAGGAAACAGGAACGTGCACACACCGCCCGGAAACACACGGGCAGGCCGCGTTCCTGTTTCTTGCCCTAAAGACGGAAGGCCGACTGACGCACGACGACAACGGCTGTCATGCAACGCTGCAAGAGCCTTCACATACAACAGAAAAGACGACACAGAACAACTATTCAATACATGTCGAACATTTATATACAGTCATTCAAGACATTCTTCAAGATAGGCGCGTTCACGCTGGGAGGCGGATACGCCATGATTCCTATCATTGAAGCAGAGGTGGTTGACAAATACAAATGGATAAAAAAGGAAGAGTTTCTCGACCTCATAGCCATTGCGCAGAGCTGTCCCGGAGTGTTTGCCATCAACGTGAGCATATTCATAGGCTACAAACTGCGCAAGCTGAGAGGCGCACTGTGCACAAGTCTCGGCACGGCCCTGCCTTCGTTCATCATCATTCTGCTCATAGCCATGTTCTTCAAGCGCTTTGAGGACAATGCCACGGTGGAGGCAATATTCCGCGGCATCAGACCGGCTGTGGTGGCACTCATCGCCGCTCCTACGTTCAGCCTGGCCAAAAGTGCCAACATAACGATAACGAACTGCTGGATTCCGATAGTCAGCGCACTGCTCATCTGGCAGATAGGAGTAAATCCAATATACATAATCATTGCTGCAGGACTTGGCGGCTATCTTTACGGAAAACTGTTAAAACCAACGGAATGATATTCTTACAACTATTCATAACATTCTTTCAGATAGGTCTCTTCGGCTTCGGAGGAGGCTACGGAATGCTCTCGCTCATACAGACCGAGACGGTGGTGAGACACCAATGGCTCACTTCGGCAGAATTTACAAACATTGTCGCCATCAGTCAGATGACTCCCGGACCTATCGGAATAAACTCCGCAACTTACTGCGGATACACTGCCGTACACAACGCAGGCTTCAGCGAGGGCATGGCTGTGCTGGGAAGCGCCACCGCGACGTTCGCACTCGTACTGCCGTCGCTAATACTTATGATACTTATATGCAAGCTGTTCCTGAAGTATATGCATACTCAGCCGGTGCAGGATGTGTTCAGCGGACTTCGCCCGGCAGTGGTGGGAATGCTCGGAGCAGCCGCGCTGATGCTTATGACAAAGGAAAACTTCTCGTCGGTGGATGAGAATCCGTGGCAGTTCTGGATAAGTGTCTGGCTGTTCGTGGCAACTTATATCGGCACGAAAGTGATGAAAATAAATCCCATAAAGATGATTGGCTGGGCTGCATTTGCAGGTGTGATGTTGCTCTATTGAGCCAATTTCGCGGCTTTATATGATACATTTCGCAAGTCGGAAAAGCCTATTCAGCAACTGTATAAACGCAATATCGTCTTGAAAGAACGCGACTGACGGCACATCATAAGATCATAATCATAAGCCGGAACGACGTCATTCATAACGTAATAAACAGAAACGCACGCTACAGAAAATATTCTTGTAGCGTGCGTTTTCTATGTGTCAGACATCCGGTGTGCGCCGTATGCGCGGTCGTTCAATAGTTCTCCATATTGGCAAGATTCCACAGATTGAGGAATGCGGCGCGCGTTATGTTCATCACCTTGTCGTAGTTTATGCGCAGAGCCTCGTCGCCCGGTTTGTGATAATCGGGATGACCGTCTGTGTGATACCATATAATCGGTATGTCCTTACGTGCGAACGACACATTGTCGCTGCCTCCGATAGACTTGTCCGACGGCCTGTAATCGGGAATGAGACGCAGTCCGTACTCGGCGATGTCGTGCTTGAGCCACTCGTCGAACACCGGTTTCGTGTCAGAATAGAAGTAAACCACATACTGCGGAATGTCCGGTTTGTTGTTACGTCCTATCATATCAAAGTTGAGATAACCCTTTATTTTGTCGAGGAAAGGACACGTACGGACAAAATAAGCAGAGCCGTGCAGTCCCAGTTCCTCACCGTCCCAGAAAGCGAAAATCACGTTGCGCTCCGGCTGTATGCCGCTTTCGGCAAACGCGCGGGCTATCTGCAACGCCGCACTCACACCCGAAGCATTGTCGTCGGCGCCGTTGTATATGGAGTCACCGTCAACGGGCGTGCCTATGCCGACGTGGTCGAAGTGAGCTCCTACGATGACATACTCGTCCGATTTACGGCCGGGTATCATTCCGATGACGTTCGCCATCTTCATATTGATACTGTCTTTCTTCCACGTGAATTTCATTGTAATATCAAAAGGTTGCCTGTATTCGGCGTTTAAAGGACGTATGCCGTACTGCCGGAGCATTGATTCGATGTATGCGGCAGCAACGCGCGAGCCGTTCTCTCCGGCCTTACGTCCCTGCAAGCAGTCGGAGGCAAGGAAACCGATGTGAGCTCTCGCCGCCTCCACTGAAATACTGTTCATGGCCGCCCTCATCGCCGCCTTCACTTTTTTCGACTTCGGTGAGTATGGCCGCGAGGCATCAGCCGGCAGTGAAAACGCTGCAACGACAATACATAATAACAAAAATACTCGTTTTATCATATTCATTTCGTGTGACTTTATTTCAATAAGAATCTCTTTATAATATACTTTTCGCTTGATGATATATCATTTATTGAATATTGATTTTATGCGTTCCACATGACGGTTTCTGTCTTTCCACAGGATGATTCCATACTTCCAATGGAATGGAAAAACGGTGTTCATCGAGTGGAATGACGTGAATCATTGTATGGTATGACGTAATTCATCGGATGGAAAAACGATATCCATCGAAAGAAAAAGCACATCTTAAGACACATCAACTGCGTCCGCCCTGCACAACGAGGTCCTTCACGTTCTTACAAAAACTGATGTCGGTAATCAGATCTTCTACATTCACGTGCATACGATAGCGCCAGTAATGATGCGGATTGGCAGGAACATTCACCCGTTCGGCGTTGGCATCCGGACGACGCAGACGCTCGTCAATAGCCATCCAGTCCTGTATGGCAATGACACATATCATAGACGGACACGCCATGTGGCGCCCGATAATCTCGCGTGCCAGCCATCCCGGCATAGGATGAGGAGCCTCACCGTGCATGCCGAGCATCACATTGTAATAATATTTGGTGCGTTCACGGTCTTCATCCCACCACTGACGCATCGTGGCAGTGTCGTGCGTGGAGATTGTGCACACCGAACGGTAAGGGAAACGGTCGAGATTTGCGAAGCGTTCGCCCCATTGTTTCGGCATGGTCTGCAACTCCAGACTGAGTATGCGCAGCTCGTCCATCACCCATGCCACACATTCCGGCACCATGCCGAGGTCTTCCGCACAAGGCAACATATGCGTGGCCTGCGTGATGACAGGCAGTTTCTTCATAGCCTCACGATACCAGAACTGGTTGTTGCGACGGTAGAAATAATCGTCATAAAGCCGGTTGAAGGCTTTACGGTCGGTCTCTCCGAGTGCCTTATAAGCATAATCGAACTGCGCGGAGATGCGCGGATGGAACTTCTGCGGATCCTGATGGTCGCGCACGAAAAGCACTCCCGTAACGAGCGAACAAAGTCCGTCGCGCACTGCTATGTCGTCGGCCGACGTGCGGCCTTCGAACGCTGCGTATATAAGACGCTGCGTGGCATATTCCGGTTTCAGGCGATATACGTCGCTGTGCGAATGTTCCAGATAAGTGTTTTCCACTTTCTCGGCCTGAGTTCCGAACACATCCGCCACGACATTCTTGGTGATGAACGGCTCTACAAAGAGCTGCTCGCGGAAGTGAAGACCGTATGCCTCTATCTCCTCACGCGTCAGTCCGAGTGCAGGAGAGAAATGACCTATGCGCGCATCCACCGCTCCGACGGGTATCTCCCATATACGGAAGAAGCCGAGAACGTGGTCTATGCGATACGCATCGAAGAAAGCCGACATGTGGCGGAGTCGTCTCACCCACCAGCGACAGCCGTCGTCAAGCATCCGCGGCCAGTTGTACGTGGGGAATCCCCAGTTCTGTCCGTTGTCAGAGAAGGCGTCTGGCGGTGCTCCCGCCTGTCCGTTGAGGTTGAAATATTCAGGTTCCTGCCATACGTCGCAGCCGTTGCGGTTCACTCCGATAGGTATGTCGCCTTTCAGAACGACACCCTGCAGGACAGCATAATCGTGCACATCGCGCAACTGTGTGTACAATATGAACTGTACATAATAATAGAACGCCACGTCTTGGAACATCTCGTCCTTCGGGTCGGAAAGCGCTTTCCGCTCACTCTCGTCCCAATGGTTGTGCTCCGGCCATAGCGCAAACTCTGCCGTACCGTAACTGTCGCGCAGACTGCAATAGCGTGCATAAGGCACAAGCCAGTAGCTGTTTTCCTCGAAGAAATCGGCAAACGACGGCTTGGCAAGCACCTTTTTGCCCTCCTGTTTATAGAGTATCTGTGTGTATTCCAGCTTTGCCTTGCCCACGCGCTCATAGTCGATGGCAGGCAGGGCGTTGAGTTCCTCGCGCAAGGATTCATATTTCAGTCTGACCGCCTTGTTGGCAATAGGCGACAGACGCGACAAGTCGATGTACTGAGGATGGAGCGCAAAGACACTTATGCAGCTGTAAGGATAAGAGTCTTTCCATGTATGCGTGGTCGTGGTATCGTTCACCGGCAATATCTGCAACACTCGCTGACCGGTACGGGCCACCCAGTCCACCATCTTCTTCAAGTCGCCGAAGTCGCCCACTCCGAAACTTTTCTCCGACCGCAACGAGAAAACCGGCACAAGCGTACCGGCAATGCGACACGGCGCCATGTCGAAATCAGCGTTGCGCAGACAATAAGCCTTTACCTCACCCGGACGTATCAACGACATGCGGAACACGCGGTTGTTGCCCTTTTCCCATAAAATGATGCTGTTATCGGCATCGTTCACGGCAACAAATTTGAATTCTACAGCCTTATCGGAGAAGATTGCCGCGTCGAGATCTACTATCCATTCGTTTACGAGATGCTCGGTCATGCGCACTCCCCCGGCCACATTCCACATGCCGAGAGCCTCATGATTGCCGGTAATGACAAGATGCTCGCCCTCACGCAACTGCGGAGCATGAACCACAAGACGCACCACCGAGCCATAATCGGTATGCGTAGGCATCTGCAGATGAGCCTGATTGACACAAAAAGAAAAAGCCGACGAGTAAAGCCACGAGGCAGCCGGCATGTCCATCCACATGTCGTTGATCTCGTAAGACGTTGCTTTCAGCACCGAGAACTCGAGCCTGTGAGAATACAGCAACCACTCGCGCCGGGTCACATGTCCCCCACTGCTCACACTATAATAATAATCTATCACGGGATGACTTTCCGAATGAAAGTTCTCGAGAGTGCAGCTCCAATGACGGTTGTCGGCAGCCGCCATGCGATAGACACGCGGCTCATGATTTCTGCCTTCGCCCTCGACGAGGATGTTGAGCATGAGTTCCTCTCCCGAGACCGTGTTGTATTCGATATTGAATTTCAGTTTCATATGGTTTTCGATTGGTTAATTTGCGCTACTTATTTTTGCCAACATACCGGCGGTCAAAGGTTGCCGACCGTCGGGTGAGCCGGCATTGATTGTTTGATATACGCAAACTTACACAAAAAAATCGAAAACACGCACATTTTCAGGCAAGTTTATGCACCGATAAATGATGCTGCGTGCAAGAGCATTGATTACAACTGCACGCACACCGTTACACCTTCAGGACTAACGCCTACCGAATAGCGGCTGTGCTCACCCGTGATGAGGTCGCCCAGACGATAGCCCGCCTCTGTGGCAAGTATGCCGATAGCTGCACCCGCCAGCACGTCGTCCCACTCGTGACGGTGGCGGCGCACACGATCGACAGCCGTCAGCGTGGCCACGCCATAGCCCGCAACGCTTATCCACGGCGACACCTTGCCATACTCCTTATGCAGGATTGTGGCTCCGGCAAACGCGAAAGAAGTATGTCCCGAGGGGAAAGCGTCGTTGCCTGTACCGTCAGGCCGCCTGTCCTTCACAACCGATTTCAGCGCCCACGTCACTCCTACCGTCAGGGCACACGACGTAGCCGTGTTCACCACAAGACGTTTCCACGAGCTCGCACTCTCCACTCCCGACACCTTCAGAGCGTATGTCGAGACCAGCGGAACGAAGCGCAGATAGTCGTCAATGCCGTCGCCGTGATAGCTCTTGTTCTGTGCACACAGCGGTAAAGCGCAGAAAACGAAAATTATCAATATAAGTTTTCTCATGCCATAATATATAATAATGTCTCCGGATGAGATTCTCCGGCATGGCGCGATGACGCCAACACCAACCGCACAGAGCAAAGACCTACAGTCCGGAAAAACAAAAATGGGAATGTACCATCACTGGCATCCATTCCCAAAGTATTCTGATTATCTATAACTATTCTCAGTTGCGTATTTACAGATCAAGAATATCTGAGTATCTGTCCGGCACGGATACGCATTGTCTTGCGTATGCGGTTGAGTCGGCAAATCTCATCCACCGAGACGCCATACTTTCTTGCGATGCTCTCAAGAGTCTCTCCCGATGCTACCTTATGATAAAGCACCTTGCCCTCGAACTTCGAATTCTTCTCGCTGTTGTCGATGCCTTTCACCTCATCATCGGTATATCCACCGTTGCCTATCTTTCCACGGAGACGTGTGGCCTCGCGTGATTCCTCTTCATAAGTATCCTTGTTGTAAACATAATAATCGCCTGTGACATCCTGCTCGCGGAAGTCGAACATCAGCGCCGGATTGAGCGCCACTCCGCAAAGACGTGTCTCGAAGTGCAGATGCGAACCTGTGCTGCGTCCGGTGTTTCCTCCAAGTCCTATGGCTTCGCCGGCACGAACCAACTGGTTCTCCTTAACAAGGTTTTTAGACATGTGCGCGTAGATTGTCTCCAGTCCGTTGTTGTGACGTATCACAACATAATTGCCATAACCACCGCGCTCATATCTCACGATGCGCACCTTGCCGCTGAACGCAGCACGAATGGTGTCGCCTATATAAACCTTTATGTCAAGTCCCTTGTGGTTGCGTCCCCAGCGCCATCCGAAGTTGCTTGTCACCACCCGGCTCGGCGTAGGCATACAGAAATGGCGCAGGTCGATGCGGTAGCGGTCGGGCATTTCGGTTGCGCGGTGAGCGTATTTGTTGTCCCAATCATCATAGAGCTTGGCTGCCGGAGATTCCATTTCCTCTCTGGCTGCGATATTTCTCAACATGATCGTATCCACTGCTTTCATTTTTCTGTCGATGGGAGCCTGTCTGGCAAGAAGGTCCTGTCCCATGACTTGCGTTGCCGAAATAGCAAATAGTGCGCCTATAAATAATGTTTTAACAAATCTTCTCAAAATCTTATTTTTTTAGAAGTCCAATATCAACATGGAATAAACGACTTATTCCTTCAAAAGGTATATAATGGACAATAAATTGTACACAAAATTTAAAAACATCACAAAGGTACAGGAATTTTTTCAGAATAAGGCGCGGTTTAACAGATTTTATCTATTTTTTTGCAAACAAACTATAAATCAGCCATTTATTAACAGAAGTGCCGCCTTTGCGCATATGACGTTCGGACCAATTTTGCCGTCATTCGTGCACACCGTGAAACGTCAGCTTATCGCGCCCCAGTTGATGTTGGTGTCGCGCAGTTCGGCAAGCCGCCGCCATAACATTCCGAATTCGGGTTTCTCACAATTTGGGTCGGCCTCGATGATTTTCTGCGCCTCGTCGCGGGCCAACTGCACGAGCTGACCGTCGCGGGCTATGTCGGCAATCTTCAGGTCGAAAGCCACACCGCTCTGCTGCGTGCCCTCCAAGTCGCCGGGTCCGCGCAGCTTGAGGTCGGCCTCGGCTATGCGGAATCCGTCGTTTGTCTGACACATGATGTCGATGCGCTTGCGTGTCTCTGCAGAGAGCTTGTAGCCGGTGACGAGTATGCAGTAGCTCTGGTCGGCTCCGCGCCCCACCCTGCCACGCAACTGATGGAGCTGTGACAGACCGAAGCGCTGGGCGTCGAGTATGACCATGACCGACGCGTTTGGCACGTTCACGCCCACCTCAATCACGGTTGTGGCCACGAGAATCTGCGTCTCGCCGCTTATGAAGCGTCTCATCTCCGCGTCCTTCTCGGCAGGTTTCATACGTCCGTGCACCTTGCTCAGCCTGCACTCAGGGAATATTTCGCACAGGGCAGTGTATCCGTCCTCCAGATTCTTGAGGTCGCTTTTCTCGCTCTCGCTTATCACGGGGAACACGAAATAGACCTGCCGTCCTGCCCTTATCTGTTTGCGTATGCCGTCGTAGAGGCTCACGGTCTGGTTGTCATACTTGTGTATGGTGCACACAGGCTTGCGGCCGGGCGGCAGCTCGTCGATGACGCTCACGTCGAGATCGCCGTATATGGTCATGGCAAGGGTGCGGGGAATGGGCGTGGCAGTCATCACGAGCACGTGGGGCGGGTTGACGCTCTTACGCCAGAGGCGCGCGCGCTGCGCCACTCCGAAGCGGTGCTGCTCGTCTATCACGGCCAGTCCGAGGCGCGAGAAGCGCACAGAGTCCTCCACCACGGCGTGAGTGCCCACGAGTATATCCACCTTTCCCGACACCAGTCCATCGAGCACGTCGCGGCGCCGGCGTCCCTTGACTGTTCCGGTGAGCAGCTCCACCCTCACGTTCATGTCGCCCAGGAAATGGCGTATGGTGTCCAGATGCTGTTCGGCGAGAATCTCTGTAGGAGCCATGATGCACGCCTGATAGCCGTTGCCCACGGCTATGAGCATGGCCATGAGTGCCACGAGCGTCTTGCCCGAGCCCACATCGCCCTGCAGCAGACGGTTCATCTGCTCGCCCGAACGCATGTCGTCGTGTATCTCGTGCATCACCCGCTTCTGCGCTCCGGTGAGCGGGAACGGCAGATGCTCATAAAAGAACGTGCGCAGCAAGTCGCCTGAACGTCTGAAGATGTAGCCCCGATAGCGACGGCGGCGGTCGCTCACGTAGCGCACTATGTTGAGCTGGACATAGAACAGCTCCTCAAACTTGAGCCGCTGACGTGCGCGCTGCATGTCGTCTATGCTGTGCGGATAGTGGATGTTGCGCACGGCCGTGTCGCGCGACACCAGATGCAGCGGTCCGGTGATGAACGGCGGAAGCGTCTCGGGGATAGTGTCGGGAATGCGGTTGAGCAGCGCCTTCACCACCTTCTCTATGGCATGAGAGTTAAGTCCGTTCTTCTTCATGCGCTCGGTGGTGCTGTAATAAGGTTGCAGTCCCATCTGCGAGATGTTGAGCTCCGATGCCTTGTCTATGTCGGGATGGGCGAACTGGAATCGCCCGTTGAAGACGGTGGGACGTCCGAAGACTATATATTCCTCGCCAATCTTGTATTGCTGATATATGTATTGTCCGCCTCTGAACCACACGATATCCACCACCCCCACTCCGTCGGAGAAGTGGGCGACGATGCGTTTCTGCCGCGGACCGGTGGCGAACTCCTCGAAACTGAGTATCCGCCCCTTTATCTGCACGTAGGGCATGTCGCCCGACAGCTCGCGGATGCTGTAAATGCGGCTGCGGTCAACATATTTGTAGGGATAATATTCGAGCATCTGTCCCCACGTGGTGACATTGATATCCTTTTCCAGAATGTCCCTGCGTCGCGGGCCGACACCTGGCAGAAATTTTATGTCCTGGTCTAATATATCGTTCAATTACGGGCGTTTAAGAGTGATTCAGCTATTTTAAGGTCGAACGGTGTAGTGAGCTTTATGTTCTCGCGGTTGCCCTCCACCATCGTCACACGGTGGCCGGCGGCCTCCACCACCGAAGCATCGTCGGTGAACGACTCGCTGTAAGGACGATCGAAGGCACGGCGGGCGAGACTGATGTCGAACACCTGCGGTGTCTGCACCACCCGATAGTCGCTGCGCAACACGTTGTGTCCACCGCCGTCTGGACTGACGAGGCGCAATGTGTCGGTCACGGGCATCACGGGAATGGCTGCCCCGTGAGAGCGCGCGGCGTCGTAGCAGCGGCGTATCACCTCTGCCGACACAAACGGACGCACACCGTCGTGTATGCCCACAAGCCCCTGCGCGTCGGCAGGAATGGCCATAAGCCCGTTGCGCGACGAGGCGAAACGTGTGTCGCCACCGTTCACCACGGTGTGGCTGACGGCGAAAGAGTGCTCGCGGCAGAGACTGTCCCAGTAGCCGTGCTGGCTCTCGGGCAGCACGAGAATGATGCCTATGCCCGGAACGGCCTCGGCAAAGCGGCTTATGGTGCGCATCAGAACGGGCACGCCGCCGACGGGCAGAAATTGCTTAGGCACGTCGCTGCCCATACGCAGGCCCTTGCCGCCTGCAACTATTATGACGTAATCCATCGTTATAGGTTGTTTGTCGTTTACCTTTAAGAAAACAAAAAGCGCCGGACCGCGAAGTCAATCATAGCTTCACCGTCCGACGCCAAGGCGCATATTAGCGCCAGTAGAAGCCCATGCCTTCTGCCACCTCGTGAGCCTTGTCCTCGCCTGCGAGCAGTGACAGCAGCTTGTAAGAGTAAGGCAGTGTGGCTGCCGGACCCTTACCGGTCACGAAATTGCCGTCTACGGTTACGAGCTCTGAGGTGTACTCAGCACCTTCGAGATACTTGTCGAAGCCCGGATAGCATGTCGCGCGGCGGCCCTTGAGCAGTCCCATGCGACCGAGAACCATAGGTGCGGCGCAGATGGCTCCGATGAGCTTGCCGGCCTCATTGTGCGCGTTGAGCACGCGGTGCAGTTCCTCGTGAGCATCGAGCGTGGTTGAGCCTGGCAGTCCGCCCGGCATCATAAGCAGGTCGGCGTCGGCAAAATCAACATCCTCAAACAGCAAGTCGGCCTTCACGGTGACTCCGTGAGATGTGCTTACCATCTCTGAACCTGTCACGCTGACAGTCTTTATATCAACTCCTCCGCGACGCAGAACGTCAACCGGACCCAAGCCTTCAACTTCCTCGAAGCCGTCGGCCAGAAACTCATATACTTTTGCCATTGTCTCTTTTTTTGATTTTGTTCAAATGCAAACTTACACATTTTTTTCGAGAATACACCGCGAATTATACTTAAAAGAAACAAAATGGCATACCCGCGACGGCACAAAAACCGCGACGGAGAACACCGGAACGGGCGACACAAAGCACGACAAAAGACGCGCAGGAAGGAGGAAGGCGGAAATGTATATTTATGCAAAAGCCGGAGAGAGGAATGAATATTTATACGGCGTCAACTTCACGAGAATCAAATATTTGCGAGCAACCGCCTGTCCGGGCGCAAATACGCGAGTTTTGAGGGGTTTGCGTAAAGCATTGTCATACAACGGTTTACGCAATAAGACGTTTCAAAGGCATTGTAACCGCTTTGCGAAAGAGCCTTTATCAGAGTGTGAAATGGGCTTTTTCGGGTGATGATATGGCCTTAATCGCACTGCAATATAGGCCATATCGGAAGCCAAAACGGGCGTTTTCGCAAAACAAAGTGGGTAGAACGATAGCTCGGAACACAAAAAACGGCCTCGCTGTTTGAACCGGCGAGGCCGATAAAGGGGTTTTCGACGCGTGTCGATTTTCTATTTTCAAAAAAATATTTGTCAAAATTTTTTACTTCCGGTTCTGCATAAATATACAGAAACAGTGTCGGAAGAGGTCTTCCTGCGTTTACCGGTCAACGACCGTCGAGCGCGAAAAAACGCCACAGAGGAGCCGCCATCAGGGCCTGCATGAACTCGCCGCGAAGGAGCATGTCATACACCTCACCGCGCTCCTTGCAATAGACCTCCACATCCTCCGTAGGGTCGAGATGCTGCGTATCCACCTTGCTGACACCGCGGGCTATGAAACAGTGGGTGATGTTGTTCTGTGTCGAGGCATTGGCGGTGAGCTGCATGAGCTCGTGCCATTCGCCTCCGGCATATCCGGTTTCCTCGAGCAGCTCGCGGCGTGCCGACTCTTCGGGACTCTCGCCCTGCTCGCACACTCCGGCACACAGCTCGAACGAGGTGCGGCCGAGCCCGTGACGATACTGTCGCACGAGCACGAAGCGGTCGTCATCGGTGATGGCTATGATGTTTACCCAATCGGGATATTCGAGCACATAATACTCATCGTTCACCCTGCCGTCGGGCAGTCTTACCTTGTCGCGGCGTGCCGTAAGCCACGGACGACGCACGATGTACTCACTGTCGAGCACATCCCATTTCATATCTTTCATATTATAGAGTGTTTATATTGCATGACACGCATTGTCCTGAACATAAGAACGACAGTTCCTCGGTGCGGATATACGGCTGTCAAGATAGGCAAGAAGACTAATATGGGGAGTCAACCACGTTTTCGGATATGGCGTATGATGCTGTCTGCGACAGCAAACAGTATGGTGAGAATAAGCGAACCCATAGCATTGACAAGCAGGTTGCCGTCCTTCAACTCGTCGTACGGCAAAAGGCGACGCACTATGCTGTTGGCTGCAAGAATAAGCACGAATACGGCGATATAATACGACAGACGACTTTTTCCGATATTTCTCATACCGTGATAAATAAAGGAATGCATTGCGTATATAAGGTTGAGCCACAGTCATCCGACCGCATCGCACGGAACAGACGGCGGAAGCAGGAAACCGGAGAAAAGATATCAATCGAGGTCTACGTGGTTCACGTTCACCTTCTCGTGAAGGAATATCTGCGCGCTCTCCCTGAACTTGTCCTCGCTCTCGGTGGTGAAATAGCGGCAGGTGCCTCCCTGCGTGATCATCGCCTCCATGTCTTTGTGGCGTTCGAGATAGTTCTGGAGACTCTCGGCAACGTAATGTCCCTGCGGCACTATGCGCACTCCATCGGGCACGTTCTTCACTATGCTGTTCATAAGCAGCGGATAGTGGGTGCATCCGAGCACTATAGTGTCGATGAGCGGGTCCTTGCGCATGAGCTGGTCGATGCGTTTCTTGACGAAATAGTCGGCTCCGGGACTGTCGGCTTCGTTGGCCTCCACGATGGCGGCCCACAGCGGACATGCCACGCCCGACACCACTACGTCGGGGAAGAGCTTGTCTATCTCGAGCGCGTAGCTCTCGCTCTTGATTGTGCCTTCGGTGGCAAGGATGCCCACATGACGGCTGCGCGTGATGTTGCCTATGATCTCCGCCGTCGGACGGATGATGCCGAGCACACGCCGCTGTGGGTCGAGCTCGGGCAGATCGCGCTGCTGTATGGTGCGCAGAGCCTTGGCTGAAGCGGTGTTGCAGCCGAGGATTACGAGATGGCATCCCATGGAGAAAAGTTTGACTACGGCCTGGCGGGTGAACTGATAGACCACCTCGAACGAGCGTGAGCCGTATGGCGCACGGGCATTGTCGCCAAGATACATGTAGTCGTAGGCCGGCAACAGCTGGCGTATGCCGTGAAGGACGGTGAGTCCTCCGTATCCGGAATCGAACACTCCTATGGGTCCCGGGGCTGAAGGAAAAATGGAGTCGGATTGTGTCATCACTGTATGTTTAGGGCTGTTCTTAGTAACGGACTTATATTCTCGCCACAGGCGGGATCGATATAAGGGCAGGCGTCGCCGTCGGTATTGAGTACAAAGGCGAGCCCACGCTCGCGTCCGATACGGTGCACAGTCTCGAATATTCTGGCACGGATCGGTGCGTAGGCGTCCTTGCGGGCTTCGTCGAGCAACCGCGTGGCCTCCTTCTTGAAAGCAATGTTCTTTTCCATTATATCCTGAAGCTCAGTCTGGCGCTTGTAAAGTATTGAGGGTATCATGTCGCGCTGTGTCTCGAGAAACTCCTCATACTTGGCGTTGAACTCGTTCTCGGCGCGCTTCATCTCCTCGTCGTACTTCGCACGCAGGTCGGAAAGGTTCTTCTGTGCGACCGCATATTCGGGCATGGCCGTGAATATTGAGTCGAGACTGAAATAGCCATACTTCAGTGACTGTGCCCCCGACACGGTGGCAACGGCAAAAAATAATAACAAAAAGAACAGCTTTTTCATAATATTCAGAAAAGATAAAGACTGTGCCACGAATATGATGGCACAGTCGGGTTATTGTTTAAATATGTGTTGCTTACTTCATCTTGTTAAGCTCTGCCTTCACCTCTGCGGTCACGTCCTTGCTGAGCGTGTCGCTTACATAAGGTATTCCGGCTGAGAGGTCCATGATGTAAACATATCCACCGGCCTTGCCTACAGCCTTGATGGCGTTGAGCAGCTTGGTTGTGATAGGCTGCATCTTCTCCTGCTGTGCTTTCTGGAATGCCTCGGAGTTGTCCTGATAAGCCTGCTGGATTTTCTGCTGAAGGTTCATGAGCTCTGTTTCTGTCTCTTTCTGCTTTGTCTCGTTCATTGTTGACTTGTTCTTGTCATACTCAGCTGCCTTGCGCTGCAGTTCGTCCTGCATGGCCTTCAGATCGTTCTCATACTGCTTGGCCGTTGCTTCGAGCTCGCCACGCACCTTGATGAGTTCAGGCATTGAAGCCATGATTTCCTGTGTGTTAAGATGACCAAATTTAGGTGTCTGTGCGAATGCTGCCAACGGGGCAAACATGATCAACATTAAAATAAGCTTTTTCATTTTCTTTTTTTGTTTATTGTGTTATTTATTTAAATTCTTTTGTATACCGAAACATAGCGACACGTCGCATGCGTCAGTTAGCGTAGCCCAGCTTTTCGAGCACTTCGTTGCTGATGTCTATCTTTGGCGAGCCGAAGATGATGCCTGTGTCGCTGGCACGGTCGAGCACGAGCGAGTAGCCGCGTAGGTCGGATATTTCCTTCACTGCGTTGTAAATCTCGTCCTGGATAGGCGTCATGAGACTCTCACGCTTCTTGAAAAGTTCGCCTTCCGGACCGAAATACTTGCGCTTCAGTTCGCCGGCTTCCTTCTCCTTATTCATTATCGCCTCCTGGCGTTCCTTCTTCTGCTCCTGCGAGAGGAACACTACTTCGTTCTGATAGTTCTTATACATAGTGGCAGCCTCGTTGCTGATGGCATCCACCTCAGCCTGCCATTTCTTCGAAACCTGATTCAACTGCTCGTTGGCACGTTCGTAAGCCGGAATGTTATTCAATATGTATTCCATATCAATCAAGGCAAACTTCTGTGCCCCAGCAGTCACGGCTGTCATGGCCAATACGGCAATTATCAAAAGTTTTTTCATTTTCTATCCTCCTTGTTTAATTGTTAATAACATTTATATCATACATTCTGCATCAGAATTCCTGACCGAGAATAAAGTGGAAATTGCTTCCGCCCTTGGTGCCGAACACCTTGTCGAAACCGTATGCCCAGTCGATACCCATCATACCGACCATAGGAAGGAAGATACGGACACCGATACCTGCTGAACGCTTCATGTCGAACGGGTTGAAGTCCTTTGTGTCGTTCCATGCGTTACCGGCCTCGAGGAATGTCAGACCATAGATGGTCGTGTTGCCCAGAAGGAACGGATAGCGCAGCTCGAGGGTCATACGGTCGTAGGCATAACCTTCGTATCCGTAAGGCGTAAGCGAACCGTTCTCGTATCCACGCAGACCGATGGTCTCCTCTGCATAACCTGTTGAGTAACCGGTCATACCGTCACCACCCATATAATAGGTCTCGAACGGAGATTTCTTATACTTGTTGTAGCTTCCGAGCAAACCGAACTCAGCACGTGTCATGAGCACGAGACGCTTGCTGCCACCGGTGAGCGAGGTAAAGGTTCTTGCCTTGAACTTCCATTTGTGGTACTCAATCCAGCGGTATTTCTCTTGCTGCTCGCGGTCGAAATTAGGCGACTGAGAGTTGGTTGCGAGGTGCTGGTAGTCCTTGTGGTCCCACAATGACCATGGCGGAGTGATTGACAGCGACAGCGAGAACTCTGAACCGCGGCTCGGGAAGAGCTGACTGTCGGTAGAAACACGGTTGAGCGAGATGGTGAAGTTGAGGTTGTTGGAGTTTCCGTTGGTGAGAAGGAAGTAGCTCCAGTTTTTCAACATGTAGCGCGTATAGGCGAGCTGCAACGACAATGTGAAGTAATCGTCCGGCCAGCGGAGCTGTTTACCCCATCCGATGGAGGCTCCGATGAGCTGCACGTACTTGTCAGGGTCGTAATAATTCTCATAATTATTGTAGATGCTGCTGCCGTAACCGTACAGATAATTATAATAATTGTTGAAATAAGCACTGTTGTAATAGTTGCTCGAAACGTCTGTCTGCTTAGAGTAGAACACGCCGACGTTGAACTGAATCGGTCGTTTTCCTCCGAACCAGTTGGTGGAGTAGTTGAGGTTGTACGACTGATAGTAAGTACCGTTAGTCTGTGCTCCGAGCGAGAGTACCTCACCATCACCGATAGGCATGATGCCTCGGTGTTCCTTGTTCTTGTTGAACAGGTTGCGTATGGAGAAGTTGTTGAGCTTTATACCTACACGTCCGATTACACCGGTCTGTCCCCATCCGAGAGAGAACTCGACCTGGTCGTTGGTCTTCTGCTCCAGATCCCAGTTGATGTCAACCGTTCCGTCTTCCTCGTTTGGAATAGGCTGAGGATTTATCTTCTCCTCGTTGAAGTGACCCATCGACGCAATCTCACGTGCCGAACGTATCAGCGACTCTTTAGAGAAGAGGTCGCCCGGCTTTGTTCTGAGCTCGCGGCGGACGACATTCTCGTACAGACGGTCGTTACCGTTGATGCGTACGCGGCTCACACGAGCCTGCGGACCTTCGATGATACGCATCTCGAGATCGATTGAATCGCCCACGATGTTCACCTCGGTAGGTGTAAGCGAATAGAAGATGTAACCGTTGTTCCAGTACAGGTTGCCCACAGCGTCCTCGTCTTCTGTCAGACGCTTGTTCAAGAGTTTCTGATTATAGACGTCGCCTTTCTTCATGCCGAGCACTCTGGCGAGAAGATCTGATGAATAGACTGTATTTCCCACCCAAGTTATGTCGCGCAGATAATATTTCTTACCTTCGTCTATCTTTAAGAGGATGTTCACGTGACGGTCATCAACATTCCATACACTGTCGGACAGAATGACCGCGTCACGATAACCGTATTCATTGTATTTCTCGATGATTTTCTCCTTATCGCCCTTCCAGCGTTCCGGAGTGAACTTCTTGGATTTCAGGAACGTAGCGAGCTTTCCGGCCTCGTGAGTCTTCGATATGAATCCCTTGCGGAACAGTCCACCCTTGATTCTGCCGTCAGTAAAGGCCTCGTTACCTTCTATGATGATGCTACGCACCTTCATCTTCTGCTTCTTGTCGATTATGACATCAAGAATCACCATGTTCTTGTCGGTCACGTCGGGACGCTCGACAATCTGTATCTCAGCGTTCTTGAAACCCTTCTCGTTGAAGTAGTTCTTCGCGATGAGCTTGGCACGGTCTATTGTGTTCGGAGTGATCTGCAATCCCTTGAGCAGTCCGAGCTTCTCTTCCATGTCCGAACGCTCCGATTTCTTGATTCCGATATAGTTGACAGCCGACACGCGCGGATTGGCACGCAGGCGGATATTAAGGTAAACCTTGTCGGAAACAATCGAATCGACACCGATTGCCACATCCGAGAACAATCTGTAATTCCAGTATTTCTTGACAGCCTCTGTCAGTTCATTGCCAGGCAGTGATATGGTTTGTCCGACAGTCAGGCCTGATATACCGGTAAGCATATAGTCCTCATAGCCTTCGATTCCGGATACCGTTATTCCGCCGATGGTAACAGTCCGCGGCGTGCCGGCATAAGAAATGTCAGGATAAACGATTTTGTCCTGAGCACTGGCAAAGACGCTGCAAACCAGCGCCGCCATGGCAATCAACAGTTTTCTTACATTCATAATCGCTTTTTAAAATCTTTCATCAAGAGGCGGAACAGGGCTTTTCTGTTTATCCTTTCATAAGGAAAACTCCTCCATTCCTGGATTATTATCTTTCAGTTTATTTATATTTCAATGTTTGCGGTGGCAAATCACGCCTTCAACCGACGTTTTTCCGTATTCAGGCTTTATCGCCGTTTTCCACCTGTGCACCAGTCTTTCCGAATCGGCGCTGACGTCCCTGGTAGCTCAAGATGGCTTTATGAAGGTCGTCCTCGTTGAAATCGGGCCAGTAGGTATCGCAGAAATACAGCTCGCTGTAGGCTATCTGCCACAACAGGTAATTGCTCACCCTCACCTCGCCTCCGGTTCTTATGAGCAGGTCGGGGTCGGGCATGAAGTTCGTAGAGAGGTTCTCTGCCACCATCTTCTCGTCTATATCGTCCGGCGACAATTCGTTTGCCGCCACACGCAAGGCGATGTTCTTCACGGCACGTGTTATTTCCCAACGTGCCGAATAGCTCAGAGCCACCACCATGGTCATTGCCGTATTTGCGGCCGTGTGCTCTTCTGTCTCAGCCAGTTTGCATCTTACTTCCTCCGGCAATCTGTTCAAATCACCGATGACACGAAACCTCACGTTGTTCTTCATGAATATTTCGTCCTCGAGAGAAGACAGCACAAGCCCCATCAGCGCAGCCACCTCGTCGGCCGGTCTGTTCCAGTTCTCGGTAGAGAATGTGTATAGCGTGAGGAACTTCACGCCCAGACGGGTACACTCCGACGTTATGCGTCTGACGGTATCCACGCCGGCCTGATGTCCGAAGCTGCGCGGTTTGCCGCGTTCGGCTGCCCATCTTCCGTTGCCGTCCATTATTATGGCGATATGCTGCGGGATATTGTTTCTGTCTAAAACGTCAAGCATATAAATCAGATATTTTACTGTTAGCAATATAGGTTTGCGCCTTATGTCGTGCGTCGGCTACTCGTCAGCGTTGTGACACGTGCGGCATTTCGGCATGAAACTGTATGTGAGAGTTATCTGCAAAGCCGAATAGCAGTCGGTGTTCTTGAACAGTCCGGTGCTCTTTATGCCGTAAGAATCCTTCACTCCGTCGAGTTCGTCACTAAGCGAGAAATGTATCGCCCACTCCAATCCGAGGTTCAACCGTTCTCCTATTTTATATTTCACGCCAAGACCTATCGGAATGTTGGCTGTGAAAACATTTTTATCGTTTCCCGAGGCATAAGTAGCGCCGATGCCTCCGAACACAAACGGTGTCAGCCTTTTCGCCCCGCGATAGTCACGTCCAGTGCCATACGGCCAGAAATTATATTCATACACCAGGCTCATATCTATGAGCGTGTTGCTGAAATCATAAGTTTCCGTCTGATAATCAGGATAATATGTCTGCACATCCTTCGACGAGCCCTTGAGCTTTCCGTAACTTCCGGTGAGCTTCAACCCCATATACGGATTGAACACTCTGCGCAGCACGAGCGACGCCATGGGCTGCATATTGCCGAAAATGCTACCGTTGAAGTCGCCTTCATAAGACATCATGCCCACACCAGCACCTATTTCCATGCGATACTGGTCGTCGGTCTGCGCATTTGCCACTACCGAGCAGGCAATAAGAAAAATCGTTATGAAGGCTTTCCTCATTTCATATTATTCGATGAATGTGTCTGGTTCCTTTATCCATCCGAGACGGTTGATGCGTCCGCGCCATACTTGTCCGCTACCGCCGCATACGAACCACATGAAGTTGTTCTTGTCAACGGTTATCGCGAAAGACTTCTGGCTAACAGAGAGTCCGCTCGGTATTGTCATGACAGTGTCTTTCTGCCATGTTATTCCGCCGTCGGCGCTGCGATAGAAACTATCGAATGCCTTATGCGAAGAGCCGCTGATGCTCTCTCCGCCCAATGCCAGTATGCAGTCATCATAGTTCACAGTCTGGATGTTGCGCAGACGCGGAGCCTTGTATCTATTGTCTGAAGAGACATCATAATATGTCCACTGCTGGTTCTCGCTATACTCGGCGCCCTCGTCTATCTTGCCCCATATCATAGGAGTTGCGTCAGACGGATACTCACTTGCGCTGCGGTTACCCACCATTACCACGCGTTCCGTAGAAGCGTTTGTAGATAACGGCATGCAGACAGATGTTATGTCCTCATCCGGCAGGAGGTCCTGCGACTCGTCGATTACAGAGGTTGTCCATGTCGCTCCTTCATCGTCAGATTCAGACAGACGTCCTTCGGTATCGTAAGCATAAAGACGATAGCTGCTTGCAGCCACCAGCTGTTTCAGCTGAGCGTTGCCGGTCACTGTCCACGACTGTCCGTCTGCCGTCTTCATCACCTTGCCATTATCATATAAATAGATGTATCCGGCACTCTCGACAACGCTTTTATAAGCATCTGCCGATAGCGTAGAGCCTACACCAGAAGTAATATCTGTCCATGCAGTTCCATCCACAGAGCTGTATAAGAGAGTGTTGTCACCCTTGCGTCCGAACACGAGAAGGCGTCCGTCTACGGCAAAAGCCTTCATGCCCTCAAGCGCAGCCAACGCGTCATTCGTGCCCATTCTCTTCCACACGCACACATCACCGTCCTCCTTATGCACGTTCACACGGATGGTGTATTTTCTGTAGCTCAAGCCCGAATTGCTATATACATAGAAGTCGCGTGGCACAGTGAAATCTATTGAGTCGGTGGTACTGAAATACTTGAGCGAGTCGCTCGTCATGCTCTTTATACCTACAGTTCCGGCATTCTTCGTGCCGATGCTGCAAAGCACTTTCTTTCCGTCAACACCTAAAGGCAACGAATCGGGGTTGTATATCTCGCCTTTTATCTGGTCTATGTAAAAAATACGGTCGCCGTAGTCAATAGTTTTCTTATAAACACTGTCGAGTCCGTGCGAGGATAAGGTGTGAAAATACTGGTTGAGCGTTCCAAGCTTGAACGATGTTATCGCAACATCATCAGCATAGACGAACCCACTGTCGTCGCCAAGACAAGATGCCAGCGACATTATTCCGCAGGCCACAATCGCCAAAGGTATCAACTTTCTTTTCATTTTTCTACTCAAACTTCTTTTATTTTTAGCTGCAAATTTAATCAGAATTCTCCAAATAGAACTTTTTTTAGGTGCTTTATTGTGTTATTTATTCATTAAAGCAGTGTTTTTTAAGTTTGTTTAGTGATTAGAACATACGGCTGATGTTTTTTTCACACGATTATCATCACGGAGCATTTACCGCAATAATGCCGCTCACTATATATAATATATAATAAGGTGTAAGCGTAGCGCGTCGTCTCATAGCCCTTAACAGGACTGACTGTCACCGCCTTCACATTCATTATAAGGCAGTTGAGACTGTTTCAGAATATGCCCGACTTAATGTCAGGCACAGCCTTTTTAAAGATTCAGAATTCAACCTCGGGTTAAAGGAACACCTGTGCCAGGATGTCCGCCCTGTCCATTCCGACACGAGATGTAGGCATAAAAAGAAAGTAGGCATGCCGTGTGACATGCCTACTTGAAATGATATCTAAATCTGTTGTTTTAGAATTAGAGTTTCGGACCTGCAGCAACGAGAGCCTTACCAGCGTCATTGCCTTCGTATTTAGCGAAGTTCTTGATGAAGCGTGCAGCCAGATCCTTAGCTTTCTCTTCCCACTTGCAAGCGCAATCGTATGTGTCGCGCGGATCGAGGATGTGAGAATCAACACCCTTCAACTCTGTAGGAACAACGAAGTTGAAGTAAGGTATTGTCTTTGTAGGAGCCTCGTCGATTGAGTGGTCGAGGATAGCGTCGATGATACCACGTGTATCACGGATAGAGATACGCTTGCCAGTTCCGTTCCAACCAGTGTTAACCAAGTATGCCTTAGCACCGCTCTTCTCCATGTGTCTTACCAGTTCCTCAGCATACTTTGTAGGATGCAGCTCGAGGAATGCCTGGCCGAAGCAAGCAGAGAATGTAGGAGTCGGCTCTGTGATACCGCGCTCTGTACCGGCGAGTTTAGCTGTAAATCCAGACAGGAAGTAGTACTTTGTCTGCTCCGGAGTCAGGATAGATACTGGAGGCAGTACACCGAATGCATCAGCTGACAGGAAGATAACCTGCTTAGCAGCCGGAGCGTGAGATACCGGTTTAACGATGTTCTCGATGTGATAGATAGGATAAGAAACACGAGTGTTCTCAGTTGTGCTCTTGTCTGTGAAGTCGATCTTACCGTTAGCGTCAACAGTTACGTTCTCGAGCAGAGCGTCGCGACGGATTGCGTTGTAGATATCCGGCTCGCTTTCCTTGTCAAGGTTGATAACCTTAGCGTAGCAACCACCTTCGAAGTTGAACACACCGTTGTCGTCCCATCCGTGCTCGTCATCACCGATAAGCAGACGTTTCGGGTCGGTAGACAGAGTTGTCTTACCTGTTCCAGACAGACCGAAGAAGATAGCTGTGTTCTCACCGTTCTTGTCGCAGTTTGCAGAGCAGTGCATAGCAGCGATACCCTTCAACGGCAGGAAGTAGTTCATCATAGAGAACATACCCTTCTTCATCTCACCACCATACCATGTGTTGATGATAACCTGCTCCTTAGAAGTTACGTTGAATACAACGGCTGTCTCTGAGTTCAGACCCAGTTCCTTCCAGTTTTCAACCTTAGCCTTAGAAGCGTTGTAAACAACGAAGTCCGGCTCAAAGCTTTCGAGCTCTTCCTCAGAAGGACGGATGAACATGTTCTTTACGAAGTGAGCCTGCCAAGCAACCTCCATGATGAAACGAACAGCCATACGTGTGTCTTTGTTTGCACCGCAGAAGCCATCGATTACATACAGTTTCTTGTTAGAAAGCTCTTTCTTTGCGATTTCCTTAACGGCAGCCCAAGCCTCTTTAGAAGCCGGTTTGTTGTCGTTCTTATATTCGTCAGATGTCCACCATACTGTGTCCTTAGATGTCTCATCCATTACGATGAACTTATCCTTAGGTGAACGGCCGGTGTAGATACCTGTCATTACGTTTACGGCGCCAAGCTCAGTAACCTGACCTTTGTCGTAACCAGTAAGGTCACTTTTTGTCTCTTCTTCGAAGAGTACTTCATAAGAAGGATTGTAGAGAACCTCAGTTGTTCCTGTGATTCCGTACTTCTCTAAAACTGACTTATCAAATTTTGCCATTTCAATAATTATTTAGATGTGAAAAAATATCCTATTACGTTCTTATTACAAGCGGCTTACTCTTTTAAAAGCCGACGCAAAGTTATGAAAAAACTCATAAAACAACAAACTTAATTATCACAAAAAAAAGCACAATAAATCTTTTTATGTTAAAGAACAAAAAAATTTTGCCGGCACCTGCTTAATTGCAATTTGGAGTTGGCAAACTACAAAAGTTTTTTGATAATTTTGCACCGGCGGCACGACAGGTTTCACCCATGCGGCGACACGTCCGGCACACCCCAAACAATCTAAAAGACGATATGATTCTGCCGCGGTGCCACCCTTTCCACACATTAAATTATAAATAAAACATAGAACATCATGAAGATTATCGACTTCAGCCAGACAAACTCCATCATGAACCAGTATATGGCCGAGATGCGCGACAAGGACTACCAGCACAACCGACTGCTTTTCCGCAACAACATCATGCGCATAGGCGAGCTCGAGGCCTACGAGCTGAGCAAGACTCTCAGCTATGAGACACGCGAGGTGCAGACGCCTCTCGGCACGGCGCGCGTCAGTGTGCCAACCGACAAGGTGGTGCTCGCCACCATATTCAGGGCCGGTCTGCCGTTCCACAACGGTTTTCTGAACATATTCGACCATGCCGGCAACGCCTTCGTGAGCGCATACCGCGAGTACACCGACCAGTCGCACACCGACGTAAGCATACACGTTGAGTATCTCGCCACGCCCGACATCGAAGGCAAGACGCTCATCATAGCCGACCCGATGCTCGCCACCGGAGGCTCGATGGAGCTGGGTTACAAGGCGTTCCTCACCAAGGGCACGCCAAAGAGCGTGCACGTGGCGTGCGTGATAGCCGCGCCGGAGGGAATAGAGCACATCAGAAAGACATTCCCCGACGACCGCACCACGATATGGTGCGCTGCCATCGACCCGGGACTCAACGAGCACAAGTACATCGTGCCGGGCTTCGGCGACGCCGGCGACCTGTGCTACGGCGAGAAGATATGATGACAGCACTGGACTGGCGCCGCGTCGTATATTTGTCAAAAAAAATTACAACCATTCGTCGTCAGGACCGGTCGTGAAATCATCCGGATAAACTTTTGTCGGAAATAAGCCGAAAATGGCGCGGTTGCGCAACGCTCTCGCTATCAGATATTTACGAAAATTACATTTTTGCGAAGCCTCTTCCGCGGTGCGAAATAGCCTTTATTGCACTGCGAAAGAGGCTTTTTCGGCGTGCGATATGGTGCATTTCGGCACCTGATAAAGCCCATTTCGCAACCCGAAATGCACCATATCGCACCGCCATGTGTCCGGAACGGCACCCCAACCGACGCCAAAACACATTCATCCTCAGCCGAAAGAGCCTTTTCCGCAAAGCCCCGGCTCACAGAACGAGAGTAGCAGCCGGACTTCGTTTGTAAAGATTTTTTACCGTCGTTCCGCTCCACGGCAAGGCCTTCCGACAGTCCCCACCGTCAAGTTAGAAGTGCAACTCCGCCACCGCCTTCCTCCGTCCTTGGAGC
>USHV01000018.1 GCA_900554695.1 uncultured Prevotella sp. | reverse complement strand
GCTCCAAGGACGGAGGAAGGCGGTGGCGGAGTTGCACTTCTAACTTGACGGTGGGAGATATTTTTGCGGAAACACTAAAAACATAAGGCATATTTTGATTGCAGTAGATAGGGTGTAAGCCGACTATTGCGCTGTTAATAAGCATGTTACATATAACGATATGACCATAGATATATGAAATGTCCGGGGCGAAAAATATTTTGGATAAATGGTATAATTTTTGTTATGTCAATCTGTTATTCCGTATTTCGCATGATTTAAGAACCGAATTTACCGGTAGGATTATTAATAAAATGAATCTGAATGTTTGTGGATTCCCGACGTTCTAAGTATCTGTACGTCCTTGGTGCTTGCTGTTTTCATGACATTGCGACACGGTTGCGATGGCGGTTTCTCATCAGTCTATTGTCCGGTTTTCTTTCGTTGGCATAAAAGTGTGATAGTAGAAAATTCATAAAACCATGTGTTTTTATTTGCATATATAAAATTAATATCTTATTTTTGCACATGTAGCATGTTATGTGCATACATATGAAATTAATGAAATAATAACAATGTATGTCAGTATCTAAAACACGGCAGAAACTTGTAGATGTTGCGCGGCAGTTGTTTGCAAAGAATGGAATTGCCAATACAACCATGAACGACATAGCAGTCGCGTCAGGAAAAGGCCGTAGAACACTTTATACATATTTTAATAGAAAGGAAGATGTTTATTCGGCAGTAATAGAATCCGAATTAGAGCGCTTGTCTGATAAGCTGGACGAGGTAGCCGCCATGAAAATACGTCCTCAGGACAAGATAATAGAACTGATATACACGCATCTCAGTATGATAAGGGAGACGGTTGTGCGTAACGGAAATCTTCGTGCCGAGTTCTTCCGTAATATCTGGATGGTTGAGAAGGTCCGCAAGAATTTTGATGAGGACGAAATCGAGCTGTTCCGCAAGGTGTATGCAGAAGGCAAGGCCGACGGCGAATTTGATATAGAGGATGTCGATCTGGTGGCAGACATCACGCACTATTGTATAAAGGGCCTTGAGGTGCCGTTCATATACGGGCGTCTGGGACACGGCATGACAGAGGAGGCAAGTAAACCTCTTGTCGCCAAGGTGGTTTATGGCGCGCTGGGTAAAAATACCTCAAAATGATGATTACACAGTATAATTTATTTTAAATAATAAAAAGAAAATGGGACTTTTAACAGGAAAGACAGCTCTTATCACAGGAGCTGCGCGCGGTATTGGTAAAGCAATCGCGCTGAAATTTGCGTCAGAGGGTGCAAACATAGCATTCACCGACCTGGTTATCGACGAGAACGGTAAAGCTACAGAGAACGAGCTTCTCGCACTTGGTGTTAAGGCAAAAGGTTATGCAAGTAATGCAGCGCTTTTCGGTGAGACAGAAGAGGTTGTAAAGAAGGTTCACGAGGACTTCGGCAGCATTGATATTCTTGTTAATAATGCAGGAATAACAAAGGACGGTCTGATGGCTCGTATGACCGAGACTCAGTGGGATGCAGTTATTGCAGTAAACCTGAAGTCTGCGTTCAATTTCATCCACGCCTGCACACCTATAATGATGCGTCAGAAGAGCGGTTCCATCATTAACATGGCGTCTGTAGTGGGCGTTCATGGAAATGCCGGACAGAGCAACTACGCTGCGTCTAAGGCTGGTCTTATAGCCTTGGCAAAGAGTATCGGCCAGGAAATCGGTAGCCGTGGCGTACGTGCCAACGCAATAGCTCCGGGCTTCATCGATACAGCCATGACCCAGGCTTTACCTGACAATATACGTGCTGAATGGATCAAGAAGATTCCTCTGCGCCGTGGCGGAACTGTTGAGGATATTGCTAACGTTGCCACATTCCTCGCATCAGACATGTCATCTTATGTTACCGGTCAGGTAATACAGGTTGATGGCGGTATGAACATGTAATTACAGATAGACTATTAATAATGCATAATTCATAATTTATGTTTATCGGACATATTTTATGGATTGTGCATTAATATTTAATATGGATGAATGTTTTATACGAAGATAACCACATAATTGTCGTAAACAAGAATAGCGGTGAGATAGTTCAGGGCGACAAGACGGGCGACAAGCCTCTGTCCGAAGTCGTTAAGGAATACATAAAGAACAAATATAACAAGCCGGGAAATGTTTTCCTTGGTGTTGTCCATCGTCTCGACCGTCCTGTCTCCGGTGTGGTGATATTTGCCCGTACGTCAAAAGCCCTTTCGCGTTTGAATGAGATGTTCCGTAAAGGCGAGGTGCATAAGACATATCTGGCACTGACCGCAAACAAACCGCCGAAAACTTCGGACACACTTATAGGATGGCTCGTGCGCAACGAGAAACAGAACAAAAGCTATTGCTACGATCATGAGGTTCCGGGCTCTAAAAAGGCGATACTTGATTATCGTGAGGTCGGACATACAGACAATTATACATTATTGGAGGTTGAGCTTAAGACAGGACGCCATCATCAGATACGTTGTCAGCTTGCCGCGATGGGATGTCCTATAAAAGGCGATCTGAAATATGGGGCGCGACGCAGTAATCCTGATGGTAGCATATCCCTGGTTTCCGCATCGGTCTCGTTCGTGCACCCTGTATCAAAAAAGCAGATGAAGTTCGACGCAATACTTCCTGACGAGCCGTTGTGGCGTGAAATAGTCCGTACCACCTGACATATCTATCCATACGGTCATTGCTCCATAAACATTACGGAGAATGTCCTGACTTACAGACAAAGACAAGCCGATGAAGAAAATACTAAAAAGGATATTGATCGTTTTACTCATACCAGTCATGATGTTTTTCATCCTGGCTGTGCTGTTATATATACCACCGGTTCAGAATTGGCTTGTCAGACAGGTTGTGGCTTCGGCTTCAGAAAAGACAGGCCTCGACATCTCAGTGGACAATGTACGGCTTGCCTTTCCTCTCAATTTGAGTGTTAACGGAGTCAGCGTTCTCCAGAAAGTCGATTCGCTTCCAAATGTAACGGATACGATAGCCGGAATACGCAATGTAATTGTTGACGTAAGACTTCTGCCATTGTTCAGAAGTCAGGTAGAGATAGACAGACTCAGTTTGAGCGATGTCAATATGAATACGGCCGGATTTGTCAAGAGTGCCAGAGTTAAGGGTAAACTCGGAAAATTGGAGCTGGTAAGTCACGGCATAGATTTAAAAAAGGAGACTGTGCGTATCAATGATGTGTCGCTGGCCGATGCGCATGTCGATGTGGCTTTGAGCGACACTGTTCCTGAGGATACGACAAAAAGCGAGAACTTCTGGAAAATATGTGTTGACAATCTTGATATATCCCGCACATCCGTCACGGTTCATATGCCGGGAGATACACTTCAGGTCATGGCATACATGTCGGAGTTCAAGGCTGAAGAGGGCAATTTCGACCTGCATGACAGCAAATACAGTGTAGGTAAACTCAATCTGGAAGACGGAAAGGTGGAATATGACAATAACTTTTCCGGTCGCGTATCCGGACTGGATTATAACCATATAGCCCTCTCAAGTCTGAACTTCTCGGTAGATTCCATTCTGTATTATAATTCGGCATTAAATCTCAATGTGCGCAAATGTGGATTCTATGAGAAGAGCGGACTCAGCGTGACAGAACTGTCCGGTGCTGTCTCGTTGGACTCAGTGCGGATTAAGCTGCCCGATTTCCGTTTGCGTACAAGTGAGTCGTACCTGAGGGCAAGGGCCGACCTTGCGTTAAATGCGCTCTCTTCCGGTGTATCAGCCGGCAAGCTCGATGTGTTTGTCGATGCGTCTGTGGGTAAACAGGATCTGGTGCGTTGTATGGCAGGCATGCCCGCCGGATTCATGAGACGTTGGCCTAACTATCCGCTTTCGCTCAAGGCTTCTGTCACGGGTAATATGAAACGGGCCGCGCTCAATGGCGTTGTGATAAATTTGCCGACAGCTTTCAGCATAAGTGGAAAAGGAAACTTGTCAAACATAACCGACAGCAAGAAGTTCGGTGCGGACATCACGGTCAAGGCTCGTACGCATAATCTCGATTTCGTTACGGCTCTCATTGGCAATCCTTCGTTGCGTATTCCGCGGGGAATAGCTGTCGACGGACGTTTGATGGCAAAAGGCACGAAGTACGATGTGGATATGGTAGCCTCTGAAGGTGGAGGACGCCTGAAGCTTGTCGCAGCCATGAATACATCCGGTATGACCTATATGGCTAAAGCTGATGCCAAGGCCTTGAATGTAAGTCATTTTGTTCCGGGACTCTCAATGAAACCGTTCTCCGGAAGCATAAACATAAATGGAAAGGGCACTGATTTGCGTTCTGCCGCCACAAAACTCAATATCAATGCTTCGGTCTTGGATTTCATTTATTCAGGATACGATTTTTCGGGAATGACATTTACGGCATCTCTTGAACATGGTAAGGCTCGTGCGACCCTCGACAGTCATAATCCGTTACTTGACGGAACTGTTGTGCTCAATGCAATGATGAATCACAAGCGTCTGCAAGCTAATGTCTCATGCGATATCGTGAACGCCGATCTTTACAAATTACAGGTGTTCGATGTGCCTGTAGAGGCATCTTTGAAAGCTGACATCGACTTTGCCAGCAATTTCAAAAAGAATCATAGTATAAGTGGAAGTATACGCGATATTTCAATTACAGACAGTTCACGAGTATATACTCCTGAAGACATTGTTGTCAATGCGTTCACACGCACGGACTCAACATTTGCCGTTGTCAAGAGTGGAGACTTTGATCTCATGGTAAGTGCGGCAGGTGGATACGAGAAACTCATGCGCAACGGTCAGGGACTTATGGCTGAGGTTAAGAAACAATTGAAAGAACGATACATCGATCAGGTGAAGTTGCGTCAATATTTCCCGCAGATGTCATTCCATTTTTATGCTGGACGCAGCAATTTCTTCACTCGTTCGCTTAACCGTTTCGGCTATGACATCAAGAACGCTCATATGGATTTGCGTTCATCTTCTTACGATGGAATAAACGGTAACATTGCCGTGGATTCTCTCATAGTGTCAGGTGTAAGGATTGATACTATACGTCTGGCAATAAATTCCGACTCTGTACGCACCGATTTCAATGGACAGGTGCGTAACGGTCCGGGTAATCCACAGTATGTTTTCAATACTCTTTTCCGTGGAGCATTTTACGAACGTGGTCTGTATTTCGGTGTCCGCATGTTCGATGCTCAGGATAGGGTGGGCGTGTCTGTCGGTCTTGATGCTGCGATGGCGCCCAACGGACTTCGTCTGCGGCTTGGAAGCAGGGGCACGCCGATACTTGCATATAAACCGTTCCATGTCAACAGCGATAACTATCTGTTCCTTGGCGATGACAAACATATATCTGCTAATTTAAGCCTTCAGGCTGATGATGGCATGGGTGTACGCGTGTTTACCAACGACAGTACGGAAGCTCTTCAGGATATGACCGTTGCTTTGGTTAAGTTTGACCTTGCAAAGGTACTTGCTGTCATTCCCTATGTGCCTCAGATGTCAGGCATTATGAACAGCGATTTCCACATTGTGCGTAATGAAGGAGAAATAAACATATCCTCAGCTGTGACAATAGACGATTTCGCTTATGAGGGCAACCATATAGGAGATCTGTCAAGCGAGTTCGCATACATGCCTAAATCAGACGACAGTCATTATGTGGACGGATTCCTGATGTGTGATAACGAGGAGATTGCCGTGCTGAATGGTACTTACAATTCTTCCGGAGACGGATATCTGGATGCGGATCTTACACTTAACCGTACGCCTCTCCGGATGATGAATGGTTTTATACCTGACCGTATAATATCATTCCAAGGATATGCCGGAGGCAAGCTTTCACTTAAGGGTGCGTTGTCTGAACCACGTGTGAATGGTGAGGTGAAGTTCGACTCGGCTTACGTCGCAAGCGCGCCTTATGGCGTAAAACTCCGTTTCGATGAGACTCCGCTTACAATCTCAAAAAGTCATCTTGTTTTCGATAAATTCAAGATGTACGCCCAGAATGACAGCCCATTGGCTCTCTCGGGATATTTTGATTTCTCCAACATGAACGACATGTATCTTGAACTTGGGGTGCAGGCTACGAATTATCAGCTTATAAACTCAAAGGAGAATCCGCGTTCGGAAGCCTACGGTAAGGCCTATGTGAACTTCTACGGCATGATGAAAGGCTCACTTGAAAACATGCAGTTAAGAGGCAAATTGGATGTGCTCGGTTCCACAGACATGACGTATGTATTGCGCGATTCCCCATTGTCAACAGACAATCAGCTCAACGATCTCGTAGAATTTGTCAACTTCAACGACTCAACCGAGGATGTTGTTACCCGTCCGGCCCTTACAGGTATGGACATGGATGTCACTCTTAGCATAGATGAGGGCGCCCATATCATGTGTGCGTTGAATGCAAGTCATTCCAACTATATCGACCTTATAGGCGGTGGCGACCTGCGTATGCAGTATAATGCGATGGACAACCTCCGGTTGACAGGTCGTTATACGCTGAGTAACGGTGAGATGAAGTATTCGTTGCCAGTGATACCTTTAAAGACGTTTGTCATACAAGACGGCAGCTATATCGAGTTTATGGGCGACCCGATGAATCCGAAGCTGAATATCACAGCAACCGAGCAGACCAAGTGTAATGTCTCCACCGACGGCGGTACAGGGCGTACCGTACTGTTCAATTGCGGAGTTGTCATAACAAAAACGCTCAACAATATGGGACTGCAGTTCACGATTGACGCACCGGAAGACCTCACAATACACAATCAGCTCCAGACTATGTCCGAGGAAAACCGCGGTAAGCTTGCCGTGACAATGCTCACCACCGGTATGTATCTTGCTGATGGAAACACCAGCTCATTCTCAATGAACAGTGCGCTGAGTGCATTCCTCAACAGTCAGATTAATTCCATATCAGGAAACGCATTGCGCACTCTCGACCTGAGTTTCGGCATGGACAACACCACGCTCAGCAGTGGTCAGGTGCAGACAGACTATTCGTTCAAGTTCTCAAAACGCTTCTGGAACAACCGTCTCAATATCGTTATCGGCGGTAAGGTATCAACAGGCGCAGAAGTGGAGAACCAGAACAACACGTTCTTCGACAATGTTACATTCGAATATCGTCTCAGTCAGAACTCCAACAAGTATCTCCGTCTGTTCTACGAACGAGACAGTTACGACTGGCTTGAGGGTTATGTAGGAAAGTATGGCGGTGGTTTCATGTGGCGTCGTAAGCTTCAGCGTCTGACTGATATATTCAGATTCAAGAGCAGCAAACCGTCAGAAATCACATCACCGAAGGACTCTGTTACCGTAAAAGAAAATGAAAATAAAGATAAATAGCTCATCATTATGCGTCGCCCTACTGACAGTATGCCTGCTGTCGTCCTGTTCAAGTACGAAAAACATACCTGAGGACGACCAGTTGTTCGTGGGTCTTACAAAAATAGAATATCAGAACTATGAGAAGAACAGCCATTTCCTTTCTGTCAAGGAAGAGGTTGAGGCTGCTCTTGCCACAGCTCCCAACGGCGCGTTGTTCGGAAGTTCATACTATCGTTCGCCGTTCCCTTACGGGTTGTGGATATGGAACACGTTCTCAAAATCGCGTTCTGTGTTCTCTAAATGGATGACAAAGTCGTTCGGCAAGCCCCCGGTTCTGATGAGCCGGGTCAATCCGGAACTGCGTGCAAACGTGGCGAACGAGTTGCTGCGTTCCAACGGATATTTCGATGCCAATGTTGAATATAAGGTCATTACGCAGAAAAATCCCAAGAAGGCGAAGATAGGTTATACCGTCAATATGGGACATTTGTATCGCATAGACTCGCTCCGTTATGTCAATTTCCCGCCGCGTGCCGACTCCCTCATACGTTCTACACTCAGCGAGACGCTCATTCATCCGGGCGATCCGTTCAAGGTTTCCACTCTCGATGCCGAGCGTACGCGCCTAAGCAACGTGTTCCGCAACAACGGATATTATTATTATCAGCCCGGCTACACCTCTTATCTTGCCGACACTATTTCCGTGCCCGACACTGTGCAGTTGCGTTTGCAGTTTGCAGACAACACTCCGGCCAATGTGCGTCGCAAATGGTATCTGGGTAAGGTGAATCTGGAGTTGCGCAAGGATTATATGGAACAGCTGAACGATTCGCTCGTACACAGATATTTCACCGTGCGTTTCAACGGACGTAAACCACCGCTCCGCACACGTGTGATACTTCGCGATCTGAAGCTGCGACCACGCAAGGTGTACAGTTATGACGACTATCTGCAGTCGGCCAACAAGATAACAAGCACCGGACTTTTCAGCTATGTCGATTTCAAGTTTAATCCTCGCGACACTACGGAAAACTGCGATACGCTTGACCTCACGCTGAATTGTGTGTTCGACAAACCTTACGATTTATATGTCGAAGCCAACATGGTTGGCAAGACAAGCGGCAAGCTCGGCCCGGGAGCAGTGATAGGTATCAGCCGGCGCAACGCTTTCCGCGGAGGTGAGAAACTCGATATCAACATCAACGGATCGTATGAATGGCAGACAGGTCACAACGCAGACGGCAGCAGCTCAAAAATGAATTCGTATGAATATGGCGCAAACGTCTCGCTGACACTTCCCAGACTGGTGCTTCCTTTCTGGAGACGTGTGCGATGGTATAATACTCCGTCCACCATTCTCAAGGCTTCATCGAGCGTAATCAACCGCTCCGGATATTTCAAGAGACATATTGTCTCGGGTGAGCTGACATACAATTTCCAGCGCACAGCCACCTCTGTGCATCAGCTCAGTCCGCTCATTCTGCAATACGAGTACATGCAGCACATGACAGAAGCCTTCGGCGAGGTGATGAACGACAACCCTTATCTGCTTGTGACCATGGCCGACCAATTCGTGCCTAAGATGCGTTACTCATACACATATACCAGTCCGTCAACCTATCGTAGTCCTATCTACTGGCAGGTGGTAGTGAGCGAGGCTTCCAATCTCCTGTCTTTGGGATATATGGCAGCCGGCCAGAAGTGGAACGAGAAATCCAAGCAGATGTTCAAGAATCCGTATGCGCAGTTCTTCAAGATAGAGACCGACTTCAGCAAGACATGGGCTGTGGGCGACTACAGTCAGCTCGTCGGTCACGTCAGTGCCGGCCTTATCTGGGCCTACGGCAATTCCGTCAGCGCACCTTACAGCGAGCAGTTCTATGTGGGAGGAGCCAACAGCATACGTGCCTTCAATGTGCGCAGCATAGGTCCGGGTGCATATCATACCGACAGCGAGCGCATATCGTATATGGACCAGACCGGAGACATGAAGCTGCAAGCCAATCTTGAATACCGCTTCCGGCTCTTCGGCGACCTGTATGGAGCCACATTCCTCGACGCGGGCAACGTGTGGGCTTTGCGCGACGACGGCTACCGCACCAACTCCGTGTTCAAGGTGAAGAACCTTCTCAAGGAAACCGCCCTTGGCACAGGTATCGGTCTGCGTTACGACCTTGAGTTCTTCGTTCTGCGACTCGACTGGGGTATCGGACTCCATGTGCCCTACAAGAAAGGCTTCTACAACATATCCTCGTTTGCCGACGGCCAGAGCCTGCATTTTGCCATAGGCTATCCGTTCTGACATGTGCGGTCAGGCCATTGCCGCATCGCATATTGTGGTGTGGCGTATATGTATGTACAAAGTGTCAAAAAACTTTTAAGCTATTTACGTTTTCTCATTCTTATTTGCTATTTTTGCATCAGAATTACTAACATTAAAAATAATATTAATATATGAAGCCTACATTATTACTTCTAGCGGCCGGTATGGGCAGCCGCTACGGCGGATTGAAACAGCTCGACGGTTTAGGACCCAATGGTGAGACAATAATGGATTATTCCATATACGATGCCATCAAGGCAGGATTCGGCAAGATAGTTTTCGTAATCCGTAAAGATTTCGAACAGGATTTCCGTGAGAAGATTCTGTCAAAGTATGAAGGTCACATTCCGGCTGAGCTCTGCTTCCAGGCGCTTGACGATCTGCCCGAAGGATTCTCTGTTCCCGAAGGCCGTGTAAAGCCATGGGGCACCAACCACGCCGTACTTATGGCAAAAGACATAATCAAGGAACCGTTCTGCGTTATCAACTGCGACGACTTCTACAATCGCGACGCATTCCAGGTGATTGGCAAGTTCCTGTCAGAGCTGCCTGAAGGCTCTACAAACAAATATGCCATGGTGGGCTTCCGCGTAGGCAATACACTGTCTGAGAACGGAACAGTGGCACGCGGCATCTGCTCAAAGGACGACAATGAGAATCTTACAACCGTCGTAGAGCGCACGGAGATCATGCGTGTCAACGGTCCTGTATGCTACAAGGACGAGCAGGGCGAGTGGGTGGCCGTAGATGACAACACGCCTGTATCTATGAACATGTGGGGATTCACTCCTGACTATTTTGAGCACAGCGAGGCTTACTTCAAGGAGTTCCTTTCTGATCCGAAGAACATGGAGAACCTCAAGGCTGAGTTCTTCATCCCGCTGATGGTGAACAAGCTCATCAACGAGAAGACCGCAACTGTGAAGGTGCTCGACACAACGAGCAAGTGGTTCGGCGTAACCTATGCTGCCGACCGTCAGTCTGTGGTTGACAAGATTCAGACTCTCATCAACGAAGGTGTTTATCCTGCAAAGCTGTTCTGATAAGAACGGTTGTAACAAGGACGCAAGATAAGAATTATAATATAAGACTTTAATGAAATGGGGCGGGATGTCGTGCGCGGCGCGATGTCCCGTTTTTTTGTTCCATGGTGTCAAGGCAGTGTGGCCATCCCGGAGGCAGTAGAAATCCATTGTGGATTGGTTCCGGTATGATTCGGAGTTCTCAATCCTGAATAAGCATTATTTTCGCGTGACGGAATGAAACAATACAGGTAACTTTCAAATTGTAAGCAGATTTTCATTTTCCTGCCGGAGTTTCCTCATCTACCCCGAAAAATAAGCGCGTATTTGCGGACAGACTCTTCCTCGGACGCAAATATGCGAATTATAAGAGGATAATATAAAACGTTGAATATTAATAACTTATATTTGAAGAACGTTTTACCGCTTTGCAATATGCACCGTTTCGTCATGCGATATGGCCCATTTCAGAGGCCGAAAAGCACCATATCGTGCACCAATATGGGCTTAATCGGACTGCGAAATGGGCTTTATCATAACGTGAAACTAATAAATTCGGACTATGTTATAGGGTATATGTAAAGGCGATACAGAGCTGAACAGGCTTTATAACCTCGGTTTTAACATTCATTCACACCTCTTTTACGAAAATATTTTGTCAAAATAAAGTCAAGAAAAATCGTAAGTGATTGTCCCGGTTTACTGCGAAAACGACAATATCATGCGTGAAGAAAAGTATGAAATTATCTTTCCGCGTCTCTGCTCATGATTCATTGTGTTGCCGGTGAGATGTGTAGTCGTGCGGCATTAAATTACGGTGGCGGTTCGGCCATTGGGATATATAGTTGTGGAAGACATGAAAAAACGCCCGTTGTCGGCTTTCCCGACCACGGACGTTTAATGAAGTTTGTATCTATGGAAAATGTATTAGTTCTCAGAGAATTTCTTGGCAGCTCTCAGCTGATGACGCATGTTGCTGAGCAACTGCTGGCTTTCCTGAAGGATGTTCAGATAGACGAGCGACACTTTGAAGTTATCGTCGTTGCTCTCCTGTATGCGGTCGATGTGCTGTTTGCGCACTTTTGAGAGAAAATCCTTGCACTGGTCTGCGTTTTCGAGCACCTCACGGTAGTTCTCAAACTGTCCGGTAGAGATGATGTTCTCTGTCTGCTGCATCAGTTCGTTGATTTTTGCGCGTATAGGTTTGAACTCGTTTATGAATACCTCCGGCATCGGGTTGAAGCTGTTGTCCACATGTTCCTTTATAGGTTCGAGCATACGTCTCAGACAGTATATGTACTGTTCTGAAGAGTTAATACCGAGGTGGAACCATGTGTTGCGCTCTATTGCGATGTCGCCCGGTACGCGGCGCAGTGCAAGCAGTTCCTGACGGCGATATTTCTTCAGTTCGTCCTTCTCGTTTTTCAGCTCGCGCTGTACGTGGCGCAGCAGGCTCGGCTTCTCGTTCTCCAGTCCGTCGATAATCTTGTTGAACTGCTCAAGTGCGAAGTGTGCCACAAAGCTCTGTGTCTTTGTAACGTGTTTGGTGAGCAGATCCCATACTATTTCCGGATCGCGGGTGCGCATCATCAGGCGGAACATGTCGCCCTTGCCGCTCTCTTTCTCCTTCTTAGCATACTGACGGTTGCTGCGTATGAGGAGGACTATTACGAGAATCATGAATGCCACCTGTACCAATATGCCTCCGTAGAACATGAGCAGACATACGATGGCGCAAGCTGCGAAGGCTGCTCCGGCTGTGATGAACCAACCACCGATGACGCTCAGCACACCTGTCACACGGAACACTGCGCTCTCGCGGCTCCATGCACGGTCGGCAAGACTCGAACCCATGGCAACCATGAATGTCACGTAGGTTGTTGACAACGGCAGTTTGTAGTTAGTACCTATGGTGATAAGCATTGAGGCGAGCACGAGGTTTACGGCTGCACGTACTATGTCGAATGCGGCGCCGTCGGTAAGTTCGGCTTCGTTCTTGTTGAAGCGGCTGTCAATCCACTGCTTAAGTCTTTGCGGCAGGAACTGCTTTATCACAGAGTCGGCGTCCTGAGTGGCGCGTACTATGCTGCGTGCCGCGCGGCTCGAACCGAACATCTCGTCGCCCTCATCCTGACGTGAGAGGTCCACGCTGGTCTTTATCACGTTGTGGGCTTTCTTCGATGTCGCCATTGCGATAATCATTATCACTCCGGCTCCGATGAGGTAGAGTGGCGGAGTCTCGGCGCTCTTCATGAGCGAAGTCATGAGATAGGCTGTCGGCGCGGCGCCGTTGGCATTGGCCATGAAGTCATTGTATGAGTCGAGTCCGGCGAGAGGCACACCGATGAAGTTCACAAGGTCGTTGCCGGCGAATGCCATTGCAAGCGCGAATGTACCCATGAGAACCACAAACTTGAAGACATTGATTCGCAGCAGGTGGAATATTTCCATAATGATTGTCGAACCGATGAATGTATATACAAGCAGCATCGAGGTGTTGGCTGTAATCCATTCGCGTATGCCCTCGTCAAGATAGTGTGATTTTCCGATACCTTTAAGGAATATGAAGTATGCCAGAGCGGTGAATGCTATACCGCCGAAGATGGCTATTGTGTAGCGGCTGTGCTTCTTGTAGTTGAAGGTGAAGATGATACGCGAAATCCATTGTACCACTATACCGAAGAAGAACGCTATGGCAACACTCACGAATATGGCTATGATAACGCTCAGAGCCTTGTCTGTGTTGAGAAGGTCGCCGTATGTCAGAGAGCCGTCACCTATCATCTTTATTGTGGCAAGAACGAACGTACCTCCCAGCAGCTCGAATACGAGCGAGACGGTGGTTGAGGTCGGCATACCCAGCGTGTTGAACATGTCGAGTATGATTACGTCGGTTACCATCACGGCGAGGAATATTGTCATTACCTCGTTGAATGAATAGTTGTTAGGACTCATGATGCCGTGGCGTGCAACATCCATCATTCCCGATGACATGACAGCACCTACGGCCACTCCTACTGATGCGATTATCAACACTGTGCGGAATTTTGCTACTTTAGCTCCCACAGCACTGTTGAGAAAGTTCACGGCGTCATTGCTGACACCGACAAAAAGGTCGAATACTGCCAGACACAGCAGAAATACAACGATGCATAGATAAATAGTTTCCATATAAATTATATAAATGTCATATATGTTTTTATCGGGTGCAAAATTATATCCGTAATATTACAGCCTTTTTAAACACATATTACAATTGTGTTACAAAACAGCCGAACGCATGTCATTAGCCGCGTGGTGCGGTTTGCCATATTATTAATGGTATGTATGTTTTAAATCGGTGTTGCATTTTCTTTAAAGTTTGTGTTTCGTTTTCAGATAATTATTATTAATTTTGTAGCGGAATAATAGTTTTGAGCCATGACCCGAAAAGTCTTTATTGATAAGTATTGAAGGCATGGCCTGTATAAAATATTGATACATATCGCAAGAGATGAGTAACGGACAATTGACTCATGTGCTTACTAATACGGTTGACAGGCTTTCGGCTCCGGAATCGCTGAAGGGTATATGTCATCATCACCGTGACGGCAACCCGCTACCTTCGGGAAAGATGCTTGAAGAAATAATTTCTCTGGTGCGGGCAATATTGTTTCCCGGTTATTATGGAAATTCCTCTTTTGACTCAAAGACCATTCGTTATCATATAGGTGTGAACGTGGAGCACCTTCACCATCTGCTTTCCGACCAGATTGAGGCAGGGCTCTGCTTCTGCGATGTCTGCACCGAAGAAAGGCATACTGATCTCACTGCTCTCAATGACAGGGCTGAGGAATTGTCGGCGGAGCTGATATCCCGGCTCCCGGACATACGTGCCACACTCTCCACCGACGTGACCGCCGCATACAATGGCGACCCTGCCGCCGAAAGCTACGGCGAAGTGATTTCGTGCTATCCGGTAATAAAGACATTGGTGAACTATCGTCTGGCCCATGAGTTACACTTGCTCGGCGTTCCGCTCATTCCACGTATGATTACGGAAATGGCACATTCGGAAACAGGAATAGACATACATCCGGCGGCCTCGATAGGCAAGTATTTCACCATAGACCATGGAACTGGAGTGGTGATAGGTGCCACATGTATCATAGGAAATAACGTGAAAATATATCAGGGAGTGACACTTGGAGCAAAGAGCTTCCCGCTCGACGAAAACGGAAATCCGATAAAGGGCATACCTAGACATCCCATAATAGAGGATAACGTGGTGATATATGCCAACGCTACAATCCTCGGACGTGTGACAATAGGCGAGGGCTGTGTCGTGGGTGCCAATGAATGGATAACGGAAGACATGTTGCCAAAGACAAAGAAATACAGAACGTGTGAGCGGAATTCCTGATATCCGACGCACTTAGACATAAGACACGACAAAAATTAAGACATAAACACAGAACAAAACAATAAAAACAGATATGAAAGAATTTGAACTCATAGCCAAAACGTTTATGGGCCTTGAGCCTGTTCTTGCCAAGGAGCTTATACAACTGGGTGCCAACAATGTCAAGACAGGACGACGTATGGTCTCCTTTACGGGAGATAAGGAAATGATGTATCGTGCTAATTTCCAACTGCATACGGCCATCCGTATATTGAAACCCATTTGCCATTTCAAGGCACGTTCGGCTGATGACGTGTACGATGAGGTGAAAAAAATAGACTGGAGCAAGATAATAGAGAAAGGAAAGACTTTCTCGGTGGATTCCGTTGTGTATTCGGAGGAATTCAGAAACTCCAGATTCGTCACATATAAAGTGAAGGATGCCATTGTCGATCAGTTCCGTGAGAATACCGGAAGCAGACCTAATATATCTGTCAGCAACCCGGATATACGTCTTAATATACATATAGCAGAGGATGATGCGACGCTCTCGCTCGACTCAAGCGGTGAGTCTCTTCATCGCCGCGGATACAGACAGGAATCGGTGGAGGCACCGCTTAACGAGGTGCTGGCCGCAGGTATGATTCTTATGACCGGCTGGCATGGCGAGTGCGATTTCATAGATCCTATGTGTGGTTCAGGAACTCTGCTCATTGAGGCCGCTCTCATCGCCCATAACATGAGCCCGGGAATATTCAGAAAGGAGTTCGCATTCGAGAAATGGACCGATTTTGACAAAGACCTGTTCGACGCCATCTATAATGACGATTCACAGGAACGTGAGTTCGAGCATCATATTTACGGATACGACATCGACATTAAGGCCGTTAACACCGCGCGTCTTAATGTGAGAGCTGCGGGACTTACTAACGACATAACTGTGAGTGAGGCCGACTTCGCCAACTTCAAACGTCCAAAGGAAAGGAGCATCATCGTGACCAATCCGCCGTATGGCGAGCGTATATCTACGCCTAACCTGTTGGCTACATATAAGATGATAGGTGAACGGTTGAAACATGAATTCGCCGATAATGATGCTTGGATATTAAGCTATCGCGAGGAATGTTTTGACCAGATAGGCCTCAAGCCTTCTATAAAGATACCTGTTTATAACGGTTCGTTGGAGTGTGAGTTCAGAAAATACACTCTGTTCGGCGGAAAGATGAAGGAGTTCCGTGCTGAAGGCGGTGTGGTTAAGAGCGAGGAGGAAAAACGCCAGATGGCGGAGAAACACCGCTTTAAGAAAAACCGTGAGTTCAAGAAACGTATTGATGAGGAAGAAGAGAACGAGGCCGCTGATATACGTTCGTTCAAGTTCTATTCCATTGAGAGAATGAAGAACTCGTCTGAACGTAAGGCCATGGGGCGCAAACGTGACTCGTCCGGAAACAATGACAGGAAACCTTCTCGCCGTGACTATAATAAGCCGGAGCGTGGATCAAAGCATTTCGGACGTGGCGGCAAGCGTGAGGAACGTGGTAAGAACAATTATTATAAGGGGAGAATTGAAGATGAAGATTAAGTTTTCAACGTTATTATTGATCATTTTCAGCATGTGTTTCAGTAATGCAGACGCACAGTTGAAGCAGTTCACACTGGAAGACTTGAACTTTGGCGGCAACAATTATTATAATATGTCGCCTAAGAACAAGTACACGGCCTGGTGGGGAGAGACGCTGGTGCATAACGATTATGACAGATGCAGCATCGTGAATCCTAAAACTGCCAAGGAAAAACTGTTGTTCACACTAGACGAGATAAACAGTATCATTGAGAGTAATGCGGTAGGCAATGACGGCAAGATACGTACACTTTACAGTGCCGAGTTCCCTTATGCCGGTAAAACTATCGTGATGCTTACCAACGGTCGCATGAGATTGCTCGTTGACTGGAAGAACAAAACCATCGTTGCAAAGTATGTAAGCGGACAGGGAATGCAGGCTGAGGAATGGAGTGCTGCGTCTCAGATGCTTGCTTATGTGAAGGGCGACAACATATATGTGACAGGTAAGGACGGCAAGGCCGTGCAGCTTACGACCGACGGTTCACGCGACATTGTGTATGGACAGAGTGTTCATCGCGACGAGTTCGGAATAAACAAGGGTTTGTTCTGGAGCAATGACGGTCAGAGTCTTGCATTCTATCGTATGGACCAGTCGATGGTTACAGATTATCCGCTGGTTGATATTGACACACGCATCGCAACTCTTGCTCCTGAAAAATATCCTATGGCTGGCGAGACAAGCCACGAGGTTACAATAGGTGTGTATAACGTGAAGACCGGTAAGACGGTCTATCTGAATGTAGGAGACCCTAAAGACAGATATTTCACCAACATAGCTTGGACGCCTGACAACAAACAGATTTATCTCATTGAGGTGAACCGTGACCAGACAGATGAGAGTCTGGATGCTTATGACGCCCAGACAGGAAACAAGATAAAGACTCTTTATCGTGAGCATCACGATAAGTATGTTCATCCCGTGACTCCTGTGGCATTCCTGCCATGGGACAGCAGCAAGTTCATACTTCAGAGTGAACGCGACGGATATAATCATCTTTATCTTTTCAGCACAAAGGGCGGTGAGCCGAAACAGCTGACAAGTGGAAAGTGGGTCGTTCTCGCATTGATGGGATTTGACGTAAAGAACAAGTCTGCCATCATTCTTTCTACAGAATGCAGCCCGATACAGAATAATATATATTCAGTAAACATTGCAAGCGGAAAGCGCAGACTTCTTGACAATGGCAAGGGTTGTCACGCAAACAGTGGCAACGGTCATAAACTCGCTCTTTCGCCTAATGGAAGTCTTATAATTGATAATTATACTGAGCCTGACGTACCGCGCAACATCGATATCATTGATACAAAGACTGCAAAGAGAGTCAGCTATTTTGTGGCAGACGACCCATGGAAAGGCTATGCTGTTCCTCAGTTCACTTGCGGTACGATAAAGGCAGCCGACGGAACTACTGATTTGTATTACCGTATGGTAAAACCTGCTGATTTCGATCCGTCTAAGAAATATCCTACAATAGTTTATGTATATGGTGGACCGGGCGTAAGAAATGTTGAGGCTCGTTGGCATTACTGGAGCCGCGGATGGGAAACATATATGGCGCAGAAGGGATATGTACTGTTCATTCTCGACAATCGTGGTTCGTCAGACAGAGGCCGCGACTTCGAGCAGGTTACCTTCAGACATCTTGGTGTCGAGGAAATGAAAGACCAGATATGCGGTGTGAACTATCTGAAATCATTACCTTATGTCGATGCCGACCGTCTTGGTGTACACGGATGGAGCTTCGGCGGATTCATGACAACATCGCTCATGACTACTTATCCAGACGTATTCAAGGTCGGAGTAGCCGGTGGTCCTGTTATAGACTGGAAGTATTATGAGGTTATGTATGGCGAGCGTTATATGGATACTCCGCAGGCTAACCCGGAAGGATACAAGGAAACAAGTTTGCTGTACAAAGCAAAGAATCTTAAAGGAAAATTGCAGATTATCACAGGTCTGAACGATCCTGTAGTGGTTCCGCAGAACTGCCTTTCCTTCATAAAGGCATGTATCGCGGCCGGAACGCAGCCAGATTTCTTTGTCTATCCGGGTGAACCGCACAATATGCGTGGACATCAGAGTGTACATCTGCATGAAAGAATAACTCAATATTTCGAGGATTATCTTAAATAAAAGTATTTGCACGGCAGTCATTAGATATTGATTGCCGTGAAATGCTATAATAACGGGAAACTAATAAATAAAAATTGCTATGAATATTCTTTTGCTGGGAAGTGGTGGACGCGAACATGCATTGGCATGGAAAATCGCGCAAAGTGATAAAACGGACAAATTGTTCATTGCTCCGGGTAATGCTGGAACAACCGGTTGCGGAGAGAATGTTGATATAAAAGCCGATGATTTCGAGGCTTTGAAGGATTTCTCGCTTGCAAACGATGTCAAGATGGTTGTCGTAGGACCAGAGGATCCGTTGGTTAAAGGCATATACGATGAGTTTAAAAACGATCCGCGTACATCGTCTATATATGTGATAGGTCCGTCAAAGGCAGGTGCAATGCTTGAAGGTTCCAAGGATTTTGCAAAAGGTTTTATGCAGCGTCATAACATTCCAACGGCAAAATACCACACATTTACGGGCGAGACATTGGATGAAGGTCTTGCTTTTCTTGAGACACTGAAGGCTCCTTATGTGCTTAAGGCCGACGGCCTGTGTGCAGGAAAGGGTGTGCTTATATTGCCGACGTTGGAAGAGGCAAAGGCAGAATTGAGGGAGATGCTTGGCGGAATGTTCGGTCAGGCCTCTGCAAGAGTGGTTATTGAAGAGTTCCTAAGCGGTATAGAATGTTCTGTTTTTGTGCTGACAGACGGTAAGAATTATAAGATACTGCCTGAAGCAAAAGATTATAAGCGTATCGGAGAACACGACACGGGCCTCAATACAGGAGGTATGGGAAGTGTCTCACCGGTGCCTTTTGCTACGCCGGAATGGATGGCTAAGGTTGAGGACCGCATAATCCGTCCTACCGTGAACGGCTTGGCTGAAGAGAATATTGATTATAAGGGATTCATATTCTTCGGATTGATAAATGTCGATGGCAATCCTATGGTGATAGAATATAATTGCCGTATGGGTGACCCGGAGACCGAGAGTGTGATGCTGAGACTTAAAAGCGATATCGTGGATCTGTTCGAAGGTGTGGCTCATGGCGATTTGGATAAAAGATCGATAGAGTTTGATGAGCGGACAGCAGTATGCGTTATGCTTGTCAGTGGCGGCTATCCTCAGAAATATCAGAAAGGATATGTCATCGAGGGTCTTGATAAAGTGAAGGACTCTGTGCTTTTCCATTCGGGTACAAAAATGCAGGATGGTAACGTTGTGACAAATGGCGGACGTGTCATCGCAGTATGTTCTTATGGACAGAACCGTGAAGAGGCTCTCGCAAAATCATTCGAAGGAGCCAATCTGATAGCGTTCACAGACAAATATTTCAGAAGAGACATCGGGCAGGATCTTTAAGCCCGACGTCTCATTAATATGTCGGTAATATAAAAAGGATAACGATTCCATTATAAGATTGTGGCAAGGAAAAGATTACAGAACAGAATAGCAGAAAGCCGTTTCGCATTGCCGGTAACAGCCATATATGGGCTGGTGATGAGCGTGATGTGCGGTCTGATGGATCAAAACATGTGGCCTCAGTTCGGAATTTTGGCCGTATCGTCTTATCTTATGGTAGAGCTGAACAATTCCAACGCCCTGATACGTGTTTACAGCAGAATGGTGTCATGTTCTTACATAATGCTTTTTCTGATGTCGGCATTGTTGAAGTTCCCTTTGGCAACGGGGTTTATACAACTGTTTTTCATCGCGTTCTATCTTTTCTTTTTCCATGCCTATCAGAATAAAAGCTCGATGGGACTTGTGTTTTATGCGTTCCTCATGCTTGGAATGGCAAGCACCATGTCCGCGCATGTGCTTTTTCTTGTGCCTCTTATGTGGATTTTGTTGTTCACCAATGTCTTAGCCGGCAATCTGCGCACGTTCTTTGCCTCTGTTCTCGGACTGATATTGCCATACTGGTTTCTGATCAGTTATTATGTATATACCGAGAATGTGGATGCGTTTATCTCGCATTTCACCGGTCTGGCAACATTTGGAAAACTGTTCGATTATACAGTCCTTACACCAAACAACATCGTTGTTTACGCCATGCTTGTCTTACTTATGGCTACAGGAATAATACATTTCCACCGAAACAGCTATAAGGACAAGATACGCACCCGTATGATTTATGAGGTATTTTCGGTCGCAAGCATTTATGTCGCCGTAATCATAGCGCTCCAACCAAATCTGTATCAATATCTCATAGGCATATTGGTAGTCAACGTATCGCCGTTGATTGCGCATTTTGTGGTGTTCACACGAACCCGGATTACCAATATGGCATTCTTCTTTATGATTGCTGTTATTTTTATGATAACGCTGTTTAATATATGGATGCCATTGTAGATTTTCTGATAAACTGGGGATATTGGGGAATGCTTGTGTCCGCCTTTCTTGCTGGCAGCATACTTCCTTTCAGCAGCGAGGCCGTAATGCTCGGCCTGCTTGCCGCCGGTCTGCAGCCTTGGCCGTTGGTTGTATATGGAACGATAGGCAATGTTGCCGGGTCGTTGATGAATTATGGCATCGGTCGTCTGGGCAAACTTTATTGGATAGAACACTATCTGCATGTCAGCAAGGATAGTCTTGAACGTGCCGAACGGTTCATGGGCGGACGTGGAGCATGGATGGGCTTCTTTTCGTTTATTCCGGTTATAGGCGATGCCATTACTATAATGCTCGGTCTTATGAGGGCCAACATGGTCATTTCAGTCATAAGTATTTCTATCGGTAAGATGCTGAGATATGTCTTTCTTGTCTATGGTGTAGAATTAATATTCTGAAAATGAGAAAATATAATATTCTTTTATTTTTCATAATAACATTGGTGGCGTTATCCTGTCGTGAGGAGCCGAGACACGCAATCGGCCGTAGCGTGATAACCGTTACCATCGAACCTTTGAGATATTTCACAGAATGTATTGCCGGCGATAAGTTCGACGTAGAGACGATGGTGCCCAAAGGCGGAAATCCGGAAACTTATGAGCCGTCCGCCAGACAGATGATAAATCTGTCTAACAGCGTATTATATATAAAGGTAGGAAATATAGGGTTTGAGCGTACATGGATGAAAAAGCTGGAGCAGAACGCTCCGCACGCCATTGTGATAGATTCTTCTGAAGGTATATCTATAATGGAAACGGAGAACGGCATACCTGACCCGCACACATGGATGAGCACGGCTAATTCGAGGATAATCGCCGAAAACATATATAAGGCGCTCGTGCAGCTCGACAAGAAAGACAGTGCCTATTTCAAGAAAAACCTTGAACGTCTGATTGACACAATAGCTAAGGTGGATTCAAAAATAAGAAGCATCACCAAGGATAAGACGAAACGCGCCTTCCTCATATATCATCCCATACTGACATATTACGCCAGAGACTTCGGACTGCAGCAGATACCGTTGGAGGAAGAGAGCCGTGAGCCGAGCGCACGACAGATGCAGAACATCATACGCCGGGCAAGACAGGAACATGTAGATGTGTTCTTCGTACAGAAGGAGTTCGCTAGCCGTAATATAAAAGCGGTGTCTGAAAGCACCGGAGCCCAAACCGTGGAGATAAATCCGTTGGGTTATGACTGGCAAAAGGAAATGATAAAAGTTGCGGAATGTCTGAAATAAAGGAAAACATAATAATAAAAACACAGAACCTGTCGGCCGGATACGACGGAAAAACTGTACTGCGCGATGTAAACATCAGCATCAGCGAGCATGATTTTCTGGGCGTTATAGGACCAAACGGTTGCGGTAAGACGACACTTATGAGAGTGTTGTTGGGACTGATGAAGCCCGAGTCGGGAACGGTTACTTATATGCGCAACGGTCAGGTTGTGCACAATCTCTCTGTGGGTTATCTTCCCCAATACAGCAATCTCGACCGTAAGTTTCCCATCTCTGTGTATGATGTTGTGTTGTCAGGACTGAAAAAAGGATTCCGTCCTTTCGTATCATATACTGCCGAACAGCACTCAAGAATACGCGATGTTCTTCACACTCTCGAGATAGACCATCTGCAGCGTCGTCACATAGGCGAGCTCAGTGGCGGACAGTTGCAGCGTGTGTTGCTTGCACGCGCCATAGTGTCAGATCCGGATATTGTCGTTCTCGACGAACCGAACACATATATCGACCGTTTATTTCAGATGCAGATGTACGCCATGCTGGCGCAGATAAACAAGAAATGTGCGGTTGTCATCGTAAGCCACGACATAGATGCAGTATTGAAGAATGCTAAAAATGTTGCCCTTGTCGGCAATACCGTCCGTGTATGTCCCGCAGAAAGCGTAACTGACAACGATGTTGCCGAGTGTCTGAGTTATGAAGGTTGATTGGCGTATGTGCTGTCGCCACATTATTGCAGGGCATCATGCGTTTTGTGATATGGTTCATAACAGATTGTTGTGGAGCCATTTCCTGCATTTGCTTGATACGGGCTTGTTTGGTAGATAATCCTATGTTGAGGCCTGATAAAGTCGGTTTCAGACACTCAGACTGCCCGTTTCTCCGTTTCAAAGAGCCCGTTTCTCAATCCCGAAAAGTCAATGCTTCGGCAGGCAAGACACTGTGTCGGCTTGCAAGTTGCAAATAGCGGTAACCTGACATTTTATAATCCTATGCTAAATTAGTGTGATTTATGTGCATTAAATTATATTAATGCCGTGTCATTAGCGTTTCGTTATCATATAAATATATTATCTTTGCACTTATGAATCTATGTTGATGTGCTTGTGAGTGCGTCTGCATATCATATATTATAAGTTCTCGAGCTGTGCATGGGAGGAATATTCTTATGTCCGGTTTCGTTTTTCATGTAAATATATAGAATGCATAACACATATCTAAATTGTAAATGAAAAATTATAAGTTAGTGAACAATGTACTTGGATGGCTCACTTTTCTTATCGCAGCCTTTGTATATTGTTCTACAATTGAGCCGACAGCCAGTTTCTGGGACTGTCCTGAATTTATTACAACAGGTTACAAATTAGAAGTAGGTCACCCGCCTGGAGCACCGTTCTTCATGCTTACGGCAAACTTGTTCTCACAGTTTGCAAGCGATCCTTCGCAGGTGGCAAGGATGGTAAATACGATGAGTGCATTGCTCAGCGCCACTACCATACTGTTCCTTTTCTGGACAATCACCCATCTCACCCGTAAGCTTGTCCTGAAAGACTGGAGTCTGCTGACCACAGCTAAGCTGATAGCCATTGAGGCTTCCGGTCTTGTCGGTGCGCTCATATACACATTCAGCGACACATTCTGGTTCTCTGCTGTTGAGGGCGAGGTATATGCTTATTCCTCAGCTTTCACTGCAGTCGTGTTCTGGCTCATCCTCAAATGGGAGGATCACGCCGACGAACCGCACAGCGACCGCTGGCTTGTGCTCATTGCATATATGACAGGACTTTCCATCGGTGTGCACCTTCTCAACTTGCTTTGCATACCGGCCATAGTGCTTGTATATTGCTATCGTCGCTTCCCGAACATCGAGCTGAAGGGTTCTATCGCAGCCCTCATCATCTCGTTTGTCATTGTTGCGGCCGTGCTTTATGGTGTTGTGCCGGGCATTGTGACTGTAGGTGGATGGTTCGAGCTACTTTTTGTAAATGTTCTGGGATGTCCGTTCAACACAGGTGAGATCATATACATCATCCTTCTTGTTGCTACAGTCATCTGGGCTATATACGAAACATACACGGGTGGAAGCCTCAAAAGACAGAATATAGCATTCGTCTTGTCCGTAGGTATGCTCGGCATACCTTTCTACGGCTACGGATGGTCTGCCGCAGTCATCGGTGTGATTGTTCTCGGATTGCTTTATTTCCTGCTCGGTCGTACCCGTAAGATTGAGAAGAAGATCGTGCCTTATGTCACATCGCGTACAAAGAATACCATTCTGTTGTGTCTTCTGATGCTTATGATCGGTTATTCCAGCTATGCGGTCATAGTGATACGTTCTTCGGCCAACCCTCCGATGGACCAGAACTCTCCTGAGGACATCTTCACACTCGGAAGCTATCTCAGCCGCGATCAGTATGGCGACAGTCCTCTGTTCTATGGTCAGGCATATACCTCTCAGGTTGCATTCGATGTGGATGGCAACATGTGTGTGCCACGCCGAAAGGAAGGTGCACCTATCTGGCAGCGTAAGGAGAAAGCCGACAGTACTGAGAAAGATTCTTATTTCGTAGTAGGTCATAAGGAGAAACTCGTCTATGCGCAGAACATGCTGTTCCCGCGTATGCATAGCTCAGACCATGCTGAGGCTTACGAAAGCTGGATGGGCGGAGTGAACGGTACTGAAGTACCTTACGACCGCTGCGGTGAGGCTGTTACGGTCAAGGTTCCTTCACAGTGGGACAACCTCCGTTTCTTCCTGTCTTATCAGTGCAACTTCATGTACTGGCGCTATTTCATGTGGAACTTCGCGGGTCGTCAGAACGACATACAGGGCAATGGCGAACCGGAACACGGCAACTGGATAACCGGATTCTCATTCATCGACAATATGCTGCTGGGCGACCAGAGCAAGCTGCCTGACGATTTGAAGAACAACAAGGGCCACAACGTGTTCTATTGCATGCCGCTCCTGCTCGGTCTGATTGGTCTGTTCTGGCAGGCTTGGCGTGGCCGTCGTGGCATCCGTCAGTTCTGGGTTGTCTTCTTCCTGTTCTTCATGACCGGACTTGCAATCGTCATCTATCTTAACCAGACACCTCAACAGCCGCGTGAACGTGACTATGCTTATGCCGGATCGTTCTACGCATACGCAATCTGGTGTGGCATAGGTGTCGCAGCAATCATAGATTATCTTAAGAAGAAACTCAAGGGACACGAACTTGTAGTCGCTTCCATTGTCGGAGTAGTATGCTTGTTTGTTCCTATTCAGATGGCAAGTCAGACATGGGACGACCACGACCGCAGCGGACGTTATACCTGCCGCGACTTCGGTCAGAACTATCTGATGACGCTTTCAGACAAGGGTAATCCTATAATATTCACCAACGGCGATAACGATACCTTCCCGTTGTGGTATAATCAGGAAGTGGAAGGCGTGCGTACAGACACGCGTGTCTGCAACCTCAGCTATCTGCAGACCGACTGGTATATCGACCAGATGAAGCGTCCGGCATACGATTCTCCGTCGGTTCCTATCACATGGCCGCGTATAGACTATTGTTCAGGAACAAATGAGGTGGTTTACATATATCCTGACGTAAAGAAGCAGGTTCTCGACTTCTACAAGCAGAACCCTGCGCAGGCAAGAGCTCAGTTCGGAGACGATCCGTTCGACGTTAAGAACGTCATGAAATATTGGGTACGCTCTAAAGATCCTGATATGCGCATCATTCCTTCAGACACGCTCTATGTGAAGATTGACAAGGAGGCTGTGAAGAAGAGCGGTATGCTCATGGCCAGCGACACAATACCTGACAAGATGGTCATCTCGCTTGCCGGAAAGCGCATGCTCGACAAGAAACAGCTGATGATGCTTGAGATGATTGCGCAGAGTAATTGGACCCGTCCACTGTATGTCGCTACAACCGTCGGAGCCGACAACTACATGAATCTTGGCGACAACTTCGTACAGGAAGGTCTTGCTTACCGCATCACTCCGTTCACGACGAAGAATCCGGGAGTGAAGAGCTTCGACACAGAGAAGGCATACAACAACCTGATGTACCGCTACAAGTGGGGTGGACTGGAGAAACCGGGACTCTATCTTGACGAGACCGTTATGCGTATGTGCTACACCCACCGCCATCTGTTCGCAATGTTGGCGCTCGAACTCATCAACGAGGGCAAGAAGGACAAGGCCATCAAGGTGCTCGACAAGTCGCTCAAGGTGATACCTGAGTATAATGTTCCTATGACATTCATGTCGGGTGCTTCGGAGCTTGCACGTGCTTACGCTCTTGCCGGACAGAAGGCAAGGGCTGCAAAACTGCTCAACGCGGTATGGAAGAACGAGGAACAGTACGCCCTGTGGTATCTCTCGCTTGAGGGCACACGCTTCACTCAGGCACAGAACGACTTCCTGCGCCAGACCATTATGATGCAGAGTACGGCTGAACTGACATCGCTTGTAGATGAGAAACTCGCATCTAAGCGTATGCAGAGACTCAATGCCCTCTATACGGCATACCGTAACAAGGGTGGCGCAGAACTGAATTAAACCTATCGGAATGATTATCGAACAACCTGCACAGTGGTTACGTTGGTTATATCCGAGAGCTCTTTGGAGAATGGATAATAAGGTGAGGGCGGTGTATCTCACGTTCGACGATGGGCCGATACCTGAGTCAACGCCTTTCATCCTTAAGACGCTCGCCGAATATGGAGCGCATGCCACGTTCTTCATGGTGGGCGACAATGTAAGGAAATATCCGGAACTGTATGATAAGATAGTGGCTGCCGGCCATCAGGTCGGCAACCACACGTTCCATCACCTCGGAGGTTTCAAGCATTTTGCGACTACTTACATAAAGGATACCAACGCTGCCAACCAACTGATAAAGGCCAGATATTTCCGGCCGCCGCATGGTTGCATGAGTTATGGAGAATATTTATGGCTGCGGCGCAAGTATCGCATCGTGATGTGGGATCTTGTCACACGCGACTATTCCAAGTGGATGACGGCCGACGACGTGGTGGAGAACGTCAGACGATATGCGCGCAACGGATCAATAATTACGTTCCACGACTCTCTCAAGAGCATAGACAAGTTGCATTACGCGCTGCCGCAGGCGCTGCAATGGTTGAAAGATCAAGGATATGAATTCAGAATATTCGAATGAGGCAAGACCGAAAGGTCCTGCCTTTTTTTATTATTATTGTGTTTCTCAAATCGTGAATGGTCATGCAGTGATGTGCCGGAACTGATATCAGACAGGCAATGACAGACATGGTATTCGCATTATTGATAGATGAAAAAACAGGTGTGTGAATGTTTTCTACCTGCATACTGAGCGTTATAATACGTATGTGAGAGTGGTGCGAAGCCTGCTTGCGTAAGGATATAAACAAGCGTGTTGCGTCAGACTTGTTATGATAATGGGTTAACATGGGGTAAACATTTCTTATTTACACGTGATGTTTTTAATCAGCTTGTAGATGCCTTATGTTTTGAAAAAATAATATTTCCGTCTGAAAGGTGCTGTATAAAAACAAAATAAGAGGTAAAATCAATACGATTTACCTCTTAAACTCTTGAGCGGCAAACGGGGCTCGAACCCGCGACCCCCAGCTTGGGAAGCTAGTGCTCTACCAACTGAGCTATTGCCGCATTGAGCATTTGCCACATTTCTTGAGCCGATACCCGGACTCGAACCGGGGACCTATTCATTACGAATGAATTGCTCTACCAACTGAGCCATATCGGCAAAATACGACGTGATTGTCATATCGGATGCAAAGGTAATTTATTTTTTTCTAAATCCCAAATATTAAAGCTGTTTTTTATCGGTGCTGAGGGTGCCCGACAGCGAATATGTTTGAAGTGCGCGAGGGGTTTGTGGGCATGACGGTGGCGGGTGTTTGTTTTTTGTTATGTCTGTATTTTCATATACATGTTGAGCGTTTGTCACGGAGCGATGCCGCCTTCAAGATTCATCAGTATTACAGTATTGACGCGGTGTGTATATGTTAAATACACTGGATTTTTAAGTTAAATAATTTTTTGGATTTAACATTCTGTTTTTTTGAATTCTGGAAATCCGAGAGCCCGTTAAACGCTGGTTATCGCATAAGTTTGCGAGCTTTGCACTCAGTTTTTTCTATGATTAATTTCCGATAAGCACTCTTTCACACTCCGATATGGTGGTTTTCGGAGGCTGAAATGGGCGTTATCATGCCCTGAAATGGGCTTAATCGCAGTGCGATTCGGGCTCTTTCGGAGCGGTGTATGATGCTTGTAATGATGGGGTCTTGTTTAAGTGGCTGATTATTAGATTGTTGGCTTATCCTCTCATATACGGGCTGTACGCGGCGAAAAAATATTTTATTGAAAATATTCGATTTTTAAGTGGGGTAGAGTATCGGTATTTTGCGATTTTAGTTCATTATAATCAATTATCCGGACAACGGCTGCACGTCGGTCAAGGCATCTTTATGCGACTCAGAAATCACGGCTGTCTCCTTTGCCGGAAGCTCGTGTACGGTCTGCCTCACACGCCGTAATATAAAAAAACAGCGGCAGCAATTAAGCTTGCGGCCGCTGTCCTTATGTTTCAGCTATTATTATTCTGTTTATTTCTTCTGCATGTCGTAAACAACCTGCATGAGTGTCTTGCCGAGTTCATCGGCCTCTTCCATTGTGTGCGCCTCGCTATATACTCTGATTATCGGTTCGGTATTCGATTTGCGCAGGTGCACCCACTTGTCTTTGAAGTCGATCTTCACGCCGTCGATGTCGTTTATCTTTTCGTTTGCGTACATCTCCTTCACCTTCCCGAGTATTGCGTCTATATCGGTGTCGGGCGTCAGGTCTATACGGTTCTTTGCTATGAAATATTCAGGATATGTGGCTCTCAGCTCGCTCACCTTGCATTTCTTGTGTGCCAGGTTAGACAGGAATAGGGCTATGCCAACGAGCGCATCGCGTCCGTAGTGGCTCTCCGGATAGATCACTCCGCCGTTGCCTTCGCCTCCTATCACAGCTCCTGTGTTCTTCATCATCGTCGTTACGTTCACCTCGCCTACGGCAGACGCTGTGTACTGTCCTCCGTGTTTCTCGGTGACGTCGCGCAGTGCGCGTGTTGAGCTCAGGTTGGACACGGTGTTGCCCGGTGTGTGTGAGAGCACGTAGTCGGCCACGCTCACCAGTGTATATTCCTCACCGAACATCTTTCCGTTCTCGCAGATGAAAGCCAGACGGTCAACGTCAGGATCTACAACGATGCCGAGGTCGTAGCCGCCTTTTGCTGTGAGCGCCATGATGTCGCCCAGATTTTTCTCGAGTGGTTCGGGGTTGTGGGCGAAGTCGCCGTTTGCCTCACCGTTGAGTATGTTGTATTCCACTCCCAGAGCGTCGAAGAGCTGTGGCAGGATTATGCCTCCCACGCTGTTGATGGTGTCGGCGCACACTTTGAAGTGAGCGTTGCGTATGGCCTCTGTGTCAACCAGCTGCAGCGCGAGCACGTTGTCTATGTGTTTTTGGTTGAAGGAGTTGTCCTCGCAGTAGTGTCCGAGGTGATCGACGTCTGCATACTCGAAATTTTCCTCCTCGGCAATCTTCAGCACTTCGTTGCCGTCGGCCTTGGTGAGAAATTCGCCTTGTGCGTTGAGCAGTTTCAGTGCGTTCCACTGTCTTGGGTTATGGCTTGCGGTGATGATGATGCCACCGTCGGCCTTTAGCATGCTCACTGCCAGCTCGGTGGTAGGCGTTGTTGCCAGGCCTATGTTCACCACGTCGTAGCCCATGCCCATGAGTGTGCCGCATACTATGTCCTTGACCATCTCGCCGGATATTCTCGCGTCGCGTCCGACAACAATCCTGCCTGTTCCGGACTTGGTGTTACGCTTCATGAATGTGGCGTATGCCGTTGTGAATTTCACGATGTCCAGCGGGTTCAGTGTGTCTCCGGTGTGGCCTCCTATGGTGCCGCGTATTCCGGATATGGATTTTATCAGTGTCATATAATTATAGTCCTCTTTGATAAGTTATTTCATACAAGCATGGATATACTCCCGATGTGGCGTACTGGTGACCTTGCGTGTGTGGCACGATGAGCTTAACTTTCGCAATTTCCTCACCCGGATTTGCAGGACGTCCTATCTTGATGTATGTAAGCGGTGTGAGCCATCCGGCCGGAACTGATGTGCTTCCATAAATGAAATACATCACGCTTGAACCTGCGACGAATGATGCTTTGAATGTTCCTGATGTGTTTTTGACAATCATTATGTCCGGATGGTTAAATTCGGATGCACCTATATTATTTGCAAGTTGCAGTGAGTCTGTCAGCAGATTCCACTCTGTGAAGCGGCACAATACAGTAGCTGTCTCACCGTCCTTGAGCTTCTCTCCGCATCCTTCGCGTATTATCTGCATATATACGCCTGTGTTGTCGAAGAGCACGTATTCGTTCTTTGATACGTCGGTGGTGGTGTCTTGTTCGAAGAACTCGCTTTCGCTTATTACCTTTATTTTGTTCTTTGTTATGTAGCTGTTTATGGCTGCGCGTTCTTTCTTTTTCTGGTCGGCATACGATTCGGTGTCATCACATGACATCAGAGTGAATATAGCCGCGAACGCAAAAAGTATGAATTTTATCTTTCCCATATATGTTTGATTGTTTTTGTTTCCATATTCCACAGCTTCGTTCAGGACCGTGCTGTCGTGATTTGTCTGTAATGCTGCATTATAACGATGCATACCGTGCAAAGGTATAAAAATAATGTGATATACGATTTTTGTATATAGATAATTTAAGTATTATATATAATCGTTATCTGCCGCCATTCGCCGGTCGTCTGTGGATTCTGTCATTTCAGCTTGTCGCCGTAGTGCATGATGGCTTTGCGTACAATCTCCTCGGCTTCCTCGAGAGAGCAGTGCAGGCGTCCGCCGCTGGCGTTGAGATGTCCGCCCCCGTTGAAGAACTCGGCAGCCATCGTGTTGCATGGAAAGTCGTCGACCGAGCGCAGGCTTAACCATATCATGTTGTCCTTGCGGTCGTCTTCTCTGAGCGAGATGGACAGTTTCATGCCTTTTATCTTCAGCGGCTCGTTCACGAGTCCTTCGGCATCGCCCTTGATGAAGTGGAAATCCTTCATCGTCTGTCGCGATATGGAGAAGTATGACGCATGGTAATCGTTGAACACGTTGAGCTTGTGATACATAATGTATCCGCGCAGACGTATTGCCCACGAACTGTAATTGTTGAACACGTTGCGGTATATCTTGTCCTTGTTTATGCCTTTGGTGAGCAGTTCGCTGATGATGAAGAATATTTCCGGATTGTTTGAGTTGTAGGTGAATCCTCCGGTGTCGGTCATCATGCCGCAATACAGACACACGGCGCATTTCTTTGTCATCTTCTCGAAGTCGCCGCTCTGATACATTATGCGGAATACCAGTTCGCAGGTACTGCTCATCTCCGGTCGCGAGACAGTGAGCACGGTTTCCATCTGCGGATCGATGTGATGGTCTATCATTATTTTGCGTGCGGGCGAGTTCTCGAGTGCCGGTTGCATTTCGTCAACGCGTCCGAAACCGTTGAAATCGAGACAGAAAATGAGGTCGGCGCCATTCAGCAGTGCTTCGGCCCGTTCCTTATGTTTGTCGTAACGTATTACTTTCTCTGAATTGGGAAGCCACTGCAGAAAGTCGGGATAGGCGTCGGGAATGATGATGTCGGCAGACTTGTTTCTGTTGTTCAGAAACTCAAGCCAAGCCAGAGATGAGCCGAGCGCGTCGCCGTCGGGTGACTTGTGTGTGCATATCACTATGTGCTGCGAACATTCGGTGTGTTGGAGCAATGTCTCCAACTCACTTTGTGTAAGTGTATTTATTTCCATAATGGCTGCAAAGTTAATAATTTTTACTTATGATATGCCGTGAACGGTGGATAATTCTACAGCCCGACACATATTTATTTCATATATTATATGAACAGATGCAACTTTTAGTATTTAACCGACGTCAAATAAAAAGAAAATATAAATATTAAGAGGAAATGAACAGAAAATCAACATTGTATGTGGTGTTAAGTCTATGTGTATGTCTTGTCTGCGTATCTTGTGTGGTACATCCGCGCGACAACAAAAGTGAGGAGACTGCAACTGTTGAACGGAAGGTTAGATATTTCTCTAAGGTTCAGGTGGAAGCCCCTTGTAATGTCTATTATGTGCAGTCGGATTCTTTGTGTGTCAAGGTGTCCGGAAAACGTGACCGGTTGTCAGACCTGGTGACTGTGCATGAAGGTGACCGGCTTATCATACGACTCAAGATGTTTAAAAACAACTTTTTGATTTCGGGAGATGACTTCTCCGATATGAATGTTTATGTTTATTCGCCTGACCTGACGGATGTCACACTAAAAAGCTCCGGATCGTTCTCTGTTGAAAAACCGGTGGACACCGATAACTTGAGCGTGGAACTCACCGGTTCCGGCAATATGTCGTTTGACAGGGTCGTGTGCGACAATCTGTCGGTGGAGCTTAGGGGAAGCGGTAATATAGAGATGGATTCGGTCAGAGGTGTCACATCGTCAGTGTCGCTGCTTGGTGCCGGAAATGTTAAAATAAATCAGTACAAATTCGCGGACTCACGATTCAGTCTTCTTGGCGTGGGCGACATAGACGCGACGCTCAACGATTGCAATCGCGTTGAATGTAATCTTATGGGTGTTGGAAATATGAACCTTGAGGGTAATGTGAGAAATATCTCGCAGAATGTAAAAGGCACAGGAAGCATAAATACCGACAACCTGAAAGTCACACGTTGACTTTTCGGGTTGCCGGTATGTTACGGCGGATACTTATTGCCGAGGTGTAGCGGTTGACCATTCGGCTGATGGCCGGTACGCGCATTATTACCTTCTCAAGCAAAAGTATGCCTATGATTGTTGTCATTATGCCGAGCAATACATCGATGATGTAGTGATGCCCGCTATATACTGCTGTCCACCATATACCTGCGCATATGGACGCGAAGACGCATATGGTGACGCGGTTCTGGCGGCTTTTTATTGCATATATTGTGGTTATCAACATATATGCGGCATGCAATGACGGTACGGCTGCAAACACGTTGGCGTTCTTTCCGTACAATGCATGGAATACAGACAGTCCGGTCAGTTGATCGAAACGGCCGAGACCGGCAACGTTGCCCGGTGTGTTGAGTATGGGTTCAAAGCCGTAGTTCATAACATACCATGGCGGTGCCGCAGGATGAATGTAATATCCGCAGAATCCCAACAGATTGACAAAGAGGAACGCCAGGGAGAAATGCAGGTAGTGCCTGTAGTCTCCTTTTATGTAGAGATAAAGGCCGAAGGCCAAAGGCACCGGCACCCAGCACAGATAGAAAAGGCCGGCCATGATGTCGGCGAAGGCACAATGATGAATCGCGAAATATTCGCCGGGAATCAGTGTCGCGTTTGCCGATGTGATGCCGAAGAGCATTTTCTCACTCTCGTACAGCCCTTTTACGTCGATAGGATTTACTTCATAGTTGGGCAGAAGGCGCATCCAGTCATAAGAGCAGGCAAAGATGAGCCACGGAGTAAGCGCAAACGCCACCTTGCGCGTGGGTTTGAGTATTGCCAGCACTACATATAATATAATAATGTAAAAGCTGAACATTATTTTTTCTTAGTATTCTTGTTTAAAACATTGTAGCAGTGTGCTACACGCCAGAATGCGGTGATGTTTGCCAGAATGGCGATTAGTATGATAGGAACGACAAGACACCATATGTTGTCGCAGATGCCGCAGAGTATTGCTCCAAGGCTTGTCAGCACCACGCGCTCAGGACGTTGCATCAGACCGACCTTGCACTCAATGCCCAGTCCTTCGGCGCGTGCTCTCACATAGCTTACCATTACCGAGCCGACCATAGCTAAGAATGTTATCACCCCGCTCCATATCCATCCGTTGAGAAACAGATAAATGCAGATGCCGAAGAGGGTGAAGAGCTCGCTGTAGCGGTCGAGCGTAGAGTCCCAAAGCGCTCCGAACTGTGAGGACATGTTGCCCATTCTTGCCAGACGGCCGTCCATCATGTCGAATAATCCGGCAAACAGAATGACTGCGCCGCTCCAACCCACGACAGCAGTGCTGTCAAGGAACTCGTTGGCAGCATAGATTAGCATTGCTGCGGCTACCAGATTGAGAACAAAGCCGATTGTTGTTACAAGATTAGGAGTGATGCCGATCTTGATCATTCCTTTTATAACGGGGTTTATAATAAAGTATATTACCTTCTGCAGAAAGTCCCGATAGTTCATGTTCCGATATTTTATGTTATTATTTGTTTTTTGAATTGAATACAAAACGATACTGCATCTGATAGTTCCAGAATATTGCCACGATTATCGCTATTATGACTTTTGATATCATGAAATACTGATCAGATAATTCTGTGAGTATATATGTGCCGTAGGTGTTGAGCAGAATGCTTCCTGTCCAGACAATCATATAGCGTATGGCGATGTTCTTCTTCTTTATTCCGAAGGCGTGGAACACCCATCTGTAGTTTATGAGACAGTTGGTGATACCTCCGGCCAAGGCACCAAGAAAAGTGGAATAGCCATACCATATTCCGAAGGCATGAGCAAATATTATTGTCGTACCGAAGTCTATGGCTGACGAAATCCATGCGGAACATTGAGCCTTGCAGAAGGTTATCAGTTTGTTTCTTAAATTATCCATTGAACTGCAACGATGATTATAAGACTGTATATACCTGCAAGTATGTCATCGGCCATAACGAAAAATGCTCCGTCATGTCTGTCGAGTTTCCTTATACCAAGGGGCTTTAATATGTCAAAGAAACGGAAAAGCACAAATGATGCCAGTGCCAGCCACAGTGACTGTGACGGTACGGCAAGCAATGGTATCCATACGCCGACCATCTCATCCACCACCACTTTCTTTGGGTCAGAGCCCCAAAAAGGCTCAAGACGTTTTGTTGCCCATGTCCCAAGAATAGTGAAAACCACAATGGCGCAGAGTGTGATAGCAAATAGAACTGTTGAAGTAAGCAGAAAAGAAAGGGCATACCATAAAAGCATGCCTAACAATGCACCTGCCGTTCCTGGTCCCCATGGCCAGAATCCGCTGCCAAAGCCCGTTCCAATAATAGTGGGTAAAAGTGGCAATCTTTTCATACAATGGTGCAAAATTAATAGAAAAATATTAAAAAGCAAAAAGTTTTCTTGCTTTTTTTAATATCTATGTATATCTTTGCACCGGTTTTATTTTGAGTAAATACATACAGGTGAAAAGATTTTTTTGTTTTTTATTTGTGACCTTTTTCGTGGCAGTGTATGCCTTTGCACAAATAACCGGTGAAATAGTTGATGAGGATGGGTATGCCATTCCCAATGCGAGCGCTATATATAAGGGCCATCATGTGGCTGTGGTAAGCGACATAAACGGAAAGTTTACCATCGAGCGTCATGAGGGATGGACTCTTACGTTCAGCTCTGTTGGATTCAAGTCGCAGACTGTAAAGGTGTCACAAGATACTCCGTCGTATCTTAAAATTGTACTTAAAGAGGATTCGAGAAATCTGAGCGAAGTTGTGATAAAAAGCAAGCGTGACAAATATTCGCGCAAGAACAATCCTGCGGTTGAGCTGATGAAGCGTGTGATTGCGGCAAAGGAACGCACGCATCTGGATAATCACGACTACTATCAGTATAACAAATACCAGAAGATAACGTTCTCTATCAATGACATAAAGCCCGACGACCTTGATAAGGGAGTGTTCAAAAAGCAGTCGTGGCTGGCCGACCAGATAGAGACAAGTCCGTATAACAACAAACTGATATTGCCTATTTCTGTGGACGAGACTGTCACGCAGCACATCTACAGAAAGGAACCTAAAGTAGAGAAGGACATCATCAAGGGACAGCGCTCTGACGGTATAAATAATGTATTGCAGACCGGAGAGATTCTTAATACGATGCTGAAAGAGGTGTTTACCGACGTCGATATATACGACGATCATGTGCGACTCTTTCAGTATCAGTTCACCAGTCCTATCGGTGAGACGGCAATTTCGTTCTACAGATTCTATATAGAGGACACGGTGTATGTTGACCGTGACCTGTGTTATCATCTGCAGTTCTTGCCGAACAATCAGCAGGACTTCGGTTTTAGAGGTGAACTTTATGTTCTGGCAGATTCTACATTGCACGTAAAACGTTGCTCACTCACTTTGCCGAAAAGCAGTATTGTCAATTTCGTTGACAACATGAAGATAGAGCAGGAATATACAAAGCTGCCTAACGGAGAGTGGGTGCTCACTGTGGATGATATGATGGTTGAGCTTAGAGTCAACAATCTGTTTGGCAATATGCTCGTTACACGAACTACCAGGTTGAGCGATTATGCTTTCGACGAATTGCCGAGCAAACTGTTCAAAGGCAAGGCGAAGGTGCGGCATGAGGCCGACGCGATGATACGTGACGAGGCTTTCTGGAACCAATACAGGGCTGTCGGTCTGACCAAGAGTGAGTCGTCGATGAACGAGTTTATCCATCGCATGGAGCAATCGAAGAATTATAAGTGGATAATATTCGGTGTCAGGGCGTTACTGGAGAATTATGTGGAGACGGGAACATCGCGGACAAAGAGCAAATTTGACTTCGGACCGATAAATACCGTTATTTCTAAGAACTTCGTGGATGGGTACAGATTCAGAATCAGTGGCCGCACAACGGCAAATCTGAGCAATCATCTGTTCTGGAACGGATATTATGCCTATGGTACAGAGTCGAGGAAACATTATTACGGTACGGAGATTACATACAGCTTTAATAAGAAAAAGAATGTGCCGTTTGAGTTCCCGCAACGCAACATAATATTCGAGAGCTCTTACGACGTGATGTCTCCTTCGGACAAATTCCTGTTGCATAACAAGGATAATGTGTTTATGGCTTTCCGTACGCAGAAGGTCGAGCAGATGTATTTCTATAACCGACAGAAACTCAGCTTTGTTTATGAGACAGACTGGGGATTCAGTTTCGACACGTCTATAAAGACTGAAAGCAATGAGCCTACAGGTGATCTTTTGTTCGAACGTATGACATCTCCGACGGTTAACGAAAACGGAGAAGAGGTTAAGAATCTCGTTTCAAAGATAAGGACCACTGAGTTCAAACTCGGATTGCGTTATTGTCCTGGTCAGACATTCGTCAACACGAAGCAGCAACGTTGGCCGGTCAACCTTGATTCGCCTGAGTTTACGCTCAGCCACACGGTCGGTATGAAGAATTTCCTGGGCGGAGAATATCGCCTTAATTTCACTGAGATGGGTATATATAAGAGATTCTGGCTTGGAAGCTGGGGTTATATTGATACTCACCTCAACGGTGGAATACAATGGGACAAGGTGCCTTTCCCGCTGCTTATCATGCCTCCGGTGAACCTGTCTTACTTCGAGCACGAGAGCACATTTAACATGATGAAGAATATGGAGTTCCTCAGCGATAGATACGCTTTCTGGTCAGTGTCATGGGATATGAACGGTAAACTGCTCAACCGCATACCTCTTGTGAAGAAGCTGAAGTGGCGTGAATACATTGCCGTGAAGGGAATGTGGGGAATGCTTACGGATAAGAACAATCCATTCCTCGAGCGCAATAGTGCTGACCCGCTGCTGTTCCGCTTCCCGGAAGGTGCCGGTATGTTGGACAAGAACAAACCATATTGGGAAGTTGTGGTCGGTGTGCACAATATATTCAAGTTCTTCGGCGTAGATTATGTGCGCAGGCTGACATATACCGATCTGCCCGGAGTTAAAAAGAACGGTGTGCGCTTTAGCTTTATGATGAGTTTCTAAAAAGTTGTCAGTATGAGAAAGATAAAAAATCCGTTTGTCGGAAATTCTGAATATGATTGCTTCGGTTGTTCGCCGGACAATCCGTTGGGACTGCACATGGAGTTTTTTGAGGATGGTGACGACGTAGTGTCCTATTGGCATCCTCAGGAACATTTCCAGGGATGGACAGGCGTGATGCACGGCGGCATTCTGGCAACATTGATTGACGAGACTGCCGGGTGGGTTGTTATGCGCAAGTTGCAGACATCAGGCGTTACGTCGCGACTTAATCTTAAATATCTTAGACCCGTGATGCTTACCGAACCGCAGCTCACGGTGCGCGCAAGGATAACCGGTCAGAAGCGTAGCTATTACACCATAAGTGTGACGCTTGAGGACGGGAATGGTAAAGTGTGTGTGGAAGCAGAGTCGGTTTATTATGCATTCGACAAAGAGCGAGCCCGCCAGATGGGCTTTTCCGGATGTGATGTGGAAGGCGAGCAGTTGCTGTCTATGTGATGACAGAACGTGACAATGAAGGTAATGTGTTCAAAATCTTACATTTTTTATACTATTTATACAATAATAAGAAGAATTCCAGGTTATCATAAATAAAGATGTCAATCAATAATATGGCTATAAAGAATCTGTCCTTGCATTTTCAGAGAGTGTTTCATTCGTCTGTCAGTACGTCTGCGCGGAGGTTTGATGTCTTTATGGTGCGGTTTTTGTGTGGTCTCGCACTGCTCCTGATTGCGGCATTTGTATTCTATGCCATACCAGAGTCTGCGCCTGTAATCAGAATGTTGGATTTGTTTGACAAGCACTTAATGGTGCTGCTCAATTATGATGGCGGCAGTACGTTGGATGCTTTTTGGTATACTTTTTCTTCAAAATACTCTACTGTTCCGCTCATTCTTGCATTATTCTATTTCTTCTTTCAGGACCGGTTCAAGTGGTATGAGATGCTGTTCTTTGTATTGAGTCTGGTTGTGGTCGTGGCTTTGTGCGACACAATAGCCTCTGCTGTCATAAAGCCATACGCATGCCGGTTGAGACCGTCGCGCAGTCCGATGATATGCGATCTCTTGCATTTTGTAAACGGATACAGGAGCGGCCTCTATGGTTTTGTATCCAGTCATGCGGCAAATGCCTTTGGAGTTGTGACATATATGTCGCTGGTATTCAGAAAGAAGATAATAATATTCCCGCTTGTTATCTGGGCAATATGCATATGTTATTCGCGCATCTATCTCGGTGTGCACTATCCTGGAGATATACTTTTTGGTTCAATGTTAGGCGTGACAATCGGAGGCTTGGCATATTATTCCTTTAGATATTTTTATGTACGAGTACTGATGAAAAGATATACGATGAATTTCTACACTACTTCAGCTCAGAGAAATTTTCTCGTATTGAATATTTCTATATTCGGAACCATATTTTGCATACTGTGCTACAGTCTTGTTATTAATTTATGACATCAGTTCTCCGGTCTGCACCTATAGGTGCCGGGCTCTTGGCTGCCGTATGTCAGACGCATTATTTTTATAACAGACGCATTGTGTTTATATACGGGGCCTGCATAATATCATGATGTTATAACTTGCTGTTGTTTGCCGATTCATTGCCTGCTTTTTATTTTTGATTATAGTTGCGATATTCGGCAATGTGGAAAATTTTGGGTAATTTTGTACATTATAATAATTCGTAGATATGAAAGTTGACACAAAGACATTTAAGGAGATACACAGACCGATGTATATTTTGGAAGAAAGTCTGCTTCGCAGGAATCTTTCACTGATAAAGCATGTTGCTGATGCGGCAGGCGTTGAGATAATATTGGCCTTCAAGGCATATGCCTTGTGGAAGACGTTTCCAATATTCCGCGAATATATCAACGCCACAACGGCGAGTTCTCTGGCTGAGGCCCGGTTGGCATTTGACAAGTTCTGCAGTCCTGCGCATACATATTCTCCGGCTTATACATCTTATGAGATAGACGAGATAGCCGAATGTTCGAGTCATCTTACGTTCAACTCATTGTCGCAGTATGACCGTTTTGCGGAGAGGGTTAAGCGTGTCAATCCCGGCATAAGCCTTGGTCTGCGTGTCAATCCGGAGTATTCGGAAATATCTACCGATCTTTATAATCCGTGTGCTCCCGGCACTCGGTTCGGTATCAACGCCGAAAATCTTCCTGATCAGTTGCCGGCCGATATAGAAGGATTCCATTGCCACTGCCATTGTGAAAGTGGGGCAGATGTCTTTCAGCGTACTCTCTCTCATATAGAAGAGAAATTCTCAAAGTGGTTCGGACAGCTGCGTTGGATTAATTTCGGAGGTGGACATCTCATGACCCGTAAAGATTATGATGTGGATCTGCTCATAAGTCTTTTGCGTGATTTCCGTGGCAGATATCCTAACCTTAAGGTCATACTGGAACCTGGAAGCGCCTTTGCCTGGCAGACTGGCCCTCTTGTGTCACAGGTTGTCGATGTAGTGGAGGATCACGGTATACGTACAGCCATACTGAATGTGAGCTTCACCTGCCATATGCCCGATTGTCTGGAGATGCCATACATGCCTGCCGTCAGGGGCGCAGAGATTGCTGAAGGACCAGAACAGGCAGGAATGGACGGACGTCCTCTATTTTTTTATCGTTTGGGAGGCAACAGCTGTCTGTCAGGTGACTTCATGTCTGGTTGGTTGTTTGACAAGGAACTCAATGTGGGTGACAATGTGATATTCGAGGATATGATTCATTATACGACTGTCAAGACCTGTACTTTTAACGGCATTACCCATCCGTCCATAGCCATTGTGCACCAGTCTGACAACGAATTGGAAGTGCTCCGCGAATACACTTATAAGGACTATTTTAGCAGGATGGATTAGAAAAATGTACTAATTTTGAAAAAAAAGGCCGGAAAAGTTTGTGGATTGGAAAAAAAGCATTACCTTTGCAACCGCATTTAGAGAAATGCTTCTATAAAAAGAAATGTTGCGGAAATAGCTCAGTTGGTAGAGCACGACCTTGCCAAGGTCGGGGTCGCGGGTTCGAGTCCCGTTTTCCGCTCAATATTCTGAATAGAGAGTTTGACAGAATTGAATTTTTTGCCCAGGTGGCGGAATTGGTAGACGCGCACGTTTCAGGTGCGTGTGCCGCAAGGCGTGCAGGTTCGAGTCCTGTTCTGGGCACTGTTTATTCAGAATAGTTCACATGTTGGAGAGGTGGCGGAATAGGTAGACGCGCTACTTTGAGGGGGTAGTGACAATTGTGTCGTGGGAGTTCGAGTCTCCTCCTCTTCACCATTATTTTTCGCGGAAATAGCTCAGTTGGTAGAGCACGACCTTGCCAAGGTCGGGGTCGCGGGTTCGAGTCCCGTTTTCCGCTCTTTTTTTCTCAGAGAAACAAATCAACCCAATGAACTTATACTTAAGATATTTTGATAAAGAGACGTTAGTCACTAATGTTGATGACGCAATCGCTTTTTTGCGTTCTATTCAGGAAATCGGAATGAATCCCGGACTTGAGGCAGACATCCGTGATTATGTTGCAAGCGATGTCTATTATCCCAAAAGATACAAGGTTAGACAGCGTGTCTATTTTATCATTATAAAGACCACTGCGGCCACAATGCTTGACTTCAAACAGAAAAAGGCTCTTCATCCAATGCCGGCAGGCGGACAGATGATGGATAAGCGCGATCTTGCTGCTACCGTTGTGACTCGTCTGAACGAAGAAAGACCGGGATGGTATGAGGGTTCTCTTGATTTCAAGCGGGTTGTCATGATACCGTCAACAGGTAAGCATGAGTATCGTGATACGCATTTCGTGGTACATTGCAAGGCGATGTCGGGATTGGATTGCTATAACAGGATTGTTGAGCACCTGAAAGGGCGTGTTGACAGCCGTTCGCAATTCCCGTCGGCAAAGGGAAAGAATTTCCATTATAAATACCTTGGAATGTGGAAATGATTTTCAACCGTTTGTTTTGAAATATTATGAACAAGGTGATGCTCATAGGAAACGTAGGCAATGAGCCTGATGTGCGTTATTATGACGCAGACCAGGCGGTGGCACAGTTCAGACTCGCTACGACTGAACGTGCTTACACATTGCAGAACGGTACACGTGTGCCTGAGCGCACCGATTGGCACAACATCGTATTGTGGAAGGGCCTTGCCAAGATAGCCGAGAAATATGTACACAAAGGTGACAAGCTGTATATAGAAGGACGGTTACGCTATCGTGTGTATGACGACCAGAAAGGCATGCGTCGTTTTGTGACGGAAATATACGGTGAGAATATGGAAATACTCTCCAGCAGGACGGCATCCGTATCGACAGAACAGAAAACGTCGCCTGCACCGGATGGTAAGACTGACTCTCAGACGGATGATTTGCCATTTTAATAAAACAAAAAGTTTTGGATACTTTACCGATAATCGAGTCTTTATCAGACATACATTTCATAACACCTTCCATTGGTGTTGCTGTCGCTCTCTTGTTGACAGTACTCCTGCTTCTCATATCAGGATTCGCAAGTGGTTCCGAAATAGCTTTTTTCAGTCTTCTGCCGTCTGAAATATCAGAGGTAAGCTCTGGCAAGACAGAAATAGATAAAAAGATAAAATTATTGCTCGACGACAGCGAGCGCACATTGGCAACAATACTTATTACCAACAATTTTGTCAATGTGACGATAATCATGCTGTGCAATTATATCTTCGCATCGATCATTGATTTCGGTCCGAAGGCGTATTGGCTGCAGTTCCTGTGCATCACTGTGCTGCTCACATTCCTGTTGCTTCTTTTTGGCGAGATAATGCCTAAGGTGTACAGTCGTCAGAATCCGTTGCGTTTCTGCCGTAGGGCAGTGCGAGGCATAATGTTTTTCAGAAAACTCTTCTGGCCTGTCGAGAATATTCTTCTACGCAGTGGCATGCTTGCGGAGAAGGTTGTGCAGAAGGAAAACCACGTGCTCAGTGTCAACGAACTGGAGCAGGCTCTGGAGCTTACTGATACGGAAGACATAAAAGACGAGCAGAGCATGCTCCAGGGTATCATACGTTTCGGAGACGAAACCGCCAAGGAAATAATGACAGTAAGGCAGGATATTGTCAATATAAATATCGAAAGCAATTTCTCTGATGTGTTGAAATGTATCGTTGACAACAACTACAGCCGCATTCCTGTATATCAGGACACATCGGACAACATAAAAGGTATTTTGTATATAAAGGACCTGTTGCCTCATCTGTCGAAACATTCCACTTTCAGATGGCAAAGTCTCATACGTCCGCCTTATTTCGTTCCGGAGACAAAGAAGATAGACGCACTGTTGAGAGAGTTTCAGAAGAACAAGATGCACATTGCCATTGTCGTGGACGAGTTCGGTGGCACCAGCGGACTGGTTACGCTTGAAGACATTCTGGAGGAGATTGTCGGCGAGATAAACGATGAGTTCGACGACGAGGGCAACACATATTCAAAGATAAACTACAATACTTATATCTTCGAAGGTAAGACGCTTCTCACGGATTTTTATAAGATTATTGATGCCGACGAAGACGTCTTTTCAGATGTCGAGGGTGAGGCGGATACACTCGCAGGAATGTTGCTTGAGATAAAGGGCGATTTTCTGAGCATTCACGAAAAGATAGAATATAAGAATTATCTTTTTGAGATTGTCGGCATAGAAGGACGCCGTATAAGTAAGGTTAAGGTGGTTATCAATCCGCCGGCACAGAAATCTTAATGTCCTGTACGTAGGATGGCAGTTGTTTCTATCGAAAAAATCGGTCCGGATGTTGTGCTTGGCCTATGGAGAATAGAAGGCCAAGAAGATTCCCGACATCTTCTTGACAATAATCTGTCGTTGGAAAAGCTTGTTCTTTCTTGTGGCAGTTTTCAACGTAGGGCGGAGATTATAGCCGTGTATTCTCTTCTTTATGCCATGACCGACGACAGCACTTTGTTCATAGATCATACTCCTGAAGGCAGGCCGTTTGTGCGTGATTCGGATATAAAAATAAGTCTGAGCCACACAAAGGGATATGCGGCGGTGATTATGTCGCACACAAAGGAAGTGGCTGTCGATATAGAATATATGAGCAATAGGGTTGACCGCATTGCCGGACGGTTCATACGTGATGACGAATCGGCGCCTGACACGTTGCACCGTCTGCTGCATTGGTGTTCAAAAGAAACTCTGTTCAAATATTGCTCGGAATACAAACTCGGATATTATGATATGCGACTCCATCCTTTGGAAATTTCGAAGAATGGAGTCGCACGCATTGATAATCTTATAAATATGACGTCATCGGATGTATACTACAGAATATGTGATGATTACATCCTAACATATATCTTCTGAAGCCGGAATCCGAAGACAAATGAAAGATCGCTGTCTTGACGGCATTATTTGACTACCGGTTTGTTTTCATTCTTCCATTTCAATATGCCGCCCTTCATGTTTATCACCTTATATCCGTCTCCGGAAAGTCTTTTTGCCGCTTCTGCGCTCCTTTTACCGCTTCTGCAATAGACAGCGATTGTCTTCGACTTGTCCAGTGCTGTTTCTGCTATTTCAAGAAAGTTGTCTTTTTTTATGTCTATTTGTTTTGCGCCAGCAAGATGACCTTCTTCATACTCTTCTTTTGTTCTGACATCGAGTACCTGTACATTTCCTGATTTTACTTGTGATTCAAAAACGTCGGTTGTCACATTTCTATACCCTGATGTCTTTACTGATTTTATACTGCATCCGCCTACTATGAGTCCTGATAGGGCGACAAACAGTGCTACGCTTTTTTTCATAAGTGTCTGTTTTACTTTTATTTACGGTGGCAAACATAACGAAAATGCTTGTAATGTGCAAAAAAATACGGTTTAAAAGTTCTTATGATATGCAAAAATATGATGCGTCGATATATATAAATGACGTAAACGGTACAGGTTGTTTGTGATGTTGATGTGTATTAACGCATTGTTTGTTTTTAATTGAAATATATGCAGGCAATACGCTTCTTCCGCAGGATTAAAATAATGATAAATCACCCTTTTCTGTAATGTCTACATTGATGTCTTGTCCCAACTGTTATGATAAGGCCTGTTTGTGCATCTGAAACGGGGTGTTTTAGTTTCAGATATGGACTATTTTAGAGTCTGAAATGGACTTTATCAGGGCTTAATATGGATTATTTCAGAGCATGATATTGTTTTTTTCATAATGGTGTGTGAGCTTAATCTTTTTATAATTCGTTTTTTATAAATCAGTATTTTGTATAAATGCGACATTTTATATAATATTTACTAATTGCATAAATAATGTATAATATAAGACATCCTGTTGTTTGGAGATATGATTATTTTAATATATCTTTGCAGAGATACGAATTTCGCATGTTGCGAAGTAATATGTTGTTATTATTATCAAAAATTTTCTATTTATGAGGAAAAATTTACTTTTATTTTTGTTAATGACACTTATGTCATTTGTTTGTGCAGATCTTCGTGCACAGGAAGAGGTTGTTATAGACGAGGATTTCAGTGAATTCACAGAAGGTAGTGAATCCCAACCGGCTACAACCGACATTTCAGGATATTCAGGCAAGTTGTATAAGACCATCGGATGGAACGGTTCGAAAGTATATGAAGCCGGTGGAATGCTTATGGTTGCTGATGGCGGAAACCTGAAGACTGCATATTTGAAAAATATGAGCAAGACTTCTAACATAAAGGTCACTTTCGATGTAAGAAGTATTGCCGATTATGGTGGGGGTGTTACACTGAAAGCCGGTTATTTGGATTCTGAGACTTTCCTTATGTACGACAGTGAATGGCATACGTTCTCTGCGGTTTTCGAAGACGTATCAACCTATTCTAATCTTCAGTTCGATCCGTATCTGGCAGCAGAAGGTATTCTCATAGACAATGTCAAGGTCATAGCTTCTGATGATATTGTATCTGCTCCGGAGGCACTTCAGCCAATTTCTGTAAATGAGACAAGCTTTACAGCAAGATGGAAGAGTGTGAGTGGCGCAACTTATCTGCTTGACGTATATACAAAGAATGCGGACGACGAAAAGGAATATCTTGTGAAAGACCGTGAGGAAACAGGCACGTCTGCACTTGTAGAAGGTCTTGTTGCGGGCAAAGTTTATTATTACACGGTGCGTGCAAAGAAGGGTGAGATCGTATCAGATTATTCAAACGAAATAGAAGTTGTTGAAGTTCTTGAGAGTGTTGACGCTCCTAAGGCTCTGCCGGCAACTGATATAACTGAGACAGGTTTCACCGCCAACTGGGAGGCTGTTGCCAAGGCAACACGTTATATGGTCAAGCTCACACGTAATGAGACTTTGGCTGAAGACAAGACTGTAAATGTTCTTGACGAAGACTTCTCTAAGGTTGATAAGGGTTCTCTCGATTTCGTTGACTTCATATCGAGCAGCGAACTGGATTCTTATACTAAGGTTCCGGGATGGACAACATATATGGAATGTGTGGCAGCAGGATATCTTGGAATCTCTCCTTATGGTTCAGACGGTTTCATAAGAACTCCGGCGCTCGACCTGTCTCATAATGGCGGTAAGTTTACTGTTAAGCTGAATATGGCTGAAGGTGCATTCGGTACATATTATGAAGGCGCAAATGTAGAGATTCGCGTTTATAACGGCAGCGCAGAAGAGCCTGTAGAGACACAGACAGTTGTGCTTTCAAAAGACTTTGCCGACTATTCTCTCGATTTCACAAGCGGTTCGGATGAAACCTATGTTGAGGTATATTACAACGGAAGCAACAAACTGTTCTTAGACTATATTACCGTCGCACAGGTATTGTCAAAGGGTGATGTTTATTCTTCTGCAGTTGAAGAAAGAGAAGTGGAGAATGCCACATCTACTACATTTGAGGTGCCTATGTCTGATGCTATAGCTTATTCTTATCAGGTTGTAGCTTATGCACGCACAGTTGTTGACGGTGAGATAGGTTACATGGCTTCTGATCCGTCGAACACTGTTGATGTTAAATATGTTTCTACATCAATAGACGGTGTTGAAGAAACAGCTGATGCTCCGAAGGTATATGTTGAGAACGGTGGTATTGTGGTTGATCTTGCAGCTGATTCAGTTATCAGTGTTTACAATGTAAGCGGTCAGGAAATTGTTTCAGTTTCAGGACGTCAGGGTGCAAACCATATCAGTGTTAAACCAGGACTTGCAATTGTTAAGGTTGGTGGCAAGAGTGTGAAAGTTCTTGTTCGTTAATGAAAGGCAATTCAGAATATGAAAAGATATAATCTCCTTTGGGTTCTGTGTCTGTTCTCTTTCCTTTATGTCGGTGCAAAACCGATTACAAAGAGTGCGGCTGAGAACATTGCGAGAGGTTTTATGAGTAAGCGATGCAGCAAGTCTGCGTCGCTTACCTGTTTACCTCGTAAGAGTGCTGTAAAGGGTGGAACAAGCGATGTTGCACCTTATTATATATTCAATGTCGGCAAGAACGAAGGCTTTGTCATTGTCTCTGGCGACGATAATGCCGAGCCGGTGCTTGGTTATTCAGATAAGGGAGAGCTCGATCCGAACAACATTCCTTCAAATATGGCGGAGTGGTTGCGTCTCAACGAGCTTTATGTGGAAAACTGTGCGAAAAAAGATTCTTCCGCTAAACCGGCTTATGCTAATACTGGTAACGGTACTGTTGTGGTAGAACCTTTGCTTGGCGACATTCTTTGGGGACAGGACTTCCCGTTCAACGAGATGTGTCCTACATATTATTCGGATGGTCAGACAAAGCATTATTATGTAGGATGTGTTGCTACGGCCGCTACACAGATTATGCGTTATTATCGTTATCCTCAGCAGGGAACAGGCTCAAAGAGTTATGTGTTCAATGGTCAGACCCTTTCTGCTGATTTCGGTAATACCACATACGATTGGGACAATATGCTGGCTTTTTATCCGTCAGAGGGCGTAAGCCAGGAACAGATAGACGCTGCTGCTACGCTGGCTTATCAGTTCGGTGTTTCCGTAGAGATGGAATATGCTGAGAATGGAAGCGGTGCGCTGTCCATGCTTGTTCCTCATGCGTTGAAGACATATTTCGGTTATGATAATGGTGTTACCATGCGACGCCGCAATTTCTACAGCGGTACAGAGTGGCTTGATATTATAAAGAACGAACTTGACCACAACCGCCCTGTTTATTATGGCGCAACGAGTGACAACGGACTTGGTGGACATGCCTTTGTCTGCGATGGTTACGATTCTGAAGGATATGTACATATAAACTGGGGATGGTATGGTATGAGCAACGGCTATTTCCTTGTCAATCATCTTAATCCAGACGATCTCGGTGAGGGTGGTGGCACTGGAGGCTATAACACCGACCAGGAGATAATCACTGGCATACAGCCGTCTACCGGTGGAGCTACGACATTCGACCGTCCGCTCTATGGATTGCTCGGTCTGATGTGCAGCGATTATGGACGGGAATTCACGCTCATGGCTTCAATCAACAATTATGACGTGACTCCGTTCGACGGTCAGATTGCGGCAGTCGTCACCCGTGATGGTCAGATAATAGATGTGCTTAAGACAGATGGAGAGTCAACCCATATCGACGGTTTTGCCAATAGCATGAGCGGACTCTATTTCCTCACCATGCGTAACATTCCTACAACCGTGAGCGAGGGTATAGCTGACGGCAAATGCGAGGTTCGTCTTGCGTTCAAGGAAGCAAATGAAGAACGCTGGCAGATATTGCGTCATGAGAACAGAGAGCGTGGCTATGTCGAGGCAAATATAGTTAATGGTGTGCTTGAGCTTGATGAGGATGCTGAGCCTGTGCCTGATGTTACGGTTGTCGGACCGATAACGTCGGACGGAGAAATATACGCCAACGGTAGCGCTTTGTTCAATGTCACACTTAAGAACAACTCGTCCAACTTCAATCTGAAGAATGTTGTTGTCAGATTCCGTTCAAAGACAGATGCCACAAAGGTGTGGGACTATGAGAATACAGTCAATATCTACGATGGTAGCACCGAGAGTGTTAAACTTCTTGTAAACCTTGCTGAGGATATGCCGGCGGGTGATTATGACATCATACTCTTCGAGAAGGGTTATCCTGATAATCCTTTCGTGCAGACTTCTTCAGAGCCAGCGTCTGTCACAGTGCTCCCTGCTGCCACTGTGCCTGTGATGCGTCAGACCCAGAAGATGGGACTTGTCATCGGCACAACCGATGGACTTGTAAGACAGGGCGACGACATCATGTTCAAGGTAACAGCACGCAATTATGGCGCAGCCGGAAATGTTGGCGTTATACTTTGGATGCAGAATGTGGATAAACCTGAAGAGACATATCTTTTCCTCCAGGAGAATGTCACTGTAGAAAAAGGTGAGGAAGTTACTGTTCCTCTTTTCCGCAAGCTGCCGGTTGATCCGGGTACATATCGTCTAAAGCTCACTTATCTCACAGACGACGGCAACGAGACTGCCGATACTAATGCTGCAGGATTCGACAACACACTCGAGGTTCACGAGAACAATACGGATATCATGCTTGAGGCCGTAAGTCTTGACATGCCTGATGTTCTTTATACTGAAGAGAAAGCACCTTGCAAGATTGTTCTTCATGCACCGCAGGATTTCAGCGGTATGGTTTATCTGCGCTTGCGTCAATATACCAACACAAATGGTGAGATTGCTCAAATGAGCAGCGTGAAGATGAAGGCCGGTGAGACAAAAGAGTTAAGCTTTGATTATAAACCGAGAGTAGAGCCACAGCGTTACATGTTGCTCGTTGAGGCAAAACAGGGTGGCGTCACCGGTACAGTGGCTTCTTACCACAACTGCTACAAACTGGTTGAAGTTAAAAGCGGAACTTCTGGCATATCTTCTGTCGATGCTCAGAACGATAATGCCAATGTTTACTACAAAGATGGACGCGTTTATGTGGATGCTGCCGATGGCAGCACTATGTTGAAGACGGAACTCATCGCTGTCAATGGTGCTCTTGTTACATCTTGCGACAAGTCCTCAATGACTGGTGGATGGTTCGCTGTTAATGTACAACCGGGTGTTTACATGGTCAAGGTAACAACGGACAAGGGCGTGTCTGTCAGAAAGATTGTGATAAAATAATCGGCTTGATGTCCGTTTGTTCGGACACAGACAATTACAATTTCTGATTTTTTATATATCAGACATAATGAAAAGCGGGATGCGATTTTCTGAATCGCATCCCGCTTTATTGATATCAGTTATATTGAACTGTGCGTAAGATAATTATAGTGTTTTTATTTTATATCTTCGGTATCAATAGTGATTTGTTGGCAGATATGATTTTCTTTAAGATTCAGTAGAATTTTTTATTAGCTTGCAGGATCTTCATTTCTATTTTGCACAGTTGCTATCACCTTATTTTCTATAGTCCGCAACATATTTGATAAGACCGGAAAACAATTTGCAGGACTGCAACGTGAAATACGGATTAAGTCAAAATGCCAAATTCTATTTTAATTCATAATGCCAGTTCATGCGACAAAAGTATTTACATTTTTGCCACGAGACGTGCCATGTATAATAAAAAGAAAAGGTTGGCGTAGAACAATATACCTAATATTGTGTGATAGATATAATATTTTGCCTTATTGAGCCGTCGTTCGGCAAGGGCAACCCGTTTCACAGGGAATATCCATTTGAGCAGAAAATAGTTGATTACCACGCTTGGTAACATTGCTATGAACGGGGTCACCCCACCTATTTTAAGTGTTATATATAAAATATGTCCGTCTGTAAGTATATCTAAATTCATTTCCATGAAGGTAATAGTAAGAGCAATATTACCATATGTCTCAATATATGGATAATGTACTTTTTGTACTCTCAGCCAATAGTGATAATGTGATGCTATTATGTTTATAATAAACCTTTTCATTATTTAGATGTTTCTCTGTAATACATTTATAGCCAGCTATATCCTCGATAAGATCGGAAAGCAATTTGTTGGACAGCAGTGCGAAATGCGTATGAAGTCAAAATGACCAATTCTGTTTTAATTTATAATGTCAGGTTATGCGACAAGAGGGTTTACATTTTTGCCGCACGACGTACTATGTAAAATAACAAGAATAGGTTGGCACATACTAATACAATGAATATTGTGTGATATATATAATATTCTGCCTTAGTGAGCCGTCGTTCGGCAAGGTCAATCCGTTTCACAGGGAATATCCATTTGAGCAAAAAATAGTTGATTACTGTGCTCGCTAACATTACTATGAACGGGGTCACCCCGCCTATTTTAAGTGTTATATATAAAAGATGTCCGCCTGTAAGTATATCTAAATTTATTTCCATTAAAGTAAACATAAAGGCTATGAATAAGAAGGTATTATAATATGCATCTTCTCTTTTTTGTTTCCATACCCAATAGTGATAACTTGAGGCGAATAATTTTATAATAAACCTTTTCATTATTTATATGTTTCAGTATTACATATATTTTTATCCTTATAGGATTATATCCGCTGCAAAAATATTACAGATGAGTGTAAAGAGAGCTGTCTCTTTGTTTCCCGAGTGTAGCATAATCTTTTATTGCTCACTTTTTGAATATATTCAAAATAGGAATTAAGTGTTTCTTGAAAATGTTGGTAAGTATCATAGTAATATTATGTATCTGTAAGTTTTTATTTAGATCTGTGATCTGTGTCATTCTAAAGCTTTGGTGTCTTTATTCACAAGAAATTAGATATAGCAGGTCTATTTGTTTATATTGATAGTTAAAGTTATGATATTAAATTTTTGCAAATATAGCATTTATTTATAAGTGATGCAATAGTTGTAAAAAATGTTGCATACATAGATGGATGTTATAATGTTATGTTGGCTGATTTATTATTAGAAATATTATATATGAAACCTATATATGCAATTTGTATTATCTCTACAACCGTTCCCTGTATTTCTGCGGTGACATTCCTGTCCGTTTCCTGAAGAAAGTGCCGAAACTCGACGGGTTGGGGAAGTGGAAATCATTGGCTATTTCTGCAACGGTCTTGTTTGTGCTGTCGAGCAGAGACATTGCTTTGCGTGTTATTGCTTTGAACACAAGTTCCTGGACGGTATATCCGCACATCGACTTTGACAGTTCGGACAGGTATTTTGGCGAAAGAAACAGTTTGTCGGCATAGAACGTCACTCCGCGTTCAGTCATATAGTGGCGGCCGATGAGCTGAATCAGTTTGAGAAAGACCTCTGTGCGGCGTGCATTATGCGAAGCATCAGCGAAAAACTTATTGCTGAAGATCGTGCACAGACGATAGGTGAGCGACATCAACAGCATTTTATGCTCGCTTACTGCAAACAGATTGTCCGGCTGAGGCGTCTCGCTACCTATCAGAGATATGTATTCAGAAATGTCGTCCTCGCATCCTGTGGTCCACACGCAAGGCAGTTCCGGCGACATTCTGGCGTATATCTGCACCGACTGAACCATTGTACCTATAACATAGCGTATGGGTTCTGTTTTATAGATTAACGTGAGTTCGATGAATTCAAAACAAAGCGAGTTGTGTGTCAAGAGTTCTCGT
>USHV01000017.1 GCA_900554695.1 uncultured Prevotella sp. | reverse complement strand
ACAAGAACTATTGACACACAGCTCGCTTTGTTTTGAATTCGTCGAACTCACGTTACTTACAATTTTTCTTGACTAAATTTTGACAAAATATTTTCGCGAAAGAGATGTAAAGGAATGTTAAATTCGACATTATGAGGGCTATTTCGGTATGTATCGCCTTTTGATATACCCTATAACATAGTCCGAAATCACTCGTTTCGTTGTCTGATAAAGCCCATTTCGCAGTCCGAAAAAGCCCATATTAGGGTGCGATATGGTGCATTTCAGCCTCCGAAATGGCCTATTTCGTATGCCGAAATGGTGCTTTTTGCAATGTGAAGAAATGTCCCTTAAATATAAATCATTGATATCCAATATTTTATGAAAACCTCTTATTTTTCGCGTATTTGCGCCCGGAGGAAAGTCTGTCAGCAAATACGCGCTTATTTTTCGGGGTATATGAGGAAACTCTGAGCCAAAATTCAAAATCCGGTTACAAATTGAAAGTTGTCCATATCGGCACATACCGACTGAAGGAAACACCGCTGATCAGGGAGCACAGTAACCGTCGTCATAGATATGTATCCATGGCCGAATTTATGATTTACGTAAAACGTTCAGTCGCCTTAGAATCGCTGAGCATTATTTTCATCCACATTGATTTTCTTCTGCCTCGAAATATGGATTGTTCGCGGCCGTCAGTTATTGGTATTTGGTGGAAAGAAGAATCATAAACTATGCTGCTATACTGATAATTGGACAATTGAAAGCAACGGACGCGAATATGTTTATAATATGATAAGGATATAAACCTCTGACATATATTGTTCTGTGTGTGCATAATCACCATTCGTGCTGCGCTTGTTTTTGCTGGTTTTGTTTAACGTTCGTTCGTATACGTCGGACCGGACTCAAAAATTTGATTTTTCTCATTGCATATTCTCGCGCACCGTTTTTATCAAAAACTGAAAAAACGTTGTTTTTTATTTTGCCATTGCACTCACCTTTCTGTATCTTTGTAGAAGATATGATGCGGTTCGGCATAGACAATTCCGGTAAAACGTTGTTTTCCCGTTTTGTCTCTGTACTCACATTTCTGTATCTTTGCATAAGATATGATGTGGTTCGGCAGTGCCAAATTTGGAAAAATAAAGTTTCTCCGATTAGTCTCAGCACTTACCTTTCTGTATCTTTGCCATTGATTTGGAGAGACACATTGTGTTGGAGTATGTCGGCCTTCGCAATGTTTGCCGGACTGTAGTTCATCTTGGCTCCGGCCGATGTATAAAGATTGTTTTAATTATTCGTGATGTTTATTATATGGAAAATGATGATTCGCTTTTGAGTGTCAGACCGGCGACGATGTCTGACATACCTGCTTTGCTCGATATATTTGCTCATGCCAGACGGTTTATGGCCGATAACGGCAATCCTACTCAGTGGGGAAACAGCTATCCGGAGCTCGGTTTGGTGGAGTCGGACGTGGCTGCCGGACATTGCTATGTGGTGGAACATCGTGCCTTGGGACCTGTCGGCACGTTCTGCCTCATTGAGGGTGACGACCCGACTTACGCTGTGATAGAGGACGGCCGGTGGCTCGACGACGATGCATATGCCACTATTCATCGTCTGGCGTCGCGCGGAGTGTGCGGCGGAGTGGCAGAGACGGCGGTGGAGTGGAGCATTGCACGTTGCGGAAACATTCGCATAGACACTCATGCCGACAATGCTCCGATGCTCGGGTTTCTGCGTAAGGCGGGTTTCGTGAGATGCGGAATAATTTATTGTCATAACGGTACGCCGCGCATAGCATTCCAGCGTCATGAACGCGTGGCGCGTTAAGCGGTTGGTGGTTAGGCTGTGTATGCGTGCTTATCGGACATGCGACGTATCGTCATATTGCTGTGTTTAATGGAGCATGGCTATGTCTGACGATCGCAAATAAACGGTAGGTTGTGGCTTGTTCTTTTGTATATTTCTGAATACGGGATGCTGTGCGGCATTAGACAATGGTCGTTAGCTATGTCCTTTCTTTTCATTATTGCGCCCTAATTATGGGTGCTTATATAATAATATGTAGTTGTTTTTACCGAAATGATAAAATAAACTTGTTTTGTATTAGGAGTTTTCCTATATTTGTAGAATATAAGATTCGGCTCGGCAAAGAATCTTTTGACGGCATTTATTGTTTAGACTTTTCGCGTGTACACACGGAATGTGTATCTGTAGAGTTATGAGTGTGCGACGTGTCTGTTGCCTGACTTAAATTGTATTACTAAAAACCTGATTTGATATGAATGTAAGATGGAACTATATACCTGCTATGACATGCGTGGCGTGTGCATTGTTTTTCACGTCATGCGAGCAGCCTGTGACTGATGATGACGGCACGGATGCTGACGAACCGAATGTGGTGGACGGCACGAAAGTCGTGTTCAACGTGTGCAATGTTGAGATGGTTCCTTGGAACAGTGATGGGTATGAGGCTGGTAATGTGACCGACATCAGCAAACTTTGCACCCGTATTGAGCTTGCCGTGTTCGATGGCGACAATAGAGTTACGGTGGTAAGGCAGGCCGCAGGTGATGCCGGCTTCGGACATGTTACGGTTGGACTTGACGAGGGAACATATACAGTGGTGGTCATTGCGCACAATGGTGAGGGCTCGGCAACGATATCATCGCCTGAACAAATAAAGTTTAATAACAATAAGGTGACGGATACTTTTTATTATTGTGGTGACATCACGGTGGGCGATGAGACGTCTTACGATCTGACGCTGAAGCGTGCGGTGGCTATGTTCAGGCTTGTCGTTAAGGACAATGTGCCGGAAAAGGTGGACCGTATGAAGTTTTATTATACCGGTGGCAGCAGTACATTCGATGCGGTCAGCGGATGCGGATGTGTCGATTCACGTCAGACTGAGTTTCGCGATGTGCCCGACGATGCTCACTCTTCGGAGTCGGTGTATGAAGTTTATACGTTCCCACATAGTGACGGACGCACGCTCAATGTCACTGTCTCGGCACTCGACGCGTCAGACAAAGTGGTGGATGAACGTGAGTTTACCGATGTGCCGGTGGAAAGAAATCAGGTAACGCAATATTCGGGTTACTTCTTCGGCGAGTCGCCCGGGTCGGGACGTAGTTTCACTTTTACAATAGACGAGGACTGGTCGCAGGTGGATTTCGTTTATTGATAGGTCTGTTATTTATGGCTTTGGTGTATATATTAATGACGTTACTGCTAAATATCCTTTCTGCTTTATGTGTTTTTTGAAATGATATTGCATTGCTTGTGGAATAAAGTTATGTGTTTTGCGGAATGGTGTTGCATGGTCAGTCGGGATGATGTCACATGTTTCGCGGAATGAAGTTGTGTTATTCGCCGAGTATTAAGAGTATTCCGTTGATATTGTCCTTTTCGTATTATGCATTTTATTTATTCGAGAAGTTATATTTTTTAAGGAAATAAAATTCCCGGAACAGCATCTCTCTGTTCCGGGAATCTTTTGTTTGGTCCGATATATCACATATCGGCATTGAGATTTAATATAGACTATGTTTTGGCATCTTGAGGTCGTTGCCGCAAGATGTTTTTCACATTGTCAGCCTACGATTATTTCCATCCTGGATTCTGGTGTCCTTTCAGAGCCGGGTTTCTCTGCATCTCGTCCAGCGGAATCGGCCATAACAGTACGTAGTCAGGCAGTGCGCCTACCTTTGTGCTGCCGTCAGGCTTGTTCTGGATTGTTGCGTTCGCCAGCGGAGTCCATTTCAGTTTGCCGGAGTTCATGCCGTCAGCTTCCGGATAGAGGCGTGTACGACGGATGTCATCCCAAACCTTGAACTCGAGCGGGAACTCATGCAGACGCTCGGTGAGGATAGACTGTATCAGGGCATCGCCTGTTGCTGTCTCGTCAGGCAAGCCTGCACGTTTGCGAACCTGATTCAGATAGTAGAGTGCTCCGCCTTCAGCGTTGCTCTCGTGTCCTGTGCGTGCCAGACCTTCAGCTGCGATGAGGAGAACCTCAGAGTAGCGCATGATAGGAACATTGTAGTCGCCGTCGTGACCGTCTTTGAGGGCTGTCTCGTCAAACCACATCCAGTTGCCTATGTTGTTGAGAGTGTGTGTTACGCCTGTAGCGTCGGTGTACTCTTTGAAGAAGAACTGCTTCTCGTGACCACGGATATCCTCAGGGGCATAGCTGTTGATGATCATGTCGCACGGCAGATATGCATTGTACAGCACATCGCCTGCCGGATGGAACACGGTCTCGTTGTTTGCGTCTTTCCACTGGAAGGCATCTGTACCTATACTGCGGCATGCGTATGAGTTACCAACGCTGTAGTCAGAGTAGTTGTATTCCTTTGCGTAGATTATTTCGTCTGAAGACTTTGAGGTCTTAATCACGTTGAAGGCTGAGTTCAGGTCGTCGCTGCTGCCTGAAGCCTGCTCCAGGTGATGCTTGCCACTGTTGATAACTCTGAGCGCCATCTGTGCAGCTTTCTCATAATATTCGTTTCCTCCGTTGAGTGGAGCACCTGCCCACTGCAGATAAACCTCAGCAAGGAGAGTCTCTGCCATTGCTCTTGTGACGTAGCATCCGTTGTTATAGAATGTAATGTCAGGCAGTGCGTCGCTGTTCACGATGTCGAGCAAGTCCTTCTCTACATTCTTATACACCTCAGCAGCAGGTGTAGGCTCTACGTACATGTTCTCCGGAGCTGTGTAAGGCTCGCTGATGTACGGCACGTCGCCGAATTCCTTTGCAAGATAGAAGTATCCGTAAGCACGGAAGAATTTTCCCTGTGCCACATAGTTGTCTATCTCGGCTTGAGTCAGAACATCCGTCATCTTCGGTACGTTTGCCAGTACGAAGTTAGCACGTGAGATTCCTTTATAGAACTCGTGCCACATCTTGAATGCTGCATCGTCGAATGCTTCGATGTTGAATGTGCATCCTTCTGAAGCTGTGGTGAATGTACGGTCCTTACGTTTGTCAACATAAAGTCCTGACATAATGCCTGGCCACATGGTAGCTTTTGGTGTCCAACCTCCATCAAGGTCTGTGTTGTGGAGATAAGGCACGCCGCCGTAATAGAGCGCATCCACGCCTGACTCAGCGTCGGCCTTTGTCTTCCAGAATTCTCCGGACGGTTTCATGTCCTTCGGATCCTCCTCAAGGAAACTGTCGCAAGAGCTGAAACTGAAAGCAGCAACAAGCAAGCCGAGCATTAAAATAAATTTATGCTTTTTCATATTCTGTTGTTCTTTTATGTTCTACAATATTTTTTGTTTTTATCAGAAAGTGAGGTTTAAACCGAGAGTGAATGTTCTTGGACGCGGGTAAGAGAAGAACTGACGGTTAGCACCCCAGTTGTTGTCGCCCAGACGTGTTGAGTTATCAGGATCGTAACCAAGATAATCGCTCGATGTAATGAGGAACAGGTTGTTTACGTTTGCATATACACGGAGTGCAGACAGACCGATCTTCTCGATGAGTTTCTTGTCGAATGTATAACCTATCTGTATCATGTTGCAACGCAGATATGAACCGTCGCATACCCAGTCGTCATCGGCCTGGTTGTTTGCGCCCTGTCCGAAGTTGTTCAGACGTATTGCCTGCTCAACGCCACCAGGATTGAGAGTCGGGTGCCAAGCCTCTTCGTAGAGACGGTCGAGACCGTTTGTGAGGAAGCGGGCAACTGTTGAGTGATAGAATTCCTGCATGATGTCAGCACCCCAAGTGAACTGGAAGTCGATTGTCATATCGAAGTTCTTGTAGTTGAAGGTGTTGATGAAAGAACCTGTCCAGTCTGGAAGACCGTTACCGATGATCTGACGATCTTTGTATGTAACCTTCTCACCGATGGTTGACGGGATGTTCATTGTCTCTGGATCCCAGTTCTCCGGATGACCGTCATAGATGCCGGCACGTTTGTAACCGTAGAAAGAAGAAAGCGGTTCGCCCTCTCTGATAAGCATATCGTAGCCTACGAATCCATCGGTTGTGATCTGACGCTTGCCTGAGATTGGATCTACTGTCGCAGCCTCGTCAAGTTTCTCAACGCGGTTCTTGTTGAAGCCCATGTTAAGAGTTGAGGTCCACTGGAAGTCAGCAGTCTGAATCGGGTAGGCTGTTACGAGAATATCAAGACCCTGGTTGGATACTGCACCGATGTTGTCCATGATTGAAGAGAAACCTGTTGACTCAGGAACAGGACGGTTGAGCAGAAGGTCTGATGTGTACTTATAGTAATAAGAGATATCGAAGTTCAGTCGGTTGTTGAACAAACCAAGTTCGAATCCGAAGTCCCACTGTGCTGTCTTTTCCCATTTCAGATTAGGGTTAGGCATGTTGTCGAGGTAAGAAACAAGGTGAAGCTGGTCGCCTATGATGGTGTTCGACTGGCTTACGGTTGCGAGTGAGCGGTATGTACCGATCTCAGAGTTACCTGTTACACCGAATGATGTGTGCAGTTTCAGTTTGCTTATGGTCTTGTTGTCTCTGAGGAATGCTTCGTTTGAAGCGAGCCATCCGAGACCGATAGACGGGAAGAACGCGTATTTGTTGTTCTCACCGAACTTTGAAGAACCATCGTAACGTGCTGTTACTGTTGCCAGATATGTGTCGTCGTAGTTGTAAGCGATACGCAGGAAGTATGAGTTCATAGCCCATTTGTCGTAGTCGCTGCCTACTGACGGACGGTTGGTTCCTGAACCGAGGTTGTAAATTCCGTAATAGTCGTCAACGAACTTGCTGTCTGATGCACTGAAGTATGTGTACTTGCGTGCCTGCCAAGACATACCGGCCATGGCGTTGATGTGATGCTTGTTGAAGTTCTTCAGCCATGTGAGGTAGGTCTCTTCCTGCCAGTAGAGTGTACTTGATGTTGATGCAGAAGCATAACCTTCAGAGTTCTGGTTGATCAATGGACGCGGAGTGAACGGCACGTAGCTGTTTGCACGGTTGTTGTGATAGTCGATACCGAGCTGTGTCTTCAGGTCAAGACCGTCCATGATGTGGAATGTAAGTGCTGCGTTACCGAAGATCTGAGTGTTGTAGCTCATCTCTTTAATTCTCTCAAGAAGCTCAACCGGGTTACCTACGCCTTCCGGACTGAAGTTCTGGTAGCCGCTGTTAGGATCGTTCTTGTCGTTGAGAATGGCTGTTGTAAGAATGTCGTTGTTCTGCATGTAAACGCCATCATACTTGACAGGCAGGAACGGCAGCTGCTCAATCATGGTACGCAGGGCTCCCTGTCCGTACGGGTTGTCTGATGTTCTGTTACCCCATGTGTGGTTCACAAGGAGGTTGATAGAGGTTGACAGCCACTTTGTGGGTTTGTCGTCGTAAGAGAGTTTGGCGTTTATACGTTTGTAGTAAGAATTGAGAAGGATACCCTGCTGGTCTGTATAGTTGAGGAATGCTCCTACAGAGCTGTCTTCACCTGTACGCTGTATGCTCAGCTGATGGTTGTGTGATATGGCTGTACGGCTTGCCTCGTCCTGCCAGTCTGTATCATAGATAGGTGTTCCGTCTGCGGTGAAGAATCTCTGGTCTGTGAAGATCTTGGACAGGTCGGTGTCGAAGTTCTTGCCTTGCCATGCATTGGCGTTCTCTAGTCCCTGCTTGAATGCTGCCATCCACTCTGCCGAGTTCATCACGTCCATCTTTTTTGCCATTGAACTGATTGATACAGAACCATCGTAAGAGATGTGCACGCCTTTACCAGCGTTTCCGCGTTTTGTGGTAACCATGATAACACCGTTGGCTCCGCGCGCTCCGTAAATGGCTGCTGCCGAAGCGTCTTTCAGAACCTCGATAGACTCGATGTCGTTCGGGTTGAGGAGGTTGAAGTCCTGCATGGCAACACCATCGACGATGTACAGCGGGCTTGCCGATGCGTTGATGGTGGATATACCACGGATTATGACACGCATCTCACCACCAGGCTGACCTGTGTTGGTGAAGATGTTCACACCTGCGGCCTTACCTTTGAGTCCTTCGAGTGCGCTGAACGACTGCTGTTTGATGATATCCTTACCTTTTGTGGTGGATACCGAACCGGTCAGGTCTGACTTACGCATCGTACCGTAACCAACGACTACGAGCTCGTCAAGCATGTTGCTTTCTTCCTGCAGCACAACGTCGAGCGTGTTGCCTGATATGGAAGAAACCGGTACTTCTTTTGTCTGGTATCCAAGATAAGAGAACACCAGTGTTCCGTTTGTAGGTGCCGATATCTTATATTTACCGTTGATATCGGTGATTGTTGCGGTTGTCGTATGTTTCACCTTTACGGTTCCGCTGATAACAAGCTCTCCTTTGGAATCGGTGACCGTTCCGGAGATTTCCTTCACATTCTGGGCTTTGATTTCTCCACCCCCTCCTATAAGAAGGCATAGCATCAAGCCGACGAAAGTGATAATGCTTATTCTACCTGATTTTTGCATAGTTTTAGAAAGTTAGTTAATAAATTATAGTTTAATAAATACAGATTTCTTGTATATTTGCATAAATACGTGTTGTATGTACAACTACGGAAATCTTTGTAGGATAAAAAAATGTTTCATATTGTTTTTGGGATTAAAATGTTGTATAAAATAATGTATTAATTATGTACGAATCATTGTAATTAACGTCTCTTTAACGCTAATTATTAATTAACTTCCTGGTATATAAAAGATCAATAGGTGTTTCATTGCCAATACATAATTTATTTGTATATTCGCAAAGATAGTTAAAATAAAGATTGGTTGATGAAAATAGCACTTAAAAAAAAGTTAATATTGTGACAGAAGAATAAACTTTTTTGATTTTATGATTTAAACATGTCGTATATAGGCCAGCAGTCTTTTTAATGCGGATAAGCTCTCGGCTGGAATTCTGAGGAGATTTGTATCAATAAGAAGATGCTGCTTAATCCTCGGATGGCGTTGCTTCCTTCTGCAGGAATAACCGGTAAACCGTCCGTCGGCACACAGATATTTATTATGTATCATGATTATTGCCCGTATTGTGTATTCCATTTTTTTGCCTTCAACATGTCAGGCAAGCTGTCTCTACGCAGCCCTTTACACATTAAATAAATACGTAAAACCTATCCTCCCGATGATGGAACGGAACTCAGAGGACGTCTGATTATCGATTCGGGTTAAGCCGATATGGGCAACTTTCAAATTGTAAGCAGTTTTTGATTTTTTCACCCTAGTTTCCGATTATACCCCATAAAATAAGCGCATATTTGCGGACAGACTTTCCTTCGGGCGCAAATACGCGAAATATAAGAGGCTTTCTTAATGCGCTGAATGTCAATGACTTATGTTTAAGGGATATTTAAACGTTTTGCAATATGCACCATTTCGGCTTGCGAAATGGTCCATTTCAGAGGCTGAAATGCACCATATCGCACCCTAAAATGGGCTTAATCGGACTGCGAAACGGGCATTATCAGAACGCAATATTAATATTTTCGGACTATGTTATAGGGTATATGAAAACACGTTATGGTATGAAACGGCCCTCATAACACAGGTTTTAACATTCCTTTACATCTCTTTCGCGAAAATATTTTGTCAAAATAAAATCAAGAAAAACAGTAAGTATGTTTCGCAGTTTTCCTTTAAAAACGCCGGTGTCAGGCATAAGAAAAAGCACGAAAAGATATGAGTATGACGTGCTGTAATGGTTTATCGGTCGTGACAATGTCGGTTTATTATCCTGTGATATCCGTTTATTACAGCGTGATGGTCATGTCGGTACGGCTAATATCAGCCTATATCGTCTGAAAGTTTTCCGACAATATGCGTGACTTCATTAATGAACCGTTACACACTGCATTTGCGCTGAGCCGGAGGTTTTCATGAAATCTATGCCATTCCATGAATAAAACCGATCTTCATAAGATTGATACTGCCTTCCCAAGCGGTTTATGTCGCAGTCTCAGCAGGTAAGTATCATGGCGGATGTAATCGGGCATAGGTGTGAGTATTATAAACAAAGGTGTGCAGTCATCGCTGTTATGCATCATTCGGTTCTTCTTTGTTCATATTCGTTTATACCTGTCTGTTGTGCGGATACCGTTCGTATTGGTGCAAAAAATAAGCGGAGATACTCTTTAGAAGAATATCTCCGCTGGGGTGGCAGGTGGGACTCGAACCCACGACATTCAGAACCACAATCTGACGCTCTAACCAACTGAACTACAGCCACCATCTGTATTGGTTATGCCTTCATCCTTGAAAGCGAGTGCAAAGATACAGCATTTATTTTATTTGAGCAAATAAATGCTGCACTTTTTTATCTCAAAATATTATTTTGCAGGTGTTGTAGGTGCTTTAGGAGCCTGTTTCTGTGTTGCGTTTCCTGCCGGAGTCTGCTGCTGGCTTGCTCCGAATCCCTGTGTATTAGTCGGGTTGGTTGTCTGTGTTTCGGTTGCTGACTTCTCGAGAACGCTCTGGTCGCTTGTAGCCACAGGTGCTGTGTAAGAGCATACAATGCTGAAAACCACCATTAATGCGGCAAGTGTCCATGTAGCTTTCTCAACTACGTCTGTAGTCTTGCGTACGCCCATGATTGCGTTGGAAGAAGAGAAGTTGGATGCCAGACCGCCGCCTTTTGACTCCTGGATGAGCACGATACAGATCATCAGTAATGCGACTATCACAATTAAAATTAAGAATAATGTATAAACCATTTTATTTATTGTTATTTTTGTTATTTATTATCAATTTCTTCAAAAATCTTATTTGGTCTGCAAAGTAAGCATTTTTTTTTGGATAATTCAAATTTAATCGTTGAATTATTTCAAGAGCCTTGGTATATCGCCCTTGTTTGATGTATATTTTGGCAAGAGTTTCCGTGAAATAGCCTTCGTCCATGTCTTTCTTGTCATCGTCCAGACTCTCGGCGCTGGGCAGGTATTCCGGTTCGTCTTTCAGCTGTATTTTTCCGCCGTCATTGTTTATGAAGTCATCAATGAGGGTCTGTCCTCGCAGCTGCGGCTCGTCCTTCTTGTCTTTTTTCTCATCATCGCTTTCGGTCTCAAGCAGGTACGACACATAGTCGATGGCCGCGTCGGCTGGAGTAGGCTTTCTCTTTTGTTTTTTCTCCTCCTTGTCTTCCGGTATGGAGTCGAGGAAAGAGTTGATGAGCGATATTGTCCTGTTCTCGTCTTTTTCTTCCTTTTTCTCTTCCTGCTTTTTCTCTTCTTTTGTCTTCTGATGTTTCAGCTGATAATGCGGAGCCTCCACCAGTTCGAATATCTTTTTCCTGTCGGTTATGTAGATGGCGGCTCTTCTCAGTTCCTCGTCAAAAGATGAGTCGTGCAGCAGATACATGTTCTGCAGCATCAGCAGTCGTGCGGTCTGGTAGTAAGGATACAGCGCAGTGAGACTCCGGAGCTCGTAAAGAGTTTCCTTGTTCATCTGTTCCGGATGCTCAATAAGACGCGTCAGATCCATATACCTTATTTATATAGTTTGTTGTTTAGTTTGTTCTTTTATTATTATTCCTTTTGTCAGAGCTTACCAGTTTGCCACTGTCGCATTGAAAATCTGGTCAACGATATCTTCAATCATCTGTGTCACGAGTTCCTCTTGTACAGAAACGAGGCTCTGGGTTGTTTCGTACGACGCCGTGGCAGAGAACTGTTTTTCGAAGTCTTCGTCGTGGTTGGTGTTGTTGGTGAACCTCACGTTAACTGTGATCGACAGCTCTGTCTGTGCCGAGTGTCCGTCGCTCGATACAGATTTGTTGCGCTGCGAGTATTGCGTTATCTCACCTTCAATCTTCAGGTCGCCGTTGCGTTTCACCTGTATCAGGCGTGTGTTGTTGGCAAATTCGTCTTTCAGCTTGTTATTGAACATCGGTCCCATCGGTCCCCAGACGTAGCTTGAGCGTATCGGGAAGTCGGCAATCTCTATTGTCTTTGTCTTCGAGTAGTCAATACTTGCGCCATTGAACTTATACGAAACAGAGCACGACGCGCATACGGCTATTACGAGTGCGATGATTGAAAATGCAATCGACCGGCGTCTTTTCGTAATATGCATGCGCTTGTCAGAAGCGTTTTGTCCTATGTTGCGGTTGTTCTTATTTGTCCAGACCATATTGTTTTATTCTGCGGTAGAGCGTTCTGTCGGATATTCCCAGCTCTTGCGCTGCCTTTTTTCTGTTGCCCCCGTTTCGTTCGAGAGCCTTTTCTACTGTTATACGTCCGATGTCGTTGAGGTTGAGACTTTCGTTATCGTTTATCTCTTCAGCTTCCACGTCCTCTACATTCTGCTGCCTTTGCGGTTGGTCGGCTGCTTTGTTGTATCGCAGGTCGCTCGCCAGTGCCGGCAGTCTGTTGTCATACGTGTTCACGTTGTCAATCTTCCTGTTGTCATCTATCTGCTTGCGCAGGTTGTTCATCTCTCTTCTCAGGTCGCTGATGTTGCCCCTCAGTTCGTACAGTATCTTGTAGAGAATGTCGCGCTCGCTCTCATACGAGTGTGAGCCTGTGCCCGATATGGTGGCGAGTTGGGTGCTTTCCGGGTCCTGGGGGATGAACTGTTGCAGCGTGACGGCATCCACTTCGCGTGTCTTACACAGAATGGACATCTGTTCGGTGATGTTCTTCAGCTGTCTCACATTGCCCGGCCATTTATATTTGAGCATCAGTTTCTTGGCGTCGTCGGTGAGCGTTATTCTCGGTATGCGGTACTTCTCGGCCATCTGCATGGTGAAAAGGCGGAACAGAAGAAGTATGTCCTCGCCTCTGTCGCGCAGTGGCGGAATCTGTATCGGAATGGTGTTCAGACGGTAATACAGGTCTTCGCGGAATCTGCCTTCGCTTATGGCCTTGCGCATGTTCACGTTGGTGGCGGCCACGATCCTCACGTTCGTCTTCAGTATTTTCTGTCCTCCCACGCGGATGTATTCGCCTGTCTCCAGCACTCTCAGCAGTCTTGCCTGTGTGGCCATCGGCAGTTCGCCCACCTCGTCGAGGAATATCGTGCCCTTGTCGGCCGTTCCGAAGTATCCCTCACTTTCGCCTATGGCACCTGTGAACGAGCCCTTCTCGTGTCCGAACAGTTCGCTGTCGATGGTTCCTTCAGGTATCGATCCGCAGTTTATTGCGAAATATTTCTCGCGGCGTCGCGGAGAATTGTCGTGTATGACTCGCGGTATGATTTCCTTACCCACGCCGCTTTCTCCGATTATAAGCACGGAAAGATCGGTCGGTGCCACCTGTAGGGCGACATCGAGCGCACGATTAAGCCCATCGCAGTTGCCCACGATGTTATAGCGTTGCTTTATCTTCTGCAGTTCAGACGTGTTCATTGGATGACAAAATTACGCAATTTATTCGACATAAGAGCAATACTTGCCGAATTTTAAGTGATTTTATCTATACGGCATATTGCGCGGAGCTCTCACCGCTGTGTGCTTTTCCTGCCTGCCTTCATCAGCAACAGACCTATTCCTGTCCACACAAGCTCGCGCAGTCTCACGATTAGTGCGGTGAATATTCCTGCTCCGGAGCCCAGTCCGAGCGTCGCGGCCGACATAAGGAATCCGCCTTCGCGTCCGCCTATCTGCAGCGGCATGAAGAACAGAATGTTGGCAAACAGACTCGTGAAGGCCAATATCAGAATGCACTGCACGTAGGTGGCGCCGGGCGACATTAGGGTGATGATGATGTAAATCTCAGCCACCGAACAGAAGCGGCACGCCAGTTCAAGCATCACCGCCGCCACGAACCGGCTTTTGCTTTGCGTGTGCAGTGCGGCAGTCTGGCGGTCGATGTTCTCTATTTTCTCGCGGTTGTGCTCGGCAAATGCCTCTATTTTCTTTTTCAGCAGTGGCAGACGTCGTGTCAGATTAATCAGTTTCGCAGCCAGTCCAGTGCGGTAGCATGATATGAAAAAACATAGTCCGAGCAGGCAGAATGCCGCCGTGGCAGCCAATACCCACGCCAGAAGCGTGTCGATGGGTTGCGTAAGCAGACAGATTAGCACCGAAAGCATCCAGAACCAGAAGTGGCTGAATATGTGAGTCATCACATAAAGTATGACCGACGACGATGCTCTCTCCACGCCGATGTGAGGTTTCAGCTCCATCACACGGTAGGGCTCGCCTCCCATCAGTCCGCCGGGTGTGGCATAGTTGAGTGCGAATCCGCTCACGGTGACCTTATAAAGCCATCCGAACTTTATGCCGCTCGGTCCGCCTGCGTTTATTATAAGATACCACGAGGCGGTGTTGAATATATACAACAGAGCCCACAGCACCATGACAACCGGAAATCTGTAGCTTGCGCTTTTGAGCGCTTTCAGAGCTTCGTCCATGTCGATTCCGGCGGTCATGAGTATGAGTGCCGCGATGCCGAATACGAAGAAGATGTTGTTCCACTTCCGGCTCATCCTACTGCTTGTCCTTTTCTGTGTTCTCGTGTTTCGGAATGGAGAAGCGCACCTTGTCACTGTCGTCACGTTTTTCGTGGTAGAGCTTCTTCAGCGGATCTGCCAGTGGCTCGTCGTAAGTGGCGCGGTTGCGCAGTATGTCTATTGCAGAGTATATCGCATGTCTGAACGGATTCTCGTCGGCATTCAGCGTTCCGGCAAGGTCAAATCCCGCTCCGTGTGTCGGTGTTGTGCACACAAGAGGCAGTCCTGCCACAAAACTTGTGCCGCAGACCGTGGCAAGTGTCTTGAACGGAATGAGTCCTTGGTCGTCATACATGGCCACGATGCCGTCGAACGATTCGTACATCGTGTTTCCGAAGAACTCGTTTGCGGGATAAGGTCCGAACACATACACGCCTTCGTCGTACAGCTTGTCTATGGCAGGAGCTATCACTTCGTTCTCCTCATGTCCGTCGGCGTTGGGGTTGAGAGCTATCACCGCCATGCGCGGACTGTAAAGTCTGAAGTCGCGCTTGAGGCTCTCGTAAAAGTCTTTTATCAGTTTTTCCAGTCCTTCCGTGGTTATTTGTGCCGGCACATCCTTTATAGGCAGTCCCGATGTAGCGGTGGATATGCGCATCGAGTCGTTTGTCAGGATGCAGTATGGAGCATATTCGGCACCGAAATGTTTGCCCAGACGCTTCTTCAGCAGTTCGTGACATCCGTCTCCAATGCCTGCCGGTCCGGCCACGAGCACGTCGAAACATCCTCTTTCATAGTCGTCCAGAGCTCTGTCCATTGCCATCATGGCAGCCCTCTTAGATTCGGATGTCGGGTTGCCGAGGTCCACTTTTATCTCCTCGTCGAAGCAAGTCAGCATGTTGAGGCGGCCATCGCAGGCTTCCTCGGCGTTGTTTATTATGCTGAAGTTGGCCTCAATGCCGAGCGCCTTACGGTGGTATGCCGCAATCTTAGGCGATCCGTAGATTATCGGAGTGCAAATGTCGAACATCTGCTGTTCGGCGAAAGTCTTGAAAATAAGTTCGTATCCTATGCCGTTTGTGTCACCGTGCGTTATGGCAACGCGTATTTTTTTATTTTCCATATCTATATATTAATGTAAGAGTGTATTCCTTTCAAGGCCGTCATTCCAGCGTGCGCAGTGCCGCCTCAAGCCTTCTCATCATGTTTCTTTTCTTGTTTCCGGGTGCGTAGGCGAATGCCGCAGCCACTATTGTGCGGGCATGTGTGCTGTCGTCTGCCATCAGTGCGGCGAACGGTCCGCCCATGGCGTCGCCCTCCATCTGCCACAATCCTCTCATCATGGCTTTCTTTCCGTCGCGCCCGCTCAGCGAGGCAATGGTCATGCCGTCGTCACACAGTCTGAAGCTCATGCCGTCGCGCTCGCCCGGAATGTTGGCTTTCATTGCGCTGTCGCACATCTCCGCCCATCTCGCAAGGTTGTCGCGGGGTATGGTGAATACGCAGATGTTCTGCATGCGTTCGGCTCCGTTGTCCGAAATCCATACGAAATTGCGGCCTTTTTTCATACTCCGCATTTCCGCCGGAACATACATTCCGCGTCCGCATACGGCTTTCACAGCCGCCGCGGCTTTTTTGTCGGCGTCGGGTTTTATCTCTGCCATATAGCGTGCGGCCTCAGAACTGTTGAGCAGGCGCACTATGGCAGACAGCCGTCCGGCGTTGTCGGCGAGCGCCTTGCGCGACGGTGAGTTGACGTATATCACAATCTGCGGCCGCGCATAAACGTCGCGCTCGTATTTGAGACCCACGTCAGTATAAGTCCGCGGGTCGATGTTCACCATCACGATGTTGCGCATCAGTCTTAGAGTGCTCCTGCCTTCCAGGCTGCCGCACGCCGTGACGTCGAACATCGGTTCTGTTTGTGGGAGTCCCTCTGCCGGTCTTGACAACAGACGGCACACCACACTGTCGGCATCGCCTGCCACCACCACCTCGTAAGGAGCGCCTCCGCTTCCCGGCTTTCCGCCTATGCGCTTGTCGCCACACGCCGTTAATGTGGCGGCCATAAGTGCCGTAAGTGCTATGATCAGCTTATTTCTCAATTTCCTCCTTCTTGTCCAGACCCTTTCTGTGGGCGGTGTTCAGCAATCCGCAGGCTGCGAATATGTCCTGTCCGCGGCTTGCCCTGATGGTTGTGAACACTCCGTGCGCAGTGAGATAGTCGCGGAACGCCTCCATCTTGTGCTCGTCGCATCCCTTCAGGTCAACGTCGGGTATCTTGTGAAATCTTATCAGGTTCACCCTGCAGTCCAGTCCGCGGGTGAGTTTTATTATCTCCTTCGCGTGCTCGGTGGTGTCGTTCAGTCCGCCGAACATGATATATTCGAACGACAGCCGGCGCTGATGGCTGAAGTCGTAGTTGCGCAGCAGCTCCACGACACTCTCTATCGACATTCCCCGTTCGGCAGGCATGAGCTGCATGCGCTGCTCGTGGAATGGTGAGTGCATGCTTATGGCCACGTGACATTCGCTCTCGTCGAGAAAGCGTTTCAGCTTGTTCTTCACGCCCACGCTGCTCACAGTGATACGCTTCGGACTCCATCCGTAGCCGTAGGGGGCGGTGAGTACCTCTGTGGCCCGCAGCACATTGTCGATGTTGTCCATCGGTTCGCCCTGGCCCATGAACACGATGTTGGTGAGCCGTTCGCTTTCGGGCAGCGAGTATATCTGGTTGAGTATGTCGCTTGCAGGCAGGCTTCCTTCAAATCCCTGCTTGCCTGTCTGGCAGAAAAGACAGTTCATCTTGCATCCCACCTGTGACGAAACGCAGAGCGTCGCCCTGTCTTTGTCGGGTATGAACACGGTCTCCACGCTCTTGCCGGAGGTGGTGGGGAAGAGATATTTCACAGTTCCGTCCTTCGATTCCAGCCTGTGCAGATGCGGCATGCAGCCTATGACGTAAGCCTCCTTCAGCTTCTCGCGGCCGGCTTTCGATATGTTTGTCATGTCGTCGATGCTCTTCACGTGCTGCGTGTATATCCATTTGGCTATCTGTCCGCCGGCGAAGGCAGGCAGTCCGAGGGTTTTTGCCACTTCTTTAAGCTCGTAGAGCGACATGCCCAGTAACGGTTTTCTGATGTCTGACATTTTGTTGGATTTTTGATGGCAAAGTTACGGAAAATCAGCGTAACAAACGAAAAAAAACATATAAATAAGGTGTATTGTGTCCATGTATGTGTGTTGTTTGACACGCACTACGGTTTTGCATGATTATGCAAGAATGGTCCTTGATTTCTGTATAATTATACATTCCGGTGCAGGGTAGGGCGGACGTCAACTCGTCAGGAGTCGAATCTTTTCGGGCAAGAGAACGTTCGGCCGCAAATACGCGAGTTTTGAGCGGGTTTGCCAACTTGCTGTCGCACAACGGTTTACGCACAACCGTCGCGCGAAAGGCTTGATAAGGGTTTGCGAAATGGGCTTTATTGCACTCTGATTAAGCCCATTTCGTGTGCCGATAAAGGCTTTATCAGGGTGTGAAACAGGCTTTTTCATACTCTAAAATAGGCTTTATCGCAATGGGAGGGAGATTTTTCGGTCGTGCGATTGTATTTTTATACCGGTTTTATACGGTTTTCGCGTCTCTCCGTTTTCTATTTCGCGAATTTTTTTTGTCAAAAAAAGTCAAGACCCAAAGCGTATATTTATTCACTTCTGTCATTGTAGTCTGACGAGAACCGAGCCCGTTGCACCTTTATCTTTGCCGTTGGCCTGCACCACATACACGCCACGTGTCAGCTCGTCCATGCGCTCGCTGAAGCGTGTTGTGCCGCCTGGCATGGTGGCCGTTGCGGCCGGTCGTCCGTCGGTGGAGTATATTCGCACCTCTACAGGTTGCGTCAGTGGAGCGTCAGACTCAATGTTCAGAGTCATGTCAGAGCCCGGCCATATTCTCAGACTTTCGGGATTATGCTGCGATATTCCGTCTATCGCCTCTATGCCCAGAATGTCGAGCAGTCCGCGGTAAGCGTCTATCTGTCCGTAACCATATCTGTTGTCCTTAGTGCCTTCCATGTCGTCGTAGCGCCGGCACGTACGTTCAAACACACCCATTATGTCCTGCGGGGTGAGGTCGGGGCGCGCTTCGAGCCACAGGGCTATTATTCCGCCGACAATAGGCGACGACATCGATGTGCCCGAACAGCTCATCCAACCGTAGCGTCGGCCGTTGAACTGTGATGTGCCCACCATTCCCGCGTCGTCGGAAGGATTGTTCTCCATGTAATAACTGCTCATCGAGGTCAGTATGTTTGTGCCCGGCGCAAGCACGTCGGGTTTTGTGCGTCCGTCGTATGTAGGCCCCATCGACGAGTAGAATGCCCATTCGCCGTCGGTGCCGCAGTCGTATATCTGCAGCTCACCCTTGCTGTTGAGATATTGGGTGCGGTAGGATGTCGCTCCGGCGCATATCACGGCAGGCGCGCTCGAAGGCGAGTTTATGCCGTGGGTGTTATCGCCGTCGCACAGCTGCGGGTTCTTGTTGCTGTCGTATATCTCGCCGTTGCCGCGGTAGAACTCGGTTTCCGCATCCGTGCCGGTCATCTCTATTGATATCTGCGAGTTCATTCCTATGTGGTTGGGCCCCGACAGATATATGTCGTATGCCGTTTCCTCAGCGTTATAACAGGAGGGGTATGCCATTATGTCGAGCGTGTACGGCTGTCCGTTCACGTCCTTCTCTATTACCATCGACGAGTCGGCGACAGCCTTTATGTCGGCGGTGTTCACGCTCAGGGTGTCGTTGCTGCTGCCATATACCACTACACGTATGCCGAAATCATCGGCCGACTTCATGGTGAAGTGCAGCGTTGACTGTCCCCAGATGCGCAGGAATGCTCCTGCAGAAGGCTTGCCGGCAGGCTTCTTGATGTAGTTGCGCACGTGTCCTGTGTTGCCTGCCGACGACACGATGATGCGTCCCGGTCCGGTAAGACGGGCGAGCATCTCGTAGTAGAGCACGTCGTCGCCGCGGAAATCCTGGTTCGAGCCCTCGCTGAACGATATTACACAAGGCTTCCCGACAGACTCGGCGTAGTCCATGATGTATTTGAATCCGAGCGCGTCGGTGGCGTAAGTATATTTGTAGATGTCGTCCTCGTCTATGAATTCAAGGTCGTCTGTCACCGCGTTGCTCACCAGACACAGGTCACTCTCGTATGCCATGCCTCTGAACTTCGTGTCGTATCCGCTTCCTGCTGCAATGCCTGCGGTCAGTGTTCCGTGCAGCAGTTTCAGTCCGTCGTACGAATGTTCGTGCCCGAGTATTTCGTCCTGAGTCTCATAGGCCCTGCCCACATACATCTCGGTTCCGTCTGTTCCACGGGCAATCTGGTCCCAGATTCGCTTTATTCTGTATCCGGTCGCCGCGGCATCGTAGAAATTCGGGTGGGTGAGGTCGAATCCCACGTCCTGTATTCCCATCACGACTCCGCGTCCGGTGTATGGCTGTGGCAGTGCGCGGCCCTCGTATATTGGTATGGCGTTGAGCTGTTTTGCCACGGAATCCATGTCCATCGTGTTACCGCGGTTTGCTTCTATGCGCTTCACTTCTTTGGCGTCGGCAAGCGTGTTAAGCCTGTTGAGCGGTATGTCGGCTATGCATATATCGCCCTCCTGTGCCAGCAGACGGCAACCGTTGGCAGTCAGCAGACTGTCGGCATTGCCCGTTACGCGGACGAAGGCGCATAAACCGGCACGGCCTTTGTCGTGCGAACCGTCGGCGGAGTTGGCTTTCTTGGAGTTCTTCTGCGCTATGGACAGTCGCCTGACCATTGCCGACATCTTCGAGTGGTTGTCTGTCGCGGCATGCGACGGGCACGTGGTGAGGACGAGCAAAGATAGTGTTATGATGGTCTTAATCATAATTCTGTGTTTTTATGTTTACAAAATAAGGTAAAATATTCTATATATACAAATGATGAAATGATAAATTGTATGACACCCTGATATGCGGAATGAATTAAAATTATTAACTTTGCGAGCATAATTAAAAACAAATAGTACAAATGGACAAGAAAGCAAACAAATACGTGGCCGTTGCTTATAAGCTGTATGCCACTGCCGACGGTAACACCGAACTTGTGGAAGAGGCTACCGAGGAGAAACCGTTTCAGTTTATAACAGGCTTCGGAATAACGCTCGACGAGTTCGAAAACCAGATCTACGCACTCGATAAAGATGCCGAGTTCGACTTCGTTCTGTCGAAAGATCAGGCTTACGGCGACTATGAGGATGCCCGCGTGCTGAATCTGGACAAGAGCATGTTCAGCATAAACGGACACTTCGACCACGACAATATATACAAAGATGCCATCGTGCCCCTGCAGAACGAGGACGGCAACCGCTTCCTCGGACACGTGCTAGAGGTGACCGACGACACGGTGACTATGGATCTCAATCATCCGCTTGCCGGCATGGAGCTCAACTTCAAGGGTAAAGTGGTGGAGAGCCGCGAGGCAACCAACCAGGAGATTGAGGGCATGATGAACCGTCTGAGCGGCGAAGGATGCAGCTGCGGTTGCGGTGGTGGTTGTGGCGGCGGATGCGGTCACGACCATGAGCATGGCCACGATCACGAATGTTGCGGCCACGATCACGGTGAGTGTCACGGCGATCATGAGCACGGACATGGCGGATGTCATGGCGGACATGGCCACGGACACGGCGATGACGGCTGCTGCTGCCACAACTGATAAAGGACAACACCGGCGGCTACTGCGCCTGCCGGAATATATAACATAGCGAAATGAGAAATACATTCGGCAACGTATTCAGGCTCACCACGTTCGGCGAAAGCCACGGTGAGGCCGTAGGAGGAGTGATAGACGGGATGCCTGCGGGCATAAGTATCGATGTGGAGTTCATCCGCAACGAGCTGCGACGCAGACGACCGGGCCAAAGCCGCATCACCACGGCGCGCAAAGAGCCCGACGAGGTGGAGCTGCTCAGCGGCGTGTTTGAGGGCCGCTCTACCGGTGCGCCCATCGGTTTCATCGTTAGAAACACCAATCAGCACTCCAGCGACTACGACAATCTGCGCAACGTGTTCCGCCCTTCGCATGCCGATTATACTTATTTCGAGAAATACGGATTGCGCGACCACAGAGGCGGTGGACGCTCGTCGGCACGCATAACCATTGCCCGCTGTGTGGGAGGAGCGCTTGCCAAGACCGTGCTAAGGCAGCTGGGCATAAGCGTTACGGCCTATACCTCGCAGGTAGGCGACATTGCCATAGACCGTGATTACCGCAAGTACGACCTTACGACAGTTGAGAACAACGTGGTGAGATGTCCTGACGCCGGGGCAGCTGAGCGTATGATAGAACTCATAAGCCGCGTGAAAGGCGAGGGCGACACTGTGGGTGGAGTGATAACTTGCGTGATAAAAGGTTGTCCGGCAGGGCTGGGTGAGCCTGAGTTCGGCAAGCTGCACGCCATGCTTGGCGGTGCGATGCTCGGCATAAACGCCGTGAAGGGGTTTGAGTATGGCGACGGATTCGACTGCGTTACGAGCCGCGGCAGCGAGCAGAACGACGTGTTCGACACCGATGCCGACGGTCGTGTTGTGACGCTTACCAATCATAGTGGAGGCATACAGGGCGGCATAAGCAACGGCAACGACATATTCTTCCGCGTCGCTTTCAAGCCTGTTGCAACCATATTGCAGCCGCAGCACACTATAGACATCAACGGACAACGCACTGAAGTGACTGCGCGTGGACGCCACGATCCGTGTGTTCTGCCGCGTGCAGTGCCGATAGTAGAGGCCATGGCGGCTATGGTGATACTCGATTGTTACCTGTTGAACCGAACTGTCCGCCTGTAGTCTTGTAGTAGTTTTCTGTAGAATAAGTTTGCTGTTGAGGCTGTTGAAAATAAGAAAATGAACATTTTGTTCCGCCAAGCGGAAACAACGGTATAAAAAGAAAGCCGTTTCGCACCATATCGGGCAATGCGAAACGGCTTTCTTCGTGTATATGTCTTTGTATGATGTGATGTCTTTTTTCTTCTGTCGATGCTGTCGCCTTGTTGCGGTTCAGGCATCGAGCGCTCCTATTATCTCGCTGACAGACGAGCAACCGTGACGGTCGAGCCATTCGTTAATGCCGTCTCTGACCTTTATTGTCACCGTAGGATCAAGGAAGTTTGCCGTGCCAATCTGTATGGCAGTGGCTCCGGCCATCATGAATTCTATTGCGTCGGCAGCATTGCATATGCCTCCCAGACCTATCACCGGAATCTTTACGGCTTTGGCAACCTGCCATACCATTCTCACGGCAACAGGTTTTACAGCCGGACCGCTGAGCCCGCCGGTGGCTATGCTGAGCATAGGCTGACGCTTCTCAATGTCAATCGCCATGCCCATAAGGGTGTTTATGAGCGATACACTGTCGGCTCCTTCAGCCTCACAAGCCTTTGCTATCTCGGCAATGTTGGTGACGTTAGGCGAGAGTTTCACTATCAGCGTCTTGTTGTAGCACTGTCTCACCGCCTTAACCACGCTTGCAGCGCCCGAGCATGTCGTTCCGAACGCCATGCCACCCTGCTTCACGTTAGGGCAGGAAATGTTGAGCTCAATGGCCGGAATCTTGTCGAGCTTGTCTATGCGTGCCGCACATTCGGCGTAGTTCTCGGGCGAAGAGCCGCTCACATTGACAATCATGTTGGTGTCGATATCCTTTATCTGAGGATATATATGCTCGCAGAAGTAGTCCACGCCTTTGTTCTGCAGTCCTACACAGTTGAGCATTCCCGATGTCGTTTCGGCCATTCTCGGATAGTCGTTACCCTCACGCGGCTGCAGGGTTGTGCCCTTGACGATGATGCCGCCTATCTGGTCGAGGCTCACGAAGTCGGCATATTCCAGTCCGTAACCGAATGTGCCTGAGGCTGTCATAACGGGATTCTTCAGCTTGAGCCTGTTTATTCTTACACTTAAATCTGCCATAACAATTTCTTGATGTTAATAACCGGACCTTCCTTACATACGCATACATTGCCTTCGGTGGTCTTTTCCACGCAGCACAGACACGCTCCAAGTCCGCATGCCATCTTATTTTCGAGCGAAGCCTCACACTCTATGCCGTTCTTATAGGCGTAATGTGCCATGGCTGCCATCATGGGTTTGGGACCACACATTGATATGAGATTAAACTTCTCAGAGGCAAGAGCGGAGTGGTTGGTCACGAATCCTTTCTCGCCGAAAGAGCCGTCTTCTGTAGTTATGAGCACGCGGCCTGTCTGGCAGAACATGTCATACTCGAGCATGTCAGAGGCGGTGCGTACACCCAGAAGGAATGTCGGCGTGATGCCGGAGTCCTTGAGTCGTTTTCCGAAAAACAGCAGGGGGGCTACTCCTACGCCTCCTCCTACGAGCAGCACTTTGTCTGTCGGGTTGGCGGGCATGCTGAAACTGTTGCCCAGCGGAAGCATGCAGTTGAGCGTGTCGCCTGCTTTCAGATTTGAGAGAGCACGTGTACCGTCGCCTATGGCAGCTACGAGCAGCCACATTTCGTTGTGTTCCGTATCTACATAATTAATGGAAATGGGGCGTCGCAGGAATGTTGTGGGCGAGCCATCGACTCTTACTTCGACAAACTGACCGGGCAGCATCTGTGGTAACGGCTTCTCGTCGGTGAGCTTGATGAGCGTGTGTTTGCTGCTGAGATGCTCCACTGCGGAAACCTTTAGGTCAAGAACATACTTCTTCATATTCTCTTTCTAAGTAATAAATGGTTTTGCTTGATGAAATATATCAGTGTGGCATGTATTTCAAATGCATCGACAAAGGTAATCAATTTTATGGTTTCGTGCAAAAATATCATTGTTTTCTTTCGTCATTACGGGCTTGATTGTTGTGTGAGAAAATCTTATTTACGGTGTGGAAAAGTAGTTTCTGTTGTATGAGAAAGTTGTGTCTGTTATATGAAAAAATTGTGTCTGTCATATGAAAAATCAGTATCTGTTGTATGAGAACATCTTGCCTGCGCCGTGAAAAAGTCTTGCCTGCGCCGTGGAAGAGGCTTGCGTGTTATGCGAAAACAACGGTACGTGGCAATCATAAATACGGGGCGGACTGATATTCGGATTTTTCTTCATATATTTGCAGTCGGAATCAATGATTTAGTTTTATGACAGAGACGGATAAAAGAAAACATATACTCCCCGCAGAATGGTACGAACAGAGCGGTGTGCAGCTCACATGGCCGCACGAAGACACCGACTGGCGGCCTTATCTGGACGAGATAACTGAGGTGTGTCTGAACCTTGTCAGGGCGATAGCCGCGCATGAGAAGGTGCTCGTTGCGGCGCGCGACGCGGAGAAGGTGAGGCAGCTGATAGAGTCGGAGACTGATGAGAGCCTGCACGGCAACATCAGAGTGTATCAGTGTGACAACAACGACACATGGGCGCGCGACCACGCTTTCATAACGCTTGTGCCCGAACAGGGCGGCGATGATGCCGACTTCAGATTGCTTGATTTCCGTTTCAACGGATGGGGATGCAAGTTCCCAGCCGATAAGGACAACCGCATCAATGCGTCGCTTCATGCGGCAGGCGCGTTCAATGGCGTGCGTGTGGACAACGACGACTTCGTGCTCGAGGGCGGCTCGATAGAAAGCGACGGCCGCGGCACGGTATTCACCACGAGCATCTGTCTGCTTGCGCCGAACCGTAACCAACCCATGACGCGTGAGGAAATAGAGTGTAGGTTGAAGAAAGAACTGGGCGCCGACCGCGTGGTGTGGCTCGATCATGGCAGTCTGGTGGGCGATGATACCGACGGACACATAGACACAACCGTGCGCACAGCGCCTGACGACACTCTGGTTTACGTGGGTTGTGACAACAAGGACGACGAGCAATATGAGGATTTCAGAATGCTCGAGGAGCAGTTGCGCGGCTTGCGGACAACAGACGGCCTACCTTACAGACTGCTGCGCCTGCCAATGCCCGACGCAGTTTATTACGACGGAGAGCGTCTGCCTGCCACTTACGCCAACTTCCTCATAATAAACGGTGCGGTGATAGTGCCCGAATACGACCAGCCGGAGAACGACGCCGAGGCGCGCAGAGTGATTGCCGAGGCGTTCCCCGACAGAGAGATAGTAGGCATGAATGCGCTTGCCGTGGTGCGCCAGCACGGTTCGCTGCACTGTATGACGATGCAGTTCCCCAAGGGGTGCATGCGTTGACGGCCGGTAGGTGCGAATATGTTTAAATAAGAACAATAACGAAAAGGAAACGATTATGAAGATAGGAATACTCCAACAGCGTGTCGGCGATAACGTGAAAGCCAACATGCAGCATATAGCCGAAGGCATAGAGAAGCTGGCGAAAGACGGTGCGCAGCTCATAGTGTTGCAGGAACTGCACAACTCTCTTTATTTTTGTCAGACGGAGAATGTGGATAATTTCGACCTGGCAGAGCCGATACCTGGTCCATCAACCGAGTTTTACGGCGCACTGGCACGCCGCCTTGGTGTGGTGATTGTCACATCACTGTTTGAGAAACGCGCCGCAGGTCTTTATCATAACACGGCAGTCGTGATGGAGCGCGACGGCAGCATAGCCGGCAAGTATCGCAAGATGCACATACCGGACGATCCGGCTTATTACGAGAAATTCTATTTCACGCCCGGCGACTTAGGTTTCCATCCGATAGACACAAGCGTAGGACGGCTCGGCGTATTGGTGTGCTGGGACCAGTGGTATCCGGAGGCTGCAAGACTGATGGCGCTTCAGGGTGCGGAGCTCTTGATCTATCCGACAGCCATAGGCTATGCCGACAGCGACACGCCCGACGAACAGGAGCGTCAGAGAGAGGCGTGGACAACTGTTCAGCGCGGTCATGCGGTGGCAAATGGCGTGCCGGTGATAACCGCCAACCGTGTGGGATTTGAGCCTGACCCGAGCGGTCAGACAAAGGGAATCAGCTTCTGGGGCAGCTCAATGGCTGTAGGTCCGCAGGGTGAGATGTTGTGGCGTGCCGGACGCGACGAAGAGGAAAGCGCGGTGATAGACGTTGATATGTCGCGCTGTGAGCAGGTGCGCCGCTGGTGGCCATTCCTTCGCGATCGCCGTATAGACAAATACGGCGATATCCTGAAACGGTTTATTGACTGATGTGGACATCGCTTTTATAGTACGGAAAACGGGACGGTAGAAATCAGGCGTGAACCGGTTGCGGGAAAAGGATGCGCATCCGACTGCGAACCGGCGCCGTTTCTTTCTTCTTGGATGAAACAAAATGAGCGGCTTTCAATTTGTAACCGGATTTCGATTTTTCCGTCTTGGTTCCCTGTTCTACCCCGAAAAATAAGCGCGTATTTGCGGACCGACTCTTCTTCGGACGCAAATACGCGAAAAATAAGAGTTTTTTGCAAGGTATTGAATATCAATGACTTAACCTTAAAAGGTATCTTTCCGCTTTGCAATATGCATCATTCCGGCTTGCGAAATGGCCCATTTCAGGGGCTAATATAGGCCATATCGCACCCTGAAATGGGCTTAATCGGACTGCGAAACGGGCATTATCGTAAGGCAATATTAATATTTTCAGACTACGTTATAGGGTATATCAACAGACGATACATAGCGAAACAGTCATCATAATGCCACATTTAACATTCCTTTACACCTCTTTCGCGAATTTATTTTGTCAAAATACAGTCAAGAAAAATTGTAAGTACGTCCCGTAAGTTTTCGTTTAAAAAGCTGATATCTGTCCTGAAAAATAATGATATAATACAGGAAGAAAAGCGTGATTATATGCTCTGTCACTGTCACTGACATCCGCGTCGTCAGTCAGTTTCCCGTTATTCTATGATAATTCGTGAACGAAATCAGTTCACATATAATCTTTTTTACAATCAAAAAAATGCCTGATGCGCAGCAATAACAAAACCGCCATGGCGCCGTAATAATTTTCAAAGTCGGCGATATGGCGGTTTTTTATTATATTGCTATGCTGTTCCGGTCGGGCGTCATTCCTCCTGTTTCTTTCCGAAGTCGGAGTCAATCTTGAGGAACCACGACACAACGAATGTGACGGCACAGCTTGCCATGACGATGTTGAAGAACATGCGGTAGCCCACGGCTTCCTGCAGCGCACCGGCGAAGAGTCCCGGAATCATCATCGAACATGCCATGAAGGCTGTGCAGATGGCGTAGTGGCTGGTCTTGTATTCGCCCTGGCTGTAATAAATAAGGTAGAGCATGTAAGCCGTGAAACCGAATCCGTAGCCGAACTGTTCGAAGAACACGCACACGTTTATCACCGCAAGGCTCGACGGCAGGGCGTAGCTCATGTACACATAAACTATGTCAGGCAGCGTGATGGCGCACACCATGGGCCACAGCCAGCGCTTCAGTCCGTCCCTTCCGACAACCATTCCGCCGAGAATGCCGCCCAGCGTGAGGCCTATTATTCCCACCGTGCCCTGCACGAGACCGTATTCCTGCGGCGACAGACCAATGCCGCCGTTGCTCGGGGTGTCTATGAGGAAGAGGGCCGAAACCTTTGCCAGCAGTCCTTCGGGCATGCGGTAGAATATCATGAAGAGCAGACCAGTGATGACAAACGGTTTCTGGAAGAATGTCTTTATGGTGTGGATAAGATTTATCCAGATGGTTCCGGCATTGATGCCGGAGCGTTTGCTGTCGTCCTTAGGCCGTGGAAGAATGTATCCGTGCCACAGACACAGGGCTATGAACAGACCCGTCATGCCGTAGAACGTGAGGCTCCAGGAGAACGAAATGCTGTTTCTGAATATCACCTGAAGGTTTCCTGCTATCATCACGAGCACTCCCTGGCCGAATATTGTCGCCAGACGGTAGAAGGTGGAACGTATTCCCACGAACAGCGCCTGGTTGTGTTCGTCGAGTCCGAGCATGTAGAATCCGTCGGCGGAGATGTCGTGTGTGGCGCTTGCGAACGCCATTACCCAGAAGAAGAAAAGTGTGCCTTGCAGCCAGAATTCGGTAGGTATGGTGAAGGCGACGCCTCCGAGCGACGCACCTATGAGCTGTTGCATCGCGATGATCCACCATCGTTTCGTCTTTATCAGGTCAACGAAAGGACTCCACAACGGTTTTATCACCCACGGCAGATAAAGCCATGAGGTGTAGAAGGTTATTTCGGCATTGCTCAGCCCCAGCTGTTTGTAGAGCACAAGCGATATGGTCATCACCGTGACATAGGGAATACCTTCAGCGAAATAGAGCGTAGGCACCCACGCCCATGGATTCTTCTGCTTCATCTTCAGATTGTTTTATTGTTTGCAAATGATCTTTTCTGTGGCATCCGGCACAGTTTTTAATCGTATATTTTCTTTATCTCGGCGTTGTGATAGTAGTGCAGCAGTATCTGGTCGTAGCCGTATCCTTTCTCTCCCATCACCGCTGCGCCTATCTGGCAAAGGCCTACGCCGTGTCCCCATCCGGCTCCGATGAGCTCAAATGTCTGCGGGATGCCGTTCTCCACATCCTTCTTGTCCACTACGAAAGCGCTGCTGTAAAGGTGTGTCTTGCTTAGCGCACGTCTTATCTCAAGCTCTTTGCCTATTGTGAAGGTGCGTTTTGTGCCGACAATCTTCAGGCGGCATATGCGTCCGCTCTTTCCTCTCTCCAGGGGGATAAGGTCTGTTATGTCGCCGAAATCCATCTTCAGCTTCTCGCTTATCAGGCTTGCCAGCTGCTCCTGAGTGTAGGTTACGTACCAGCGGTAGAAGTCTTTTGTCTCGCGGTCGTAATCGTTGAGCACCTGCGATAGGATCTTTTCGTCGTCGGTGTTGCAGAAAGCGTCGGGCGAAGACATTATCCACTGTCGTGCGTTTTCCTCTATGGTGAGGTCGGGCAGGGCGTTTCCTGCGCTGTCGGCATCGTCGCGCACGGCCGTGAGATATTTCATATCCTTGTTCTCCCAGCAGTATTTATACTCCTCGCTCACACCTCCGCAGCACTTGCTGAAGCGTGCGTCGCATATCTCGTTGTCGGACATCAGAATCTCTCCGCGTGTCTCTTTCACGGCCTGTGCCACATGTACGCTCGACGCCTTGGTTATGCCCTGATAGCGCTGGCAGTGATCGTCGGCGCAGACATCGAATATTGCGTGGTCGCCTCTGTCGTACCAGCGTATGAGTTCGTCGTCCTTCTTTATGAACGAGAAGAAGTTGTCGCTGCGTCCCTGCTGCTTGTTTCTGCGCTCAATCTGTGCGAGCAGCCAGCTGCGTGATATCACGGCGTGAGCCTTCAGCAGCTCTATGCTCGACGTGGCACACATCTCGCTGGATATGACACTTTCGAGATAGCTCTCCACCGGCAGCTCGTTGATGGCACACATGCTGTCTGCCTCGACCACGAGACGCAGCGTTCCGAGGAATGTCTGTGTCTCGGTGCGTTCCCAATGGAAGTTCACTCCGATTGTGACATTGTGCAGGGAGAACGACGCGTCGGGCGATTGCGGATGGAAAGTAAGCTCACGATACTGGTTGCCGTTCCATAGTATGCCGCCTTCAAAGAACTCCACCGTCTGCTCGCCCTCTATCAGTTTGCCTTTGGCGGAGTAGGGCTTGTTGAGCGAGAAGCATATTTTCGCACCGCTGACTATTCCTACTGACACGATGGGTTGCTTGCCGTCGAAGTGCGTACATCCGTGGCTCTCCTCTCGGTTGAGTGTTTCGAGTGCGCTCACCGTATGCTTTATCATGTCCTCGGTAGCGCCACATTCGCTTATTATTCCGGCAGCCTGTTCGGGCGTTATGCGCTCGAAATCCTCGTGCCGCGGTGTTATTATAAGTCCTGCCATGTCGAGAGCACCGGGGCTTACGAGCATCCTTGCGTTCTCATCTTCAGCTGTGTAGCAGTCGGGACGGTGCTTGGTACGCGGAATTATTACCGAGCAGAAACTGTCGTTGTCGGTCCATGCCAGGATGTTCATCATCGGTTCGGTGTCACCTTCGTTCACAGGCATGGCGTTGTAGAGCTTTGCAAACAGCTCTTCGCCATGGGCAGCGTCGTTCGATTTTATGACGAATGCCGGACAGATGAAGCTTGTCATCAGAGCCAGCCAGTTGTCGTCATCGCATGATATAAGCGGTTTTAGGTCATGACTCAGTCGCTGCCAGTCTTTCATCAGAGGCAGTTTGCCGCCCATTCCGGCCTGGAAGTGCATGTGGTCGGGCGCGGATGCACCGCAGCGCGGCCCGTTGTAAAACACCATTACGGTCGGGTATGCCGTGAGAATGCGGTATATCTCACCGTAATTATTGCGTATGTTCTGCGGGCTGTGGCTTTTCATCGGAATAGTGAAATGCACCGGCAGTATGGGGAACGGATTGACAAGAATCTGGAATTTGTCGTCCATCGACTTGGCGACTTGCTCTTCCTGTCTGTTCTCCTTGCACAGGAAGCACGGCCGTTTGGCTATTGACTTTTTAGAAATGTCGGCACCTGTCGAAACGATTCGTGCCGGATTGTGCTGCACCATTATTATATTGTCGCCGTAAGACAGCTCGCGTGTCTGCACCTGTAGCAGTTCGTGATAGCGCTTTCTGGTGTCATCCCATTTCTCAAGCTGGCGGTTGAAGAATCTCAGCAACGAATTGTCTGCCGCTATGTCGGCGCGTCCTTCCCTGAGAAGTTTTCTTGCCGAAATCTCCATTGTGCGCAGACGGTCTTTATACAGATTGTTGGCGTTCACCTTTTCTATGCTGAGTGCCGCATCGCTGTTGCCTCCCCAGCGTCGGCAAAGATACAATTCCTCGTATATACGGCCTATGCGATACTTGCGGCTGAAAATCAGTCCTACCGCGTAATCCTCGCCATAGCTCGTGTTGGGGAATGTGATCTGGCGCAGCAGCGGAGTGAAGAATGCCCTCGGCGCTCCCAGTCCGTTTATGCGCAAAGCGTTGTTAGGACCGTTGTTGTCGGTCCATTCCTTATGGTCGATTATTCCCGGTGGCAGGGTGTTAAGCTCAAAATCACACATGCGGTAGCTACCTATTATCATTGCCGCCTGCTGTCTGTAGAATGCGTCTATGATGCGTTGCAGCGTGTGAGGCGATGAATAAAGGTCGTCGCTGTCGAGCTGTATGGCGAACCGTCCGCAGCGATCGTCTGCCACAGCAGTGTTCCAGCATCCGCCTATTCCGAGGTCATGACGTTCCGGAATGATGTGTATCAGCCGGCTGTCCGCTTTTTCCAACTCGTCAAGTATGTGTGTTGTGTCGTCAGTTGAGTGGTTGTCCACCACGATGACATTATATTCGAAGGTCGTGTCCTGCCTCAGTGCAGAGTTCACGGCGTCGGCTATTGTCTTCTCGCGGTTGAATACCGGTATGATGACCGAAGCCTCCACGCTGAACTCCTGTTCGTTGAAGTCGGGGCTTTTATATTCAGATGTATCCACGAGCGCGCCGATACTCTCAAGGTGATGGGTCACGGCGTGCTCCATCTCTTTCTGTACTTCGCGGTTGCTCGGGTTCACATAGTCGAACTGTTTCACACCGCTTTTTCTGTTGTCAGTCTCCTGTTCGGTGTAAAGATATTCGTTTATGTGGAATATTTTCGCGTTACGGCTTATGAAAAGTCGCAGGTCGTACAGTCCTGCCCACTTGTAGTCAGGGTGTGATGTTGCTGCGTACTTGTGCAGCAATTCGGACTTTATGAGCATCAGCTGTCCGAAATCGAAGTCGTCTCTTATGCTTCCTTCCTGGTAGTCTATTGCCGGATGGGGCACCGTCTTGCCCTCAACTACGCTGTAACGGTCGCTATATACCAGTGCGGCATCAGTGTCCGCCGCCACGCGAAGGAATCGTTCGGGTGCGTTCTGTCCGAGTATGAACGGTGTGTCTTTTATGCTCAGCAGCACATATTCGGCCTCAGTGTTGCGCTCAATTTCGATAATTGTCTGTGTGGATGCCGTGTTGTCAGCTATAATCATATTGCAGTCTGCCGGCAGTTCCTCATCATGTATGAAGTCTCTGTTTACTATCAGATTTATGTTGCTTATGGTCTTGTTGTGGCGGAGAGCCTCGAGCGTGTCGCTCATTTCCGCCAAATCAAGGCAAGGCAGGAAACAGTCTATCTTTCCTCTCATTTTCTTACGGTATTATTTTAATCCTGTCAAATGACATGCAAATATAATATAAAAAACGAATTTATAGGACAAACATTCTATGATTTTATTCCGTCGGCATGTCAGCCCGGTGCGATGATGATGCTTTTGTGCCGTCGCGACACATCGGTATGTCCGGTTTGGAATTATTATGAAGAGCATTTTTTGCAGTTATACGTGTGTGGTCATCCCGCGGACAACAGCAATATTTGCGCTTTTAGATATATTTTTTGATACCATTATGCCTATGGCCATGTGTCGTCAAGGCTCTATATGAATTATTTTCCTATCTTTGTCTGCGGCTGATGTCGCGTTGACTGCATCCGCTTGTTTGAAAATCAGCAGTGTGAATAATGATGATTCGCGGTCATCAGACGCAGCTTCCGGTTTACCTGTAATACTTTGAATTTATATCAGAACTTAAATATTTATACTAACTTAATATGAGAATAACGCGTTTTACAGTTGCAATGCTGTTTGTAGTATGCGCTATCAGTGCATTGGCACAGTCGGAGCCGATGAGCCTTAGAGGATTTTCCGCGCCGGCGATGTCGTGGCGTCCCATTCCGTTGTGGTTCTGGAACAACACCGAGGTGAAGGAAGATGCCATCAAGACTCAGCTCGACAACATGATAACAAAAGACAAATACGGCGGTTGTGCCTTGCTGCCGTTCGGCCAGGCGTTCCGTCCCGAATATTTGTCTGACGAGTATTTCAGACTCTACGGCAAGGCTATAGAGACGGCAAAGGCCCATGGTGCCAAGATGTCGCTTTACGATGAATACGGATTTCCGAGCGGAAGCATGGGCGCGATAAACGGTTCCGGAGTGACGACCTTCAAGAACAATCATCCCGGAATGACCATACGGCGTCTCGACAAGTCGGAATATGTCACCACGCCCGGCCAGTCGCTGCGCCGCAGAATAAACGCGAGCGGCACACTGATGGCAGTGGTAGCCATGGAGACCAACACTAAAGAGATAATCTCCCTGCGCGATCATGTGGAGGGAAACATACTGACATGGGACGTGCCGGAGGACGGTACGTGGAAGATAATGTCGTTCGTGTGTGTGGAAGACGGCGATCCCAACGTGAACTATCTGTCGCCGGAGGCTGTCAGCCTGTTTGTGCAGGACACGCACGAAGCCTACTATAAGCAATTTCCGGAGGCTTTCGGAACAACCATCACTACCACATTCTTCGACGAACCGACGATGTATCGTGCCAACGGACGCATGTGGACCGACGATTTCAACGAGAAGTTCACCGAGCGTTTCGGTTTCTCACCTGAGACCATCTATCCGGCTCTGTGGTACGACATAGGTCCGAAGACAGCGGCTGCGCGCAACTGTCTCTTCGGTATGCGTGCGGCTCTTTATGCCGAAGGATTCATGAAGACCATCAGCGATTGGGCCGACGCACACGGCATATTATCGACAGGCCATCAGGACCAAGAGGAAGTGGTGAATCCCGTGAGCGTTTCCGGCGACCTGATGCTCGACGGAAAATATATGGGAATGCCCGGCATCGACAAGATAGGCGGCAATCGTCCGGCAGAGAATTTCTATAAGGTGGTGTCGTCGTCGGCCAACAACTGGGACAAGACATACGTAATGTCGGAGACCTATGGCGACATGGGTAACATATCGATGGAGACAATGTACCGCATAGCGACGGAACAATATACCAAAGGTATCAACCAGCTCATACCCCACGCCGTGTGGTATGACAACAGCAACGTGACGTTCCTGCCTGAGCTGTCATACCGTAATCCGCTCTACAACTACGGCCTTGCCGACTTCAATACGTTCCTTTCGCGTCTCAACTACATGCTGGCACGTCCGGGACGTCACGTTGCCGACGTTGCCGTGGTGTATCCCATAACCACCATGCAGGCCGGTCATTATCTCGACGGACCGAAAGGTTACTATCAGGGTGGCGTGGACATACCGGGCATAGACTATAATGTTGTGTCGGCAATACTCACCGATCAGCTCGGCGTTGACTTCACATACGTTCATCCCGAGGTGATAGACGACCGCTGCGACGTCACCGGCGGACGCTTCGTCATGAGCAACAAGACCAACAGCGAGTCCTACTCCGTAATCATAGTGCCGGGTTGTAAGGTCATGACTCTGAGCAACATGAAGAAGATAGAGAAGGCATGGGAGAACGGAGTGAAGATAATCTTCACCACACAGTTGCCGCAACAGACCGCCGACATGAACGGCGAGGACGACGATATAGTCTCGATTGTGAACCGTATGCTCGTCACCGAGAAAGACAAGGGCAACGCCGTGTTTGTGGAGAACCCGACAGCCGAGACCCTGCGCGGCGCGCTTGCCGACACAGAACTCGACGTAAGATTCAGCAACACGCAGCAACCGTTCAACTATATACACAAAGTGATTTCGGGCGGCAACGTATATTACTTCGGTAACATAGACGGAGCGACAGCCGAAAACAAGATAACGCTCAAGGGCAAGCTGTCTGCCTGCACTCTGCTCGACCCGCGCACAGGCAAGAGCAAGCCTGCCGAGATAAGCTACGAGGGCGGTAACACGGTGCTCACTCTGAAGCTCGCGCCGGAGCAGTCGGCGTTCCTTGTCGAAAACAAGATACTCGACACCACCGAGGCTCCTGCTGTTGAGGACAATAGCTACACCGTGGAGATGAAGGTGAAGATAGACCAGCTCTCTGCCGGAATATGTTTTGCCGGCCGCAACACGAGCAATTATTATATGTGGCAGGTGAATCTCGAGAATCCGTCAGAGCCCAAGCTGCGTCCTCACCGTTGGTTTGACGGACGCGTGGAACTGCTCGACGAGGTGAGCCTGAAGGACAAGGTGACTATCAACACGACCGACGCTTTCAATCTGAAGATAGCTGTCGAGAACGGTGTAGTGGCACGTACATACATCAACGACGTGCTCGTGGATGAGCGTTACGGACAGTTCGCCTACGGACTTATAGGATTCCGCGAGACCCACAGCGATGCCGCCGGATGCGAGGAGAACGCACGTTTCGACGATATACGGGTTAGCTCGTCTGCCGGCGAGACGCTTTTTGCCGAAGACTTCTCCGGCGACAACACGTTCTCTGAGGGCAGTGTGGAAGACGGATGGCTGTGTGTGACAGGCGCTATGACGAGAGACGTGTATGCGTGGCCGCTCGGATTCAGAAAGCTTTGGTACACCGTTGAGGCCGACCTTACGCTCCTGCGCGACGACGCGTGCCTGGTGTTCTCCTCAATCGACGACAACAATTATTATATGTGGGCGGTAAATATATTCGACGGCAACCTGCCGCGCATACGCCGCCACGTGTATAACGGCGGCAACCTGACATGGAGCGACACCGAGTTCGATTCGTTCTCGAAGAGCGATATAGAGGGAAAGGAGCACCGCGTGAAGATAGAAGTGAAGGGCTCGCTGATAAAGACATACATCGACGGTGTGCTTGTCGATACGTTCATGGATTTCTCCGACAAGCTCGTGCTTGGCGATGTGGGCTTCAGGATAGACGCCAGCGGTCCGCAGAAGGATGAGGCTTATTTCGACAATATCGTTATGACGAGTTATGCAGAGGACGGAACGCCGGAAGTGGTGCTTGAGGACGACTTCGAGCCGGGCGGTCCGACGTGGTTCAGCAAAGGCGACATTGTTGATGTTGAAGGCAACCATAAGCTGTGGATGCACTCCAACGGACTATATAAACTGATGCAGGACGACAGCCCGACAACGTCGATTGCCGGACCGGTGGCAGACATCCGGACTGACGACGACAGCGTATATACGCTCGGAGGCGTGCGTGTTGACAAGAACAATCTGGCTTCGGGCATATACATCAGTAACGGTCGTAAGATTGTGGTTAAGTAAAAACAGATAGTCGTAAAGTAAAACATAGTGTTAAAGTAGTTTTTTGAGGTCCGGATGCCGGGGTGGCATTCGGACCTTTTTGTTGTTCTATGGATTGTGCGGATGGTTGTCGCGACTCCGCGGTAAGCATATTCACGGCTCACAATATTGATGTTTATGGAATATAAGAAAATCATTGCGGTAAAAGATACTTATGTTTCCCGCGTTTCGCCTCACGGCTGATGTCGATGTTTTTCAATTAAAAAGTCGGTGCTTTTCCGGAAAATCCATATTTTCCTTTCGATATAATTCCATTATATTTCAATACAAATATCGGCTCTTTAGATGAAAACCCGAGATACGAACTTACAATTTTTCTTGACATTTTTTTGACAAAATAAAATCGGAAATCAGGTGTAAAGGAATGTTAAATATGGTAATATGATGCCTGTTTCGCATCATATTGCATCGTGATAGACCCCGAACCGTAGTCCGAAATGCTGCGTTTTGCTTTCCGATATTGCCCATTTCGTGTTGCAATTAAGCCCATTTTAGGGTGCGATATGGCCTATATTGGCCCCTGAAATGGGCCATTTCGCAAGCCGAAATGGTGCATATTGCAAAACGGGAAAATGCTCCTTAAAGTTAAGTCATTGACATTCAATGTCTTACAAAAACCTCTTGTTTTCCGCGTATTTGCGCCCGAAGGAGAGTCCGCTCGCAAATACGCGCTTATTTTTCGGGGTAGAACAGGAAACCCGGACCGAAAAATCAAAATCCGGTTACAATTTGAAAGTCGCTCATTTTGTTTCTATTTCGACAGAATAAGATTTTCTTTCGGCAAAAGAAAGCAATGCCGTTTCGGGTCGAGAACTCCGCCGTCTTAACATGTAGCCACAGAGACTGATTAAGAATCTGTTTCTTGATTAAACCAAAATCGGTCATCATACCATAGACGATCATTTCATATCATAATTATTATTTATCACTACATCCTCCGCTCTTCTGCCGTTCTTACGTTCGATATGTTGTCCTGACGTAGCCTGATATGCCTTCGACAAAGAGTGAAAACAGCCAACTCGACAATATGGTGAGAATCATTGTACTTCTGATAATCGATTGTGATTAAAAACAAATCCCCGCATAATTCTCGCTGAGCCATATTTACGCGGCGCTTGGTAATGCTGTCTTTCAGTTCTTATATGTGGTGTATCGCCGATATGAGTGCGTGCGTCTGTAGGTCTGAATGTGGAGTAGTGTTTATGTATGTTAAATAATTTCTGCGCATAAAAATAAAGTGCTATCTTTGAGAAATATTTTAACCCTAAAAGAGTAGTCATACAGATATGTCGTATATAGCTGAAAACCTTTGGCTGGTCTGGACCATAATAGCCGTTATATGCCTTGTCGTGGAGATGAGCTCCGGCGACTTCTTCGTGACGTGTTTCGCCGTCGGCGCGCTTTTCGGAGTGGCGACAGCTCTTGTCGGTGCGCCGTTATGGGTACAGGTACTGGCATTCGCAGTGTTCTCGGTGCTCTCGTTGAGGCTTCTCCGTCCGCGGCTTGTCAAGTTGTTGAGACGCAATGCCGACAAGCGTGTGAGCAATGCCGACGCGCTCATTGGGCGCATCGGAGAGGTGAGCGAGACTATAAAGGCCGAGGGCTACGGCCGTGTGAAGATAGACGGTGACGACTGGAAGGCCGAGACCGACGACGAGGACGACATAGCTGTGGGCGAGAAGGTGAAGGTGACCGGCCGTGAGAGCATCATCATAAAGGTGAGAAGAATCTAAGGCTCCGGCACTTCGTGCACGGCTGCACGTCTTGCAGGCGTGGCATCGAGACTGTCTCTGAATATTAACCAAAACAAAAACAGGATATGTTTACATTTACAACATGGTTTCTTATCGCGATAGTAGTGCTCGCGATATTATTCGTAAAGATGGCGGTTGTAATAATACCGCAGAGTGAGACGAGAATAATCGAACGTCTCGGACGCTATTATGCCACACTGCAACCGGGTGTGAACATCATAATTCCGTTCATCGACAGGGCAAAGACCGTGATTGCCGTGGTGCGCGGACGCTATGTATATACCAATGTGATAGACCTGCGCGAACAGGTGTACGACTTCGACAAGCAGAATGTGATCACGAAGGATAACATCCAGATGCAGATCAACGCGCTGCTGTATTTCCAGATAATGGATCCGTTCAAGGCGGCATACGAGATAAACAACCTGCCCAACGCCATTGAGAAGCTTACGCAGACAACGCTGCGTAACATCATAGGAGAGATGGAGCTTGACCAGACTCTCACATCGCGTGACACCATCAACACCAAGTTGCGCGCCGTGCTCGACGACGCTACCAACAAATGGGGTATCAAGGTGAACCGCGTAGAGCTTCAGGACATCACTCCGCCGGCAAGCGTATTGCAGGCCATGGAGAAGCAGATGCAGGCAGAGCGCAACAAGCGTGCTACCATACTTCAGTCTGAAGGACAGAAACAGTCGGCCATACTCCAGTCTGAAGGTGAGAAGACCAGCATCATCAACCGTGCCGAGGCAGCCAAGCAGCAGGAGATTCTGCGTGCTGAGGGTGAGGCGCAGGCACGCATACGCAAGGCCGAGGCCGAGGCCATCGCTATAGAGAAGATAACCGAGGCCGTGGGCAAGAGCACCAATCCTGCCAACTATCTGCTTGCACAGAAGTACATACAGATGCTCGAGGAGCTGGCACAGGGCGACAAGACCAAGACCGTATATCTGCCTTACGAGGCCACAAACCTCATGGGCAGCATAGGAGGAATAAAGGAACTGTTCAAGAACGCAGACTGATAGATATTAAGCTATATGGCGCGACGTACCGCTGAAAGGGCCGTCACGCCATATTGTGTGTTAAATTATAACAAGGTAAAAGGATAATGGAAATATGTATTGTAGCGGGCGCAAGGCCCAATTTCATAAAACTGGCTCCTATCGTAAGGGCCATAGACAGTGCCCGTAACAGTGGCAAGGATATACGTCATCATCTTGTATATACAGGACGCAAGGACGACCCGACACTTGAAGCGTCGCTTTTCGAGGACTTGCAGATGCCGCAGCCTGAGGTGTATCTCGGCGTTGACTGCGAGAATCTGAACGAGCTGACGGGGCAGGTGATGTCGAGTTTCGAGCAGTATCTGCGCCAGCACAAGACCGATGCCGTGATTGTGGTGGACGACCTTGCTTCTACCATGGCGGCTGCCATCGTGACAAAGAAGCAGGGACTGACGCTCGCGCATCTTGTAGCCGGCACACGTTCGTTCGACATAAACATGCCTAAGGAAATCAACCGTCTGGTGATCGACGGATTGTCTGACCTGCTCTTCACAGCCGGATACAAGGGTACCAGCGCTGCGACACGCGAGGGAGCAGAGCAGTCGAAGATATATATGGTGGGCAATATACTGATGGATACGCTGCGGTTCAATCATTCCCGCATGTCGCGTCCGGCGTTGTTCGACAGTCTCGGACTGAAAGAGCATGGCTACATAGTGTTCACCTTGAACCGCAAGGCGTTGCTTGCCGACCGCGCTAACCTGGAAACGATGGTCGTAGAGATGCTCGACAAGGTGGGCGATGTGCCTGTGGTAGCACCGTTGAGAAAGCCTGCCGCTGCCGTGGTGGGCGACATACTGAAGAATCATCCCGATGAGGCAGGACGCATGCATGTGGTGGATTCGCTGTCGTATCTCGACTTCGGATATCTCACGGCCAACGCCCTCGGTGTGGTTACCGACTCGGGTAATGTGGCAGAGGAGGCCACATTCAACGGCGTGCCGTGCATAACGCTCAACAATTATACCGAGCACATAGAGACCGTTACCGTAGGAACGAACGTTCTTGTGGGCGAGGATGCGGCTGAGCTCGGTGTGGAACTTGAGCACATGGTTGCCGGAAAATGGAAAAAGAGCAGTGTGCCCGAGCGTTGGGACGGCCGTTCTGCCGAACGCATAGTGCAGATACTGATGGAAATAGGAAAAGTGATATGAAAAGAAAAATAGCAATGATAACCGGCGCCACAAGCGGAATAGGTGAGGCTTGTGCGCGTCGTTTCGCGGCTTCGGGCTACGACCTGATACTCACAGGACGCAACACGGCGAAGCTGGAGAGTCTGAAGGAAAGTCTCGCCGGAGAGACTGAAGTAATGACATTGGCTTTCGACGTGCGCGATTCTGAGGCTGCCGCCGCGGCTGTAGGCTCGCTTCATGGTAAATGGAGCGAGGTGGACGTGCTCGTGAACAACGCAGGACTGGCTCTCGGACTGGAAAAGGAATATGAGGGCAACCCCGAAGACTGGTGGACAATGATAGACACCAACATTAAGGGATTGCTCACAATGACCCGGCTTGTGGTGCCCGGAATGGTGGAGCGCAACAGTGGTCATGTGATAAACATAGGCAGCGTGGCAGGCGATCAGGCTTATGCCGGCGGCAATGTGTATTGCGCCACCAAGTCGGCCGTGAAGACTCTGACCGACGGTCTGCGCATAGACCTTGTGGATACTTGCGTGCGTGTGACTAACATAAAGCCGGGACTGGTGGAGACAAACTTCAGTGTGACGCGCTTCCATGGCGACAAGGACAGGGCCGACAATGTGTATAAAGGCATAAAGCCGCTTACGGGTGACGACATTGCCGACGTAGCTGTGTATGCTGCCAACGCTCCGCAGCACGTGCAGATAGCCGAGGTGCTGGTGCTCGCTACGCATCAGGCCAACGGATATACCATAAGCCGTAAGGACAGCTGACTGCAATAGTGACGGTAAGGGAAAAGACATCGCTTCCTGCTGTCCACATATTGCCGGACCGTATTCTGTATTATTGAAATATAACGACATCTAAAAATAAAATTAAAGAAAGGATTGCTGTTATGAAATGGAACACGAACGGGCGCATAGCCGAAGCCGCACTCCTGGCCGTCAGCATCGTGGTGCTGGGCCTGTGCATAAAGTGGGGAATTGACGATTTTGTCGATAAGGACAGAAAAGTCACAGTGAAGGGACTTGCAGAAAAGGAGGTCGATGCCGACAAGGTCACATGGCCGATACTTTCTAAAGAGCTTGGCAACAATCTGCCCAATCTGTATGACAAGATAGAACAGACGCAGGGCAAGATAAAGAGCTTCCTGCTGGAAAACGGCATAAAGGAAAGCGAGATAAACGTGAACGCTCCGGTGGTGATTGATCTCAATGCTGAGAGATACGTGAGCAACCAGAGCCAGTACAGATATAACATAACGTCGATTATCACAGTGACTTCGCGCAATGTGAAACTTGTCAGAAGCATCATCGCACGTCAGGGCGAACTGCTGAGAGAAGGTGTGGCAATCGTTGACGGAGGATATGAGAATCCTGTTAAATATGAATACGTATCGTTCACGGCAATGAAGCCGTCGATGATGCAGGAGGCCATAGCCAACGCCGAGAAGACGGCAAAGCAGTTTGCCGACAACAGTCACAGTAAGCTCGACAAGATACTCACGGCGGACCAGGGGCAGTTCTCGATAGAAGACCGCGACTCAAATACGCCGTATGTGAAGAAGGTGCGTGTGGTGACGACGGTGACTTATTCACTTAAAGACTGATGACGCACAGACATATTGATAACTATACATTTCTAACGCAGGCACCGGCCCACAGAGTGATTCTGACCATGGCCGTGCCTACGATAATCACAATGCTCGTGACGAGCTTGTACAACATCGCCGACACTTTCTTCGTCGGACAGCTTAACACACAGTCAACGGCTGCCGTGGGAGTGGTGTTTCCGGTGATGTTCTTCATCCAGGCTTTCGGGTTCTTCTTCGGACACGGAAGCGGTAATTACATCTCGCGTGAACTCGGGGCAAAACGTCACGGCAACGCCGAAATAATGGCTTCGACGGGGTTTGTGTACTCATTGGTCATGGGATGTGTGGTGATGATTGTGGGACTGCTGATGATAAGACCGCTTGCCGTGTGGCTTGGCAGCACGCCGACAATATTGCCTTACACCGAAAAATACATGTCGATAATCCTGATAGGTGCCCCTTTCATGACTTCGTCGCTCACAATAAACAATCAGATGCGACTGCAGGGCAACGCCGCTTTTGCCATGTATGGCATCATAAGCGGAGCCGTTCTTAATGTCATACTCGACCCGATATTCATTTTTGCGTTCGACATGGGTGTGGCAGGAGCAGCCTTGGCCACGGTGATAGGTCAGATAGTAGGTTTCTGTGTGCTGTTTTTCATGAGCCGCAGTGGGGAGAACATACGCATAAACGTCAGAAAGTTCTCACCGCGTTTGGCGTTCCTGAAGGAGATAGTTTTCGGCGGTTCGCCTTCATTGTCGAGACAGGGACTTGCGTGCATAGCCGTCATGATGCTCAATGTGGCAGCGAGTACTTATGGCGATGCGGCCATTGCGGCGATGTCAATAGTCAACCGCATCACTATGTTTATCATGTCTGCGGTTATCGGACTCGGCCAGGGCTTCCAGCCGTTCTGCGGATTCTGCTATGGCGCAGGGCTGTATGCACGTCTGCGTGAAGGTTTCGGCTTCACGGTGAAAGTGGGCACGGTGTTCCTCCTTGTGTTCTCTTTCGTAGGGTTCTTTTTCTGTAATGACGCCATAGGTATTTTCCGTAACGACCCTGATGTCATAAAAATAGGTACGGTGGCGTTATGCTGGCAGTTGGCGACATATCCTTTCAACGCCTTCACAATGGTAGGAAACATGATGCTCCAGACCACACGCAAGCCTCTGCGTGCAAATATTCTGGCAGCGGCAAGACAGGGACTGTTCTTTATTCCGCTCATAATTTTACTTCCATATCTGTTCGGTCTGACAGGTGTTGTTATATGTCAGTCGTGCAGCGATGTACTTAGTTTCTGTGTAGCAATACCAATAGTGCTCGGTGCTTTTAAAGAGATGAATATACAGGCATAAATACGCGATAATACAGATAAAAAACAATTTATTGCTAAAGAATGATAAAAAGTTTACAATTTGTTTTGTATTGTCAAATATAATTTATAAATTTAGAGCGGAAATAAGAAATGTTTCCGTTGTGTGGCGTAAGAGTTCTGCAACAAGAATGATTCTACAAAAGGGATGATGTCTCGCATCCTTTTATATTATAAACATTAAAAAATGGACTGAGGCAGTCTATTAGAGAGGAGGAACTATGAAGCCGGTCAAGAAATCTTATGACGAAGAGTCTTACGAATTAGACAATGTCTATAACGAGACTGACGATCGTTATTATTACGTTGCAGTGGATTCATCCATTTGGTACAATTGAAATAATATCTGAATAGCATAGCTGGGTATGTATTTCTTAAATGAAGTATATACCCAGTTTTGTGTTTATACAAATCGGATTTATATTACCGGAATGATAAATTTAGTTTGTGTTGTTTCTGTTTTTTTGTAATTTTGCCACACGTATTTTAGTTCTTATACCGGAACATTGTCTTGAATGTTCCATAACAATAATATTGAGATGAAAGAAAAGAAGACAATCCCCGTAATAGGTATGATGTGTGCCGGATGTGCGGCAAACGTGGAGAAAAAGATAAATTCGCTTGATGGAGTGGTGGAGGCATCGGTATCGTTGCCCGGCCGTACGGTTCTTGTGGAGTATGATTCTGATGTCACCTCGCCCGAAAAGATGCAGGAGGCGGTCAGAGGCATAGGTTATGATCTGGTGACTGAGGAGTACCGCAATGTTGAAGACATCGAGCGCAAGGCTTATACGGTGTTGCGCAGGCAGACGGTCATGGCATGGATATTCTCCATATTGACAATGTGTTTTTCCATGGGTTGGATACCCACAGGCAGCCGCGACGTATCAAACATCGTGTCGCTTGTCATTGCGCTTGTCGTGATGGTATTGTGCGGCTCGCAGTTTTATAAAAGTGCCTATACACAGTTGAAGCACGGAATGTCTAACATGGACTCGCTTGTGGCCATGAGTACATTGGTTTCGTTCGCGTTCAGCGTATTCAATACGTTCTGGGGCGACAGTGTGTGGGGCTCACGGGGCATGGAATGGCATACGTATTACGACGCGACGGTCATGATTATCACTTTCGTGCTCACCGGACGCATGCTTGAGGAGAAGGCAAAGAACAGCACGTCGTCTGCCATACGCTCGCTCATGGGACTCGTTCCGAAGATGGCACGTGTGGTGAACGGAAGTGAGATAAACGAGGTTCCGATAGCGACGCTCGAGAAAGGTGACGTTATTGAGGTGAAGGCCGGTGAGAAGATACCGGTTGACGGATGTATAACAGAAGGTGAGGCTTACGTTGACGAGTCGATGATATCGGGCGAGCCGATGCCTGTACACAAGACTTCCGGAGCAAAGGTGCTTGCCGGAACGGTGACAAAACAGGGCACATTCAGGTTCAAGGCCGAGGAAGTGGGACAGAAAACCGTGCTTGCGGGCATAATAAGAATGGTGCAGGAAGCTCAGGGTTCGAAGGCTCCCGTGCAGCGTCTTGTCGATAAGATAGCCATGGTGTTCGTGCCTTGTGTGCTCGGTGTGGCTGTGCTCACGTTCGCAATATGGATGATTGCTGGTGGCATGCAGGTGTTGCCAGATGCTGTATTGTCTGCCGTGGCAGTGCTTGTCATAGCTTGTCCCTGTGCGCTGGGACTCGCTACGCCGACTGCACTGATGGTAGGCATAGGAAAGGCTGCGCAGGAGAATATTCTGATAAAGGATGCGTCGGCTCTCGAGAACATGCGTATGACCGACGCGGTGGTTATAGACAAGACCGGAACATTGACTGAACCGTTTAAGGATGTGGACTTCACTAAGGCGTCATCACTGAAACCCGAAGAGCGTGAAAAGTTGAAACCGCATGCCGAAGAAGCTATGGCTATGCTGGCGGACAACGGCATAGAGGTTTATCTTATGAGCGGAGACAACGATGAGGCGGTGGCTTACTGGGCTGAAAAGGCAGGAATAAAACATTATCAGAGCAAGGTGACACCGCAGGACAAAGAGGATATCGTGAGAAGATTGCAGAGCGAGGGAAGGCATGTCGCAATGGTTGGCGACGGCATAAACGACAGTCAGGCACTTGCTGCAGCAGACGTAAGTATAGCCATGGGACACGGTACGGACATAGCCATGGACGTGGCACAGGTGACACTCATGGGTACTGACCTGAGAAAAATAGCAAGTGCGTTCAGGTTGTCGAGAAAGACCGTAGGCATGATACGCCAGAATCTGTTCTGGGCATTCATATATAATGTCGTTTGTATTCCGCTCGCAGCCGGACTGCCTCATGCTTTCGGTGTGGATTTCGCGATAACTCCTACATGGGCAAGCGCGCTTATGGCGTTCTCGAGTGTGAGCGTAGTGTTGAACAGTCTGCGCCTTAAATATGTCAGTTAAAAGTGCGGACCCGGTGCTACCGGAGGCTCTATGGACAGCGGTCTCCGGTTAGGCATCGAAACACTTTCGACAGATATCTGTATGCTTGTGTTCTCGTTGAAATTGTATTTCACGGCAGCACCTATGCGGTCGCCAACGGAATTCATGTCGTAGAGGCAATAAGGCATGCGGTGGTTGTCCACAAGCGATTTATGACCGTAAAGGTATGCTTCCCAATGGTCGTTGAACTTATAGCCTAAGATTGCGGAAAGTCCGGCGTCGCGGTAAGCATCGTGCGCCCAATATATGTTGTTGAGATATCCTCCTAAGGCTATTGACAGCTTGTTGTTCACCGGTATCGCATACATCGCGGATATGTTCTGACTGAATCCTACACCGTTACGTGCGTTCTTGCCGAACTGTGCGAATACTGACGCTCCGGCACTTATGTTCAGTCCGGGATGCAGTTGCCATGAGCTCCACCATCCGTAATAGAGAGGATAAAGATTGAACGGTGACACGCGTCCCTGCGAGTCAAGCACCGGCAGATGCAGGCTGTCCTGAGCCTGTATGGGCATGGCAGACATCATTGAAGGCGTTGAATATTCGAAATTATATGGCTCCTCGTGTGCCGATTGCGTCATTATTGCAGAGTCGGCAACGGCCGGTGTATTGTTCCTCTGATTATTGCCAGTTTCTTTGTTTATTTCCTGTGCATTCAGAATCGAGGAAACAAAAACCAATAAAACAACTGATAAGAATCTTGTCATAAGTTTAAACATATCTTATGCAAACATAGTCATTAATCGTGAAAGATATGTATTTTTCTTTCAACTTTAACTATTGATAATTTTTTTCGGTCTTTATTTTAAGTTATCTTTGCAGACAAAAATACCATAATGAATATATTCAAAGCATTGTTCGGGGGAAAAGAAGAAACCCAGGAAGAAAAGAAAAGAGAAGAGCAGGCACGCAACTTCGATGTGCTTAAATATGACGGGGTGAAAGCTCTGCGTATGAGGCAACCCGATTATGCCGTGCAATGTTTCACTCATGCGCTCGATCTGAACGAGGATTTGGAGTGTAGGGATTATCTGTCTCAGGCATACATTCAGTGCAACAAGCTGCCACAGGCTTATGAACAGTTGCAGAAGATGTCGGAGGCGCAGCCGGACAACCAGAAGATTCTGATACGTATGGCTGAGGTTGCTTACATGATGGAGGACTATAATGTTATGGCCGACGCGTGTGAGAAGGCTGTTGTGATAAACAACGAGAATCCGCTGGTTTATTTCTTTTATGCGCGTGCCTGTCACGGACTCGGCGACTACAACAATGCTGTAGCCATGCTCACCAAGGCAATATCTCTTAAAAACGACTATTACGACGCTTATCTGCTCCGGGGTGAGGTCTTGCTTGAGACTGAGGATGTTGATGCTGCCGACGAGGATGTGGCTTATCTTCAGGAACACGTCGGCGACACGGAAGACATATTGCTTCTTAAAGCCAGAATCGAGGAGAAGAAAGGCAATAACGAGACTGTCGTAAATATATATAATAAGGTGGTGGAATTAAATCCATTCTGTGTGGCTGCGTTCCGTGGAAGAGGCAAGGCAAAGAAGGCAGTCGGTGATGAGCAGGGTGCCGAAGAGGACCTGAAGACTGCTGACGAGCTTGAATCGGCAAACAACCAGGCGGAAAATGCGGATGCACAGGATGTGGAGGGTCGTGTAAAACAGATATATAAGAATAACGATCCTTACGGCATCTTCAGCAATAATTGATGAGTGTTCTGTATAAACCGGCAGACCTTCGGATGTGATAATGTCCGGACTACGTTCTGATAGAGCCGTGCATCGAGACCCGATAATGCCAATCTGTGTTTATAATCATATATAGAGATTACGCAAATTAATATCTTTTGTTATGCTTTCATATAAAAAGTGCAACATTTTATTGCAAATTATTTGGAATTAAAAGTTTTTTGTTATATATTTGCACCCAACAAAACAATAGAATATATGAACAAGTCTTACACTTCTTTTTTCCGCTTTTACTTTTACTTTACAAGCAATTGTGAAGCGGGAAGTTGTGTGTAGATTTTTAAATAAGGCATTAACAAGTAAACGGCTCCGCTTCACATAGTGAAAGCGGAGCTTTTTTTATTAATATAACGAACAAAAATGAAGAGAATAGCGATACAAGGAGCACACGGATCTTTCCACGATATTGCGGCACATCAGTATTTCAAGGACGAGCAGATACAGCTTATATGTTGTTCCACTTTCGAGCAGGTGTTCGCCGAAATGGAGCACGACCCGACCGTGATAGGGATGCTTGCTATAGAAAACACCATAGCCGGCAGCCTGCTTCACAACTATGAGTTGTTGCGCGCTTCGGGCACGACGGTGGTGGGAGAGCACAAACTCCATATACAACATTCCATCTGTTGCCTGCCTCAGGACGACTGGGACACGATAACGGAAGTGCACTCACATCCGGTGGCACTGATGCAATGCAACAAGTGGTTGGCCAAACATCCTAAGCTGAAGATGGTGGAAGCAGAAGACACCGCAGGCTCGGCAGAATATATAATGAAGCATCAGTGTCGTGGATGGGCGGCGATATGCAACGCCTCAGCAGCCGAAATGTATGGCATGAAGGTGCTTGAGGATCAGATAGAAGACAACAAACACAACTTCACCCGTTTCCTCGTCGTTTCAAATCCTAATAAAGCCGACTTCCTCAGACCTTTGGAGAAGGCAGACAAAGCAAGCCTTGTGTTCCTCGTTCCTCACGAGGAAGGCAGTCTTTCCAAAGTACTTACAATCCTTTCTTTTTATAATATCAACCTCACCAAGATACAGTCTCTGCCTGTAATAGGGCACGAATGGGAATATCTTTTCTATGTAGATGTGTCGTTCAGCAATCTCACCAGATATCGTCAGAGCATTGACGCGATAATACCTTTGACCCGTTCGCTGAAGATATTGGGGGAATATATAGAAGTAAAATAGAATTATTATGGCAATAACAGTGAATCCAGCCGACAGACTGTCGGCAGTACAGGAATATTATTTCAGTCGTAAACAGAAAGAGGTGGCAAAGCTCAATGCCGAGGGCAAGGACATAATCTCGCTCGCGATAGGCTCGCCCGACATGCCGCCTTCAGAGCAGACAATCGATAAACTTTGCGCTGTCGCACGCGATGCCAATGCTCATGGCTATCAGCCCACGATGGGAACTCCGGAGCTTCGTCAGGCCATGGCTCTGTTTTATAAGCGTTGGTATGGTGTGGAGCTCAACCCTTCTGACGAGATATTGCCGCTCATCGGCTCCAAGGAAGGCATACTTCACATCACGCTCGCATTCGTAAATCCAGGTGATAAGGTGCTTGTCCCCAATCCGGGTTATCCCACCTATACGTCGCTGAGCAAGATTCTCGGCGCTCAGATAGTGAACTACAATCTGCGGGAGGACAATGCGTGGCAGCCTGATTTCGACGAACTGAACCACATGGACCTTTCCGGCGTCAAGCTGATGTGGACTAACTATCCCAATATGCCGACCGGTGGAAATGCCAGACGTGAGACATACGAGAAGCTGGTGGAGTTTGCCTGTGCCAACAACATCGTGGTGGTGAACGACAATCCTTACTCGCTCATACTCAACGACAATCCGATGTCGCTGCTCCAGATACCTGGTGCGAAGGACTGTTGCATCGAACTCAACTCAATGTCGAAGAGTCACAACATGCCAGGATGGCGTGTGGGAATGTGCGCTTCTAATCCTACATTCATATCGTGGATACTGAAGATAAAGAGCAACATCGATTCCGGAACATTCCGCGGCATACAGCTCGCAGCCGCAGAAGCCTATTCCAGCAATACGCCGGAGTGGCACCGTGAAGCCAATATAGAGACTTATAGACGTCGCCGCGTAATAGCCGAGGAGATAATGAACGTGTTGGGCTGTACCTTCGACAAGTCGCAGGTGGGAATGTTCCTGTGGGGACGCATCCCCGACTCCTATTCGGATGCCGAACAACTCACCGAGCGTGTTCTGCACGAGGCGCGTGTATTCATCACGCCGGGATTCATTTTCGGTTCTAACGGAACGCGTTATGTACGCATAAGTCTGTGTGCTAAAGACGAGAAAATGAAAGAAGCGTTGGAGCGTATAAAGAAAATGAATCTTTAATATTTATAAATATACAGTTGCCGCACGCGTTACGGAATATCCATAACCATGGTTTCCCCTCTGTTGCGACAACCGACACAAACGATTAACCAGAAACTTAAAATACAATTACTATGGCATTGAATTTAGAACCATTACGTTTACCGAGTGACAATAACGAACGCCCCATAGTCATAGCAGGCCCATGTTCTGCCGAGTCTGAGGAGCAAGTGATGACAACCGCGAAGCAGCTTGCAGACAAAGGCTGCCGTATGTTCCGTGCGGGAGTGTGGAAACCTCGCACCAAACCGGGCGGATTCGAAGGACAGGGCGAGGCTGCTCTGCCGTGGCTTCAGAATGTGAAGAAGACCACCGGCATGCTTGTCGCCACCGAGGTCGCCACTCCTGAACACGTGGAACTGGCTTTGAAGTATGGTATAGACATCCTTTGGGTGGGTGCACGCACCTCTGCCAACCCGTTCGCCATGCAGGCATTGGCCGACAGTCTCAAGGGTGTTGACGTTCCGGTATTGGTGAAGAATCCTGTCAATCCCGACCTCGAGTTGTGGATCGGAGCGCTCGAGCGCATCAATCAGGCAGGCATCACGCGTCTCGCAGCCATTCATCGCGGATTCTCAAGCTATGACAAGAAAATCTACCGCAACCTTCCTATGTGGCAGATACCTATCGAGCTGCGCCGTCGTTATCCCTCTTTGCCAATATTGTGCGACCCGAGTCACATCGGCGGAACGCGCGAGTTGATTGCTCCTCTTTGCCAGCAGGCGATGGATCTCGGCTTCGATGGTCTTATAGTAGAGAGCCATTGCTCACCCGACAACGCGTGGAGCGATGCCAAGCAGCAGGTCACTCCGGATGTGCTCGACTATATTCTCAGTCTTCTGGTCATACGCGATGAGAAGGTGACAACCGAGGGAATACACGCTTTGCGTAAGCAGATTGATGAGTTGGACAACCAACTTATAGAGCTTCTTGCAAAGCGAATGAGAGTCTGCCGTGAGATAGGACAGTATAAGAAAGAGCACAACATGACCGTGCTTCAGACATCACGTTACAACGAGATACTCGATAAGCGTGGCGCACAGGGCGTTCTTTGCGGCATGAGTTCCGAATTCATACGTTCCGTCTTCGAGGAAGTGCACGAAGAGTCTGTAAGACAGCAGATAGAGATAATCAACCAATAACGGTCCGAAGGTCTCAAAAAACACCCCTTTAAACATTTTTGTCATAAAATAATAGAAATCATTCTTGCATATGATTTTTATGTAGTAATTTTGAACAACAATGAGAATATTGGTAATGGGAGCAGGTAAGATGGGAAGTTTTTTTCTCGACCTGCTCAGTTTCAGTCATGAGACGGCAGTATATGAGAAGGATCCTCTACGTATGCGTTTCACATACAATTGTCGGCGTTTCACCAATATGGAGGAAATACGCGATTTCTCTCCCGAGCTGGTTATCAACGCCGTGACGGTGAAATATACTATTCCCGCATTCGAGGAGGTCATGCCTTATCTCCCTGCGCAGTGCATGTTGAGCGACATCTCGTCAGTAAAGACCGGACTGCACGCTTTCTACGAAAAGTGCGGCCATCCCTATGTGTCAACCCATCCCATGTTCGGTCCTACGTTTGCAAACCTGAGTCAGCTCAGTCATGAGAACGCAATAATCATCAGCGAAGGCAGCCGTGAGGGACAATCGTTCTTCAGGAAGCTTTACGCATCGCTCGGACTGAACATCTATGATTACACATTCGACGAGCACGACCGCACGGTGGCCTATTCGCTCAGTATTCCTTTTGTCAGCACATTTGTCTTCGCGGCAGTCATGAAGCATCAGGACGCGCCCGGAACGACATTCAAACGCCATATGTCCATAGCGCGTGGTGTGCTCGGCGAGGACGACTATCTGTTGCAGGAGGTGCTGTTCAATCCTTACACCCACGATCAGGTTGCGAAGATACGCGATGAGCTCAAGGAGCTTCTCGACATCATAGACAATAAGGATTCGGAACGTATGAAAGCATATCTCACGAAGATCCGCAACAATGTCAAGCCTGATCTTGACAATATAAAATAATAAATACAGTTAATGGCAAGCATACTTATTGTAGAAGACGACATAACATTTGGCACGATGATCAACTCGTGGCTGCGCAGAAAGGGTTTTGTTTCAGAAAAGGTTAGCTCGGTCTCGGCAGCTAAGTCAAAGTTGCAGGATTCCGGAAACACCTACGATCTTATATTGTCCGACCTGCGTCTGCCAGACCATGACGGTCTTGTTCTGCTCGAGTGGATGCGTCAGTGCGACATGGACATCCCTTTCATCGTGATGACCAGTTATGCCGAAGTGCAGAATGCGGTGCTTGCCATGAAGTCGGGAGCGGCTGACTATATTGCCAAGCCGCTTCAGCCTGACGTACTTCTACAGAAAATCAACGATGCCCTGTCAAAGCGTCCGGCTCAGGTCGCGCCCATAGTGGCGACCGCACAACCGTCGGCTTCCACTCAGACTGTGCCGCGACACATAGAAGGAAACGACCGCGCCTCAAAGCAACTTTACGAATACATCTCGCTCGTTGCGCCCACACCGATGTCTGTCCTCATACTCGGTGCGAGCGGTACGGGAAAGGAATATGCCGCCAGACGCATACACGAGCTGAGCCGTAGGGCAGACAAGAGGTTTCTTGCCATAGACTGCGGAGCCATACCAAAGGATGTGGCGGCATCCGAATTCTTCGGTCATGTCAAGGGAGCGTTCACCGGTGCGTTGACAGATAAGAAGGGAGCGTTCGAGGAAGCGGACGGAGGTACGCTTTTTCTAGACGAGGTCGGCAATCTTGCCTACGACGTTCAGGTGCAGCTTTTGCGTGCCTTGCAGGAGCGGCGCGTGCGTCCTGTAGGCTCTACCAAGGAGATAGAAGTCGATATTCGGCTCATCTGCGCCACCAACGAGAATCTTGCCGAGCGTGTTGCTGACGGAGGATTCCGCGAAGATCTGTATCATCGCATAAGCGAGTTCACCATCCGTATGCCTGAGCTCAAGGAGCGGGGCAACGATCTTTTCCTCTTTGCCGACCTCTTCGTGAAGCAGGCCGACGAGGAGCTGGGCCGCAATGTGCTCGGCTTCGACGACAAGGCTTCAGAGATGCTTGCACGCTACGACTGGCCCGGCAACTTGCGCGAGCTCAACAATGTGGTGAAGCGCGCCACGCTGCTCACGCGCGGACAATATATAGGTGTGGAAGAACTGTCGCAGTCGCTCGGCCCTGTCAATCACGAGAACATGGCTTTGCGCGACGAGAACGACGAGCTTCAGCGCATCAAGGCCGCCTTGCGTGCCACCGGAGGCAATAAGAGCAAGACTGCGCGCCTGTTGGCCATCGACCGCAAGACTCTGTATAACAAAATGCAGAAATACGGAATCGATTTGTAGAGGATTCCACAAAAATGTGTGGAAAAATTCCACACTGTTTCCACACTTTCCCCAATAGCGATTTTACTTATTGTTTTTATTAATTCGCTCATTATCAGTGACATACGCTTGTTTGGCACGTTTTGGCACGCCCGTTGCACTATATTAAGCGAACAAACAACGAAAATATTCACAAATTTAAAAACAATAAGATTATGAAAAAGTTATTTTTTGCAGCTCTTGCAGCAACAATGGTAGTTTCAGTAAGCAACGTATTTGCAAGTCGTGAATCTTCAGTAGTAGCTCCTGTTTCTCTTCAGGACGAGCCGGACAGCGTAGCAACACCGGTTGTACCGGCCGACAGCAACGCCGTATGCGACAGCACAGCACAAACATCTCCTGCTACCATCGTACTGCAGTAAGCCATAAAGAGAAAGACACTATTAGAAAATTATTTTCTGACATGACGGTTTTAAGGAAGCATTAAACAACAGTTGGTTCCGGTTGTCGATATATTTCGGCAGCCGGAACTTCTTTTTTACGGTATGCCGTCGGCCGTTCTTCGTGCGTGTTTTCTTTTTTTAATCAGACGTTTTGCCGTCGTTCATCATTATATTGCTATTTTTGTAACCGTAAATCAAGAAGCAGACACGAGATGAGAAAAATCAGCGTTCCGCTCAAGGTGGCCCTGGGCTATGTTTTCGTAGTATTCATCCTTGGCCTTTCGGCGTGGCTCGTATATGGCAACACGCGTTCATTCATCGAAATGAACGAGGCCGAGCGCACATTCATGCAAAGGCGCAACGTGGCCGACAGCCTCGTATACAGTTTCCTGGAAATGAACAACAACGAACATTCCGTATATTTCGGGATAGAAGACAGTTGGGCGGCGTTCGACCGTTCGGTGACCGTTACGCAGACCATTGCCGACAGTCTTCGCGTGCTTATAGGCGATTCCACGCTGAGACTGAAGATAGACCAGCTCATTCTTTTGCTCGAGCGAAAGCGTGAGAACACGCGTGTCATGATGGAGGTGATGTCGCGCAACGGAGGTGGAAGCTATCTCAACAGCAAACTACACAATCTGTATACAGGACGCGACTCGCTCGTCATTCATCCCAAGGGAACGGAGATGCGCGAGAGACGTGAGACTGTGTATGAGGTGGTGAAGACCAAAAAGAATTTCTTCGGACGTCTTGCCGACGCATTCCGTAAGTCGCGCAACGACACGGTGAGCGTGCGCTCAAACAGCGGTACACTCACAGCCGACAGTGTGAAGCGCAGTGTCAACATTGGCGACACGGTGGCTGACGTGCTTGCCGAGATAAAGAAGGCGGAGACGGAGAGCAGGCGCGAGCACAAGGCCGACATAGACCGGAGCGAGCAAGACATTCAGCTTGTGGGCGTGCAACTGGCACAGCGCATAGACCAGTTGCTGAAAGACATACGCACCGACGCCTATCTGTCGGTGCAGGCTTCTTTCGATCACGACATGGCGGAGCGTCGTGCGGTGATGAACAAAATCATACTGCTCTCGGCCGTGGTGCTGCTCTCGGCCGTGGTGCTGCTCATAAACATTCGTCGCGACGTGCAGCGTGAGAAGGAATATCGCGAAAACCTGGAGGCGGCGAAGAACCGCAGCGAACAGCTCTTGCAGCAACGCGAACGGCTGTTGCTCACCATTACGCACGACATAAAGGCTCCGGCGGCCTCGATATCTGGCTTCATCGGACTCCTGGGCGAGTTTGTCAACAGCGGCAAACCGGCCCTGTATCTGAAGAACATACGCAACTCTGCCACCCATCTGCTGCGCCTTGTCGAGGCATTGCTCGACTATCATCAGCTGGAGAACGGGCGCGTTGAGGTGAAGAACGTCAGTTTCCGTCCGTCGCAGCTCGTGTCCGACTGTGTGGAGGAGATGCGTCCGCAGGCCGACGCCAAGAGTCTGAAGCTCGTGTGTGCAACGTCCGACTGTGGCGGCAGCGTGTGTCTGGGCGACGCTTTCCGCATACGTCAGATAATAGACAATCTGCTCAGCAACGCCCTGAAATACACATTCGTGGGCGAGGTGCGTGTCACGGCGGGAGTGAGAAACGGCAGGTTGCTGCTCCGCGTGTCGGACACAGGTCAGGGAATGACGCCGGAGGAGAGCCGGCGGGTGTTCGATGCCTTCACGCGTCTTGAAGGAGCGCAGGGCATAGAGGGCGTGGGTCTGGGACTGTCCATCACCCGTGAGCTCGTCACCCTGCTTGGCGGCAACGTCTCGCTGAAGTCGGTCAAGGGTCAGGGCACTACGTTCTTCGTCACAATTCCGGTGAAAGTTTCGGAGGCCACAGAGGAAAAGCCGGAGCAGGAAGAAGAGAAGAAAACGCTGAAGCTGCCCACGTGCGACAGTCTTGACATCATAATCATTGACGACGACAAGCTGCAGCTGCAACTGCTCATGGAGATGCTCTCGCGGCTCTCGGAAGGCAAATGGCGGCTGACGGTGTGCCGGCATATAGCTGAGGCACGCAAACAGCTCGCCTCGGCAAAGTTCGACATACTGATAACCGACATAGAGATGCCCGAGATGAACGGCGCCGACTTCATCCGTTCCATCGACCACAGCCACATGGCGGTGGTGGCCATGACTGCCCACGACAAGGGAGCGCGCCCGCAGTTTGAGGAAGCCGGGTTCGACGAGTGTCTGTTCAAGCCGTTCGACATGGACGCTCTTGCCGATGTCATAATGTCGGTTACAGGGCGCAAGGTGGAGACTTCGGACGCTCACAAGCCCGAATCGTCCGGACGTTTCGCGCCGCTCACAGCTTTTGCCGCCGGCGATGAGGAGGCTGAACGTGAGATTCTCACGAGCTTCTATGGCGAGCTTACGACCCACGAGGATGCACTGCGTGCCGCTGCCGACGGTGGCGACCGCAAGGCTGCCGCACGTGTGTCGCATAAGGCTCTGCCCGTGCTCACCATGATAAAGGCCGACGTCGTTTCAGAGCTCGACAGACTATCGGCGGCAAAGGTAGATTCGCTCACCGGACAGGAATTCAAGGATTGTTGTTCGGCTGCGATAGAAGGGATGGAGAAGATACGCCTTGAGCTGGAGGCTGTGCTTCATTCTGAAGCCTAAGTGCGCCATGTCCCGCGGGCTGCGTTAAGACCGTCGCAAGGCGATGAAGCCAACATTATTATCCGATTGGGTCTATACTGTCCTATGATTGAGCCCCTTCCACGTATTAATCAATTCTGTATGAGTGCCAGAATGTTTCGCCTCGTGCCTACTATAAATTTCGTCTCACAGGTCTGAGCGGATTTTATCGTAGGTGCGGTGACCATTCACCGCATGTCCGTGCCCGTATTTCTTGCTTCCCGTCCGTCTTTTCCAAGGCATATGTTTTTTTCACATCGTGACTTCTGTTTATCTTGATTTCTTACATTTCGTATAGCATCTTTATAAGTTCCTGTACTTCATACATTATCTTCTTGTGTCAATATGTCACTTTTTGTCATACTTTCCATGACGCTATGTTGAAAAAAGTTTACGTATGTTTAAAACCATCCCGTGCAATGTTTAACAATGTTTTCACAACTGTTAAAAAGCGGTTCTCCACGGCTGACAAACCGTCATACAGGCACGCTTGTTGCATAATGATAAGCGAACGTCTGAAGTCCAGACAACGGAGGACGCCGAAAAGAAATAGTGTAACATAAAATAAAAACAGGAGGATTAATTTATGATGCCTATCAAAAGATTTTCAGATCAGAGTTGGTTTCCAGATTTGTTCAATGATTTCTTTGACAATGACAGGATGTTAAAAGCCTACACGACAGCTCCGTCGGTCAACATAGTTGAAGAAGAAAAGGACTACAAGATCGAGGTTGCCGCACCTGGAATGAGCAAAAATGACTTTGATGTGCATCTTAACGATGACAACGAACTTGTAGTAGGTATGGAGAAGAAGACCGAAAAAAACGGTTCTGAATCTAAGAACAGAAAATACCTGCATCGCGAGTTCTCTTATTCTCAGTTCAAACAGACATTCACACTGCCGGACAATGTCGACAAAGATCACATAACGGCAAATGTCAACAACGGTGTATTGACTGTTTCGCTGCCTAAGACAGCCGAGGCTGAGAAGAAGGAAGAGTGTCGCAAGATTGAAATCCAGTAATACTCAGGTCATCGCCTAAGAATAATATGGCGCCTGCACAATGTGTGCGGGCGTCTTTTTTTGTTTATGTTCATATCGCCTTATGGGGATTGGTGAGGGGAGCATAAATTCGGTGGGGAATGGTTTGTGGTATGAAGAATCATCGAAGGCCGGAGAAATTAATGACAGCAGGGGGAAATATTAACCGTGACAGGACGGGTCTTGCGTGATGATTGAATTAATGTTGCTAAAACTATGAATTCATTTTGTTAAAATGATAGACTCATGTTGTCATAACAATAAGCTCAAGTCTTTGAAACGATGGATTCATATCATTAAAACGATAAACTCGTGTTGTTATAACAGTAACTCATGTTGTTATAACAGTCTGCCGGCAATAGGTTGTTGAGCAGTTCGGGTTGTTATAACAGTAAATTCGTGTTGTTATAATAGTAAACTTATATTTTCAAAATAATAACCCCACGTTGTCACAACGGGTAAATCGTAACCGCAAGCACAATACATGGTTTACGTGCTTTTCCCCGCGTTTTGTATCAGTATTTTTAAATATAGTCAAAAGTAAGTGAAATGCGAAAAATCATTCAAAAAATAGTATCTTTGCA
>USHV01000016.1 GCA_900554695.1 uncultured Prevotella sp. | reverse complement strand
AATTGCTGCATATTGTTGCTTTCCGAAGAAGCCGTGTATCAATGTTACAAGAACTATTGACACACAGCTCGCTTTGTTTTGAATTCGTCGAACTCACGTGGTATTACATTATCGCGCAAATAATTAATGAAATTAATGGCGAATCTCGATATAAAAAGTGACATTTGTAATGTAACGTGAATTCGTCGGACTCACGTTAATATAAAATAAACTGGCAGTAACATAAATACAGAAATGCTAATACATAAACAACAGTGCGTTGAAATACAGAAAATCCAGAAATGTCGGTATATGAGGAATTCAGAAAAGACTGGTTTTATTAATTCATTCATTATAGAATGAAAAGAAACTTCCTTATATTATAATGTGGGATGAAACAAGCTGTGACAGCGCGATTTTCACGTCAATAATAAATTTACATCGCTGCGGCCGGTAAATCGTCACTGTAGAACCAGTGCGTATCTTCCGCTGGCTGTTCACGCTCCCCAATCAGCTTTTTTATTGCTTTTCAGAGAGACGTACTTACAATTTTTCTTGACTTTATTTTGACAAAATATTTTCGCAAAAGAGATGTAAAGGAATGTTAAATCGGGCATGGTAAGGGTCTTTCCGGTGCTATCGGTATTATGATATACCCTGTATCATAGTCCGAAAACATTCATACAGTGTTCCGATATTGCCCATTTTGTCATGCAAAAAAGCCCATATTAGGGGCTGAAAAGCACCATATCGCACTCCAATATGGGCCATTTCGCAGGCCGAAATGGTGCTTTTCGCAAAGTGACTAAATGCTTATTTAATATAAGTTGTTGGTTTTCAATGCTTTATGAAAACCTCTTATAATTCGTGTATTTGCGCCCGAAGGAGAGTCTGTTTGCAAATACGCGCTTATTTTTCGGGGTAGAGTGGGAAACAAGGAGGGAAAAACCGGAATCAGGTTACAAATTGAAAGTGGGCCGTAAGGCTGTCTTTCGGCAGCCGTAAACAAATGATTATTCAGGAGTGAAGCGGCAATGTTTCATTGTGGACGATTTACCACATAATTTCCATTGAGCTGATTTTCCATCGTCTGATATCTCATTATGACGGTCTGCGGGGATAATACATCGTTCTGCGGTGGCATATTTATTTGTCAGAATTATTATCATGCGCTTCATAGTGTCGCTTATTTCCATTATTTTTGTAGGAAATATCAAGAGCCGTCATCCTGCGGCCGGCAGACTATTAAAATCCATTGCTGGTTATAACGTGATGCGGGCGGGGCGTAAGGATGTGACATACAATGAAATACATAACTTAATAATTGATTTACAGTAATGAAAAAAACACTGTTATTTCTATCTCTGTTCATTCAGTCTATTATTGCCTTTGCGGATGATTCTGCCGGATGGCAAATCTCCACATCAGACAAGGGAGGTGATTATTATGGAGCCGTCGTGGCCAGCGGACGTATCGGCATACTGCCGTGGAGAGAGCCGTTCTCGGTGAGAGACGTGTTTCTGAACCATGTGTTCGACGCCGACGGCAAAAACGGAGTGAGCCGTGTGTTGAGAGCCATCAATCCGTTTCAGTTGCAGGTGTATATAGACGGTCGTTGCATGGAACTGAACAATGTGGACGACTGGCACCAGACGCTGGATATGAGGCACGCCGTTCACAGCACATCTTTTTCTTATCAGAATCGCGCAAAAGTGGCCTACGATGTCCGCGCACTGCGCAATATGCCTTATGCGGGCCTCATAAACGTCAGTATCGAGGCCTTGGACGACATTGTGATAAATGTCCGCAACGTGCCGGTTGTGCCGAACGAATATCAGCAGCCGGTCACCGAGATGCAGAACATCAACGTCGAGGGCACGCCACTCAGCATAATGCGCACCCGTGCTTACTCTTTATACCGCAACAACGAGGTGTCGGCCTCGTCGGCGTTCGTACTGTCCAAGAACGACGATGCCGGCGTGGCTGCTTCGGGCAACAGCGTCGAGATATACAAGCATCTGACGAAAGGCGAGAAATTCACCTTCAGTCTTATCGGTTCAATTTGCACAAACCGCGACTTCATAGACCCGTGCAACGAGTCGAACCGACAGGTGATATACGGCGTTTACGAGGGAGTGGACCAGCTGGTCAGGGCACATGAGGCTCTGTGGAGCGACATTTGGAAGAGCGACATCATAATAGAAGGCGACGACGAAGCCCAGACAAGCGTGCGGCTCGCCCTCTACAATCTGTATTCATCCATCCGTGCGAACAGCCGCTTGAGCATCCCGCCTTTCGGATTGTCGTCACAGGGATACAACGGTCACATATTCTGGGACACCGAGATATGGATGTATCCGCCTATGTTGTTCCTCAACAACGACATGGCCAAGTCGATGATGGATTATCGTTTCGACCGTCTCGACGCCGCACGCAAGAAAGCCGAGGCCAACGGATATATGGGAGTGATGTTCCCGTGGGAGAGCGATGACGCCGGCGAGGAGGCCTGTCCGACATGGGCTTTGACAGGTCCGTTCGAGCATCACATAACCGGTGACATAGGTATAGCGGCGTGGAACTACTACTGCATGACGCAGGACAGGAAATGGCTCGAGCAGAAGGGCTATCCGTTGATAAAGGAGATAGCCGACTTCTGGATAAGCCGCGCCACGAAGAATGCCGACGGAACATACTCGATAAACAATGTCGTGTGTGCCGACGAATACGCCATAGGTGTGGACGACAACGCTTTCACAAACGGCGTGGCCATCGTCTCGCTGAGAAACGCATGCAAGGCGGCAGCTCTTTGCGGCATGAAATATCCGAAGATATGGAGCGAGGTGGCGGACAAAATAAGCATACACCGTTTCGATGACGGGGTGATAAAGGAATACGAAGATTATGACGGCCGCGGCATAAAACAGGTGGATGTCAATCTCTTGGCTTATCCTTTGCAGCTGGTTACGGACGCATCGGATATCAAGAAAAACCTTGTATATTACGAAGACAAGATAGACAAGAACGGTCCGGCCATGTCGTTCTCCATCTTCGCCGTGCAGTACGCACGACTGATGCAAGGTAAGAAGGCATACGAGATGTTCGTACAGGGCTACCGTCCCAACAAGCTGCCTCCGTTCGGTGTGATATCCGAGGGCGCGGGCGGCACCAATCCGTACTTCACAACTGGCGCCGGCGGTATGCTTCAGGCTGTCATCAACGGATTCTGCGGACTGGAGATAACCGACAAGGGCATACGCCAGGTGCCGTCTGCGCTGCCTCCGCACTGGAAGAAACTCACCATAACGGGCGTCGGTCCGGACAAAAAGACATACACGAGAGTGCAGAAATGAGTCGTATGATACATGGCGTAAAAGCCGTGTAAGACCATGAATGCCTTATCTTTCCTTCGCCTTACTGCTGACACCGGAGCCGCATGATACTCCGCCATCGGCCGTAAGGCGAAGTTTTTTTTCATTTGTCGTTGCCACATGAGCACCGGAGCAGGTGGCGCGCATGCACTCAAGCTGCGACAAACACTGCGCCATATGGTTGGCGGTTTACGTATGACGCACTCTATGCGCCATCCCGTCCGACACTGTATCATGGCCAGTCCCGCCACGCTTTCGGCAATTATGCCCGACGGACGGCTTTGCAATATAACGTAATTCACAGGACTTTAGACTGACGGTCGGGAATAAACGAAAAAAGGAGGCGATGATGTCCATCGCCTCCTCTGTTATTTTTCCATGTATATATTCATGTGGCCTGTCGCTTTTTCCCGCCGTGCGTCACCGCTGTGCGGACTGCTCTCAGGTACAAATCAGGAGCTTTTTGTTTACTGTATGTATTTGGTTGTCGATTGTTTTGCCCACCGGTGACCATCATCCGTATTTTATGATGACCGTTATCTTAGCCTGACCATAGTGCGTATTCTTCCTGTATGGCGTGTATGGGTCGGTGCAGTGCATCATGTATATGCGGTTCTGCCGTTCGTCGCGCACCGTAAGCATGAGCGTCAGACTGCTTTCCGTGCGTTTCTCGGTGAAGTTCCCTTTCTTCGATTCACCTCTGAACACGTTGATGAATTCGTTTATTCCCATCTGGTTCAGCTCAAGCACATTCACCACCTTCAGCACCTTGCGTGTCTTCGGATCGCGTTCCACGGCCGAGGTAAATCTGCTTGTGCCCCGCGACGAGTAGTTCTCTATCATCTCGTCTATCCTGTTCTGCGCCGCTACATTCACCATTGACGTGACAAGTATCACCGCCGTTATGATAATTCTGCGTATGTCCATATCTGTGCTTATTTATTCGTTCAACATTTTTTCCACCTCGTCGCGCATGTCAGGGTCCGATATGTTGTCGAGTACATCCTGCTCGGCACGGTCTATGACGTTGTGTTCGGCGTGCTGTTCTATGCGGCGCGAGTCGGCCAGGGCTCGTTCTATGTCGTCCTGTATGGCACTCAGGTCGTCTATGCGCCGGCCGTTCTCTATGACGTAGCTGCCTCCGTATATGCGCGCCAGCGACTGTTCCTCGTGATAGTTCGAATAGATGGCTATTCCCAAAATCAGTGCCAGCATGGCCGCCACGCCCATAAGCGCACGCCGCACTATGCTCACTGTCTTTGCCCGCTGCGGCTTCTCCTCGCTCATAGAGCCGAAAGCCTCCATTACCGGGCGCATACGTTCCAAGCTGTTGGGCAGCCTTTTGCGTCTGAACACCTTGTATAGCCGTGCCTCTTCCTCCGTGGTTGTCTCGCCGTCGAAGAAGCGTTCCACGAGCCGTTCTATTTCTTTTGTTTTCTTACTGTTCATTTCTGATGTCCTCAAGATAATGTTTCCTCACTGCCATACGAGCCCTGCTGAGCGTCTTGCGCACGGCGGCCTCGCTCGTTCCTGTAAGTTGTGCTATGTCTGCGGTGCTCATTCCGTCGATGTGCCGCAGCCTGATTACTATCTGCTGTGCCTCCGGCAGCAGGTCGATGACCTTCATCACGTGACTGAAAGGGTCGTTGTCTGTCACCGTCTCAGCCATATTGCGCTGTTTGTCAGACAGCGGAACAATCACCGCGTGGCGTCTCCTTATGGTGTCAACACAAAGGTTTCTGACAACGGCGCGTGCCAGAGCCGCCATCGGACTGCGCAGTTCGCCGCGCATGCCCCACAGTTTCGCAAGCGTCTCCTGTGCCGCATCCTCGGCCTCGCTGTCGCTGCCCAGCATGTGTGCGGCTGTTGCCACAAGCATGGGGCGCACCAGTTCGGCCTCGTGTTCGAATTCTTCCGTTGTCATGTATCTCTCAGTGTTGTTTCCTCTCAGTGCGTAACTCATTGTAGCCGTGCGCACGACTGTCGTCCGCCATTGTTGTCTAAACTTGTCGTCGGGCCTGTGGTCAGAACTTGTTCAGCTTGGATGTGTCGATGTGCGACACTCCCGATCCGTCGAATGTTGTCTTGTCTGCCGTTCCCGACAGCGTTACTTTTATTCTTCCGCTCGATTTTATCTCGATGCTGCGACATTCGAGTGCCATGACGAAGCTGCCTATACCGCTGCAGTTTACCTGTGCGTCGCCGCCCTTGAAGCTCATGTCGTAATTGCTCCTTCCGTTTGTCCTCATGGTCAATTGGTCGGCCTTCAGCGCGCCATGCTTGTCGTCAATGCCCGAGTTTTTCATGCTTATGGTGCGTGCCGTCACGTTTCCGGTGATGTCAGACCTGCCGCTGTTGGTATAAGTATAATCGTCGGTCAGGCTGAACGAGCCCTCCATCTTGTATATTCCGCTGTTCTTCAGTTCTGCCGTCGCGCCTTTCACGCCGCCTTCTATGGTCAGTTTCCCGCTGTTGGTGCAGTCATAGTCGCCGGTCAGAGCGAGCGAACCTTCCATTCTGCTTATTCCGCTGTTCTTCAGTTTTGCCGAACTTCCTTCCACGTTTGCCGACAAGTCAATCTTTCCTGAATTGTCTATTGTCAGGCTTCCGCCTTTTATGTCGCTGTTATTTAAGGTCATTATGCCGTCGTTGTCCACCAACATGAGCGTCGCGTTTATCGTCGGCACGTCTGCATTAAGCTTTCCGCTGTTGTGTATCTGCATTCCGTTCGCGCCGTTGGCGTGTATGTCCTGTGTCTTCAGGTTTAATATGCCTTTGTTTCTTATCAGCAGTCCGTCGCTGTTGAATGTCCCTGTACGGAATCCCATTATGCCGGTGTTTTCCAGAGAATTTATATCCGGAGCCGTGAGATACATCGTGATTTTATTCTTCTCGTTGTTGTTCTTATACTCCGGGTCGTCATTTTTCTTTTTCAGAACGAGAACACCATCCATCACCGATATGTCTGTCTGGTCGATCACATCCTGTCTTGCGCTTATCCTTACGCTGCGTTTTGAGCCCTGCGTGTAGTGTATGTCCAGGCTCACTTCCGATTTTATACCGCTGAATTTGCCAAGGTTCAGAGTCTTTTCCACCTCGTTATTGTCCGTCATTCCGGCCATGACTGTCATGTCATTATCCGTCGTGTTCTTGCTCACACCGCTGCAAGAAGTAAGGCATAATATAGAGATAATAATTGTCAGAGCCAAAGTTATAGTTTTCATAATATGTGTTTTTAATTTTGTTTCACGTTTTATTTATATTACGCATCAGCGTCGTTTTTGTGACACTTGGGGCATTGCTTTTTGTGAAAAAGCGGTGACCGACGGATGAATGGGCGGAATGGAATACACTGTTCCGGCGGTTTCGATATGCCGTATGGGTTCAGTGGGCGGATTCTTTCGCTATCATGGCTTATCTGTGTGCGGACTTGCTCACGTAGTCTTGCACGTCGCGGCTGCGCGTTGCCACCTTTATCTGCCGGCAGGAGTGGGGAGACGGTCAGAACTTGTTAAGCCTGGATGTTTTCAGATGCGATATTCCGGAGCCGTCGAACGATGTCTTGTCGGCCGTGCCCGAGAGCTCTACGTTTATCTGTCCGTTCGAGTTCACCTCTATGCTACGGCAGTCGAGTGCGAGTCTGAATTCTCCCATACCACTGCATTTGAGCTTTGCGTCGCCACCGGTGAAACTCATCTTGTAGTTGCTTTGGCCGTTTACGCTCATTGTCAGCAGGTCTGCCTTCAGACTGCCATCCCTGCTGTCCATTCCCGAATTGGACATACTGATGGTCTTTGCCGTCACACCACCGTTGTTGTCCGCCTGTCCGGAGTTGTCGTAAGTATAGTCACCGTTCAGTCTGAACGAACCTTCCATCCTGTACACACCCGTGTTTTTCAGTGTTGTCGACGTGCCTTTCACGTCGCCTGACATGCTCATTTGTCCGCCATTGCTGAATGAATAGTCGTCGGTAAGGCTGAACGCGCTTGTCAAGTTGCACACCCCTTTGTTTTCCAGTTCGGCTGTAGAGCCCTCAACATTGCCTGAGAATGTCAGCTGTCCGGAGTTGTCCAGTTTCAGACTTCCTGTTATGCCGGTGCTTCTGAATGTCAGCATGCCCTTGTTGTCCAGCGAGAACAGTCTCACGTCCACCGCCTGCATCTCTGCCGTCATCCTTCCGCTGTTGTCTATGCTCAGTGTGCTGTTGCCTTTGCCGTGCACGTTCTGTATGTTCATATCGAGTATTCCCTTGTTTCTTATCTGCAGTCCGTCACTGCCGATCAGCTTAGTGTAAAACTTCATTATGCCGCGGTTATCTATGAAGTTTATATCCGGAGCAGTGACATACAGTGTGATTTTATCCTCCTTGGAGCCTCTGCCGGAGCCGGACTTGTTGTCTTTCTTTTTCAGAACGAGAGTCGAACCGTTCACCGATATGTCGTATCTGTCAATCTGTTCCTTGCTTGTGCGCATCCTCACGTTGCGTTTTGAACCCTGCGTATAGTGTATGTCCACAATCACGGACGACTCTATGCCGTTGAATTTGCCCAGGTTCAGGGTCTTTTCCACCTCGCCTTTGCCGGACAGTCCTGCCACGACCGTCATGTCGTTGTCGGTAGTGCTATTGCGTGCACTGCTGCATGAAGCCATGCATAAAGTGGTGATAAGGATGGACAATGCCAAAGTTTTAATTTTCATAATATGTAATTTAATCTTGTTTCGTATTTTATTTAACGTGAGTCAGACGAATGGTTGATGCCTGTAATGCCTGTGATCAGCAGAAGCCGTCGCCTTTCCGGATTGAACTTCTATGGTGATATTCTTTTACGCGAGATGCTTATCAGTCAAGTCGTCCGTCGAATGGAAATACAGCTTTTGCCAATCCGCGAAGGCATGGTGAAGCCCCTTGTACCAAAGACAGACTATTGCTGTATGTGCGCTGTTTCGTATGGGACGTACTTAAAGTATTCTTCAAACTGATCAATACGGTTTACATAATAAGTCTCGCCGCAACCGTTTATCTTAATCTGGTCTGCCGTAAACGAGATGAGCGACCAATATATTCCTCCGTCAGGATTGAATACGCATGCATTAGGATTGAATTTGCTGTTGTCAATCTGCAGATTGTCTGCGGCGATATTATAATTATCAGGTGCCATATACGATGTCAGTTCTCCGGTATTATTGTTGCGCATCATACGGATGTTCTGAAAAAACAATGTGCCGTTATCGTTGTTCGCCGTTGCTGCTGCCCGGATATATGTCATGTTAGGATTAATCAGATAGATAAACATGTGGCGGTTGGTATTGACCTCACACATAAAGACATCGCCGTCTTTTCCAAACTTAGCGCCAAGCCTCCATTCCTGTAAACACTTGCCTACGTCTGACTTGCTTGTTGCGCGGGATTTTTCATAAGGCTTGCAGGTCTCTATCTCCTCCACTTTAGACATTACCTTGTCTCCGATACGCAGAGTCTTGACGGTTACTCCGTTAACAGTCTTAACCCCATCGGTGAGTACGAGAGGCGCGGCCGTCTCAACAACAAATGCCGAATCCCTGTAAGTGGTGCAGCTGTATATGTCTTGCGTAGGAACGTTGAGAAACGCTCTCAAACCCGCTGGAGTCTTCTCGAAGAACATACATACACTGTCTGTTATGACAGCTTCGGCATCGTTTGAGGCCCAGACGCCGCGATGTTTTGAGAAATCACCGGCGAAAGACATACCGGTAAGTACGAAGGTAAGTAAAAAAGCAAAAAATAATCTTTTCATAATATGTGAATATAATTGATTTGACGTGGTCAGACGAATTGTAATAGTCTGTAAGTCCGGCAATCGGCTGAGATGGTTCTATCGTCATGTTACTTGAAATCAGGAAAATAGAAACCTGCGGTTACCGATAGCGAAGTATTGTCGTTTATATAACGCATCGTCGTCGTGTTTGTGATATGCGGGGCGTTGTTTTTTGTGATGAAGCTATGACCGGCGGACGGATGGACGAAAGAAAGCACGCTGTCTTGGCGTTGTGGCTGTGCGTCGTCACCGTTGTCTGCCGGCGGTAGTGGGGTGACGGTCAGAACTTGTTAAGTTTGGAAGTGTTCAGATGCGATGAACCGGAACCTTCGAACGACGTCTTGTCGGCCGTGCCGGAGAGCGTCACGTCGATGAATCCGCCTGAGTCAACGTCGATGCTACGGCAGTCGAGAGCAAGATTGAAGTTGCCGACGCCGCTGCAGTCGAGGAAAACGTCTCCACCTGTGAAACTTATCTGATATTTGCTGTTGCCGCTGATGTCTATCGACATACGGTCTGCTTTAAACGCACCGTTGCGCTGTTCCTGTCCGGAACTCGATATGTTGATGGTCTTTGCCGTGATGTCTCCATCGCCGGAAGCCAATCCGCTGTTGTCAAAACTATATTCGTTTGTCAGAACGAACGTGCTGCTGAGTTTGCACATTCCGCTGTTGTCGAGTGTGAAATCAGCACCTTTCACGTCGCCCGAGAATGTCGTCTGTCCCGAATTGTCTATATGCAGCGAGCCGTTTATGCTTTTGCCGTTGAACAACAAAGCTCCCGTGTTGTCCAGTGACAACTGTTTCGCGTCCACTGTCGGCACCTCCGCCGTGAAGTTTCCTGTGTTGCTTACGCTCATACCGTTCTCACCCGTACATTTAATGCTCTGCACGTTCATCTTGAATAAGCCGGTAGTGTTTATTGCCAGTTCATCGTTGTCCATGTGTACTGCGTAGAATTCCATGCCGCCTCCATCGTTATTCAGCATTCTTATCTGCGGAGCCGTGACATACATCTTGATTTTGCTGTTGGCGTCGCCGTTCAGATAATATATCTGACCGTTGTCCATTATGATATTCGAGTGGCTCTGTCGGTTGCCGTCTTTTGCTTTAAGCGTGATGGTAGAACCGTTCATCGATATGTCGGTGTTGTCAAGCAGGTCTTGTGGCGCGCTCACCTTAACGCTGTATTTTGCGTCCTGTGCGTAGTGTATTTCTATATCCACATCCGACTTTATGCCGTCGAAGTTACTGAATTTCAGCGTCTTTTCAACATCATCATTAGCCGTCGGCTCAGCTATGGTAGTAAGATGATTATCCGTTGCGATTTTGTTGGCACCGCTGCATGATGTCATGCCTAATGTCGAGATAAGAATTGTCAATGCCAAAGTCTTCATTTTCATAATATATATGTTTTTAATTCTGCTTCGCGTTTTATTTATATTACGCAGCAATTTCGTATTTGTGACATGCGGAGCATCATTTTTTTTTGATTTTTTTGAAAGCGGATGGCTGTGATATGTCGGTCGGAAGAAAGCCTGACTGCGGCTTTTGCTTACGGATGAGCGTTGTTTACTTATGCCGAAAAGAAAACGATTCGGGCAACTTTCAAATTGTAACCAGTTTTTGATTTTTACGCCTCAGTTTACTGATATACCCCGAAAAATAAGCGCGTATTTGCGGACAGACTCTTCATCGGGCGCAAATACGCGGATTATGAGAGCTTTTTATAAGACGTTGAATATCAACGATTTATGTTTAAAGGACATTTTATCGTTTTGCAATATGCACCATTTCGGCCTGCGAAATGGCCTATATTAGAGTGCGAAAAGGTGCTTTTCGGCCTCTGAAATGGGCTTTATCGCACCGCGAAATGGGCAATATCGGAACACGGGATGTATATTTTCGGACTATGTTACGGGGTATATCATAAGACCGTTATGGGCGAAAGTACCTTTATTATGTCTGATTTAACATTCATTTACATCTCTTTCGCGAAAATATTTTGTCAAAATAAAGTCAAGAAAAATCGTAAGTACGTCTTTCTCCATAGCCCCCTGCGGAGCCTGCCGAGGCAATAAACCGCGCGTAATCTCGTTATCATATCAGTATGCAATGGACAGACCAGATACGCCGTGTTAAGATTCTGCTCGTTGTGGCAGCCGTGATAATAGCTGTCGCATCGCTGCTCGTGTCTCATTTTCTCATCCGCGACCTCTCGGCAGAGGAGCACAAGAAGATGGAGACGTGGGCCGAGGCCATGCGCACATTCAGCAATGCCGACAGCAATGCCGACCTGAATCTCGTGCTCAACGTGCTGAACAGCAACACCACCATCCCCGTGATCGTGATGGACGAGAACAAGAACGTGCAGACCTTCCGCAACCTTACCATACATTCGTGCGACAACTATGCCGACACGCTCGCCCATGTCAAGGCCGAGGGACTGCGGCTGTTGCAGTCGGACAAGGTGATAAAGGTGGCGCTGTCCGACAGCATCCCTTCCGGCTACGTGTATGTGTGCTACGACGACTCGGTGATGCTCCGCCGCCTGTCGTCCTATCCTTATGTGCAGCTCGGCGTGGTGATGATTTTCGTTGTCATAGCCATCTTCGCCCTGCTCACCTCGAAGAAGGCGGAGCAGAACAAGGTGTGGGTGGGCCTGTCAAAGGAGACCGCCCATCAGCTCGGCACACCCATATCGAGCCTCATGGCGTGGGTGGAGGTGCTGAAGGAGACTTATCCGTCGGACGAACTCATCCCCGAGATGTCCAACGACATAAAACGCCTGCAGCTCATAGCCGACCGCTTCTCGAAGATAGGATCGTTGCCGGAGCTTGTGCCCACCGACCTGCGCGACGTGATGGACCATGTGGTGAACTATATGGACCGTCGCACGTCGTCGAAAATCAAGATGACCTGCTGCTTCCCCGACACCGATGTGATTGTGAACATCAATGCCTCGCTCTTCGAGTGGGTGATCGAAAACCTCTGCAAGAACGCTGTTGATGCCATGAGCGGCGAGGGCAGCATCACCATAACCGTTTATGACGAGCCGGGACGCACGGCCGTCGAGGTGAGCGACACGGGCAAGGGCATAGCGAAGAAGAATCTCGGCAACGTGTTCCGCCCGGGTTTCACCACGAAGAAACGCGGTTGGGGCCTCGGCCTTTCGCTCGCAAAGCGTATCGTGGAGGAGTATCACCACGGTAGGATATACGTGAAAAGCTCGGAGCCGGGACGCGGTACGACGTTCAGGATAGAGTTGAGGAAATAGTCGTTCGGGCGTTTCCAATATGTTGCGGAAACGCTGTAATAAGTCGAAAAACAATATATTAACTAAAAGAATTAGTTAAATAACTAAACGATTTAGTTTTATTAACTCCTTTTTCTTGTGTTCAACTAAAAGTTTTAGTTACTTTGTCATCGTAACAACAGAAACTATTATGAAGACACTTACGAACAAGGAAGAAGAGATAATGAATCATTACTGGAATCGCGGTGACATGCAGATACGTGAGCTTCAGAGTTGTTATGACGACCCGAAGCCTCATGTGAACACTCTGTCAACGCTTGTGCACATACTCGAGGAGAAGGGTTTCCTGTCTCATAGGGCATTGTCGGCACGCTGTTTCCAGTATTTTGCCACGGTGAGCCGTGAGGAGTACAGCCGCGGATCGCTGAAAAACGTCATACGTAAGTTCTTCGGCAACTCATATCTCGACGCCGTGTCGTCGCTTGTCAAGGAGGAAGACCTCACCGTGGATGACCTTAAGAAGCTCATCGACATGGTGAAAGACAAATAGCAATGCGCCGTTGCCGGCATACTGCATTGCGCTTCTGCCGCTGCCGTGTGCCGGACAGGACAAACAGAAAATACTAATCTGAAAACAAAATAAATATGGGAATGTTCTTCGTATATATAATAAAGGTGGCAGTGCTTCAGACTGTTTTCTATCTGACGTACAAACTGCTGCTCAGCCGTGAGAGCTTTCACGCCTTCAACCGCGGTGTGCTGCTCACGATGCAGGCGGCCGCTCTCCTGCTGCCTCTGTTGCACATCACGCTGGAGACTCCGGCTCCCGTCCATCAGACCATCGCCCTTGCCGAGGCGACATTCGTACAGACTGCCACCGTGGCGGACGGCGATGGGGCGGGGCTTACGTTCATACAAGTGCTCACGCTGGTGTGGATTGCCGGTTTCGTGCTGCTGTTGGTGCGGTCGGTTGTGTCGCTGGTGCGTCTTACGATGCTTCTTCGTAGCGGACGATTGTGCGAGACCTGCGGCACGCTGGTGACCGTAGTCAGTGGCGACACGGCACCTTTCAGCTGGTTCAACCGCATAGTAATCAGTCTGAAAGACTACCTGTCGGGAGCCAGGGAGATAGTGATACACGAGCAGGCACACGTGAGCCACCATCATTCTGTAGATATAGCTCTGTGCAACACCATAATAATGTTCTGCTGGTTCTCGCCGGCAGCGTGGCTGTTGCGTGCCGAGCTGCGCGACGTTCACGAGTATGAGGCCGACGACGCAGTGCTCCGTCAGGGCGTCGATGCATCCGGCTATCAGCTCCTTCTCATACGCAAGGCAGTGGGCGAACGCCTTTTCGCCATGGCAAACAACTTGAACCAAACTAACTTAAAGAAACGTATAACTATGATGAAAATGAAAAAATCGAATCCGTGGAATCGTGTCAAGGCAGCCATAGTGCTTCCTTTGGCCGCAGTGTCTGTAATCGTTTTCGCCACTCCGGCAGCCACAAAGATGGCCGGTGAGGTAGCGCAGGAGAGTGGTAAGGTTGTGTCTGAAGCCGGCGCGATGATAGTTAAGGCAGACACAAATAGTGAGAACGAGACATCGTTGATAGAAGCTGTTTTTGGAAAAAAGTCTGTGTCAGATCGTGCGAGAGTAGAGTCGAACGATTCGGTCAGGTCATTAATAAGTGGTTTTTCCAAACCGATCCCTGACGATATACTTGTATGTATCAACGGACGCTTGACAAATAAAGAAGAGTTGTATAAAATAGACATTGATAATATAGAATCTTTTACTGTTATAGAAGGAAAAAATGCCAGCGTAATTTATGGTGATAAGGGAAAAAGTGGTGCGTTAATCGTTACACTGAAAAAGTCTGCCGATGAGTCTTCTGCTTCTTCCGCCTCTTCAGAAAATAAGGCAACGGCAGGCAAGGTGAATACTATTACGATAAACCAAAAGGGCAATACTGCGGCAGCGGGTGACGTGATGGATATGAGTCTTGTCAAGTTGAGCAGTAAAGGAAACAAATCAACTAATGTCGAGGTTTACAACATGGAGGAAGAACCCACCTACATGATTGACGGCAAGACCGTGACAAAGGAAGAGATTGAAGCCATTTCGCCGGACGATATAGAGTCGGTCGTGGTGAATAAAGGCGGCACTTCAGGCGAGAACACGGTGAACATATTTCTTAAAAAGAAAACAACAGACGAATAATCCGCGGTTTCGTTGATCGTAACCCTGTGACATCTGTCTGTCTCCTGCGCGCGACGTACGGGACGGGCAGATGGATTTTACGTTTCATCATAGTAGGTCATGATATTTATTCTGCGCGATACGGGCATGGCCGCGGCACGGTGACGGCATGTATATCTCTGCGGAACGTATAACGAAGAAGACCGTGGCACAGGCTGAGAGCCTCAGTGCCACGGTCTTCGCATATTGTCGCGGTGTGTCGGTCAAGTCAGAGTTTGTTTATGGCGGCCTTCGCCTTGTTCACAGCTTCGGCGGCCGTTGTCTTGTCGAGTTCCTTCGTGCCGAACGCCGACAGGATTTTTTCTATTTTCTTCAGCATCGATTTGTTGCCTTTGCCATGTGCTTCCTCCTTCAGCAGGCGCACCTTCTCATACTGCTGTATGCCCTCAGTCATACGCTCAAACCTTATCGAGCTGCGTCCGTCGGGATAGACAATGAACGGGTCGCCGGCCGGCCATGCGGTGAAGCAGGCGTCGGTGAGCGGACTCACCGTCCAACTGTTGAATGCCCAGCGCAGGTATCCGTCGAGCCCTTCCTTTGCGCTGTGCCATGCCAGCCATTCCGATTCAGCCGGCGGACTCTGTATGAAGGTGTTGGGGCGTGGCGGTGTGCAGCATGTGTAGAACGTGGAGTTCATGCCTGCGGCACGCCGACGGGCGATGCTCTCGGTAGGGAAGTCCTCGTTTATTATCACGCAGTAATCGTCGAGTTTGTCCTCCAGCTCCTTGTGATATGAGCCTGCGAGCGCCACCTTGAAGCCGCTGTCCGCCTTGCGTATTACCTCGAGCGTGGCGAGCATGTCCTTCAGTTGGCGTTCGTCCATGGCTATATAGGTGATGTCGAACCAGCCTTTCTCTTTCAGATGAGCGGCGAACGAGCGCAGCATCTCCGTCCACAACTGTTCGTAAGCCTTGTCGCCCGGCTTGGCGTCGATGGCCTTGAACGAGTTGGTGGCCTGGTCGAGATAAGTGAACGACAGCTTCCATGGAATCATGGAGTAGCAGCTTATCTGTTTGTTGATGCCGAGACCTGTCATGAACTCCACCCATTTGTCTAACGCGGTGTAGTCGAACGCCCATGTGCCGTCGGCCTTCTTCATCCACGTTATCATGTTCGGGAACGCGTCGTAGGTCTGTCCGTTCCACGGACGATGGGTTATCGGAACGGTTATCGTCTTGCCACCGCCGTCGGCATACAGCTGCATTATGGGGCGCATGAGTCTGAAGTGCTCGTCGCTGAACGGCTCCACGTTGTAGTAACGGGCCACGGCGTACGGGTTCTGCCACAGGTCAAGGTGAAACTTCCAGTCCTTGGCAGACGGCAGCGTGCGGTTCTTCACCTTCACGTTGAGGCGCAGCGACGCTATTGTCCTGCCGTCGGCCTTCACCTCTACGGTGCCGCTGTATGTGCCGGCCTTGGCGTCGCGCGGCACGTTTATGCTCATCCATCCGCAGCGGGTGGTGTTGGGCTCCATGTCGAGTCGGGACGTAAGGTGGTCGATAGGGTCGGCCACGAGAAAATGTCTGTACTCATCCTGGTTGCGGCCGCTGCACGTGTTCTGTCCGTCCTTCTGCAGTTCGTCCGCCATTACATATCTCACGAATGCCGTCCGCACGTTTGCCTTGCTTATTGTTGAGGCTGAGCCGGTGAGGTCGTCTGCCTCGAAGGTGAGTGCGGAGAGCTTCTCCGGCGTGCTCACTGCGAGCTGCGCCGATACTTTCTCGCCCCGCCATGCCGTGAGACTTATGCTGCGGGCGGTTGTCCCGGCGGGCAGTTCCTTTTTGTAACGGGTGTCTGTGTCGCCCCATCCTACGGTGACACTCTTCACCGCGCTCCACGCTTTGGGGTCGGTTGCGGTGGGGTTGGGCAACTCGTCATAGTCGGTCGTGGCCTGTCCGAATGTGCACAGCGCGCCCGCAAACAGTGCGGCGAGCAGTGCCGTCCGTCTTTTGCTGATAGCTTCTGGTTTCATGTTGGCATTATTGCTTTTGAGGGTTAGTATATTGGATTTCTGTTATCATCGTGATAAGATGCGTGCGTCTTCGTGGAATTATATCCTGTTGCGCATCTTAGTGTCCGCATATTTATGTATTTTACAAATATAGTGAAAGGTGAGTGCAGTGGTTTACGATAATCACGAAGTTTTACCGTACTGGTCTATGCCGAGCCGCCTCCTATATTATACAAATATACAGAAAGGTGAGAGCAGAGCCAAAGCGGGGAAACGAAGTTTTACCGTACTGGTCTATGCCGAGCCGCCTCCTATATTATACAAATATACAGAAAGGTGAGAGCAGAGCCAAAGCGGGGAAACGAAGTTTTACCGTACTGGTCTATGCCGAGCCGCCTCCTATATTATACAAATGTACGAAAATACATCAACTTGCGCAAATGAATCGCGCGTTTTTTAATTTCAATCAGTCGTCCGACTTCATACCGCTATCTGTTCAGTTCGCGTAGCGCCGCCAACAGGCACATTAAGACAATACGGACATAAGTGCACTGCAAAACAATACGCCGAATGATAAAAAAACGAAAAATGCGGACGGAGACGTTAAATTTTCGCTTTTAAAATCGCCCAAAATTCGTCTGAAATCATTCGCGGCGGAATTTTGCGCGAAAAAACCGCAAAATTTCGCGATTTTTGTAAACCGTTGTCTGACAGCGGTTTACGGTAAACGATGACGCGGATGCATTTTCTTCGTTCTGCGAAAGAGCCTATTTCAGCCTCCGATATGGGCCATTTCGGGTGGTGATATGGCCTATATCAGGCCGTGAAATGGGCTTTATTGGAGTGCGAAATGGGCTCTTTCGCAGAACCGACGGTGCGAAACGGGGGTGAGAAATGCCTGGAACGGGCTTTTCGGGAGGCATTTTTCGGTCGGAGATTTTCTGGAATGAGAAAATCGGAATGTTAAATGCCGTGTCCTGACTGTGAGCGGATGTTAACGGAAATTTGCAAAGACGGGCGCAGTACGGGTGGGGCATTTTTTCTGTAAAAACGAGCGTAAAACAGCGGTGTGGGCGGCAGGTTGCCGGTGGTTGACGCTCAGACTCAAAATATATTATCATCGGATATATTTTGTTTTATTATGATATCATCAATCCGTACGCCGTTTCCTGTCCTTTTGTCAGCATCGCGTCAGTCGCGGCTTCCCGACCTTTTCTGCCACGCTCCCGGCAAGGCCGTCAGACCTGTCGGCCGGCGACAAAATGGAATTTTCATGGCCTCAAACGGCCTATTTGGGTTAAATAATATGATTTTTTGATTTTTTATATGCTGGAATGAAAATAATTTGTAACTTTGCATCCCAAAGGCAGTAAATGTCTGCGTGCGTTTGAAACATCTTGTTTCGGCGCGGCGGAATGTCTGCACAGACTATCCATATTAGCCCGATGTTCAGTTTGGAGTCTTTTAAAATAGATTTGAAAGGGTTGGAAACCGACGTCACAACGTTTGAGTATGACCTCGGCGATGCTTACTTCAGTGCCATCGGCGGCTCGGAAGTGAGTGGAGGTGACGTGCTCGTGCGTCTGGACGTGCGCCGTTCGTCGGCCTATTTCGAGCTCGACTTCTCCATCTCAGGCAATGTGACGGTGGCTTGCGACTTGTGTCTGGACGACATGGAGCAGCCCATCGAGACACAGAACCACATCGTGGCTAAGTTTGGTGACGAATGTTCAGAAGACGAAGACCTCGTCGTCGTGGATGAGAGCGAAGGCATCATCGACGTGGCGTGGCTCATATACGAATTCATTGCTCTTGCCGTTCCCGTCAGACACGTGCATGCACCTGGCAAATGTAATCCTGTCATGATAAAGGCTCTCGAAGAGCACTCGGCTGCCCGAAGCAGCGAGGAGAACGGAGCGACGGCGGTGGATCCGCGTTGGAGTGAATTGGAAAAATTAAAAACAATAATTAAAGATTAAAAGAAAATGGCACATCCTAAAAGAAGACAGTCAAAGACTCGTACACTCAAAAGAAGAACTCATGATAAGGCAGTAGCTCCTACACTGGCAGTATGCCCTAACTGCGGCGCTTATTATGTTTATCATACAGTATGCCCGACCTGCGGATATTACAGAGGTAAGGTGGCAGTCGTAAAGGAAGTTGCTGAATAATCGATGGGAAAGATCAACGCGATAATCACCGGCATCGGCGGATACGTGCCCGACTATGTCCTCAACAACGAGGAGCTGTCGCGCATGGTTGACACGAGCGACGAGTGGATTATGACTCGCGTCGGCATTAAGGAGCGTCACATCCTTGCCGAGGAAGGTCTCGGCACGAGCTATATGGCGCGCAAGGCAGCCAAGCAGTTGCTGAAGAAGACCGGCACGGATCCTGACACCATCGATGCTCTCATCGTCAGCACTACAACGCCTGACTACAAATTCCCTTCCACGGCTTCAATCGTACTGGGTAAGCTGGGACTGAAGAATGCTTTCGCATTCGACCTTGAGGCTGCTTGCTGCGGATTCCTCTATGCGTTCGACATGGCTTCGTCGATGATACGGAGCGGACGCTGCAAGAAAGTGATTGTCATCGGAGCCGACAAGATGTCGTCGCTCGTTGACTATCGCGACCGTACCACCTGCGTGCTCTTCGGCGACGGTGCCGGAGCCGCGCTCGTTGAGGCTACGGAGGAGGAGAACGTAGGTGTGCAGAACGCTTACTTCCGTACTGACGGCATGGGACTTCCGTTCCTCCACATGAAGGCCGGCGGTTCGGTTTGTCCTGCTTCTCACTTCACCGTAAACCATCGTCTCCACTATCTGTATCAGGAAGGCCGCACGGTGTTCCGCTATGCAGTGACCAACATGGGCGACGACGTGCTCAAGGTGATGGAGCACAACAATCTGACAGCCGACGACGTGACATGGGTCGTTCCTCATGAGGCAAACATGCGCATCATCGAGGCTGTGACCAAGCGCGTGGGCATCCCGATGGATAAGGTGATGGTGAACATCCAGCACTATGGCAACACCAGTGCAGCCACCATTCCGCTTGCCCTGTGGGATTATGAGAAGAAACTCAAGAAGGGCGATAACGTCATCTTTACGGCATTCGGAGCCGGTTTCGTCCACGGAGCTTCATTCTATAAGTGGGCTTACGATGGCGACAAGGTGGCCGACGTGAAATAAAGAGAATACATTAATCATTCATAAGAACGTGTGTACGGTATGAACTGTACACACGTTTTCTTTTTCCAGAATTCATGCTTTTGCGGCTTTCATGGTGCGACTTGTGAAGAAGGCGTGTCTCATGACGTGGTAGTGGCGATGTGGCCGGTACGTGCTGTGGCCGGAGTCTGTCGCTTCCGGTGGTCCTGATTGTCGCTTATGGTTGGCTGGCTTTTGGGCTCGGGTCGCGCGGTGTGCTGAAGGTCGGTTGGCGGTCGTGTGTCTGGGATGGTCGTGAAGGGGCTCATGGTGTGCCGGCCGGGGCAGCTGCAGGGTGGCCGGCGCGCCCGTGTGTCATAGCGATTTGCGTATTGTCAGGTTCCACGGGTTGTCTATGTTCACCGTCTCCTTGCGTTTCAGCAGCGCAGCCATGGTCTTGCCCATTTTCTTGAAATCGGTTGATAGGGTGGTGATGCCTCCGGCGAGAATCTCCTTCAGCGGCGTGTCGTTGTATGATATGATGCCGAACTCCTGCCCGGGTTCCATGCTCTGGCGTGCCGCTTGTTTCAGGACTTTCACGAGATCGGTGTCGTTCGCGATGATAAACAGGTCGGCCGGGGTGATGTGCTTGCCGTTGAAACCGTTCATGTATTTACATTCGAATCCGTTCTCGCGTGCGAATCTCTGAAGTCCGGTGAACCGTTCGTAAGGCTCTTTTGCCTCACTCTGAATCATGCATATGCGTTTGTATTTCCGCAGATGGGGCAGTCCGGACACGAGAGCGTTGTATGTGTCGTTCTCGAAGTTCTGTCCCACGCCGGAGTAACGGCCGCGCAATTCGTTGTGGTAATGGTCGAGCAGGAACACGCGTCCGTTGAGGCTGTCGAGCAGCGGTGCCAGTCCCTGGAACTTTCCCGGCATAAGCACGTAGGTGGTATATTTGCCGTTGGCCTCGCGCAGCAGCGTCTCGAACACCCGCCGGTTGTAATTATGGAATTGCAGGTCAACCTTGTCGTCCTTGTCGAGAGCCGACATGAAGGCGTCGTAGAGCTCCTGTTTGAAGGAGTTTATCTCGTTGAAGAGCAGGAAAATGTTCTGTTTCAGGTTCAGGCGTACGTTGCTCACAAAGTAGCCTATGCCCGGTGCCGACGATATTATGCCGTGGGCCTTGAGCTCCTTTATGCCTGCGAACACGGTGTCGCGTGACAGGTTGAACATGTGGCGGTACTCGTTTATGGATGGCAGTTGGTCACCTTTTTTTATCTCGCCGCTGTTTATACCGTCTATCACGTGGTTTACAACCAGCTTGTATTTTGATTCGTTCTGTTTCATGTATTCTGCGTGAGTGTGTGAACACGTGAAGTGTCTTTTGCAAATATACGCATAATATCCGGTAAAATAAATATCTTCACATAGTTTAATTTTATTAATTTGAATGTGAAGCCGAAAATAGGTGCTGTCAATCAGGCTGTTATAAAAATTTAAAAATCGTACCAGTTCGTATCAGTATGGAATAATATCGCTATATTTGTTGCGGAATCTAAATCATTATTAACCGTTAACGTGTATTTATCGTTAAACAAAACAGACGCTTATGAGAAAAGGTTTTATTATGTTGTTTTCGCTTGTCGTGCCGCTGACTCTCTCGGCGCAAAGCCGCATTACGGTGGATGCCGCAAAGGTGGAAGGCACAATTCCTCAGCTGATATATGGAGCCGGGGCTGAGGATGTGAACCATGAGATATACGGAGGCCTGTATGATCAGCGTATATTCGGTGAGAGTTTCGAGGAGCCGGCGTTCACTCAGATCAGTGGTTTTGCGTCTTACGACAACCAGTGGAGCCTCGAGGGTGACGTGTTGAGGCTGGACACGGATGGTTTCGGTAAGATTGTCTATAACGACCGTATGCTCAGTAAGGCGACGGTTGAGGTGGATATGCGTATTGACGGGGCTGATGCCATAGCCGGTTTCATATTCAATGTAAGTGGCGCTGCAAATGGAGCTGACGCCTTCAACGGCTATGAGATAAGCCTCGACGCCGGCGACCGTAAGCTGGTTGTGGGTAAGCACGAGAATAACTGGCAGCCGATCACCGAGGTGCCTGTGGAGTTCAGCCCGGCAGAGTGGAACAGACTGCGCGTCGATTTTGACGGCGCAAAGGTCTCTATATTTATCAATGACGAGAAGATATACGATTATCAGGATACGGCTAATCCGCTGACGGAAGGATACGTAGGCCTCAGGAGCTACGATGGTTCGGCAAGTTTCCGCAATCTGAAGATTGACGGCAGTCAGATAACATTCGGCGCTTTGCCTGCTGATGTTGATAATTTCAGACGCTATGATGATTACTGGATTGTTGAGGACGATGTGATGAGGACATCCACCCAGGGCTTTGCCAAGGCTGTTTATCAGGGCGGCGAAATGCAGGAAGGGTCTGTATCGGCAGATGTCCGCATGGACGGTGCGCGCTCGATATCCGGATTTATAATAGATGTCTCCGATGCCGGCAATGGCGCGGACGCTTTCAGGGGATATGAGATAAGCCTCGATGCGGACGACCATAAGGTGGTTGTCGGCAAGCACGATCATGACTGGCAGCCGATAGCTGATATTCCCGCGTCGTTCAATTCTTCTGACTGGAACAGCCTGCGTGTGGATTTCTCTGGAGCCACATTCACCGTTTTCCTTAATGGAACAAGCGTTTATGAATATACGGACGATAGCAATCCGTTGATGAAAGGTAAGGTCGGACTGCGTACGTTCGACGGTCCGGCAAGCTTCCGCGACTTTAGGATTGATGGCGAAGCGGTAGCCTTGAGAAATACTCCGGTAGGAGTGAGCAGCATGTGGACTCCTGTCGGCAGTGGAGTTTACGAGCATGACGGCACTCAGGCATTCAATGGCACATACTCGCAGAAGATAATCGGCGCAGCCGGCGATGGCATCTGCAATTTCGGATTGAACAAGTGGGGCATAGGAATTGTCGAGGCCGCGCCGATGTCGGGCTATGTTTATCTGAAAGGAAATGTGGATAAGGCATACGTGGCGTTGCAGAGTGCGGACGGCAGTAGGGAGTATTGTCGGAGCGAGATCGGCGGAATAGGTCAGGACTGGCAGCGGTTCGATTTCGAGATGACGCCTTCCGCATCGGACAACAACGCACGTTTTGTAGTGGCGCTCGACGGAGAAGGCACCATGTGGGTTGACATGGCGATGCTCCATACGTCAAGTTTTCCTTACAGGGCTGACCTTACACAGGATTTCATGAACGAGAAACTCACGTTCCTTCGTTATGGCGGTACGATGATAAATGCTCCAGAATATAAGGTGAAGAACATGATGGGACCGCGCGACCAGCGCCCTCCTTATAAAGGTCATTGGTATCGATACAGCACGAACGGATTCGGAATAATTGAGTTTGTGGCGTTCGCGCGTAAGATAGGAACCGAACCTACGTTCAGCATAAACATCGAGGACAATCCTCAGGACGTCATCGCTCTGCTCGAGGAGCTGGACCTTACGACCTGAAATATATTGAGATTGGCAACGAGGAAAGCATAGGCGACGAATCGTTGAGCGCATACGAGCATTACGTGGAGCGTTTCCTTGCCTTCTACAATGCCATACATCCGCTTTATCCGGAGCTTCAGTTCATCAACGCCGCGTGGTGGCGTCAGGACAAACCGGAGCTTATGAAGTATGTGTTCGATAGTCTTGACGGCAAGGCTGCGCTGTGGGATTATCATCCATGGACCGACGAGATAGACCAGGCACGTGCTGTTGAGACGGAGCTTAAGAACATGCGGCAGATGTTCCTCGACTGGAATCCGCAGACATCGATGAAATGCGCGATACTCGAAGAGAACGGCAACACTCACAACATGCACCGTGCGCTCAGCCACGCTGTGATATTGAACGCTGTGAGAAAGATGAACGGATTTGTCCAGCTCGACAGTCCTGCAAATGCCTTGCAGCCATATCTGCAGAACGACAACGGCTGGGATCAGGGACAGATATTCTTCAACAGTTCCATGTCATGGTGCCAACCGCCGTACTACGCACAGCAGATGGCAGCCTCACATCATCAGCCTCTGTTGATAAACAGTGTGTCGTCAAACCGCAACATCAATATGACCGCTACGCGCAGTGAGGATGGACGCACTGTGGTATTGCATATTGTGAACACATCTTCTAATGATATATCAGTGGATATCGACATTAAAAATGCCGGCAACATAAGCAATATCAGGAGAGTATCTCTTTGTGGAGACCTTGCAGACATAAATACTCCACACGAGCCGGAGAAGATAATCCCGCAGGAAACGGAGCTGCAGGACATGCAGATGACGCTGGAAGCTAAGAGTTATACGGTGCTTGAAGTTTCGTGTGATGTGCTTAATAATATCGGCAATGTCACGCTGGATGAAAGTCAGGAAAGCGTTTATTATAATATTTCCGGCCAGAGAGTCGCCGATCCGCAGCACGGAATATATATAAACAACAATGGTCAGAAAGTGATAATGTGAGAATTACGGCCGGCCCTGAAGCATCAGTAGCCGGCCCGTATTAATATGTTGGACCATAAAGAAACGGCATCACGATAAATTCGCGATGCCGTTTCTTTTATATCATGTTTGCTTTTTTGCTTATTATCCGTAGATAATCTTTCCGTGCTCGTCCTCGTAAGGAGTGAGATCCTTGGCATACTGGTTCATGGCTCTGAGGCTCATACCCATTGACGAGAAACCTCCGTCGTGGAAAAGGTTCTGCATTGTGACCTTGCGTGTGAAGTCTGAGAACATCATTATGCAGTAGTTCGCGCACTCCTCGGCCGTTGCGTTGCCCAGAGGAGACATCTTGTTTGAGAAGTCCATGAGGTTGTCCATATCCTTGATTCCTCTTCCTGCTGTTGTAGGAGTAGGCGACTGAGATATGGTGTTGATGCGTACGTTCTTCTCACGACCGTAGATGTAACCGAAGCTGCGGGCGATGCTTTCGAGCATGCTCTTGGCGTCGGCCATGTCGTTGTAGCCGAAGAATGTGCGCTGTGAAGCCACGTATGTCAGCGCAACCACCGAACCGTATTCGGCGATGGCGTCCTGTTTCTTTGCCACCTGAAGCATTTTGTGGAATGAGATGGCCGAGATGTCGAGTGTCTTCTGCAGATAACCGTAGTCCAGGTCGTCGTATGTGCGGTGTTTGCGCACGTTAGGACTCATTCCGATAGAGTGGAGCACAAAGTCTATCTTGCCTCCGAGGAGTTTCACTGATTCAGCGAACACCTTTTCCAGATCTTCAACGCTTGTGGCGTCGGCAGCCACGATGGGGGCGTTGAGTTGTTTGCTCAGTTCGTCGAGCGTACCCATGCGAAGTGCCATCGGAGTGTTGCTTAGTGTGATGGTGGCACCTTCTTCAACGGCTTTCACAGCCACTTTCCATGCAATGGAGTCTTCGTTAAGCGCGCCGAAAATGATACCGCGCTTACCTTTCAATAAATTGTGAGTCATTATTAATATATCATTGATTCGCCTGCAAATTTAGTATAAAATCGTGAAAAACACGGGTTTTATGCGAAATATTGCGGATTTTTGCTGTCTATTCCACTCTTTTCAGCTCGCTGAAAGGGTATAAGTCGATGTGCAGCACGTCGTTATCGACATTCATGAAGTCCACCATCCGGCCCACGGTGCCGCCTTCCTGGCGTTCTTTAAGATAAAGTATGGGGCGCAGTTCGTCGTTGTCGTCGCGCACCACACGCAGACTCCATGTTCCCTCGCTGGTGTACTCGTGTGCGCTTGTCCATTCTCCGTTGTTGCCGGGAGTAAGTGTCGATTCGACGAGTGTGAACGTCCTGTCCTCGTTCAGCTTCAGATTGACCACGCTTTTCAGCTGTCCGTCCTCTCTCGGCATCTCGTTCTGCCATTCACCGTACATCAGATTGAGATATTTTTCTCTCAGTTCCTGCTGCGCCTTGTATGCGCTCGGATCAGCGGGATGAGGTTCGTTGCTGCACGAACAGAACAGAGTCATTGCCGTGAGCAACATCAAACAGATTTTTTTCATTATGTATCCAGTGTTTTGTTGTTTGCATTATAACGGGCGCAGACAGTTTTTATTGTGCGTGTCATTTCTGTTTATTCTTACTGTGTAATGTTGTAAGTGCAGAATTTTTTACGTATCTTTGCTGCAATAAATATATAGTATGCACAAAGCAGGTTTTGTAAACATAGTGGGAAATCCCAACGTCGGCAAGTCAACTCTTATGAATCAGCTTGTCGGCGAGCGCATATCCATCGCCACATTCAAGGCGCAGACGACGCGCCACCGCATAATGGGCATTGTCAATACTGACGATGCGCAGATAGTATTCTCAGACACTCCGGGTGTGCTGAAGCCCAACTACAAGCTCCAGGAGTCGATGCTCGCCTTCTCGGAGTCGGCCCTTCAGGATGCCGACGTGCTGCTCTACGTCACCGACGTGGTGGAGAATCCCGAGAAGAACAAGGACTTTCTTGAGAAGGTGGGCAAGATGACCATCCCCGTGTTGCTGCTCATCAACAAGATAGACCAGAGCGACAACAAGAAGCTGGGCGACCTGGTCGAGAAATGGCACGGCCTGTTGCCATCGGCTGAGATACTGCCCATATCGGCGCAGAACAAGTTCGGCATCGACCTGCTCATGAAGCGCATCAAGGAGCTTCTGCCCGACTCGCCGCCTTATTTCGACAAGGATCAGCTGACGGACAAGCCCGCCCGCTTCTTCGTGAGTGAGATTGTGCGCGAGAAAATCCTGCTTTACTATTCGAAGGAAATACCGTATTCTGTCGAGGTGAGGGTAGAGTCGTTCAAGGAGACCGACAATCTCATACGCATAGGAGCCGTGATATACGTGGAGCGCGACTCGCAGAAAGGCATCATCATAGGCCATCAGGGCGTGGCACTGAAGAAAGTGAGCACCGAGAGCCGCAAGGCTCTGGAGAAGTTTTTCGGCAAGAATGTCTATCTGGAGATATTTGTTAAGGTGGACAAAGACTGGCGCAACTCCAAGCGCGAGCTCGACAATTTCGGATATAATCCCATGTAAAGCCTGCCGCCGCTGCGGCGCTTGTCGGCCAAGCGATGGCTTCAGACGTGCGTTTCTGCGGCAAACCATAAAATCATAAAATAAAAAAAACATCTGAGAAATGGCAAATTTAGTAGCAATAGTCGGACGCCCTAATGTAGGCAAATCGACACTTTTCAACAGACTGACCAAAACGCGCAGCGCCATTGTGAGCGATACTGCCGGCACCACGCGCGACCGCCAGTACGGCAAGTGCGACTGGAACGGCCGTGAGTTCTCCGTCGTCGATACCGGCGGCTGGGTTGTCAAATCAGACGACATATTCGAGGACGCCATCCGCAAGCAGGTGCTTGTGGCGACTGAAGAGGCCGATCTCGTGCTCTTCCTGGTGGACGTCACCACCGGACTGACCGATCTTGACGAGGACGTGGCCGACATTCTGCGCCGCACCAGACGCCCCGTGATACTCGTGGCAAACAAGACCGACAACAACAACCAGATATACGACGCTGCCGAGTTCTACTCGCTCGGACTGGGCGACCCGCAGTGCATAAGCTCGGCAACGGGCAGCGGAACGGGCGACCTGCTCGACCTCGTGCTCTCGAAGCTGCCCGACGACAAGTCGGAACTGCTCGAGGACGGCATTCCGCGCTTCGCCGTCGTGGGACGTCCTAACGCCGGAAAGAGCAGCCTTATAAACGCTTTCATCGGCGAGGACCGCAACATCGTGACCGAGATAGCCGGCACCACGCGCGACAGCATATACACACGCTACACCAAGTTCGGCTTCGACTTCTATCTCGTAGATACTGCCGGCATACGCCGCAAGAACAAGGTCACGGAGGATCTGGAGTTCTATTCGGTAATGCGTTCAATCCGCGCCATCGAGAACTCCGACGTCTGCATACTCATGATAGACGCCACGCGAGGCATAGAGGCGCAGGACATGAACATCTTCCAGCTCATACAGCGCAACAACAAGTCGCTCGTGGTGGTGGTTAACAAGTGGGACCTCGTGGAGAACAAGGACCAGGTGGTGATAAAGACCTTCGAGAACGCCATACGCGAGCGCATGGCTCCGTTCGTGGATTTCCCGATAATCTTCGCGTCGGCCCTCACAAAGCAGCGCATCTTCAAGGTGCTCGAGATGGCGAAGAACGTATATCTCAACCGCAAGTCGAAGGTGGGCACGGCCAAGCTCAACGAAGTGATGCTTCCGCTCATCGAGGCTTATCCGCCACCATCGATAAAGGGCAAGTACATCAAGATAAAATACTGCACGCAGCTGCCCAACACGCAGATACCGTCGTTCGTGTTCTACGCCAACCTGCCGCAGTATGTCAAGGAGCCTTACCGCCGTTTTCTCGAGAACAAGATACGCGAGAACTGGCCTATGCACGGCTGTCCGATAAATGTTTTCATAAGACAGAAATGACGCCCGGCGCGCCTTTAGTATAAAAAATATCAACGTATGCGCAGATTGTTTATCATTGCGGCCCTGATGACCGCGACAATGTGGGCCTGCTCAGAACATAAACCGTCGGCCGACGAGATAGCCGGCCGCGCGGCAAAACTTTATTATGACTACCTCGTAGAAGGTAAGTACGACGCCTATGTTGACGGATTCTATCAGCCCGACAGCATACCCGAGGTATATCGCGAGCAACTCATAGCAAACGCCAAGATGTTCGCGGCACAGCAACGCGAGGAGCGCAACGGCATAGCCGCCGTGCGTCTGCTGCGTGCCCGTGCCGACAGCGTGCGCCATGTGGGCCACGCCTTCCTGCTGCTTTGCTATGGCGACAGCACCAAGGAGGAAATTGTCGTGCCTATGGTGGAGCACAAAGGCGTATGGATGATGAAATGAACTACTGATTGATAGCCTATGGCATGGCTCAGACACATATTGTTTGCCGTGGCTTTATGCGCGGCGCTGACTGCCGCCCGCGCACAGGAGCCGGTGGAAAGACAGGACGTTGGACATAGTGTTCCCGGTGTCGGACTGAATCAGAATCCTTCCGTCGTAGGTACGGCTGTCACCCGTAAGCCTTTCACCACGCTTCCAGGCGAAGCGCCGCAACAGCAGACCCTGTCTGCCGACAGCGCCATGCGGCGCATCATGTCAACCATGCCCACACGCTATTATCCGTCAGTATATCCGCGCGGCGGAGCCGATTTCTCACGCAATGTTTTCTTCTACGACTATTCTTCCGGCGGCGACATTCTGCGCTGGAAGGGCGGAGCAATCGTCGGGAGCGGCAGCCGCGTCACGCTGCCCGGACTACTCTCGCGCCAGAACGCGTCGCTGCAGATGGTGCATACTACAGGCAACCTTATGCTCACGGCCGGCGTGACGGCCGACCGTTATATGCTCACGCGCGGCCTGCGGACCGTTTACGGCATCAACGCCTCGGCAACATACAGTTTCAACGAGAATCTTTCGCTTACGGTCTTCGGCCGTTTCTACAACACCTCACGGTACGTGTCGATGGCTGCCATGCCCTATATCGGCAGCTCGGCCTATGGCGGATACATAAGCTACACGGGCGAACGGTTCGGAATAGACCTTGGTGTGGAACGGGTGTACGACCCATACCTGCGCCGCTGGACCACCGTACCCATTGTGACACCTGTGGTGAACTTCGGCCGCGGCATAGTGGTGGCGCTGCCTGTAGGGTGGCTCGTGAAAGATGTGCTTGAGGATGCCGTGTTCGGCAAACAGCAGCCCCGCAACCCCACAATACCCCCGCCCACGTTGCCGGCGCCGACGCCTGCGATAATATATCCGCCGTCGGGAACTGAGGGCAGTTGGTGAATTTTATAATTGATTATACGCAACTATAATCGACCTCCGTCACTATGCTACCCCACAAATAAATTGAATATTTCCAGCAAAAAACTTTTTCGCCGGCTACAGGCCGAAAATTGAGCGTTTTCGTAACTGTTTGTTGCACAACGGTTTATGCTTTATGGGCATCCGGTATGCTCCTCACAACGTTGCGAAAAGCACCATATCAGGGTGCGAAATGGGCCGTTTCAGCCCCTGATAAAGGCTTTTTCGCCTTCTAATATGGTGCTTTTCGCACCCTGAAATGCACTCTTTCGTAATCCGATCTTAATAATATCGTTTGCCGAAAATCCTCTTTTTCCATAATATTGGTGAGTTTGTCGTTCCGCGTTTTTCCAGAATCAGGAAAATGGTCGTGTTAAAATTTTTCTTGAATTAACTTAAAATGCCTTCTGCTTTTAACATTTTCCGCCACGCGGCTCTCCCGTGTCATTGCGCCGGTATGCGCATGTGTAGCGCACAACAGAATTGTAAAAAAATAATGATGAAAGTCTGCCGTTATTCAAAAAATGTGTATCTTTGTGAAAAGATACGTGTCGTAGGCAAAATACATCGGTAAATACTGCCACGCCCAGTTGCATGGTATGGACATTGAGCCGCATGGTGTGCGGCATGCGCGGCATAAACAGATGTGCTCTGCATACGCTTCTGCCACAATGGATTACAGACTAAACATTCTTCCTAATCATATAGAACACATATATAATGAAGTCCTTATTATTCATACTGTTTATGGTATGTTGTCTCCCCGTTACGGCAAACGGTGACGGCAATGTGCAGTATTGGCTCAACAAGCTGGACAGAAGTCTGGAACACAAGGATAAATATGAGGATGCGAAGAAGAATCGCATAGCGTATCTGCGCCGCGAGTTTGCCAATACAGATGACCCCGCGAAGCAGTACAGGCTGTGCTATCGGCTGTTCGAGGAATATAAAGCCTATCGCAACGATTCGGCAATGACATACGCCTGGAAGTGTATGCAGTTTGCGGAAAGGACAGGCATTGAAGCCGTAAAAGTGGAGTCACGTTGTGCTATGGCTTTCTGTCAGATATCGGCGGGCATCATGAACGAAGCCTTCAAGACGCTATCTGTCATCAGACCTGAACGCCTTGACCTGAAACAGAAACGAAAATATTATGAGGTGTGCTCAAAACTGTGGCAGGAGAATGCCAACTATGCCAACGGAACACCTTACTGTGAGAAATACAAAAAGAAGAGCATAGCTTATGTGGATACGCTGGTGATGCTCACTCCAAAAAATACCGCCGAGTACTGGATGAACATGTGTACGCTCATGATGCGCACCGAACAGTGGGAGAAAAGCATCGAGGCATTCAGGAACTTTCAGAAGTATGGCAACGTGGACACTCACAGCAAGGCGATGACTTATGCCGTGGTGGCCTGGGCTTTCACCGGACTAAATCTGAAGGACAGTGCAAAGGTGTATTTCGCCCGGTCGGCCATCTACGACAATGTTTCGAGTACCCGCGAGATAACGGCGCTTTATCTCCTCGCCAAACTGATATATAAAGACGATTACGACCGCGCCAGCCGATACATACATCTTGCGCTCAACGACATAACTTTCTACGACTCGCGCCAGCGTAAGATCGACCTCGGAGCCATACTGCCGGTCATCGAGCAGGACAGATATGAGGCCATACGTAGCCAGCGCAACTATTTCATGCTTGCCGCGGCGCTGTTTGTGGTGCTGCTTGTGGTGTCGCTGCTTTCCGCAAGGTTCGTAAGGCGAAAGAACGCAAAGATACTCCAGGCTCAGAACACCATCAAGGAGAACATGGATAAGCTGCAGGAGGTGAACCGGCAACTCACCGAGGCCAACAAGATTAAGAACGAATATATAGGCATGTCGTTCTGTGCCAACTCCGAGCTTCTGTCCAAACTGCAACGCATGTTCACCGCGCTCGACCACAAGATTGTGGCCCATCAGTACAGCGAACTGCGCTCGACGCTTGACCGCACCGTGCTCGACACCGAGCGCGACAGCATGTATGCCTCGTTCGACGCGGCATTCCTTAATCTTTTTCCCGATTTCATAGAAAAATACAACCAGCTGTTCGAGGAGAAATACCGCACCATACCGCGAAAGAACTCTCTTACATCCGAAATGCGCATCTTCGCGCTTATTCGACTGGGAATAAACGACAGCGAGCGCATCGCCAACTTCCTTAACTATTCGGTGCACACGGTGAACACATACAAGACGCGTGTGAAGAACCGCTCACTGCTCGACAACAGCAAATTCGAACCGGCCATCATGGCCATATAGAGACGGTCTGCCTGTGGCGCAAGAGTGCGTCCCGGCAGAGCGATACATACGTGAAAAACACCCCGGCACAACCATGTGAAAGTGTCGGAGAACGGCGCCGCGCGCCTTTTATACGTAATACAAAGTAGCTACATTGTAAATTTTAATGTGCTGATAATCAGCGATATACAATTATACAGATGATAAAGTGATTATACAAATATTAAAATAGTAGCAATGTATTCCTTTTTTTCCTAAATTTGCAAAGTACGAATTTAAATTCATTAATTCAAAAACCTAAATTATTAATTAATTCTTTAAAAGTTAAACGTATGATCAAACGATTACCGATTTATCTTATGCTCAGCGCAATGGGAATGTGCAGCGTGACGCATACGTTTGCAATTGACATTAATGACGGAGTCTATCAGATTGCTTCAGGTGCGGATCTGGCAGAATTCTCACGTCTTGTAAACGAAGGAAATTCAAGTATTCAGGCTGTGTTGACAAGCGACGTCGATATGGCTGGTGTAGATTTTCAACCGATAGGCAACAGCGGGGTGCCTTTCAAGGGAACATTCGACGGAAGCTGCCACTATGTGCGCAACCTGACCATCAGTGCTCCCGGAGAGAGTTATGTGGGACTGTTCGGTGCTGTGGCCGACGGTGCTTATATTAAAAATGTAGTGGTTGACGCTGCAAGCTCAATCAGCGGAGAAGAGTTCTGCGGCGGTATCGCCGGAGGATCGATAGGCAGCGGTACTGTCACTATAGAGAACTGCGGCAACGAAGCCACTGTAATGGCAAACGGAGCTAACGCCGCCGGAATTATCGGCGTCAGCTATCTGGGAAACTGTAATTTCAATATCACTAACTGCTACAACACCGGTTCGATAAACGGAGGCAGAGAGAGCGCCGCCATATCAGGATGGGTAGGAGGCAGTTCGGTGATTACTAACTGCTACAACGCCGGCAATGTGGTTGGCATGGACGGCACAAGCTCGCTCTATCGTAACACTTGCACCTCTAAGGGATGCTTCGATGTGTACGGATATCAGGGCACGCTCATCACGATGGAAGAACTGGAGAGCGGTGCGGCTGCCTACAAAATGAACAACAACGGCAATAATAATATATGGTATCAGACGCTTGGCGAGGACAAGCATCCTGTGCCGTTCAACACACACGGTACGGTGTATGCGGTGGGCAACCTCAACTGCGACGGCACACCTATGGGCGACGTGAGCGGATATTCCAACAAGGATGAGTCCATACGCACTCCTCACGACTTTGTTGACGGTGTGTGCAGCGTCTGCGGAGATGTTGACCGCGAATTCGTGAAAGCCGATGCCGACGGAAAATATCCGCTCGCAACAGCAGCACAGCTGTACTGGTTCGCTGCTTATGTGAACAGAATCAACCAGTCTGTCGACGCATATCTCACTGCCGACATCGACTTCAGTGAGTACACAGCCAAGAGCGTTATGATAGGCGAAGTGGAGGATGCGCCTTATACAGGAAAGTTCGACGGACGCGAACATAAGATTACCATAGCTTATGATGTCACCAAAGACAATGTGGCTCTGTTCCGTTACATAAAGAACGCAACGATAAGCAACCTGCTCATCGACGGTTCTATCAACACCACAGCGCGCTATGCCGGAGGTTTGTTGAGTGTGTCGAGAAACGCTTCTGTAATAGAAAACTGTGTCAGTCTGGTGAACATCACATCAAGTTATAGCGGTGACGCTACACACGGTGGTGTGGCTTCCAACACTTACGACAACATCATCTTCCGCAACTGCGGTTATGCCGGACAGATGGATGCGCCGCAGAGTGAGGGCTGCGCCGGACTTATCGGCTACGCACACGGCGGTAAGGAGATACTGATTCAGAACTCATACGTGGTCAGCAACCTTAACCTGCCTTCAGGAACATGTGATGTGTTCGCACGCAAAGACCCGCAATATGACAACTGCTACTACTGGACACCGTATGCATACAGTAACTTCGGCACACTGCTGAAGAACGAGGACGAACTCGGAAACGGCGGTCTGTGCTACATTCTCAACGGATATACCTCAGGCGAAGGTCAGTGGACACAGACTCTGGGTACGGATGCATGCCCGCTGCCGTTCAAGAGTCACGAGCCGGTTTACGTGTCGGGTGACGTTAGTTGCGACGGAACACTGGGAGCAAACGCAAGTTTCTCTAACACCGAAGGCTCTCTCAACAAGAAGGATCACGACTATGTTGACGGAGTATGCCAGACTTGTGGAGCACGCTACATCACCACAGGCGAACAGCTTATGGCTGCCGCTGATGCAATAGCTTCAGGATTTGCGAGCCGCGCAATGAAGATTACTCTTGGTGCAGACATCGATATGAGTGGCATATACGATTATCCGGGCATCGGAACAGTGGACTATCCGTATGCAGGTGTGTTCGAAGGCAACGGCCACCGCATTCTCAACCTTACGATAGATAACGACGCCGCAGGCAACGTAGGACTGTTCGGCGTAGTGACAGGTGGCGCGAAGATAAGAAACGTTGTGCTCGACGCATCTTCTTATATCTATGCAAAGGCTTGGGCTGCAGGTATCGTCGGAACGACAAAGAACGACGGACTCGTGGAGATAACGGGCTGCGGCAACGAGGCAGACATCACTGTTACCGGCGCGAACGCAGGTGGAATACTCGGTGTGAACGACCAGCAGACAGCGATGGTATATATCACCAACTGCTACAACACTGGTGCAATAACCGCTCAGCGTGAGAGCGCCGCCATCTCAGGATGGCTTGGCAACAGAGCGAAAGTGGTGAACACCTACAACACCGGTATTGTGGCTGCTACAGGACTCGACGGCAATCTGACATTCGCACGCGGAACAAACTGCGAGTATATTAACTGCTATGAGCTCGACGGAAGTCAGGTTACAGCTGTTACAAGCAATCAGGTGACCGACGGTGAGCTGTGCTATCTGCTCAACGGAAAGCAGAGCGACGATGTTGTCTTCTTCCAGACACTCGGCGAGGACAGCCATCCTGTACTCGACAAGACACATAAGGTGGTTTATTTCGACGGAACAAAATATGTGAACGAACTCCTTCCGGATGCCATAGAAAGTACGACCGACACCACAGGTGCTACCGTTACAGGTATATGGTCATTGTCAGGAATGAAACAGAATACGTTGCAGAAGGGCATCAACGTGGTTAAGATGTCTGATGGAACGGTACGCAAAGTGTTAGTTAAATAATTATTCTGAAACGGGTCTGCCACGTTGCAGACCCGTTCAGACAACCTCAAGAAACAGTATTTGACGTTGTAATGCTCGAGGTCTGAACCGGATTGATAAAGAACTTATAAAATAAATACATTATAAAGTTTAAAATAAAGGTATATAAGATGAAAAAGATTTTATTGTTACTGTCTTTTGCTTGCCTGGCTCTGATAGCAAAGGCGCAGGACAACTATGAGCCGAAGGCCGATCCCAAGGCTGTGGTTGTATCCGGCTGCGCGCGCTTCACGGTGCTCACACCGCAAATGATACGTATTCAGTACAGCAAGGAAAAGAAGTTTGAGGACCGCGCGACGTTTGCGGTTGTGAACCGCCGCTTGCCGGTGCCAGCGTTCAAGACACGAGAGGACGACAACTTTTTGTATATCAGCACAAGCGATCTTGAGCTGAAATACCGTAAGAATGCGGAGATAAACGCCGCCGACAAGAACCCTGACGTGCTTTCAATCACGTTCACGCTCAATGGCAAAAAGGTGTTATGGTATCCCGGTAAGGACGACGCGCTCAACCTTAAGGGCACGACACGTACGCTGGACGGATGCATAGGCGACTCAAAGCGTCCTGAACTCGAGAACGGTCTGGTCTCGCGTGCAGGATGGGCCATCATCGACGAATCGTACTCGGCACGACGTGGCGACGGCAGCCGCACATTCGCGTTCGACAAGGAAGTGAACGGAATGCCGTGGGTAGCTCCGCTCGTTGACAAGACAGCCGTTGACTGGTATTTCCTCGGTTACGGCCATCAATATAAGAAAGCGCTGCACGATTATACGCTCATAGGCGGAAAACAGCCTATGCCGCCGCTCTTCGTGCTCGGCTATTGGTATAGCAAATACCAGCGTTATTCTCAGCAGGACTTCATCGACATTGTGACAGACATAAAGAAAAACCATATTCCTATCGACGTGATGATTCTGGATATGGACTGGCACACCGAAGGATGGACCGGCTGGACATGGAACAAGGAACTTATTCCTGACCCTCAGGGACTTCTCAAATGGATGCACGAACAGGGACTGAAGGTGTCCATGAACCTTCATCCGGCAGACGGAGTGGACAGCGATGAGGAAAACTTCAGCCTGCTTGTGAAGGATATGGGCATGGATCCCGCAACCACAAAGGTTGTGCCATGGCATCTTGAGGACTCTGTATTCTATAAGAATATGTTTAAGGACATCTTGCACAACAGAGAGAAAGACGGTGTGGACTTCTGGTGGCTCGACTGGCAGCAGAACCTCACCAACCCACGCATGGACGGACTGAGCGAGACTTTCTGGTGCAACCACGTGTTCTACAATGATATGAAAAACACTCATCCGGACCGTCGTCCGCTGATATTCCACCGTTGGGGAGGACTCGGAAGCCACCGTTATCCTATCGGATTCTCCGGCGACTCATTCTCCACATTCCCGACACTGGCTTTCCAGCCTTACTTCACTGCTACGGCTGCAAACGTAGGCTTCGGCTATTGGGGACACGACCTCGGTGGTCATCAGCACGGAAACAACAATCCGGAACTTTATCTTAGATGGATGCAATACGGAGTATTCTCTCCTCTGTTCAGAACTCACGCCACAAACGATCCGAAGATCGAGATGCGTATATGGAAATATCCTAACTTCCCGGATCTGCTCCAGACGGTGAAACTCAGATATGAGCTCATGCCTTATATCTACACTGCGGCACGCGAGGCATACGATACGGGTGTGTCAATCTGCCGTCCGCTTTACTACGACTATCCTGAAGTGAACAACGCTTACCGTTACGAAGACGAATATATGTTCGGCGATGAGATTCTCGTCGCACCTGTCCTGACCGCCGGAAAGAATGGTCTTACTGAAAGAAAGATATGGTTGCCGGAAGGCAAATGGTTCGATGTATGCCGCAACAAGGTAGTTGACGGCAACAGAGAGTTCGTTGATTCATACAAGCAGACCGAGATTCCTTATTTCTATAAGGTAGGAAGCATAATCGTGAACTACGAGAACGTGATGAACCTCAACAACCGTCCTGACCGCATCGTGCTGAAGGTTGTGCCGGGAGCAGACGGTTCGTCAACCCTCTATGAGGACGAGAACAACACCGAAGGCTACAAGAAGGGTCTGTTCACAAACACCAAGTTCGAGCAGAAGCGCACCGCAGGAAGCGTAACCCTGACCATCAATGCGCGCGAAGGTTCGTTCCCCGGAATGCCGGAGAAGCGCAACTACACCGTGAAACTGCTTGCCGAGAACGCTCCTACGGCCGTAAGCCTTAACGGCAAGAAGCTCGGTAACGCCGACTGGAGCTACGACGCAGCCACACGCACGGTGAATATAAACCTCGCAAACATACCTTGTGCTAAGAAGACTGTGGTAAAAGTGGACGTGAAAAAATAAATCCGGAACGGAGCCGGAAGCAAGGCTCCGGTTGACAATACATGCTCAGGCCGCTCCGTGCGGACAGCTCTGCACGGTGGCGGAAGACATGAAACCGGAAAAGAATCAATGGTTCGTAAAATAAAAAACAGAAAGAAATGAGAAATATCAGTATTATATTCATATTGTCAATACTGTTCGGATATACAGCCAAAGCCCAGACTTATCAGAATCTGTGGATAACAGGAAGCGCTGTTCCTGAGGGAACACGTCAGCTGCAGAAGACTCCTGACGGAGATTTCAGATTCGCAGGCTCGCTCAAGGATGGCGAACTGAAGATAATGACCACCGGAAAGGCTGGTGCCGACACTAAGTATATCGCGCCGAAATATGTGGATTCTTACATCGTGAACAAGGGCGTTGAGACTGTTCAGACAGCCGATGCCGCCAAGGCAGCGTGGATTGTTCCGTTCTCGGAAGACCGCTACCGCTTCTACGTAAGCAGTGACGGCAAGACCGTGAGAGGCGAACTTTTCATTCCGTGGGAAGAGGCTTACATCGGCGGCGGAGCCACCAAGACCGGATGGAACGCGTTCACAGCCGAGTCGATGACACAGGACCCGAACAACGAGATGGTGTGGACATGGACCGGCGAGCTGAAGACTCATCAGAACATAGAGGAGCCGTCGAGCTTCAAGATTATGGGTTGGAAGAACTGGGGACAGAAAGAGATTCATCCTTTTGTGCAGGGTGAGGACCCGCTCACAACCAAGCTCGTGAGAACAAACGGCGACGACACCAAATGGACCATCACCAAAGACGGAACATACCGCATCACGGTGGATGTGTTCAACGAGACATTCAAAGCAGAACTAATCTCTCAATAACACGAATAAAAGATGCCGTCGGCCAGGAGCAATCATGCAAATTGTGCATTGAGATTTATTGCAGATTGTTTCCTGACGACGACATTCGAAGATATTCAATAGTCTGAAACCAGAGAAACACCGGATCCGTCATCAGTTGTGGTAACTGATGACGGATGTTTTTATTGTGTGGTGTTTACTCTGTATGAAATAAAATATGAAATTATAAAGGTTTTCGTTTTTGTTTTTTCAGTTGTTTTTGCGCGCGGCAGCCTTCTCCATTGCCACTTCCTTCACCTTCTTGAAGAGTTCAGAGGCGAACACCAGGTCGTTCAGTTTCTCGTTGGTCGAGGTCATCACGTCGTCCTTGGTGCCCTGCCACTCCTTGTTGCCCTGATATATGAAGATGATGTTCTCGCCTATGCCCATCACCGAGTTCATGTCGTGCGTGTTTATTATGGTCGTGATGTTGAAGTCTTTTGTGATGCTGCTCAGCAGTGAGTCGATTACGAGCGAGGTGCGCGGGTCGAGTCCGGAGTTAGGTTCGTCGCAGAACAGATATTTGGGGTTGAGCACAATGGCGCGTGCTATTGCCACACGTTTCTGCATACCTCCCGATATCTCGCCCGGATACTTGTTCTGCGCGTCGCCGAGATTCACGCGGTCGAGACATTCCTGCGCACGCTTCACACGCTCGCGATAGTTCATCGACGAGAACATGTCGAGCGGGAACATTACGTTCTCCAGCACGTTGAGCGAGTCGAAAAGTGCCGCGCTCTGGAATATCATTCCCATCTCGCGCCGCATGTTCACGCGCTCCGCCTTGCTCAGTCCCACGAAGTCGCGGCCGTCATACAGCACCCGCCCGCTTGTAGGAGTGAGCAGTCCGACGAGATTCTTCATCAGCACGGTCTTTCCGCTTCCGCTCTGTCCGATGATGAGGTTTGTCTTGCCGTCCTCGAACACAGCGTTGATGTCTTTCAGCACTTCTTTTCCGTCGAACGACTTATATAGATGTTGTATTTCAATCATTTTCTTTCTTCCTTACTGATAATTTCATTCTTTCCTTATGATAAGTCCGTCGCCTTTCCGCGTCCCGTTTCAGGACTTCCGCACCTGTCAGTACCAATCAAGACAGCATCTGTGTGAGGAAAACGTCTGAGAACAGAATGAGCACGCTCGAGCTCACCACGGCGTCGGTGCTCGCTTTGCCCACTTCTACCGAACCGCCCTCGACCGTATAGCCGAAATATGAGGACACGCTCGAGATTATGAACGCGAAGAACAGGCTTTTTATGATACTCATCCACACGAACCACGGGTTGAACGAATGTTGCAGTCCGAGCGTCAGGTCGTCCGGAGGCAGTATGTGTCCGATGTATGCCGTGCCGTAGGCTCCCAGTATTCCGGTGGTGGATGAGAAGATTACGAGGAACGGCATGATGGTTACCAGTGCCAGTATTTTCGGCAGAATGAGATAGTTGGCTGAGTTCACACCCATTATCTCCAGGGCGTCTATCTGCTGCGTCACGCGCATGGTGCCGAGCTCCGAGGCTATGTTCGACCCCACCTTTCCGGCGAGGATGAGACACATTATTGACGATGAGAACTCGAGCAGCAGTATCTCACGCGTGGTGTAACCCGACACCCACCGCGGCATCCACGGGCTCTGTATGTTGAGCTTCATCTGAATGCAAATCACGGCTCCGATGAAAAATGAGATGAGCAGCACGATGCCGATGGAATTTACGCCGAGCGACGACATTTCCTTGATGTATTGTTTGAGAAACATGCGCATACGTTCCGGACGCGAGAACGAACGGCCCATCAGCATCAGATAGCGTCCGAGGGTGTTTAAATATTTTGTAATCAACATATTCTGACTTTTTGATATGCCTGTGTGTCTATGGGTGCAAAAGTAGTAATAAAAGATTGAAAAACTGTCAAAAGCGTTGAAGTTTTATGTTTATTTCAGATTGACGCGCCTCCGGCGGCAGTGCGTAGGGTGGGAGAGGGGCGGATAGTCGATGATGTGTGACGAAATATAAAAAATCGGAATTTATGTAGGTAGAATGTTAAATATTTGCCGCCGCAGACGCTCAAAAATCGTTTCGCAGCGCACCGGTGACGGTTTTGCTCTGAAAATCGCGAAAATTCGGCGTTTTCGCAACGCGTTGATACACAGCCGTTTGCTAAATATGGCAATTCGCCTGTGCTCGGACGGCTTTGCGAAATATCCCATTTCGACTTCCGATATAGGCTATTTCGGCTTCCGATTAAGCCCGTTTCATGCTGCGAAATGCACCATTTCGGAGTGCGAAAAAGCCCATTTCGCAAAATCATCCGCCGTCGGACGGTCCGCGTCTTGTTCCCGATGGGGTGATATTGGCCTTTTCGTCGCCTGTCGTTTCTCTGGATTGGGAAAAATGAAATGTTAAATCCTGACTTCCGAAAGTAAATGTATGTTAACGCAATGGCGTTTCTGGCATGGCTTTACTCTCCGGATATTCCGCCCGTGTGATGTCTTCATAAACTGCCGGCCACGCATTTTTGCCGGTGTGCGGAGCGCGCCGTCGCGTGCTTGTGAAAAAAGCATAAAACATGGTTTGCACGGAAAGATAAAAACATTTAACTTTGTAACCGATATAATCATTGATATGAACGAAACAGACAACAAGACAACCGCGGCGCCCGAACACAGAATGGTGCTGCGCACCGAAGGACTCGTGAAGCGCTACGGCAAGCGTACCGTGGTGAACGATGTGTCGATAAACGTGAGACAGGGAGAGATTGTCGGACTGCTCGGACCTAACGGTGCGGGCAAGACCACATCGTTCTATATGACCACCGGACTCATTGTGCCCAACGCGGGACACATATATCTCGACGATAAGGACATCACCGACTATCCCGTCTATAAGCGTGCGCGTGCCGGCGTTGGTTATCTTCCGCAGGAGGCGAGCGTGTTCCGTAAGATGAGTGTCGAGGACAACATTCTCTCGGTGCTCGAGATGACGGGCCTCTCGCGCACCCAACAGCTCGACAAGCTCGAGAGTCTCATCAGCGAGTTCCGACTCAACAAGGTGCGCAAGAACAAGGGCGACCAGCTCTCGGGAGGCGAGCGCCGACGCACGGAGATAGCGCGCTGTCTTGCCATCGACCCTAAGTTCATCATGCTCGACGAGCCTTTCGCCGGCGTCGATCCTATCGCCGTGGAGGACATACAGCACATTGTCTGGCGCCTGAAATACCGCAACATCGGTATCCTCATCACCGACCACAACGTGCACGAGACGCTCAACATCACCGACCGTGCTTATCTTCTGTTCGAAGGCAGGATATTGTTCCAGGGAGCGCCCGAGGAACTGGCGGCCAACCAGATAGTGCGCGAGAAGTATCTGAGTAACAGTTTCGAGCTGAAGAAAAAGAATTTTCAGCTCATCGACGAGGAACGTAGGGCGAGGGAGAAGGCCATGTCTGACAACGAATGATGCGCTGAGATTATGAAATACATGCTTTTGTCCGACATACACGGCTCAATAGGCCGGCTCGAACGCGCCCTCGACTTTTACAGAAACGAGCACTGTGACATGCTGCTCCTGCTCGGCGACATAATCAATTACGGTCCGCGCAACCGCATACCCGACGACATCAATCCCGCGGCCATCGTCGAAAGGCTCAACGCAATGAGCGGCGACATCGTGGCCGTGAGGGGAAACTGCGACTCGGATGTCGATCAGATGCTCCTCAAGTTTCCCATGATGGCCGACTATGTCGTGGTGGTGGACGGCGGCAGACGCCTCTTCCTCACGCACGGACATATATATAATGAGAACAACATGCCGCCATGCCGCCACGACGTGTTCGTGTATGGCCACACCCACTTGTGGAAACTCTGTCGCGACAACGGCGGACAGGTGATATGCAATACCGGTTCGGTGACTTTTCCCAAGGAAGACCGCGAACCCACGTTCGCGCTCTACGACGACGGCGAGATGAGCATACGCCGGCTCGACGGAAGCGTGGTTGCGAGCCTGCGTATATGATTCCCGTTGTGCGCGGCTGCTTGCCGTCTGTTCCGTGCGGCGCCTTTCCTGTGCCGCGCGCCGTCGTCTGTCAGCCGCTTCACAAAGTGGTAAAAAAACAAAATTTTCATTCTTATGTTAGGTTATTACATTAATAATGAGTAATTTTGCACTTTCGAAACGAAAAATAATCAATAAATAAATATAGAAAATCAAATCACAAATGAACATTTTATTTGAGAATCCCGACAAAGTGAATGGCCTTATGACCGTCACCGTCGAAGACGCAGATTTCAAAGATAATGTAGAAAAGACTTTGAAAGACTATCGTAAGAGAGCTAACTTCCCGGGCTTCCGCCCCGGCATGGTGCCGATGGGACTTATTAAGAAGCAGTTCGGACCGTCTGTAAAGATGGACACTCTTAACAAGTACGTGGGAGAACAGATTTACAACTACATAAGAGAAAACAAGATACAGATGCTCGGCGAGCCTCTGCCTTCTGAGAAGCAGGAGCCGGTTGACATCGAGAAGGACGGACCTTATACTTTCATGTTCGACATAGCTGTCGCTCCTGAGTTCAAGATTGAGCTCAACGGAGACACAAAGATAGCTTATTATGAAATCCAGGCAGACGACAAACTCATCGACCAGCAGGTTGATATGTTCGCCAGCCAGCTGGGAAGCTACGAGAAGGCTGACAGCTACGACGGTGAGCAGCGCGACATGCTGAAAGGCGATCTGCGCGAGCTCGACGCCGACGGCAATACAAAGGAAGGCGGCATAACAGTGGAAGGCGCTGTCATGATGCCTGAATACATCAAGGTGGACGACCAGAAGAAACTGTTCGACAACGCAAAACCAGGCGACATCATCACTTTCAACCCGCGCAAGGCTTATCCGGACAACGACTCAGAGGTTGCAAACCTGCTCAAGATCAACCGCGACGCCGTTAAGGATGTTGAGGCTGACTTCAGCTATCAGGTAATCGAAATCAACCGCTTCAAGAAGGCTGATGTAAATCAGGCTCTGTTCGATCAGGTGTTCGGCAAGGACACAGTGAAGAGCGAAGAGGAGTTCCGTGGCAAGATTGCTGAAGGACTCAAACCGCAGCTCCAGGCCAACAGCGACTACAAGTTCATGCTCGACGTACGCAAGTATGCTGAGGACAAAGTTGGTGAGCTGACATTCCCGGACGCTCTGCTCAAGCGCATCATGCTCCTCAACAACAAGGATAAGGGCGAGGAATATGTAGAGAAGAACTATGACGAGAGCATCAAGCAGCTCAAGTGGCACCTCATCAAGGAGCAGCTCGTCGCTGCCAACAACATCAAGGTTGAGGACGCCGACGTCAAGGCTGCCGCAAAAGAGGCTGCACGCATGCAGTTCGCTCAGTATGGCATGAACAATGTTCCTGAGGAATATCTCGACAACTATGCCGACGAGATGCTGAAGAAACGCGACAGCGCAGCGAATTTCGTTGACAGCGCAGTAGAGAAAAAACTTGTTGACGCATTGAAGGGAGTTGTTTCTCTCGATAAGAAAACCGTAACTCTTGATGAATTCAATGAGTTGATGAAATAAATAAATTTGAAAAAAAACTTCTTTTTTAAGAGGTTATCGACTTTTTTTCCTATCTTTGTGTAGGATAATTTGCAGAAAAGAGCCGATAACCTCTTTTTCTGTATATTTATTAATCGGTTTTTTTGAATATAATAAATATATTATTGTCATAGTATGAACGATTTTAGAAAGTATGCCACAGGTCATCTTGGTATAAACGGACTGACGTTTGACGACGTCGTCAAGGCGCAGGCCGGTTATCTCAACCCCTACATCCTTGAAGAGAGACAGCTCAACGTAACACAGCTCGATGTCTTCTCGCGACTGATGGCCGACCGCATCATATTCCTCGGAACAGAAATAAACGATTATACAGCCAACGTGCTACAGGCACAGTTGCTATACCTCGACTCGGTTGACAGCTCGCTCGACATCAACATCTACATCAACTCTCCGGGCGGAAGCGTCACGGCAGGTCTCGGCATATACGACACAATGCAGTTCATCGAGAGCGACGTGGCAACGATGTGTACGGGCATGGCGGCATCTATGGCAGCCGTGCTTCTCGTGGCAGGCAAGGAAGGAAAACGCACCGCGCTCACCCACAGCCGCGTCATGATACACCAGCCTCTCGGCGGAGTGCAGGGACAGGCCTCTGATATCGAGATCGAGGCACGCGAGATACAGAAGTTCAAGAAAGAACTCTACAACATCATCTCCGAGCACTCGCACACTCCGTTTGAGAAAGTATGGCAGGACAGCGACCGCAACTATTGGATGACGGCCGAGGAAGCCAAGGAGTATGGCATGATTGATGCGGTGATGAAACGCAAGGGCGGCGCCGACAAATAAAATGTCCGGACCGTGCAGGCGGAGCTTATGACGCACACGGATCCTGACTGAATAAACGAATATATCAAAAGACACAAGAAGTAGAATGCCAAAAAAAGTATGCAGCTTCTGCGGAAGAAGCGAGAAAGATGTCAAACTGCTGATAACCGGTCTCGACGGCTTTATCTGTGAGGATTGCGCCGTGTCGGCTTATCATATAGTGGAATCGACAGGCCTTCTCGACCATAACGGCACATCTTCCGCCGGCAGCGACAAGTTCAAGATAAAGAAAGTACCAAAACCGAAAGAGATAAAAGACTTTCTCGACCAGTACATCATAGGTCAGGACGCGGCCAAACGCTATCTCTCGGTTGCCGTATATAATCACTACAAACGTCTGCAACAGCCCAAGGACGACGGTGGTGTTGAGATAGAGAAGAGCAACATCATAATGGTTGGCAGCACCGGAACGGGCAAGACTCTCATGGCCCGCACCATAGCGAAGCTGCTCGATGTGCCTTTCACCATCGTCGATGCTACTGTCTTTACCGAGGCAGGCTACGTGGGCGAGGACGTGGAGAGCATCCTGAGCCGTCTGTTGCAGGTGGCCGACTACGACCTGGCTGCTGCCGAGCGAGGCATCGTATTCATCGACGAGATAGACAAGATAGCCCGCAAGAGCGACAACCCGAGCATCACACGTGATGTCAGCGGCGAGGGTGTTCAGCAGGGATTGCTCAAGCTGCTTGAGGGAACGATGGTAAACGTACCGCCAAAAGGCGGACGCAAACATCCTGACCAGGACTACATACACGTTGACACCCACAACATACTCTTCATCTGCGGCGGTGCGTTCGACGGCATCGAGCGCAAGATTGCCCAGCGCATGAACACCGGAGTGGTGGGCTTCAACACCGTGCGCAACGCTCACAAGATAGACAAGGAGAACATAATGAAATACATCCTTCCGCAAGACCTCAAGTCGTTCGGACTCATACCTGAGATCATCGGCCGTCTGCCGGTGCTCACATATCTCGATCCGCTCGATCGCACGGCGTTGCGCAGGATTCTCGTCGAGCCGAAGAACTCCATCGTGAAGCAGTATTGCAAGCTCTTCGAGATGGACGGCATAAAGCTCACCTTCGCCGACGAGGCGCTCGATTTCATTGTCGATAAGGCTGTGGAATACAAGTTGGGAGCGCGCGGACTGAGGTCGATTGTCGAGTCGATAATGACCGACGCGATGTTCGATGCTCCGTCCAAACACATTGACTCATTCGAAGTGACCCTTGACTATGCCAAGAGCCAGCTTGACAAATCGCATCTGCGCGGACCGGTGGAAGCCTGAATCCGGTCGCGCGCATTGCCGATTATCTGTTGCTTATACAACTGCCACGTAGTTCTCTACCTTTCATTCTAAACAAACTCTATGACATCTAAAGTTAATCTTAACGAAGAACTGAAGCGATATTTCGGCTTCGACAAGTTCAAAGGCGATCAGGAGGCAATCATACGCAACCTGCTCGACGGCAACGACACCTTCGTGCTCATGCCGACAGGTGGCGGAAAGAGTCTGTGCTATCAGCTGCCGTCACTCATAATGGAAGGCACGGCCATAGTAGTGTCGCCGCTCATCGCTCTTATGAAAAACCAGGTTGATGTTATCAACGGACTGAGTGAGGAAAGCGGAGTGGCTCATTATCTGAACTCGTCGCTCAACAAGGCCGCCATACAACAGGTGATGGACGACGTGCACGCCGGCAGGACCAAACTGCTCTATGTGGCGCCGGAATCGCTCAACAAAGAGGATAATCTCGAATTTTTCAAATCATTCAAGATTTCGTTCTACGCCATAGACGAGGCGCACTGCATCTCGGAGTGGGGACACGATTTCCGTCCTGAGTACCGTAACATACGGCCTACGATAAACAAGATAGGCGCGGCGCCGGTCATAGCGCTCACCGCCACCGCCACCGACAAGGTGAGGACAGACATAAAGAAGAGTCTGGGCATACTGAACGCACGCGAGTTCAAGAGCTCGTTCAACCGTCCAAACCTCTATTACGAGGTAAGACAGAAGACCAAGGACATAGACAAACAGATAATAAAATTCATAAAGCACAATGCCGGAAAGAGCGGCATCGTGTATTGCATATCGCGTAAGAAGGTGGAGGAGCTTGCCGCCGTGTTGCAGGCAAACGACATAAAGGCGGCGCCTTATCACGCAGGTCTCGACTCCGCCACACGCTCGCAGACGCAGGACGACTTCCTCATGGAGCGCATCGACGTCATTGTCGCCACCATAGCTTTCGGCATGGGAATAGACAAACCCGACGTGCGCTTCGTCATACATTATGATATTCCAAAGAGCCTTGAGGGCTACTACCAGGAGACAGGACGCGCCGGACGCGACGGAGGCGAGGGCATCTGCATCGCTTTCTACGCCTATCAGGACCTTCAGAAGCTCGAGAAGTTCATGGAGGGAAAGCCTGTCGCCGAGCAGGACATAGGCAAACAGCTGCTCCAGGAGACGGCAGCCTATGCCGAGTCGTGCGTATGCCGACGCAAGCTGCTGCTGCATTACTTCGGCGAGGAGTATCATCAAGAGAATTGCGGCAACTGCGACAACTGTCTGCATCCCAAGGAGAAGCGCGAGGGCAAGGACGCTCTGCTCATCATACTCAAGGCTGTTGTGGCCATAAAGGAGGCGTTCCAGCAGCCATATCTCATTGATTTTGTGAAAGGACGCTCCACCGACGAGATTGTCTCTCACAAGCACGACCAGCTCGAGGAGTTCGGTTCGGGCGAGGACGAAGACCCGAAGATATGGAACCCCGTGATACGTCAGGCGCTCATTGCCGGCTATCTGGACAAGGAGGTGGAGAACTATGGAGTGCTGAAGATAACTCCGGCGGGACGCAAGTTCATAAAGAATCCTACTTCGTTCATGATTGTCGAGGACAACGATTTCAGCGAACAATACGAGGAGGAGGGCGGCGACCGCTCGGGCGCGGCGCTCGATCCGGAGCTCTACTCCATGCTGAAGGATCTGCGCAAGAAGGTGGCAAAGAAGCAGGGACTGCCCGGATACGTCATCTTCCAGGACGTATCGCTCGAGCAGATGGCCACAATGTACCCCATCACCATAGAGGAATTGCAGAACATACAGGGCGTGGGCATAGGCAAGGCCAAGCGCTACGGACGCGAATTCTGCGAACTGATAAAGCGCCACTGTGAGGAGAACGACATTGAGCGGCCCGAGGAGCTGCGCGTGCGCACCGTGGCGAAGAAGTCCATGCTGAAGGTGAAGATAATACAGAGCATAGATCGCCAGATACCGCTCGACGACATAGCGTCGGCGCATGGACTCGAGTTTGAGGAACTGCTCGACGAGATCGAGGCAATAGTTTACAGCGGCACGAAACTCAACATCGACTATTTCCTCGACGACGTGATGGATGCCGACCACATAGACGACATATACGAGTATTTCCGCGAAAGCGAGACGGGAGACATAGAGACGGCTCTCGAGGAGCTGGGCGACGACAGCACGGAGAACGACATACGCCTGGTGCGCATAAAGTTCCTGTCTGAGATGGGCAACTGATGCCCTGTTGTACCGGCTGTAAAAATATGATACGTGTGCGGACCGTATGCCTTTGTGCGTGCGGTCCGCACATTTTTTTGCGGTCATGTGCCGTAAGTCTGCTGCGCTGCCGTTCGTCGTCGTCCGCCGTGCAGCCTCGCGACATGGGTTGAAATCACTGTATGTGAACTATTGTTAATTGTGTTAAATCGTCCCGCTCAACTCGTCATGGAGCCCTGTTTTCTGAAAAATTTTATTCCCGGGCGCAAATATCGCGAATATGAGCGTGCAGTTTTAATGCGCTGGATATCTGTGTGTTATGTGCGATTGCGCGCATAACGTGCAATGATAAAAACCGGATTGCGTTGCGAAATGCCCCATTTCGGACTGCGATATGGTGCATTTCGGGTGCTGAAATGGTGCATATCATCATCCGAAATGGGGCATTTTGAATCGTGAAATGGGCTTTTTCGCACCGCCGCATTGTTTTTCCCGTGTCGCAACTCGGTCAATTCTATGTTTCCGAAGGCAGAAAAAGGCCTTTTCGGAGCTTCTTCATTTCTATTTTGTAAATGTTAATTGTCAAAAAAAAGTCAAGAAATTTTGCCTCGTTTCCGTTCCGTTTCGGCCTTTTCCGCGGCTTTGTGTGCTGTCTGCCGAGGGATACGCGGCAGTCCGTTCTTGCGGTGGCCAGACCGGGCTCTTGTCCGGAGCTGTCGCGGCGCTTGGCCGAGCCGTTCTGCCATTCCCGACTTCCTGTTTCCCGACCTTACGCCGGTGGGGCTTTCTGACACCTATTAAGCCCGTTTTCACGTCGCGAGTCCGTGCCATAGTGAACGGTTTAGGGTGTCGGCGTCTGCCGATTTCGGATAAATAGTGTTAATGTATTAATGAAAAGCCCGCCGTGTTACGTTCAATGTGAAAAATTTATGCTAAATTTGCACGCAATAAATTTTTAATGTATTATATGTCATCATTTGTTGCAGATAAAATTGTAATGGACGGTCTGACCTTCGATGACGTCCTTCTTATTCCGGCTTATTCCGAGGTATTACCTAAGATGGTAGATCTGAAAACCCGTTTCTCACGTAACATCACTCTGAACGTGCCGTTTGTGACTGCTGCCATGGACACAGTCACCGAATCGGCTATGGCAATCGCCATTGCGCGTGAAGGAGGTATAGGTGTCATACACAAGAACATGTCTATAGAGGAACAGGCCCGTCAGGTAGCCATCGTAAAGCGTGCCGAGAACGGAATGATATACGATCCGGTAACCATCCGCCGCGGAAGCACGGTGCAGGATGCTCTCGACATAATGGCCGAGTATCACATCGGCGGAATACCTGTCGTAGATGATGAAAAGCATCTTGTGGGTATAGTTACCAACCGCGACTTGCGCTTCGAGCGTCATCTTGACAAACTCATTGACGAGGTGATGACTTCTGAGAACCTTGTCACCACTCATTTGCAGACTGACCTCAGCGCTGCAGCACAGATATTACAGGAAAACAAGATTGAGAAACTGCCGGTTGTCGATAAGGACAATCACCTGGTGGGACTCATCACATACAAGGACATAACAAAGGCCAAGGACAAACCGATGGCATGCAAGGACGACAAAGGACGTCTGCGCGTGGCTGCCGGAGTAGGCGTGACGGTGGATACGCTCGACCGTATGCAGGCTCTTGTCGAGGCCGGTGCCGACGCCATCGTTATCGATACCGCTCACGGACATTCAAAATATGTCATCGAGAAACTCGTCGAGGCCAAGGGCGCGTTCCCGAATGTCGATATAGTAGTGGGCAACGTAGCTACAGGCGCGGCAGCAAAGATGTTGGTTGACAATGGCGCCGACGCCATCAAGGTGGGCATCGGACCGGGTTCTATCTGCACCACACGTGTCGTTGCCGGTGTAGGTGTGCCGCAGCTCAGTGCCATCTATGATGTATATACAGCCCTCAAGGGCACAGGCGTTCCGTTGATCGCCGACGGCGGACTCCGCTATTCGGGCGATGTTGTCAAGGCTCTTGCAGCAGGTGGAACATGCGTTATGATCGGTTCGCTTGTAGCAGGTACAGAGGAGAGCCCGGGCGACACAATCATCTTCAACGGACGTAAGTTCAAGAGCTATCGCGGTATGGGATCGCTCGAGGCTATGGAGAACGGCTCAAAGGACCGCTACTTCCAGGCCGGCACAAAGAACGTGAAGAAACTCGTTCCGGAGGGAATAGCAGGACGCGTGCCTTACAAAGGAACTGTTCAGGAGGTGATCTATCAGCTCGTAGGTGGTCTGCGCTCAGGCATGGGCTACTGCGGTGCTCACGACATAGAGGAACTGCACGGTGCACGCTTCACACGCATCACCAACGCCGGTGTGCTTGAAAGCCATCCTCACGACATCATGATCACAAGTGAGGCTCCTAATTATTCACGTCCTGAATAATGGGAAGGCACTGACGATATTTTTGTAAAAACAGAAACCTATAATGAAATTAAGTGTACTGATGTTTGCAATGCTTCTTTGCGGAAGCATTGCAAATGCTCAGAACGACCCGGTGGTGATGACCATAAACGGCCATCCCGTGACACGTTCTGAGTTTGAATATTCTTACAATAAGAACAACTCTGAGACAGTGGTCGATAAGAAAAGCGTTGACGAGTATGTCGATCTTTTCATCAACTATAAACTGAAGGTGCAGGCAGCAATGGATGCCGGCATAGACACCACAAAGAGTTTCAGGTCTGAATTCCTGCTCTACCGCAATCAGCAGATACGCCCGTCGTTCATCAACAACACCGACATAGAGAACGAGGCTTGGAAAATTTACAAGGCTACGCAGACTCGTGTCGACTCACTCGGCGGACTTGTGAGACCGGCGCACATTCTCGTGGGGCTCAGACAGAATGCTCCGGCCGACGCTCAGGCAAAGGCCAAGGAACGCATAGACTCCATATACAACGCGCTGCAGGGTGGTGCCGACTTTTCCGAACTGGCACGCAAATGCTCTGACGACCGCCGCTCTGCCGTCGAGGGCGGACTACTGCCGTGGCTGCAGAAAGGTCAGACGCTCAAGGAGTTTGAGGATGTCATCTTCTCACTGAAGAAGGGTGAGATGAGCAAACCGTTTCTCTCGCCGGCAGGCTATCACATAGTGCTGCTCGAGGACAAGAGCAAGTTCTTCCCCTACGACTCCATTCACGCCGACATAGTGCGCTTCATCGACCAGCGCGGAGTGCGCGAGCGCATCATAACACAGAACATCGACTCAATAGCCAAGGCCTCTGTGCCGCAGATGACTCCTGATGAGGTGCTCGACAAGAGAGCCGCCGAGATGGAGGCTTCGGACCCAGACCTGAAGAACCTCATACGCGAATATCACGACGGACTGCTGCTCTACGAGATAAGCAACCGCACCGTATGGGAGAAGGCTGCCACCGACGAGAAGGGACTCGAGCGCATGTTCAAGAAGAACAAGAAGAAATATCGCTGGGACTCACCCAGATATAAAGGTATTGCTTACTACGTGAAAGACGAGGCCGACGTGCAGGCCGTGAAGGACGTCTTGAAAAAAGTGGACTTCAAGGATTGGGCCGACACTCTGCGCCATGCTTTCAACGACAGCACCATACGCATAAAGGTGGTGAAAGGTATATTCAAGAAAGGCGACAACGCGCTGATAGACAAGGTGGTGTTCGGAAAGGATTCGGTTGTCACTCCGCCCGCCGAATATCCCATACCTGCCGTTTATGGCAAGCTGCTCAAGTCGCCTAAGTCGTACGAGGATGTGCGCGAGCTTGTGGTGACCGACTATCAGGAACAGCTCGAAGAGCAGTGGGTGGCTGATCTGAGAAAGAAATATGCAGTCACGGTGGACAAGAGCGTGCTCGCCACGGTGAACAAGCATTGAAGGTCTTTTGCCGATTTTAAACTAAACAGAATATAATGAGAAAAGTGATTAACATCTATACCGGTTTGCTGGCTTTGGTGTTCCTGTCCGGCTTGAGCGTCACCGCACGTACTCAGGCCGCGCGTGGGGGCTCCGACAGCGACTCCGTGGCAACGGCTCAGAAAACCGAGATACCGGAAAGCAGCATTGCCGATGAGGTGATATGGATTGTGGGCGACGAACCCATCCTGAAGTCTGATGTCGAGATGATGCGCCTGCAGGGCGAGGCCGAAGGCATCAAATGGCGCGGCAATCCCGATTGTGCCATACCTGAGCAGCTCGCTGTGCAGAAACTGTTTCTGCATCAGGCGGAACTCGACTCTATAGAGGTGTCGGAGTCGGACGTGGCAAGAGCCATCGACGAGCAGATAAACCGCTGGATTCAGGTGGCAGGTTCGCGCGAGAAACTGGAGGAATACCGCAAGGAGTCTGTGTCGCAGATGCGACAGGAACTGCATGATGAGTTCAAGAACAGTCAGCTCATCAGCATGATGAAAAAGAAACTTGTGGAAGACATCACCGTGACTCCGGCCGATGTGCGCCGCTATTTCCGTGACCTGCCTGAAGACAGTCTGCCACTCGTGCCGACAGAGGTAGAGGTGGAAATCATTACAAAACAGCCTAAGGTATCGCAGGAGGAAATCAACCGTGTGAAGAACGATCTGCGTTCATACACCGAACGAATAATGAGCGGAGAGACTACTTTCGCAACGCTCGCACGTCTTTATTCTGAAGATCCTGGCTCTGCACGACAAGGTGGAGAGATGGATTACGTGGGACGTGGTTACCTCGATCCGGCGTTCGCCAACGTGGCGTTCAACCTTACCGATCCTAAGAAAATATCCAAGATTGTTGAGTCTGAGTATGGTTATCACATCATTCAGCTCATCGATAAGCGAGGCGACAAGATAAAGGTGCGCCACATCCTGCGCAGACCTAAGGTGTCACAGGAGGCCATAGACGAGATGACTCACAAGCTCGACTCGTTGTCTGGAGAGATCCGCGACGGCAAATACACGTTCGAGGAAGCTGCGACTTATGTGTCAGACGATAAGGACACACGCAACAACCACGGTGTCATGTCATACATTTCGGCTGAGGGCCGTACTTCACGTTTCCGCATGCAGGACCTGCCGACAGAAGTTGCGCGTGAGGTTGAGAAGCTGAAGGTGGGCGAGATATCAAACGCTTTCGAGATGCTCAACAATCAGGGCAAGACCGTTTGTGCCATCATCAAGCTCAAGAGCCGCACCGAGGCTCACCGCGCTACAATCACTGAGGACTATCAGGTGATGAAGAACGTGGTGTTGCAGAAGGAACGAGACAAGTTCCTGCACGATTGGGTCGTGGATAAGATAAAGAAAACATACGTCAGAATGAACGACAAATATAAGAACTGCGATTTCGAATACGAAGGTTGGGTCAGATGACGCATAATAACATAAAAATCCGATTACAGGGCGGGCATAGAATCATCATGATGTTGGTTCTATGCCTGTTTGGACTATGCCTTATCGCTTCTTCGCTCAGATTGCCAGCACCTAAGAAGCCGGCTAAGGACGACAGGGTGTATCTGGTGCACGCCGACGAACTGAAGTATGATGCCTACGGACTGAATCCTATGGCGCAGATAGCCAAGGGCAAGGTGCATTTCAGACACAACGGAGCAAATCTCTGGTGCGACAGCGCGTACTTTTTCCAGGAAGATAATGCCATGAAGGCTTTCGGACATGTGAGGTTCAGACAGGGTGATACGCTCTCGCTGACGTGCGACTACGCCGAGTACGACGGCGTGGAGCAGATGATGCTGGCGCGTCGCAATGTGGTGATGAAACATCGTGGACGCACTCTTTATACCGACAGTCTTAATTATGACCGCCTTTACAGTTACGCTTACTTCTTCGAAGGCGGCGAGCTGATTGACGGAAAAGATAAGCTCGTGGCCGACTGGGGTGAGTATAACACTGCGACAAGGGAGGCAGCGTTCTTCTACAACGTGAAGATGCTCAGCGACAAACAAGTCATCCTGACCGACTCTTTGTTCTATGATACCGGCAAGTCTATGGCTCATGTGACCGGTCCTTCGCGCATAACGTCTAAAGGAAGCATAATAAAGACCGAGAACGCATACCTCAACACCAAGACCGACCAGTCGCAACTGTTCGGACGTTCGACCATAATCGATAAGGAGAAAACCATTGTCGGCGACAGTCTTTTCCACAACAATAACACCGGAATAAACGAGGGCTTCGGCAATGTGATATATATCGATACGCTCAATAAGAACGAATTGAGGTGCAACCGGTTGTTCTACAACGAGAAAACAGGCTATGGCTATGCCACGGACAGTGTGTTGCTGAAGGACTTCTCGCGCCAACCCGACACGCTGTATATGCACTCCGACTCTTTGAAACTCTATACATATAATATAGATACAGACTCTGTCTATCGCAAGGTGCATGGTTTCAGTAAGGTGAAAGTATATCGCACGGATGTCCAGGCGGTGTGCGACTCACTCGTGTTCAATTCGCTCGATTCGTGTCTTACGATGTATCGCGATCCGATAGTGTGGAACGACAACCGTCAGTTACTCGGTGAGAAGATAGAGGTTTATATGAACGACAGCACCGTAAGGCTCGCGCGGGTTATCGGTCAGGCGTTGTCGGTGGAGCTCATAGATAAGGAAGAACACTACAATCAGGTGTCGTCGCGGCTCATGGATGCCTATTTCACCGACGGTGCGCTGCGTCGTCTCGTATCAACAGGCAACGTCAAGTCTGTTTATTACATCTCCGACGACAAGGATAGTACGCTTACCAATCTCAATTACATAGAGACCGACACCATGCGTCTGTTCATGTCGCCCACCCGTCAGCTCGAGAAAATATGGGCACCAAAGGCTGTCGGCACTATTTATCCTATGACGCAGATACCGCCCGAGCGCTACAAGCTGCCGGAATTTGCGTGGTTCGACAAACTGCGTCCGACCAGTCCTGCCGATGTTTTCAACTGGCGCGGAAAGAGTGAGGATCAGAAACTCAAGATAGTGGAACGTCAGGCAGCGCCTATTCAGCGCCTGCGCAGTAGGGGAGGAGGACTTCAGCGATGATGTTTTTCCGCAATATCCGTCCGCGACGTTTCAATCACACCTTTATATATATAGACGAACGGCGTGAGATGCTGCGCGACATAGAGCGCCGTGCAGCAGAGGAATTGTCTTCGGAAGAAGACGGCAAAGCCGTCGGAAAGCACGTAACCGTGCGACCCTATGCCGGCGACCGTGACACAAGGCGCAGCGGACAATACCGCCGCCAGTCGCTTTCCGGACTCGTACTCCTGCTGCTGTTTATTGTAATATTGTTTATTGCGTTGATCAGTATATTCATAAACTTCTGATATGAGTGATATCATACAATTATTGCCCGATTCTGTCGCCAATCAGATTGCGGCCGGCGAAGTGATACAAAGACCTGCAAGCGTTGTGAAAGAGCTTGTGGAAAACTCAATCGACGCCGGCGCCACGCACATCAGTGTGCTTGTGGTTGACTCGGGACGTACGTCCATACAGGTGATCGACGACGGCAAGGGTATGTCTGAGACCGACGCGCGCATGTCTTTCGAACGCCATGCCACGTCGAAGATACGCAATGCTTCAGACCTTTTCTCGCTTCACACCATGGGATTCCGTGGTGAGGCTCTGGCTTCCATCGCCGCCGTGGCGCATATCGAACTGAAGACCCGCAGGCCGGAGGATGAGATAGGTACGCATCTGTCGGTGTCGGGCTCGCGCTTCGACGACCAGCAGCCGTGCTCTTGTCCGGTGGGAAGCAATTTCATGGTTGACAATCTTTTCTATAACGTTCCGGCGCGCCGTAAGTTCCTGAAGTCCAACTCCACGGAACTGAACAACATCATTACGGCTTTCGAGCGCATAGTGCTCGTCAATCCGTCGGTGACGTTCTCGCTCCACAGCAACGGCAACGAACTGTTCAATCTCAAGAACGGTGGACTGCGCCAGCGCATTGTCGATGTGTTCGGAAAGAAGATAAACCAGACTCTTCTGCCCGTCGATGTGGATACTACGCTGTGTAAGATTCACGGATTCGTGGGCAAACCTGAGTCGGCGCGCAAGAAAGGTGTCCATCAGTTCTTCTTCGTCAACGGCCGGTATATGAAACATCCGTATTTCCACAAGGCTGTCATGTCGGCGTTCGAGCGGCTTGTTCCGGTGGGCGAACAGGTGCCTTATTTCCTATATTTCGATGTGCCTGCCGAGAATATCGACGTGAACATCCACCCGACAAAGACCGAGATAAAGTTCGACAACGAGCAGGCCATCTGGCAGATACTGTCCGCCGCGGTGAAAGACTGCGTGGGAATGTTCAATGATGTCACCGCAATCGACTTCGATACTCAGGACCGTCCCGACATTCCGGTGTTCGATGACGGTGGCGACCTGCCCATGCCTAAGGTGCAGTACAATCCGTCTTACAACCCGTTTGAGGAAATGTCGTCACCTCGCAAGTCGAGTGCTCCGGCAGGATGGGAACAGCTTTACGAAGGTCTGAAGCCCGCTGATGACGATGTTGCGCCGGGACTGTTCGACGAAGAGCCGAAAGCTGATGAGCCGGCTCAGTCTGCCGAGCATAACGAGATAGCCGAGAAGTCACCCGCACATTATCAATATAAGGGACGCTACATCATGACAGCGGTCAAGTCGGGACTGATGATCATCGACCAGCATAGGGCACACGTGCGCATACTTTTCGAGAAATATCTGTCGCTGCTGCACGACAACAAGTCGTTCCCGCAGAAAGTCTTGTTCCCGGAAGTGGTGCATTTCTCTGTGTCAGAAGAACTTGTCCTGCGCAAGATAATGCCACAGATGAGCTCGCTCGGATTCGAACTGACCGACCTCGGAGGCTCATCCTATGCCATAAACGCCGTGCCGTCGGGCATCGATGGCCTCAATTACGTCAATCTGGTACGCGACATGGTGGGCTCGGCATCCGAATGTCCCGCCGGCGATATCGACGAAGTGAGCCGTACACTTGCGGCAGGTCTTGCAGACAACGCGGCGGTGGTTTACGGTCAGGTGTTAAGCAATGAGGAGATGGAGAACATCATCAACGCCCTCTTTGTCTGCTCAAATTTCAATTATACACCCGACGGAAAGAAAATATTGTGCATATTGAAGGAAACTGAAATTGAACATCTGTTCTCGTAAATATTGCGTTGATTTATGCAATTTTGATTGATTTAAGCTTTTTTTTGATACAAAACACAATATTTTTCTGCTAAAAAGTGTTGCTATATGGATTTTATTGCTAACTTTGTGCACATAACGAATGCCTTAGGCCTCCGTTTGTATGATATTTTTTATTTAATTAAATATAGGTTATGAAAAAATTATTGATTGTTTTGGCTTTTGCCGGCGTCTCAATGGCATCAATCGCTCAGGACGCTGACCCTGTGCTCAAGCACAGTGTTGCTACAAACTCATTCTGGAGCAATTGGTTTATCCAGGGTGGTGCTCAGTGGTCTGCCTTCTATACATCAGCAGAACACGGACAAGGTCTTTCAAGAAGTCCTTTCAAGAGCTTCCGTTCAAATCCGCAGGCTTCAATAGCCATCGGTAAGTGGTTCACACCGGGTATCGGTCTCCGTACAAAGGTTTCAGGTATTTGGGGTAAGGCTATGGACGAGAGCTTCAAGTACTGGAACGCACAGGAGCAGGTGCTCTTCAATCTGAGCAACATGCTCTGTGGCTACAATCCTGATCGTGTTTGGAACGTTGTTCCTTTCGCAGGTGCAGGTTTCGCTCGTAACTGCAGCGCCAACACTTATGCAATGGCTCTGAGCGTAGGTCTCTTGAACCAGTTCTATGTAAGCCGCAAGGTTGCTATCAACCTCGAACTTGGATGGAACCGTTACGAGAACGACTTCATGAGCTCTCCGATGGTTAACAATGGTGACCGCGGTTGGGATAGCCACGACAACAGCCTCTATGCTGAAGTTGGTCTGACTGTAAACCTCGGCAAGGCTACATGGAATAAAGTTCCTGATGTTGACGCTATCAAGGCTCTCTCACAGGCTCAGATCGATGCTCTTAACGCACAGCTCAACGATGCTAACGCTGAGAACGCTCGCCTGAAGAAGCTGCTTGCAGAGAAGAAGAACGAGACACCGAAGGCTGTTAAGGAATTCATCAACACACCGGTATCTGTATTCTTCAACATCAACAAGTATAAGATTGCTTCTAAGAAGGATCTCGTAAATGTTGAGGCTCTTGCTAAGTACGCTAAAGAGAATGGTGCAAGCCTCCTCGTTACAGGTTATGCTGATAGCGCAACTGGTAAACCAGACTACAACCAGTGGCTGTCTGAGAAACGTGCTGAGACCGTTGCTAACGAACTCGTTAAGATGGGTATGAGCCGTGACAACATCTCTACCGCTGCTAAGGGTGGTGTAAACGATCTGTCACCGATCTCTTACAACCGTCGTGCAACTGTTCAGGTTAAGGACTAATAATTGCTTGACAAATAGAAAAAGGAGACATACTTTCGGGTATGTCTCCTTTTTTGTGTCTTATAGTTTGATGATTATCGCCCGGCAGCGTGGTGCCTGAAGAAGCACGGATTTATCGTGATTATTGGCGTGGAAGGACTCTTCCCTTGCATTGCGGTGCTGCATTTACCGGCGTGATGATAAGTCTATGACGTATAATCAGCATGAGCCCGATGTGTGATTATATGGATACCATGTGGCTGTTATTTGTGGTTATGACCTCAATGTCAGGTATTCTGATTTATGATATGAGCTTCATTGTGTTGCTGTATTGTCCGTTTTATGGTCATGTATTTATTGTATTGATGCATGATACAGACCATTTCCGTGTCCGGTATAATGTTTTCATGTATCTTATATTGTCCGTTCCAGTGCACGATACGGGCTTTCTGATGCTATGGCTTTGACTCTTTCCAGAGCGTCTGCGTGCTTTATCAAATGCAGATATAAAACCTGTCAGCAATAGATATAAACCTTGTCAAAAGGGGATATAAACCTACCGGCAGCAGATATGAACCCTATCATCAGCATATACAAACCTTGTCAGCCGAAGATATAAATCTGTTCCCGGTCCTGTCATACCGCGATTTTCCGGACACATAAATCCATTTTGCGCTATGCTAAGCCGTGATATTTCATTTTTTATTTGCTGTCATATTGCGTAATGATGCTTCGCCTGCATCGGATAAGTCTTTTATTTGTTCGGAAAATCCCCGTAAATCGCCGGAACGTAAGGTGATAAAACCGTCAAAAACATGATTTTTTGAAAATATTGCTTTTAAAATTTGGTGGATTAAAATAAAAGCGATACCTTTGCAATCGCTTACAAAAAGCAAGGGCGTTTAGCTCAGCTGGTTTAGAGCATCTGCCTTACAAGCAGAGGGTCGGCGGTTCGAATCCGTCAACGCCCACAGGGGTGTTTCCTTGTAGTCTTTCGGGACTGCAGGGATTTTTTTTTGCCCATAGGTTTCGTGTATTGCCGCGTTGGATACTGAGCGTATTCAAAGCCGGTGTGAGCAATCGACGAAACCGTAATTCATAATGTCCCGTTCTTTTGTGCGCAACAATGTCGCTCGTCGTGCGTAACGGGCTTTCCTTTTGTTCTGAGAGCCTTTTATCATAGTCGCTGACATGTCTCCATAATGTCCAAAACAGCCTCTTCTGACGTATTTAATTCATCTTTTCCGGAACGATACGTATTCGGTGTGGCTTGGTTTTATTGATGACATGCCATCGCATAGCGTAATGTTTCCGGCTCGTCAGACAAATATTTCCGCACAACGCGAGTGTTGTCTGCCCCGTGACAGTCGGATATTCATATAGTGATAAATTGAAATTGCCGCAGCCGATAAATCATCTCCGTCAGACCGAAACACGGTTTTTATGCTTCCCCTCATGCCTGATATCAGTGTTTTTAATGAAAAACCAACTGATGAACTTACAATTTTTCTTGACTAAATTTTGACAAAATATTTTCGCAAAAGAGGTGTAAAGGAATGTTAAAACCGATGGAATAAAGGCCGTTTCAGCCCGAACCGTCTTATGATATACCCCATATCATAGTCCGAAATCATTCGTTTCGTTTTCCGATAATGCCCATTTCGCGGTGCGATAAAGCCCATTTCAGAGGGTGAAAAGCACCATTTCGCACCCCAATATAGGCCATTTCGCATGCCGAAATGGTGCATATTGCAAAGCGATAAAATACCCCTTAAACATAAGTTATTGATATTCAATGTTTTATGCTAACCTCTCATAATTCGCGTATTTGCGCCCGAAGGAGAGTCTGTCCGCAAATACGCGCTTATTTTTCGGGGTATATCAGGAAACCGGGATGGAAAAAACAAAAAACGGTTACGATTTGAAAGTTGCCCGTATCGTTTCCATCTCGTCAGCATAAAACACCGTTTGTTCGGTCGAGGAGCCGCATATTCTGATGATATCAATCCCCGTCGATTCTCAACAGCGGACGTTTTTATAGTTTATATGTTGCTCCGCTGCCCCATAAAACAGCGAAACCGCCTGCATCGTGTTTGCGTGCAGGCGGTTTCGCCATTTCTTTTTTTACCGCGTGTGGGTTCTATACAATCCCCATCCACATTGTTCGGTCAATCAATGTCATGTCTTTCTTTTGATAAGCCACACGTCCATTCTGTCCCGCGCTCCTTTATCCCGCGCCCGTGCGTCATCGTCTGTCAGCGCATACAGCCTGCGCCATGCCTCCGCTTGCTCAGACCTGTGGTCAGCCGAACACTCCGGTGGAGAGATAACGCTCGCCCGTGTCGGGCAGGAGAGTGACTATCGTCTTGTCGCGCAGCTCCTCGCGACGGGCAAGCTCAGCCGCTGCCCATGCCGCTGCACCTGACGATATGCCTGTGAGCAGACCTTCGCTGCGCGCCAACAGACGTGTGGTTGACATGGCGTCGTCGTTGCTCACGGTCATCACCTCGTCAACAACGCTGCTGTCATACACCGCCGGCACGAATCCCGCACCTATGCCCTGTATGGCGTGCGGACCTGCCTTGCCGCCGCTTAACACCGGCGACGAAGCCGGTTCCACGGCCACAATGCGTACGGCGGGGTTCTTGCTCTTCAGATAACGGCCCACGCCCGATATTGTGCCGCCCGTTCCCGCGCCGGCCACGAACACATCGACGTGTCCCTCGGTGTCGTTCCATATCTCCGGACCTGTGGTCGCGAAGTGTGCCGCGGGGTTGGCCTTGTTCTCAAACTGTTGCAGAATCAGTGCGCCGTCTATGCTGTCGCGCAGACGCTCCGCCTCTTTTATGGCTCCCGTCATGCCCTCAGCCGCCGGCGTGAGCACCACCTTCGCGCCGTATGCGCTCACGAGTTGGCGGCGCTCGATGCTCATCGTCTTCGGCATTGTCAGTATGAGCCGGTAGCCCCTCACGGCAGCCACGAGAGCCAGTCCCACGCCCGTGTTGCCGCTTGTCGGTTCTATTATCGTCGCTCCGGGTTTCAGTCTGCCGTCTGCCTCGGCCTGTTTAATCATCGCCAGGGCGATGCGGTCCTTTGCACTTCCGCCCGGATTGAAATACTCCAGTTTTGCTATTATCGGCCGTGCGAGTCCTTTTTCGGCTGCGAAACGGTTGAGTTCGAGAAGAGGTGTGCCCCCGATCAGGTCGGTAAGGCGTTGTGCTATTTTTTTCATATTACTACGGTTTTTGTAATGCAATTGCTAAGATACGAAAAAAATACGATACTCCGGCAGTCTCCTTTGTTTATGTCATTTCTCTGTCTCTGCGGCTGCCTGCTTCGCCTTCTCAGCCTCCAGCTTTGCCTGCTCGGCTTTTAGCATATCGTTTCTCGACTTCGACTTTATCACGAGCCATACTCCGCAGAACACAAGTACCATGGCCACGCACTGCGATGTCTTCAGCACCGCCATGCCGGTGAGCAGACTCACGCTCACTGCTACCATCGGCTGCACGTAGTTGTATGTGCTGACAACCGTCGGGCGCAGCACTTTCTGTGCCACCATGGTGAGCAGATAGGCCACGAATGTACCGAAGAACACCACGTAGCCGGCCTCCAGCCATGCTGCCGTTGGCACGCTGTTCCAGTCGTTGGCAAGCACATGTTGCGACGAGAACGGCAGTATGAGCACCGCCGACCAGAGGAATATCCATTTGTTTATCGTGAACACGCTGTATCTCTTTATCAGTTTGCTGAAAAGCGTCAGATACAGTGCGAACGACAGCTGAGCCACTATGCAGAGTATGTCGCCCCATATGTTGCCTACCTTGGCGTTGCCCGCCGATGCGCTGGTGAGTATCAGTATCACGGCGCCGCAGCATCCTATGAGCACTCCGCATGCCTTCTTCCACGTCACGGGTTCCTTCAGGATGATGGCGGCAAGTATCAGAGCGAAGATAGGTGTGGATGTGGTTATGATGCTGGCGTTTGACGGCGATGTCATACTCAGGCCTATTGTGAAGCAGCACTGATTGAAGACGAGTGCGAAGAGACCTGCCACAAGCATCAGCAGACAGTCTTTCAGAGGCACGTGCTCCCTCTTTGCGAAGAACGAGGCAGCCCAGAACAGGATGGTGCCTCCGGCTATTCTGAACGACACAAGGTCAAGTCCGTCTATGCCACCTGCCATCGCGCTTTTGCCGACAGGCGACATAAGTCCCCATATCACACATGCTGTAAGAATACTTAAATGAGCAATCAATGGTTTTTTATCATCCATAATATGTAATTATTATTAATTTATCGTAAAGGATGTGCAAAGGTAAGAAAAATCGGGTTAAAGGCGTATGCGTGTTGTGGAAATATGTCTGTAAATCAAAATTTAACACTCCGGAATATTGAATGTCATTAAATCCAAGTCGGTCATTAGGATTCAGTCGGTGTTTTTGCTTTATATTGAGCGCGTTTTCGGCAGTGGCAGAGTCAACCAGCGAGTGCAACATTACGAAATATTTTTGAAAAAGACCTCA
>USHV01000015.1 GCA_900554695.1 uncultured Prevotella sp. | reverse complement strand
AGCCTTTTTTATGCAATAAATTCAACCTCAAAGTCTAAATCCGAAACTTGAGTACATAATCAAATTCCGTGTCTCTACAAGTACCAATTTCGAGAGCACTCTGAAATTGTGGCTCGGCAACAGCCAGACAGCTGACGGCATGACAAGAGAGCTCCTTTCTTTGGACGACATACGCTACAACGGATATGTAAGCACTTCTACTTCGCAGTTCAGCGTTGATGAGGCTGGTGTTTATTACATCGGATTCCAGGACTGCAAGACAACAGACAATATGAAGATCAAGAGCGTAGGTATTTACTATATCGACACTGAGGATAAGGAAGTGCCTGTAGTTGAGGTTCCATATTCAGAGAACTTCGACAGCAGCACGACAACACCTGAAGGCTGGAAGATAGATCGCAGCAGTGAGCAGTACGGCTTCTCTGTAGCCAACGTACGCGAGAGCTCTTCGATCTTGGGCACGAAGGCATATTCTGGAACTAACGCTCTATTTGCAGCAGGCGGCGATCCTGAGGCAAGAGAAGAGGTTGTTTACACTCCGAAATTCTCATTGGAGCCGGGTAAGGTTTACACTGTAAGCTTCATGCTGTATATGTTGCAGCAGGGAACAAACAATAAGGTGGCTCTTTACAAGGCAACCGATCAGACACAGTCTGCATTTGTAGGCGATCCGCTGATAGAGACGGAAGAGAACACAAGCTTCAGTTGGGTTAAGAAGAGTGTTGAGGTTACCGTTGATGAGGCTGGTGAATACTGCTTCGCCATAAAGGCAAACACTGACGCACCTGACGGTGGCGAGATAATCATCGATGATTTCAGCATCGATATACCTGCTGTAATTGTTCCGGTTAAACCTGCTGCTGTTACTGACTTCTCGGTTATACCGATCAATTCAGAGAAGAGTGTTGTGTTCAACTGGAGCTGTCCGCTTGTTGACGTTGACGGCAACCCGATACAGAAGGGTTCTGTTATCAAGACTCAGATCTATGATGGCGACGAGCTCATCGTTGAACATTCAGAGACCATGCCTGATCCTGCAACGATTGATTCGAACACCGGTCTGGCTGTTTCTTATGAGTATGAGTACACTGACGAGAGCAAGTACTCAGGACAGAAGATATACAAACTGATACCAAGCATTGAGACTGAGGTTGGTCCTGCTACATCATGCGTATTGTCGATAAGCAGCATTGCTGACGGATATCTGAAGGAACGCGCTTATGTCGCTGACTTCTCTGAAGGCGACAACGAATGGACTGTTGTTGACGGTGACAATGATGGCAACACCTGGACAGGCGCTGACGCTGTCATGACAACCAACGGCAAGGACGAATGGCTCATCTCACCGGAGGTTACACTCGACCCGACAAAGTCTTATTATGTAACTTGTGAGTTCAAGACCGACTTCAATCAGAGTGCCAATATCACGTTCACACGTGGTAACGGTCAGGCTGTTGAAGACCAGACAGTTGTGATAGGCGGATACAACGACGTCATAATGAACGATTATAACGTAATGGAGATCGGCACGGTATTCACTCCTGAATCTGAAGGTAACTTCTTCGGCATACACGTAGAAAGCCCGAACGGCGCTAATGTTCAGGTAAAGAGTCTGAAGGTAATGCGCATGTTCACATCTGCAGAACCAGAAGAACTGCCTTATGCTCAGGACTTCGAGAACCGCATCGACATCAATGAACAGACACTCTTCACCAACAAGTGGGGTTGCAGAACATCATCTTCAGAACTGTTCCGCATCACTAAGATGCCTGAGAATACCATCGCAGCACACTCTGGAGAATATGCAGCAGTGGCTAATGAGTACACACTCAGCGGACGCGACGAGATTCTCTACACTCCGTATTTCTCTCTGAAGGAGGGCGAGACATACGAGATTTCATTCTATCTCTATATGCCGGGCAACGGTGAGAACAAGACAACAGCTAACGTGGTTCTGGCATATACTCAGGATGAGGCAGGCATAGTGCTTCCTGTTCTGCACAGTATTACTGATCCGGTTACTGAATGGACTAAGTTCACTGTGAAGTATATACCTGACTATGACATGGATTATTGCTTCTACTTCGAGTTCCATGCTGACGCTCCTAATTCAGGAATGATTGCTTTGGACGACTTCAAGATTGAGAAAGCAGTAAGCGACGGAATCAAGGAGAATGTTGAAAGCAGCAGCATGCACTACGATGCTTCTACTTCTACACTGTCTCTCCGCGACGACATCAAGTCTGTATCTATATACAACTTGCAGGGACAGAATGTTCTTAATACACACAATGTGGCAGGCAGCATGTCTTTGGCTGGCTTGAGCAATGGCATATATATTGTGAAAGCAGTTACAACTGACGGCAAGGCTTTGTCAATGAAAGTTGTTAAGGACTAATATGACATTACGGGCACTGCCTGAGAGGGCAGTGCCTTATTTTGCTTATACGAAAGACTAAAAAACAAGATTATGAAGAAAAATATACTTATTGGTTTGGCGTTGCAGGCTTTATGCATGTTCTGCAATACAAACATCGCCGAGGCTCAGGAATATAACCAGAGAATAGCGATGGAAGGTGTGGAGATGTACGGACTCGTTACTTTCTCGCCGATAAACCAGTTGGACGACATGACTCCGGGTTTGTATAAGTTCGGATATGACGACAACTTCAAGCCGGATGACAACAGTGTATTGTTCAACCGCTATGTAGCAGGAGGTGGTGTCTATCACAACGGCAAGATCTATTGCAACGTTTACAGCGATGAAGCCCATCTTCCGGAGCAGAAACCGGTGTGGACAATTCTCGACGGCAATACTTATGAGGTGCTGTATGAGAAGGAACTGCCGGACAACTGCCAGAGCACCACGACATCGCTTGCATATGATGTCACCAACGACAAGATATATGGAATTGTCGTTGACTACTCAACCTCACATCTGGTAGAGATTGATCCGGAGACAGGCGACATGACGAGAGTGGGCAAGGACTTTGACTACAATCTGCGATTCAAGACTCTTGTATCAGACAACAGAGGCATGTTGTACAGCGTTGTCATCGATACAAAGGATTACGGACAGTATCTTTATAAGATCAGAAAGACCGACGGTATGGCTGTAAAGGTAAAAGCCATAACCGGTAAGAACCTTATCGGTCCGGAAGATTATCTGGCTAATAACGGAACAAAGCAGGCTATGTTCATCAACAGAGCCACAGGCAAGGTTTATTGGATTCTCGAAAGCAGCAGCATAGAGCTTGACAGCCAGTACACACCGATTGTTGAGCTCAACCTGACTAATGCTCAAGGTACGATCGTATCATATCTCACAAGACGCTATCAGGTGAGCGGCGCATGGCTGAAAGAACCTAACGACGGTGCACCGGGCATTGTATCAGATTTCGATTTCGTAACTCCTGACGACAGCTCCGTAAGCGGTTACTTCCAGTTCCAGGTTCCGTCGGAGAGCTATCTTGGCAATCCGCTGACCGACGAGAAGCTGAACGTGAAGGTGACAGAAGGCGACAAAGTGCTTGTTGACGCCACTGCGGCTCCTGGAGAATTATTCAAGAGCGACCTCGTTACACTCTCAAACGACAACCATACAGTGAAAGTGACCGTGTCGAATGAGTATGGCGACGGTCCGACTATCACCCGTACATTCTTTGCCGGCTACGATCTTCCGGCTGCTCCTAAAAACATAAAGCTGACAAACGAAGGCCTTACAACCACACTGACATGGGATGCTCCTACTGAAGGCATCAACGGAAACGCTATCGATAAGGACAATATCACATACAAGGTAGTAAGATATCCTTACGAGGTAACCGTGGCAGAGAATCTGAAAGAGTGCTCATTCACAGAGACACATCCTGAAGACATGACCCGCTATGTTTACACCGTGACAGCCATGTACAACGGTAAGGAAGGCGGATGGGGATATTCCAACAACATGATTCTCGGCACACCGCTCAATCCTCCTTACGGTGGTATGTTCACCGGTCCTGCCGATATGCTCAACTACTATACTCTCATCGACAGCAACGGCGACGGATATTGCTGGGGTTACGACTCCAACACAAGAAGCGCAGTGTATGTTTACAACCAGTACAACGATGCTGACGACTGGATGATAGCACCTCCGATCAACTATAAGAAGGGTGTTGACTACACCTTGTCTTTCAAGGCTTATTCTTCGAATGCCGACTATCCTGAGTCTATGGAAGTTACGTTCGGCAAGGGACGCACTCCAGAGGAGCAGGACACACAGCTGCTCAACATCCCTGAAATACCGAGTGTTGACGAGGAACATCCTGTCACCGAATACTCTGTACCTATCAAGGTGGATGAGGACGGCGTATATTATTTCGGATTCCATGTCACTTCTCCGAAGTTCCATGAGTTCCTTTATCTCTTCGACATACGCCTCGACGTCACCACGGGTATCAACAACGTGACCGGCGACAGCGGCCTTTCCGTATCCACAGGCAAGAACACTATCAGCATAAGCAACCCGAACGGAGCCAAGGTTTCTGTTTATTCAAGCAACGGCATGCTGATAGACACGTTCACGGCCCCGGCTTATGAGCGCACCCTGCATTCAGGCATATACGTCGTAAAGGCAGGCGATACAGCCAAGAAAGTTATTGTTCAATAAACGACAAACAGCCAATAGAAATGAAACGACTGTTAATATCTGCAGTGATTGCTGCAATGTCGGTTAATATATGGGGACAAAGTAAATTGTCCCCATATACTCGTTATTTTGTAGAGACCGTAAAACACAGCGCATCTTCGGCAGACATCAGAAAGCTGAAGAGCGCTTATTGTTTCAGAACCGATGCCACCGACCGCAACATTGTCATACCGGCCTTTGTCCATCTTTACGAAGGATACAGTCCCGATATGCTCAAGGACTACGGCGTGAAAGTGAGAACCGTGATAGGAAACGTGCTTACCGCCGACATCCCGCTCGACGCTCTCGACAAGCTCTCGGCCCTCGACGGCGTGAGATACATAGAGATGGGTACGCCCGTAACCTCCAGTCTTGACAAGGCCCGCAAGGATACGCGTGTGGATGATGTGCAGAACGGCGTGTCGCTTCCTGCCGAATATCGCGGCAAGGATGTCGTAGTGGGAGTGGTGGACAACGGTTTCGAGTTCGGCCATCCCAACTTCTACACCCGCGACAAGAGCGAGCTTCGCATAAAGAGAGTATGGGACCAGAACGCATCAGGCAATGCTCCCGAGGGATTCGATTACGGATGCGAATACACCACGGCCGACGAAATACTTGCCAGAGCCTACGACACCAACAGCTCGACACACGGAACTCACGTGCTGGGGATAGCTGCAGGAGCCGACAATACGGGCGATAAGAATGTGTATGGCGTGGCTACCGATGCCGACATAGTGCTCGTGTCTCTCAACGGAAACGAACTGATAAACGCCGACAACACCACCGTCATCGACGGAGTGAAGTACATATTCGATTATGCCAAGTCGGTGAATAAGCCCTGCGTGGTAAACCTCAGCCTTGGCAGTCACCTCGGACCGCGCGATGGTTCGTCAACCTTCGACATGCTGACGGACGAGATGCTCGGACCGGGACGCATCATCGTGGGAGCTGCCGGCAACGACGGCGGTGCCAAGTGCCACGTAGGAAAGACCTTCGAAGGCGAGAAGGCTGACACCATCGCCACGTTCCTCGACTTCAAATATATTTATCCGCAGTCGGGAACAGCCGAGATATGGTGCGACAAGGGAATGAATATCAAATTCGTGCCGTTTGTCTTGCGTGCCAACGGCAACACTATAAAGCAGGTCTATGAGCCGGCTGTGTTCAACACGGAGCAGTGCGACAACCGCACCTACAATTTCAATCTTGCCACCGACTCCGTCTCAGGCGACCTTACGGTGGAGGGCGAAGTGAACCCGCTCAACGGCAAGGTGCACCTCATGCTCAGCTTCAACTATCTTAATTCGCCCGATTATCGTCGCGGCATATACGTCATATCGTCCGATAAGGGCGACGTGAACATGTGGACCGAGAACATGACCTCGCAGTTCAGCAACTACAATGTCGCAGGATATGAGGACGGCAACGACGACATGACCGTGGGCGAGATAGGCGGTACAGGCAAGCGTATCGTGTCTGTAGGAGCATACGTCACGTGCGACCACAGCACGCAATACGGCATTCCTCACTACATCGACGAGACGGTGAATGCCCTCGCTTCATTCTCAAGCCACGGACCTACGGCCGACGGCCGCCTCAAGCCCGAGGTGGCAGCTCCGGGTGCCTACATCGTCTCCTCGCTGTCGAACTACTACACCGGCAGCAAGGTCAAGTATTGCACCATCAGCTGGAACGGCAATAAATACGAATACGGATACATGCAGGGCACGTCCATGGCGTCGCCGTTTGTAGCCGGAGTGGTTGCCACATGGCTTCAGGCAAATCCTGAACTGACCCCTGAGGATGTTGTCAGCATACTTCAGAAAACCTCGCGCCGCGACTCCTTCACCGGCGACGATCTGCCAACCTATCTGTGGGGCTACGGCAAGCTCGACGCCTACGAGGGCATCAAGGAGAGCTTACTCTGCGGAACAGGCATTGAGACCGGACTGGCTGACGCGCCGCACATGATTGTCAGCGACGGCCGCAACGTCAGAATCGTCATGGGATATGCCGATAGCGACATACACATGCAGCTCTACAATATGCAGGGCGAGTGCGTCGCTTCGTCAGCAGCGGGCAGTGCCTCGGCCGGTGAGGAACTCACGTTCGGTCTGCCGGGTGCCGCAAAAGGCATATACATCTTCAAGATGTCAGGCAAGAATACAAAACAAACTGTTAAGAAAATAATAATTCAATAAACATCAAAATGGTAAGAAAATTTATACTGGCCATGGCAGTGGCTGCCGCAACATCTGTTTGCGCGCAAAACACAACAGAGATTCCTGCGCTCAGCGACATGTCTGGCGACTTTCTCGTATTGAACTCACAGGAGTATAACGGAGTGACAAGCCTCTCGTCGATGAAGGCGTTCAAGATGTCGCCGTCGGACAACACCACCGTCAGCATGCGCGGCTTCTACATGGCCGGATGTCTCGACTTCGATGCCGAATACAACGAGAAGAACGGTTCGATGACCATTGCCTCTGGCACACCGATATTCGACATGAAGTCGTACATGGTCTATCTCTGTCCGTGGGATAGCGAGAACGAGGAGGTGATAACACGTCCGATAGAATACAGATATGCCGGTAACAACACATGGCAGAACGACAACGACCTCATGCTCGTTGCCATACTGGATGAGAACATCCAGACCAGCTCTTTCTCAAACAGCTCTACCATCGTGCGCTGCAACGGTACTTCAGCCAACACATCATACGCCGGAGCTGTCGGAAGTCAGGACGAATACAACGAGTCGAGACCTTGCTATGTGACCATCAACGGCAACCGCATCGACATCTACAACATTCTCCAGGCCGACCAGTATGGCTACGGCGTTCACCTCAGCGGTACGTTCGACGCCGAGACAGGCGATGCCATGCTCGACTATACGCTCACCGGATATACCAACGACGGCAAATACCGCATCCTGACAGGCTGCGATTATGATGAGGCTACCAACATGCCGACCGGAATGTCGTATGCCGGCACTGCCGATATGGGACGCATCCACGCCACAATCGACGTCAAGAACGGAACGCTGACCCTCGACCCGATGGCTATTTGGGTGGCTGAGTACGACGCAACAACAGGTAGCATCGCCGTGAACGAGAACCTTCTGTTCGAGTTTGTCAAGACAGTGAACGTGACCTACGACCCGGCTTCTACAATCGCTACATCCATTGAGTCTGTCGATAACACCGCCGCCAAGGAAGTGCAGCGTGTTGACTATTATTCAATCGACGGCCGCAAGATTGGCGAACCGCAGAAGGGCAGTCTGGTGATACGCGTCACCGTTTATAAGGACAATACCTCAAAGAAGGAGAAAATTCTGTTCATGGGCAACCGTTGATTCGTTCATCGGTCAACATTAACGGAATGAATAAAGTGTTAAGGGTGCATCGTCATGATGCGCCCTTAATTCGTTTATGGCCCGTCGCGTGCGTTTCCGCGTCGTGTGAAAGGCGTCATTATGCCGGGCTGCATATGCGTCGGCACGTCCGTATATTCTGCTATGTCTTCCCGTGCCGTCCGTATTGTCAGTTCGCAATCTTATGACGGCTCCGTATCTTCGTTCATACGGCACAGCCATGTCCTTTTACTTACGTCTCGCCATGGCGCTTTTTTATTGCCACAGCGGTCTTTCGGGTACCGGCAGGCACGATGTCCGCAAAGCTGTTAATAGACGATAATTGCATATTTATACGCTTTTCACGGTAAAATATTTTGACAAAAATTTTTCGCAAAATAGAAAAAGGCAGCCCGAAAGCTACCCCGTCGCAATGCGTTAAAGAGCCTTTCCCTCACCTGTTTTTTCCTCATCAAAACACCGTAAAAAACCGATGGTCTTGCGAAATGGGCTCTTTCGGCTTGCGAAATGCACCATATCATGACACGAAAAGCACCATATCGGAGCCTGAAAGAGCCTATATCGCAACACGAAATGGGCTCTTTCGCAAACCCGTAAGCACATCATCAAATTGCCATATTGCGTAAAACGCTGTCTGTCAGGCAGATAACAAAACCTCTCAAAACTCGCGTATTTGCGACCGAAGGAACAGTCGGACGAAAAAACTCGCGTATTTTCGAGTTACGCTGTATATTTATTCATTCCCTCATTTCTATTTCTGCATATTTATACATTTCCTCTTTTGCTATTAAATGGGTGACTTGAAGGACAAAAAGAAAGCCCCTCCGCGGTGGCGGAGAGGCTTTGCCGGTATGTCTTGGAATGATGTTCCGTAAGTTATCTTACGACAATCTTTCTGCCGTTGACGATATATACGCCCTTGCCTACGTTGTGCACCATGTGCTCGCCTTCGCTGCAGAACGCGCTGAATATCCGCATGCCGTCGGCAGAGAATATGGTCACCTTCTGCGCCTTCGCCACGTTCAGCACTATTGTTCCGTCCTGACCTGTGGCGTTGAGGCCGTCGGTTGTGTCCGTGTTGTCTATGTTGTCGGTTATGGGCCATCCGTCTTCTATGCGGAATGGTATGCCGTTGAGCACAGCGTCGCCCGATTCCGGCAAGTAGAGATAGTATATGTTGTCTGAAGGATGGGCTCCGCAAGGATTGCCATATTCATTGCCTTCTACTGTGAGCGACCCAAACCACGTGTTGTTCATCGTGTGCAGTGTCAGTCGTCGGCCGTCACTGTTCACCGGCGTAAGCTCCTGTCCTTCTCTGCCTCCGCCGAATGCGTAGAGACCGCTTGCCTTCACCGAGCCGCCGTTTATCACAGGAGTCCTGCCTGCGTCGGTGTCGTGGCCGCTGCCTATTCCTGCCGAACTGAAGCCTCCGATGGCCGTCACTGTTCCGCCGTTGATGATGACGTTGCCGCCAGCCCATCCCCAGCTGCCGCCTATTCCGGCTCCGTAGTCGCCACCTCTGGCCGTTATGTTGCCGCCGTTTATGGTGAGGGTCTGGTTGTCAACGCAGGTTATTCCCGCCCATGCCCAGTCGCCGTTGGCATAGAGACTGCCTTCGCCGTCGATTGTTGCAGAGCAGTCGCCCTCCATGAATATGGCCGAACGGTCGTTGCCTGCATACAGTCTGTTTTCGCCTTCGAGAGTGATGTTCACCGAAGCCGCGCTTACGTATGATGCCGAATAGGTCACGTTGGTGCCCCTTTGCGCCCTGAGGTCGATGTTCACGTCTCTGAGCGTCACGTTGGTATTGACTGTGTTGTAGAAGTTGAACAGGTTTTCGGTTGTCGAACCGGTGATGATGTAGTCGTAATCGCCGTCCACAAACTCGCCGTTATACTCATAACCGCCGTTATATATGTTTACGGTTGAGAGCGAGAGGTCGAGCTCTTTCTTTTCGCGTTCGGTCACTGTGACGTTCTTCGACAATGATGTCCCGCCATATTTGTTGCTTATGTGTGCCACGATGGTGTATTCGCCCGTTTCCTGCGGTGTGTAATACGAAATCTCGAGTGGTGCGCCCGTTATTGTGGCTATGGTGTTGCCGTCTTTCTGTATGTCGTATGTTATGTCACATTCATAGCCCATGTTGTAGCTCTTCACCTTGTTGTTGAATGGTGCTCCGGCCGCCATGTATAGATATCCGCCCTTTACGGCTGTCTCCGGTACGGTGAGGTAGGCATCGGTCGGCGCGTGTCCCGCGAGGTAGTCGAGTGGTGGCAGGTCGTCTATCTTGAGCAGTCTCTCAAGCGATTCGGATGTTAGTATATTATGTTTATGGCGTCAGTGTATTTTCTTTTTCTTATTGCGGGCATACGGCTTTGCCGTGTCCGTGTGTCGGTAAGCGTGTTTATGGTGTGTCGTCTGTCGTGGCTGTCGGTCATGTCTGTTTGTGGTAATGACGTCAGACAGGGCTTTTTGTTCTTTGAGTTGTTGTCTTGGTCTGTGATGTCAGATTGTTTTTGCTCGGTTGTTTTCCCGTCGGTGCGCAGGTGTTTTCCCGTCGGTGCGTGGGTTAAATGTGTATATAACTGTCTTCCACGTGTATCATCTCCTCTGAAACCAGCTCTTGCAGGGCCGTGTCGAGGATGTCTGAAGGCAGAGGAAGTTTCAGAAGTTCGGTCAGATGATGCTGTTTCTTGTCACCGAGCAATGCGGTTATCGTGGCTCTGGCATCCTTCAGTTGTTGCCTCATGTTGGGCTTCTTCTTGTGTGCCAGACACACGTCGCACTGTCCGCAGTCTTCCGACCGTGTCTCGTCGAAGTATCTCAGCAGTTGCCGGCTGCGGCATACGTCGTCGTTGGTGGCGTAGCTTATGACTGTGTTTATGCGTTTGGTGAACTGCTCCTTGCGGTCTTCGTAAACGTCGCGCGTTATTATCAGGTCCACGCCGTCCACTCTGTCGCGCGTGTATGTTATGATGGGTGTCTTGCAGCGTGGCACGAAGTGCAGTATGCGCTGCTGCGTAAGTCCTTTCAGAAGCAGGTACATCTGTTGGCTTGTCAGTCCGGCTTGATTAGCTATCATTTCCTCGTCGATGTACGTATAGTCGTTGAACAGCGTGCCGTAGTTGCGCAGCAGTGTCGTGACGAGGCGTTCCTCAAGCGGTGAAAGTTCGTTGAGCATGTAAAGCTGCTGCCGTGACAAGAGGAACATTATGCGCGGTTCGGTATGCGGATCGGCGTCATATTCTATGTATCCCGCACGTTCGAGAATCTTCAGGGCGGCGTCGGTCTGTATGGGAAACAGCTTGTATGTGCGGCAGAATTTTCTTATGTCGAACATGAAAGCGTGTCCGCGCCCGCTGTTTACGGCTATCTGGAAGAAGCCGGCAAGGTGGTCGTAAACACTTCGGATGTATTCTTTCTCGGGAAACTCGTCGGCTATGCGTTTCTGGAGTTTTGACTTGTCGCTGTTGTTGTAGAGCAGCACAGCGTATGATTTCTGCCCGTCGCGTCCGGCACGTCCCGCTTCCTGGAAGTAGGCTTCGAGCGAGCTGGGGCAGTCGAAGTGTATCACCACGCGCACGTCGGGCTTGTCTATGCCCATGCCGAAGGCGTTTGTGGCCACCATTACGCGCTTCTTGTCGTCGTGCCATTCCTTCTGTCGCTCGTCCTTCACGGAGTGTTCGAGTCCGGCGTGGTAGTATGTCGCCTCCACATTGTTCTGATTGAGCAGGTCGCTTATCTCCGAAGCTCTCTTGCGACTCCTCACATACACGATGGCACTTCCCTCCACACTGCGCAGAATATGAATCATCTGTTCGCGCTTGTCGGTGGCGTGGCGCACGATGTATGCCAGATTCTTGCGCTCGAAACTCATGCGGAACACGTTGGCCTCGGTGAATTTCAGCTTCTTCTGTATGTCGTCCACCACTTGTCCGGTGGCTGTAGCGGTGAGCGCGAGCACCGGAATGTCGGGCTTGATGTCTCTTATGTCGGCTATGTGCAGGTAGGAAGGGCGGAAGTCGTAGCCCCATTGGCTGATGCAGTGAGCCTCGTCAACGGTTATGAAACTGACGCGCATGTGGCGCAGCTTGGTCTTGAACAGCTCTGAGGCTATGCGCTCGGGCGACACATAAAGAATCTTTGTGCTGCCCAGAATGCAGTTTTCCAGCGTGTGCAGCATCTCCCGTCGGGTCATGCCCGAGTATATCGCCGCCGCCATTATGCCGCGCCTGCGCAGGTTGTACACCTGGTCTTTCATCAGCGCTATGAGCGGAGTGATGACAATACACACGCCTTCGGCGGCAAGGGCAGGCACCTGAAAGGTTATGGACTTGCCGCCTCCTGTCGGCATCAGTCCCAACGTGTCGTGTCCGCTGCCTATGCTTCCGATGATGTCACGCTGTATTCCTCTGAAGTCCGAATGGCCCCAGTACTGGCGTAATATGCTTACGTATTTGTCAGAAACGTTGCCCACGAAGAATGTTATGTTTTGTCGTGCAGTCAGGAGAAGTCGTCATGCCTGCGGGTTCTCGTCCTCCTCGGCAGGTCGTATGTCTTCAATCTGCAGTTGCACTGTGTTTTTCTTGAACACGTTGTCCTCAAGCGTATAGGCTATGTCGAAGCTCCTTTTCGACTTGATATACCTTGCCGACGCGCTTTGTCCGAAGGCAATGCCGTTTACAACGTTGCTCGACTTGGAATCGACAAGCTCGAGCTTGATGTGCTCCTGTTCTCTTCCCACCACCTTACTCGTGCCGTAGTCGTACACATCAACGGTGCAGAATATGGGCTTCTGGTTGCAGGGACCGAACGGAGAGAACTTCTTCAGGTCGTTGTGCAGCTTTTTGGTGATGTCCTTAAAGTCTATCACGGCGTCGATGTTGAGCACGGCCTCGGTCTGTTCCGGTTGTATATGGTTATCGACATATTTCTGGAAACGGCGTCTGAACTCGGGTATGTCATCCCACTTCAGCGTCAGTCCGGCGGCATAAGTATGTCCGCCGAAGTTCAGCAGGATGTCGCGGCAGCTCTTTATTGCCGAATACACGTCGAAGCCGGTCACGCTTCGGGCAGAGCCTGTGGCCAGGTCGCCGTCGCGGGTGAGCACTACCGTCGGTCTGAAATATATTTCGGTAAGACGTGACGCCACTATTCCGATGACTCCCTTCTTCCAGTTCTCGTCGTACAAGACGATTGAAGAGCGGTGCTGCTGGCTTTCCAAGCGTGCCACGATCTGGTTGGCCTCTTCGGTCATGTGCTTGTCTATGTCCTTGCGTTGCTCGTTGTAGCAGTCTATGTGTTTGGCTTTCTCGAGCGCGTGTGAGAACTCTTTTTCCACGAGCAGGTCAACACTCTCGCGTCCGTTCTCTATTCTTCCCGAAGCGTTTATGCGCGGTCCTATCTTGAAGACAATGTCGCTCATGGATATCTCGCGGTTGTTGAGGCCGCAGATGTCTATGATGGCTTTCAGTCCGGTGCTCGGGTTCTGGTTGAGAATCTTCAGCCCGTGAAAGGCCAGAATGCGGTTCTCGTCTGTCACGGGGACAATGTCCGCGGCAATGCTCACGGCGCAGAGGTCGAGCAGGGGAATCAGTCGTGAGAACGGTATGCTGTTGTTCTTGGCGAAAGCCTGCATGAATTTGAAGCCTATGCCACACCCGCAGAGATGCTTGAAAGGATAAGTGTCGTCGCTGCGCTTGGGGTTGAGTATTGCCACTGCCGGCGGCATCTCCTCGTCGGGAACATGGTGGTCGCATATAATGAAATCTATGCCCAGCGATTTGGCATAAGCTATCTCCTCGGCCGCCTTTATTCCGCAGTCGAGAATTATTATCAGCTTCACGTTGTTCGCATGCGCATAGTCTATTCCTTTCTTGCTTACACCGTATCCTTCGTCGTAGCGGTCGGGAATATAGTATTCTATGTTTGAATAGAACTGCAGCAGGAACTTGTATACCAATGCCACAGCCGTGCATCCGTCGACGTCGTAGTCGCCATACACCATGATGCGTTCCTTGCGTCCCATGGCGTCGTTCAGTCTGTCAACGGCCACATCCATGTCTTTCATCAGAAAAGGATTGATGAGGTCGGAGAGTTGCGGATGAAAGAAACGTTTGGCCGCCGATTCTGTAGTGATGCCCCGTTTAATGAGCAGTCCGGCAAGAATGGGGCTGATGTTGAGCTTTCCTCCTAATTCATCAGCCGCTTGTCTTTCTTCGGATGTTGGTGGCTTGTAATTCCATTTGAAAAGCATTATATAGTTTTTATTTTTTATTCTGCATGAGGGAAAAGTGCGGATTGACGCACATAAACTGCCCGTAAAGTTACAAAATAAAAATGGAAAACATGGTATTATTGTTTGTTTTAATATAAATATCTACAATTAAATGATCGTGTTAGATTTGTACGTGGCCGTGTATTGATGGGTAAAAAATACGGATACTGAAAACACATCTTTTTATGAAAATATCATGTATGTGTATTTTAGTATCCGTACATTACATCATTTAGACTTTATTTTGTCAGATATTGATTATTCGATCACCATCCGGGATTTTGTGTGAGTTCTGTGTTGATGTAGAATTCCGAGGAAGGTATAGGCCAGAAATACATTTTATCAGAGAATGTGCTTGTGAGAGTTGATGATGGTGTGACAAGCATGAATGCATCTTGTTCATTTCGTGTCTTCATAATGTCAAGACCATATATTTTCTGAGTTTCTTCATTCGGAGCATCCATCCAGCGGCGTAAGTCAAAATAGCGTTTTCCTTCTGCCATAAGTTCAATCATGCGTTCACGTTTGATTTTTTCGCGAAGTTTGTCTTTCTCGGTATAAGTGGATTCACTATAGTCAGGCACGCCGGCGCGTATACGTATTGGCTGTATACCTTTCTTTATTTCATTTAAGTCTCTGCTGATATTGTATGTTTTAGAACCGTCCCAGGATTTAATATTATAAGAACCTTCAATTTCGTTAAGTGCTTCAGCATACATCAGAAGTATGTCTGCATAGCGTATTGTTGTTTCCGTTTTTGCACAAATGTTGTTTGTCGAGTATTGTTCTGATATATAGTCTTTCGTGTTATACCATTTTCGCATGCCAATACCAGTGCGAGGATAATCTGAACCATCGGTGTAATAACCATCACCGCCACCACAATAGTAAAATATTTGTCTGTTACGAATTGATGCTATCGGGTCACTGGCATTCTCCCATACGCTTCCGCTGAAAGCTACGGATGCATAGAAACGAGGCTCACGATTTGCATATTGCATAGAAACGTTTACTTTCAATGGAGGATAATCTTTGTAATTCTGACGTTTTGTCCAACCCTTGATACGATCTGAACCATCGCTACCATTTAATTCTGAATCTTTGCCGGGAACGTCTGTTCCATCGTTCATATAATATGCGTCAATCATTTTTTGTGTAAGTCCGATGGAGTTATATCCTCCACAAGTGAAAGGCATAGAATAAAGGACAATATACTCGATGGATTGGTTTATATCATTTAACATTTTGTTGTTTCTTGAGAATATCAGCTCCGGATTGTCCTGTGGAGAGACATCACCGTTAAACACCTTTGCATAAGATTTCTGCGGATCAATATCCTTCCATCCGTTTGGCCAGTTCTTGTCAGAGAAATTTCCATCGGCGGGTGGAGCTATCGTCGCAGGTTCTTCCATGGTGTCTGACGTGTTGAACGGAGCATGATATAATTCATAAACACCGGTTTCTATCACGTCTTTGCATGCAGCTGCCGCACGTGCCCATTTGCTTTCATCATAGTCTATACTCAGCAATGCGTTGCCGTTCTTGTCTTTAAGATTTTTTGCTATGTCATCAGTTGTGTTGCCATTATGATATCCGTTGCTGAGTTGTCCGTTGGCAAGCGGACTTGCCGCATATATGTATACAAGGGCACGTGTCGCCAGACAGGCGCCTTTGGTGGGGCGTCCTATGTTCTCGGCATCGCGCTTGTAGCATTGTATCTCCTGTGCGGCTTTCACCATTTCAGACGCTATGTAACAGGCCACTTCTTCGTATGTGTTGCGTGGAACGGCAATGCTGCCTTCTGTTTTTGCCATATCTTCATCGGATAATAGAGGTACAGGACCATATTTGCGCAGAAGAAGCCAGTAAAAGTAAGCGCGTACAAATCGTGCCTGCCCAATATTGTCCATTATCTCCGTATCGCCCATTTCCTTGCATTTGCTTATGTTGTTGATGAAAGTGGTAGCCTGATATATGCCTTTGTAACAGTTTTTCCAACAGTCCTGTCCTGCTTCGCTGTCATAGCCGCCCGTATGGAACGAATTCCATGAAGCCCAGGCGGGTGCGGAAGAATCAACAGTGCTGTCATGGTGTCCATAGTATATACAGTCGTCAAAGCAGAATGGATTCCAACTGCTTTTGTTCGTTCCGTTTCCTACATATCCTATCTCGCGGTTCGCACCCTCCAATAGTGAGAACGTATGCTCAAGCCATGCTTCAGATTTTGATTTGTCACAGAAGATGTCCTGGTTGGTCTCTGCGTTCATGCTGATTCCTGCTGTGGAGGATTCAAACAGGGTCTGGCCGTCTTTGTTGAGGAAAGTCACTTGTCTCTTATCATCGCTGAGCACAATGTTGTCAATATCGTTCATGTTTTCCATAAATACAATATTGCCGTTATTATAGAAATACAGGCTGTTCGCCTCTTCGTTTTGTGCATGGCTTACTGTAAAGTTTGTAATGATGATTATCGCGTAAGCTAACAAACGGAATTTTATGTCGGTTTTCATATTTCAGGTATTTATTGTTTGACAAATTTCTGAATGCACACTTCGTCTGCTGTTGTAACTTTGACAACATAGATACCGGATGGAAGATTGTCGACGGGGACAATTATGTCTGCTGCCACTTTTTTTATTGTTTTTATGTTTTGTCCACTGGTCGTATATATGTCGATGCGGTCAATATTATTCGGTGAGCATATTTGCAATAGGTTGTCATTAAATATTACTTTTGTATCGTTTGCAGGCACAGCCGTGTTTATACCGGTTCCTTCTGTGTTGTAGAAACGTATGTTGTTTATGTATGCCAATGGAACACTTTCGTCGTTGCCGTTGTTATAAGTAATTGTGACATTGTTCTCATCGAATGCAATATTCTTTACACCTACCGCCGATTTGAATGGGGATTTGTCCGAGGCGTTGTAAAAATAAACATCAATGGTGCTGCCATATAATAGTGAACATGACAACAATAGTACTGAAACTGTTAGTTTTCTCATAGTTTTTATTGTTGAGTTAATATTAAATAAAATGATGGTGTTTCTAATGAAATAGTAATGATAGAGTGGACGTATGCTTAATTAAAGTTTGTTTTTTGTCATAATATCCCAGCTTGTTTTTCCTTAGAATTTCTACAAAGTTAATAAATATTGCTATAATTGAATTGTTGTTATGTTTATTATTAACAAATATTAATAATGAATGCTGGTAATACAAATATTGATTTTGATAAAATTGTGGAATGTTATTTTTATATTCACAGGTTGGATTTTATATTTGGGGAAATTGAAATATTTGTTATTAATAAAAATTTGGGGCAATTGTTTGTATAACACACAAACAATTGCCCCAAACCGTTTTTATTCTCTGTTATAAGAAAATCCTTATTCGCCTATGCCGGCTTTCTTCACAGCATCCTCCATCTTCTTGCGGATGTCCTTAGGAATGGCGTTGATGTTCACCATATAGTCCATTGTGTTTGCAACGATGAAGTTCTTCGACATATACCAGATTCCTTTGTAGTCACCGGCTTCACCCCATGAGTTCTTCACCATGTAGTATTCTTTGCCGTTCTGATCCTTTGCGATACCGAAGATGAGCATTCCATGGTCGTCTGTCAGCTCCCAGTTGTCGAAGCGCTCCTGACGTTTCTCCTGTGTAGGAGTGAGCTCAGGCACCTTGCATCCGAGTGAGTCGATGATGTTTGTGCGCTTAGATGCAGACAGTTTGAGCCAGCGTGCCATGTCGCTTCCGGCGTAGCTCTGCATAGCCTTTGTGTCGTAAGAGTAAGCCAGACCAGTGCGTGTGAATCCTTCCTCGCTCACGTCGCCGCCCCATGCTACGGTGTAACCGTTCATAACGGCGTTGTCGATGATGCGTGCCATGTCTTCCATCGGCAGATTCCATGAACCCGGGTTACGCCAGTTGTCCTGAACTTCTACAGGGAACTTGGTGTAGAAAGGATGATGTGTGTAGCTTGTGATGGTGACATAGTTGTTCCAGTCCAGTCCGAGGCTTGCTGCGAATGACTTCGGAGCGTATTTCTTTCCTTCGTATGTGAAGCTCTCCGGGCATTTGCCGAGGTAAGCATCGAGGATGCCCTGCAATCCGACTTTCCACTGATTTGAGATTGTCTTGGCCTTGCTCTTTGAAACGGCAGCAACATACGGCTCGAGCAGTGAGAAGAACTCGTTGAAGTTGTTGAGTGAGTCACCGTACAGAGAACCCGGGAACGGCATTGCGTCCTCAGGGCAGATACCATAGTTTTTCAGTACATAATATACGTCGTAAGCCGATCCGCCCTGTGAGAACTGGCAGTCGCCGTGCAGACGTACCACCTTGATGGCGCGGTCCATGTAGTTCTTGTTTGCTACGAAAGACTCGCACAGGTCGTAGGTCTTGCCTGTAGCCTTGAGTATTTCGCTCTCAAAGAAAGCAAGAGTAGAGTAGTCCCAGCATGTACCGCTGCGGCTCTGGTCCTTGATGCTTGTGATCGGGTTTTCCTTGACAACGGTGAAAACAGGCTTGTTGCTGTTCTCCTTCTTGTCCTGTGCGCTCACTCCCAGGGTCAGCATGGCAAGAAGCGCAAGTGTAAATATTTTCTTCATAATCTGTTATAATAAAGTTTGTTTTTATTGATTATTCTCCATGAATGTCTCTACGTCTTTGGGATGGTAAGGTATTCTCTTAGCTCCGATGAAGCGGCAGCCGTCTTCTTTCACGAGGATGTCGTCCTCGATGCGTATTCCTCCGAAGTCCTTGTAGGTCTCAAGCAGGTCGAAGTTGATGAACTCCTTGCAGTGTCCTTTTGCCTTCCAGTCGTCGATGAGTGCCGGAATGAAGTATATTCCCGGCTCGTCGGTTACAACAAAGCCCTTCTCCAGACGGCGTCCCATGCGCAGGCAGTTTGTTCCGAACTGCTCAAGGTTGGGTCGTGTCTCCTCGTCGAAGCCCACGTTTATCTGGTCGAGATTCTCCATGTCGTGCACGTCAAGGCCCATCATGTGTCCCAGTCCGTGCGGCAGGAACATGGCGTGTGCGCCTGCAGCCACGGCCTCTTCGGTGTCTCCCTTCATCAGTCCGAGCTCTTTCAGTCTGTCGGTCATCAGTCGGCACACTGCCAGATGAACGTCGAAGTATTTCACACCCGGCTTTGCCACTTCCAGCACATAGTCATGACAAGCCTCCACGATGCTGTAAATCTCCAGCTGACGCTGCGTGAACTTGCCGCTGACAGGCATTGTGCGCGTGTTGTCCGAGCAGTAGTTGTTTATGGTCTCGGCTCCGGCGTCGCACAGAGCGAGGCGTCCTGCCTCCAGAACACTCATCGACGGATTGCCGTGCATTATCTCTCCGTGCTGGCTGTATATGGTTGCGAAGCTCACCTTTGCGCCGTAAGAGTTTGCCACTCCATCCACCTGTCCGCCTACAAACTTCTCTGTCACTCCCGGACGGGTGAGTCTCATGGCTGTGGTGTGCATCATATAGCCTATCTCTGCGGCTCTCTCCAGCTCCTCTATTTCCTGCGGTTCCTTTGCCGAACGCATCTTTACCACGGCCTTTATGAGCTCCATGCTCGCAGCTTCCTTCTGTTGTACCGGATGGATGCCGAGCAGATCGAAAATCTGTATCTGTATGTCGTGGCGGTAAGGCGGCAGGAAGTGAATCTTGCGTTTCAGCTTCAGGGCCTCGTTGCAGGTGCTCTTCAGCGCGCGCATCGGTGCAGTGTTCTCCACGCCCACCTGTGCCGCGAGGTCGTGCACGCTGTCCACGCTGCCATACCATACGATGTCTTCGATGTCGATGTCGTTGCCGAAGATTGTCTCACGGTTGTTGTCGATGTCGATCACTCCGACGAGTCCGTCTCTGTTCTGTCCGAAATAATACAGGAACGAAGAGTCCTGTCTGAACGGATAATAGCCATTGCTCGGATAGTTGCATGGCGACTCGTTGTTTCCGAAAAGTATGATTATTCCGTCCTTTACAAGACTTCTGAGCTTGGCGCGACGGTTTACGTAGGTCTGTTTGTCGAACATATAATAAATAATTGTATCAATTGTTTGCAAAGTTACAACTTTTATATTTAAAATGTGTAATTTTGCAGCGTGTTTTAAACGGTTTTTATGCAAACAGACAAAAATACGGGACTTGTTCTTGAAGGAGGTGGTATGCGTGGCGTTTTCACCAGTGGTGTGCTCGACGCTTTTATGAAGTACGATTTGTATTTCCCGTATGTCGTGGCGGTATCGGCCGGCGCGTGCAACGGAATGTCATATATAAGCCGTCAGCCGCGACGGGCGCGCATCTCGAACATCGACTATCTGGCGCGCTACGACTACATCGGACTGCGCTATCTCTTCACCCAGGGCTGCATATTCGACCAGAAACTGCTCTACGACAAGTTTCCGAACAGCTACATACCGTTCGACTTCGACACATTCTTCAACAGCGAGACCGAGTTCGAGATGGTTGCCACCAACTGCCGCACGGGCCTTGCCGAATATCTGTCGGAGCGTCACGACCGTCAGCGTGCGCTCGATGTGGTGCGTGCCTCGAGCAGTCTGCCTTATGTGAGCAAGATTGTCTTTGTGGACGGAAAACCGATGCTCGACGGAGGAATAGCCGACAGCATTCCCGTGGAGCATGCCATGCAGAAGGGCTACAGCCACAATGTGGTGGTGCTGACACGCAACAAAGGCTACCGCAACGACGGTCACGACATAAAGATTCCGCGCTTCATCTACCGTGACTATCCGCGTCTGCGTGTGGCTCTGAGCCATCGCATAGAGGTTTACAACCGCCAGCTCGACATGATAGACCGTCTGGAGGATGAAGGACGCATTACCTGCATACGTCCGCTGAAACCGATGGAGGTGGGGCGTATAGAGAGAGACACGAAGAAGCTGGAGGCCCTATACGAAGAAGGCTTCGCGCTTGGCGAGGCCTTCTGCAAGAAATATCTGAATGTAGAATAAAAGCCGTGTTTCTCCGTTGCCGTGCTGACTGACGTTCACGCAGCTTTATTCCGTTTATAATTCCATTTCCTTATATTTTGTCGATTCGCCGTAACGGTTTGCTCCGGGCGTGCTGTCGAGCAGACAGAATATTATGACGATGAAATTTAAAATGGTGTTGATTGCCGTCAGACCCTTAGATTCCGTCGTACTGGCAAATCTTATTATGTCTTCCATGTTCATGTCGGTGCCAATCACTATGTCGGTGTTTGTCATGACATATATTGAACTGATGGCGCTCACAATCCAGCTTGCGCCGACCCACCATCCGCTCTTGCCTGTATCGTGCAGGCGGCGCACGGTTACACCGAAGATGAGAAACTTAAGTATGATGCCTATTATGGTCGTTGCCGTATATGGAAAAATAACACCCAGTATGAAATTAACGATAAGCACGAATATATAGTAAGCCAGTATTGTCCACCAGAATTCAGAGCGGCGTGTGCGGCCTTTGAAGTCGGTAAGGCGGCTGAGCGATGATCTTACTGAATCGGAAAAGCCTGCCGAAGGGGTTGAAACTAATCTGTTCATAGTGCCTTCTGATTTATGTATGTGTTCTTAAAAGAGTGCTGTCCACCGTAATTGTACGATGGACAGCGGTGTATCTGAAATATGTCTATTCTGTCATTCGTTAAAAAGTTGTCTGCGTATAGTCCTGTCCATAAGCGTCAGCATCCACATCAACATATTTCGGTGACGGGCCATATTTGTTTGCTTCCTTCTGGCTGTCCTGGCAGAGGAACACCAGAACGATGATGTTATATACAATTCCCACAAGCAGACCGAAGAGGATGTATGACATTGTTGCTCCGGTGAATAGCTTCTCCATGATTTCAGTATCAGACATGGATGAAAATTCGGACATGCCTGCGCTTATGCCGATAGCACCTATTATCAAGATGATTAAATAGACGGTGAATACCAGGCTCCCTATTATGCTCACGCCATACCACCATCCGCTTCGTCCAGTGTCGTGCAACCGACGGAATGTTATCGGTATGATGGCCAGTCCGAACAATAGTGTTACGATGTTGCCGATGATTGGCACGAACGAGAATATTATGGATGTCACGAAGTAGGCGAGATAGGTCCACCAGAATTCGGAGCGGCGCGAACGGCCTTGAAATTGTGCTATCTTATTCCAGAAGGCTTTTAGCGCTTCTGTGAATTCCAACTGTGGAAGTACTGTCAATTCTCTCATAATTAATTTAGGTTTTAATTTTGGCTCCCAACTTTTGTTTATGTCGTCTGCACTGGAGTGGGGACCGTGTCTCCGGCGACAGGCGTAAAATCGTGTGTTACGTGTGTGTTGGTCGCGTCGCCGTTCATTTCAGGCGTACCGGTTTGCCGGTGCGTGCGCTCTTCACTGCGGCACTCAGAATCTCAACCACCGTCAGATTGTTCTCCAGCGATGCGAGGTCGGTTGGCTGCACCGTTATCTCTCCGCGCACGGCAGCCTTCAGATAGCGGAACGAGTCGTCGTAGGGCGCGCTCAGAGGTTTGGTCTTCACGTCTTTCTCCTTGCCGTCCTTGTAGAGCGACATGCGCGACGGAGTGCTTTGATAGATGTATCCCTTCGAACCGTATATGTACATATCCTTGCGGTTCATCGGCCAGTTCCACGACGGCATGAGCTGCACCGTCACACCGGGATATTGCAGTATGATTGTCGCGTCGTCGTCAACGTCGGGATATTTGTCAGGTTTCTGTGTGTTTGTCACGGCATATACGCTCAGCGGTTTGCGCCCGTCGAACAGCCATGTGGCGATGTTCGCGCCGTAGCATCCGAAGTCGGTTATCGCTCCGCCGCCGTTCATCACCGGGTCGGTGAGCCACGTGGTGAAGTCCTTGCCGCATCCTATCTCTATCGGCCCCTGATGTCCGTCATATACAAGTATGCGCGTTATGTCGCCTATCTGTCCGTCCTTCACCATTCTGTAAGCCTCGTGATTGGAGCTGTACCAGCTCGTCTCATAGTTGGTGAGCAGCTGTATGCCGTACTGGCGTGCCAGCTTTGCCATGCGCTTGGCGTGCTTCATGTTCACCGCCAGCGGCTTTTCCACCATCACGTGTATTCCTCTTGGCGCGCATGCTTCCACCACTTCCAGGTGGTCGTATATCGGACCGTATGCCACGACAGCCTCGGGATGGGTCTTGTCGAGCATTTCGCCGAGGTCGGCAAAGAACGGAACCTTGTCGCCGCGGCGGGTGAATCCGTTGTCCTGACGCATGCGGTCGTCCTTCTCATACACTCCAACCACCTCGAAGTCGCCTCTGTCCATGCGTGAGAGTACGTCGTTAAGATGTCCGTGAGCCACTCCCGCCACGGCTATGCGCAGCGGTTTGTCATTGTCGTTGCCTGCCGCGGCGGTTGCCACGCAGCAGACCAAGAGCGATATGAATATACACAATGATGTGCGGAAAAGGTTTGTTTTTTTTCATATCTTATCTTTAGGTTATCATGGTTCTTCGCCGGTATCGTCCGGCTGTGGAGGCATTATGCGTGGCTCATTTCTCCAGAAGGTCGGGTCTGAGGCGGCGTGTGCGCTCCATAGCCTGCTCCATCTCCCATTCCTTTATCTTGGCCTCGTTGCCGCTAAGCAGAATGTCGGGCACCTTCCAGCCCTTATAGTCGGCCGGGCGGGTGTAGATGGGGGCAGACAGCATGTCGTCCTGGAAACAGTCGCTCAGGGCACTCTGGTCGTCGCCTATCACTCCCGGCACCACTCTTACTATGGCGTCGGCCATGACCGCGGCCGCCAGTTCGCCACCGGTGAGCACGTAGTCGCCGATGCTTATCTCGCGCGTGATGAGATGGTCGCGCACCCGCTGGTCGATGCCTTTGTAGTGGCCGCACAGGATTATGATGTTCTCCTTCATCGAGAGGTCGTTGGCCACGTGCTGGTCGAACTGCTCGCCGTCGGGCGAAGTGAATATCACCTCGTCGTAGTCGCGCTCAGCCTTCAGCGCCGATATGCAGCGGTCTATTGGCTCGCACTGCATCACCATTCCGGCAAAACCGCCATACGGATAGTCGTCCACGCGGCGCCACTTGTCCGTGGTGTAGTCGCGTAGGTTGTGCAGGTGTATCTCTGCCAGTCCTTTTTTCTGTGCCCTTGCGAGTATCGATTCGTTCACGAAGCCCTCGAGCATTTCGGGCAAAACAGTGATAATGTCTATTCTCATATTCTGCAAATATATTGAAAAATATCGTAAGTTATGGATATGGTTTGTTAAAGAAAGTAAAAGTAAACGGCCTTTGGAGCTTCCTGCACAGTCGTAAGCGGGGCGTGGGTCTGACGTAAGCGCAAGGGCGGTTGTGTGCGTATGGTGAATTATAATATGTCGAATGTTAAATGATTCGTCTCCATAGCCGCGATTTTTTCGGACAGACACGTCTTCGGCCGTAAAAATCCGAATTTTGGGCGGTTTGCGCAAATCATTGTCTTACAACGCTTTATGTTTCATCAGTCGCCAGCCGTGTTTTTTCTGCCTTGCGAAATGCACTTTATCAGAGTGCGATTCGGGCTTTATCATGTCATGAAATGGGCTTTATTGTGGTGTGATATGGGCTTAATCAGGTTGCGAAATGGTGCTTTTCGGGCTGCGGTGTCCGGAAAATTGTTCTTCGGTTTCGTTTCCGTCGGCTAATCAAGCCCGTTTTACCGTTGCTCCGTTTCTGGAATGTGAACGGACGAAGAGATTTTTTACGCTTGAAATTTAACCTAAAAATGTTAAACCCAAATCGGTCATCAGACCGCGCATGTTTTATATATTTTATGCATTCATGCTTTCAGTCGTCTTTTTGCTTTCTATTGGCTTCTTTTTGTTTGATTTTTCTTGACATAGCCCGCTATGCCTGCAAAAAATCAAATGAAAATACGCTCAATATAAAACAAAAATACAGACTGGATTCTAATGACCGATTCGGGTTAAATCCGGGGACTGTCCTTATACGGCGTTCATCCCTTTTATTGAAACTCAGGTTGAGTATCCGTAAAAGAGATGTGGCGCGCTCCTGCCCTTCAGTCGTTGTTCACGCCGTAGCCGAAGAGGGCGAAGTCGCCTTTGAGCGGATCGTCAGGGAACACCTCGAGCATGGCTTTCGACAGTCGGCGTGCCGCACTCATGGATGCCGTGCGACTCGTGAGCAGACCCAAGCGTTGCGACTGTTGCACCACGTGAGTGTCGAGCGGCATGATGAGCGTGCGCTTGTCGATGAACCGTGTCCACAGACCAAGGTCTACAGGCGAGCCGTCGCGCACCATCCAGCGCATGAACATGCACACACGCTTGCACGCCGACTTGGTGTCGCGCGGTATCACCGTGCTCGCGTTATGCGCCGCGAAGTAAGAACAGATGGCGCTCACGGCTCCGTAGCCGTCGGTGGCGTTGGCGCGGACAAACTGTCCCAGACTGCCGTGTTCGGTCAGCAATGCACGCAGAGTCTGCAACAACATGTGCATGTCGTGCTGCGTGTAGAGCCGGTAGTAGCACCGGTCCTCGTCGGGAATGTCGCCGGCAAAGCTGCCGCTGCGCACCCATTCGTCCATTCTTCCGCCGGAGCGGTCGAGCATGTATTGTATTTTCGGGAAAAACTGCTTGCGCGATCCGTAGCTCAGGCACGACGCCGCGAAGGCCATCACCTCCATGTCTGCCGCGCCCTCCACCTTGTGCATGAACAGGCTCGGGTCGTCTTTCAGAAAGTCGGCCGTCTCATATCTCTCCGCAAGAAGTCTTATATAGTCTGCTGTATCTTTATCCATTGATTACATCTTTTTAGAAGTTCTCTCCCTCGTTCTTTTCAGTTCTCATTTCTGTTTTTTCAGTCCTCAATCACGGTTTGCCTTCCTTACCGCAGGACATAAAAAAAAGCGACAACCTTCACAGGCGACCGCTTCAAATCTTCAATAGGTATTAGTCTCTTCCATTAAGGTAAAAAGATTGTTTTCAGGATAACGTTTACAAAGATAGGGCTTTTTTTGTGACCTCCAAAATTATTTTTACCTTTTTTCCGAAAAAATCCACCGTGTGCGCACACAGCATGCATTTTTATGGTTGTTGAAATGAAAATATATAATAAAATGGGTTTATTTGTGTTTTTATCTTCAACTTTATGGCAGGTATAATGTGATGATTTTCAGTCTGCCTTGGTTCCGTTTATTTTTTTCGGAAAATGTATCTCTTATGCCGGGAAAATTTGTTATATTTGCGACTTTCCGCGTTTTGCCTTGCGTCGCGACGCTTTTTCGGCGTGTCGTTCAGGGCACGGAATGTGCAGATGACTTTAAATATATATCATATATGGAGATTGTTTATTTGATAATTGGTATCGCCGTGGGCTGCGCCATGGTGTTTTTCCTCATGCAGTCGAAGGTGAGAAGTGTCAGAACAGGGCTCGCGCTGGCTGAGCAGAGAGCCACGCAGCTGGAGCAGACAGCCGCGCAGCTCAAGGCGGAGACCGAAAGTGCCAGGGCCGAGACGGCAAGGATAAACGGCGAGATGGTGCAGGCGAGGGTCGAGGCCGAGCGTGTGGGGGCGGAGCTGAAGGCCGAGCGTGAGCACAATTCCAAGGAGATGCAGTTGCGGCAGGAGCAGTTCGAGCAGCAGCTGAAGACCGTTCAGGAGCAGTTTGCCAACCTCGCGACAAAGGTGCTGAGCCAGACCACCGACCGCCTGAAGGCCGACAACTCGGAGAGTATGGAGAACATCACAAAACCGCTGCGCGACAATCTCAAGCAGTTGCAGGAGGCAATACGTGTCACCAACAGCGAGACGGCAAAGAATACGGCGTCGCTCTCGGAACAGCTCAAGGCCATGAGCGACCAGACTACTAAGATAGACCGCACGGCGACAATGCTCACCAACGTGATAAGGGGCGGCAACAAGGCGCAGGGTAACTGGGGCGAGCGCATGCTGACCGAGATTCTCGACTCGCAGGGATACAAGTGTGGGGTGGACTACGACGTGCAGCAGACCATAACAGACGACAAGGGTAACGTCATTGTGAACGACGAGAGCGGCAAGCGTATGATTCCCGATGTCATCCTGCATTATCCTGACAACGAGGATGTGGTGATAGATTCGAAGATGTCCATAGATGCTTACTATCAGTATGTGAACACCGACGACGAGACGTTGAAGCGCAAGTATGCCGACGATTTGGTGAAGAGCGTGCGCACCCAGGCCGTTAACCTCGCGAAGAAAGACTACAGCCGCTACATAGTAAAGCCGCGCAGGGCCATCGACTTCGTCATAATGTTCGTGCCGAACGAGGGTGCGCTGCAGCTGGCATTGGCTCACGACCCGAAGATTTGGCGCGAGGCGTTCGACCGACACGTGTTCATAACCGGACAGCAGAACCTCATGGCAATACTCCGTATGATTCAGATCGCGTGGCGTCAGTATGCTCAGACCGAGAGCCAGAAGAAGGTCTTTGCTATGGCGGACGAAATGATAAAGCGCGTGGGAGAGTTCATCAAGAGGTTTGACAAGCTGAAGAAGGACATCGACACTCTGCACAAGGACTACGACGACGCCTACAACAAGGCTTACACCGGACGCCAGAGCATTGTGCAGAAAGCCAACGAGCTGAAGTCGCTCGGCGTGAAGGAGAGCGCCAACTATCCCATACCAGAATCACAGACACTATTAGACGACGATTATGAAGAAAAGTAAGAAAAGACTGTTGTTTGTTTGCCTCGGCAATATATGCCGCAGTCCGGCGGCCGAGGGCGTGATGAAGGCGCTCGTGGAGAAGGCCGGACGCGAGGACGAGTTTTTCATCGACTCTGCCGGAATAGGCGGATGGCACATCGGACAGTTGCCCGACAGCCGTATGCGTCGGCGCGGAGCAGTGCGTGGTTATAAGTTCGACAGCCGTGCACGTCAGCTTTCCAAGGCCGATTTCAGCCGCTTCGACCTCATCCTTGTGATGGATAACGCCAACGTGCGTGCCGTCACTGCCATGGCTTCCACGCCTGAGGAGAAGGACAAGGTGAGGATGCTCGGCTCGTATATGACGGCCCACGTAGGCGTAAGCGAGATTCCCGATCCTTACTACGGCGACGATTCAGACTTCGATTATGCCCTCGATCTGATAGAGGATGCCTGCGCCGGACTTCTGGCTGAGCTATGATGTGTTGTGTCACCTGCAGATTGTAAGGTGGCTTTTATATATTTTGCAACAGAATGATGTGTGTCTGATACACATTCTGTTGCACAATTTTAATCCGAATCGGTCATTGGAATTAAGTCAGTATTTTTGCTTTTTATTGAGCATATTTCCGTTGGATTTTTTGCAGGCATGGCGGGCTATGTCAAGAAAAATACGACAAAAGAGGTCAATGGAAAACAAAACGACGGCTGAAAGGATGAATACATAAAATATATGAAACAGCTGCGGTTTAATGACCGATTTGGGTTTAATTTATGTTATATTTCTCCTGCCTCGTATATACGTGTGTTCTTTATTTCTTATATTTGAGAAAACTAACCGTATATATATTGCTTTTATGACGAGACTGGTACTTTTTTTCATGGCCTTGTTTATATCGTGCGCGGCCGAATGTCGGGATTTCAGTATAAAAGGAAGTGTTGGAGGCATGGCCGACAGCATGAAGGTAGTAATTTTCTATGACATAGACGTTCCTGAGTATTACGGATTCAATAATATGGTTTTAAGCAGACAGCCGTTGGCAGAGGCGCTTGTTAAGGACGGAACGTTTGAGGTTTCCGGACATGTTGACGGTCCTGCGCTTGCTTACATCATATTCTGCGATGCGCGTGCTGCTTCTTTTTTCAACGACAGAGATGCAAGATATGTCACTGTCATGCTCGACAATGCTGACATGAGTGTTGCTGTTGACGATGTGACACGTCTTCCGCGTGTGATGAATTATGACGAGCCTGTGGTGTCGCCTATGATGAGCGAGACCGCCGCAGTTGTCAGAGGCGGGGCTGAACAGAATCGTTACAACGAATGGCGCGACGCGGTTATGGCGGCTGAAGACAGGCTGTGGCATACGGAAAGCCTGCTCGGAGCAACCAATCATGTGGTGAGCAATGAGACGATGAATCGTCCGCAGAGTGAGCTCGACAGTCTTAAGATGATGGCTTTGGAGCAGAGAAAGACGGTGGAACGCATCAATGATGATTTCATAAACGCCCATCCCGAGTACGCCATATCTCTCATATTGCAGATGAAAAAGCTGAAGCGGCCTTATTGTTATACGAAGGATATGTTGGAATCCACGGCAGACAAGTTCGCGGGCAATACCGATACGTTGCGCTATAAAAGGTTTCTTGCCGATATGCCACGCTATATGAAGTTTGTGAAAGGTCGCCGCTTTGCCGATCTTTGCATGGTTTCGGCGGGTGGAGAAGAGGTTAATCTGGAGAGCGTACTCAGCCGCGACAAGGTTAATATTGTGGATTTTTGGGCATCATGGTGCGGACCGTGCAGGGCAGGAATGCCGAGGTTGCGCGGGATAAAAGACAAATATGAAGGTCGGCTAAACGTGATTGGCGTGTCGTTGGACGACGATGGCGACAAATGGTTGAAGGCGTTGGACGACATGATGACGTGGAAACAGTTTCGTGTAAGAAAGGAAGATGCCGGGCCGGTGGATTCGGAGTACGGTGTATCTGATGTACCGTCTTATTTCATAATATCTCCGACGGGTGAGGTGATTTATAAGAGTTCAAATATAGTTGAGGTCGGCTGTGAGATTGAAAATATTATGGACGACTGATGTTGTTGTGCCGGAACATTCTTTCCATGCATTTCTTTATTGTGAGGGAATGACTGTTCCGGCTTGTTTTATGTATTTTTATGATTCGTCATAGTGGTTTTTGCATAAAAATACAACATTTTTATAGTTATATGCATTTATTAATATCAATTTGATAACAATATCACGTAAAATGCTACAAATCTAAATTATTTTTGTATTTTTGCATCTGATCAAATTCTTGATAAGATGATATTGGATTACGAAATGCTGAAGAATTTTTATTCTTCATATAATAATAAGGTGGAAAAGGTAAAAAGATCGTTGGGCAAACCGCTTACTTATGCGGAGAAAGTGCTCTACGCTCATTTATACGATGCGGACGGACTGAAGGCATATAAGCGCGGAACCGATTATGTGGATTTCCGTCCCGACCGCGTGGCGATGCAGGATGCTACTGCGCAGATGGCGCTGCTGCAGTTCATGAATGCCGGAAAGGACCGTGTGGCGGTGCCGGCTTCTGTGCATTGCGACCACCTCATAAAGGCCGACGTAGGTGCGGATAAGGACCTGCCGGCGGCTATGACGGCCAACAAGGAGGTCTATGACTTCCTGCGCTCTGTATCGGCTAAGTATCACATAGGGTTCTGGGGACCGGGCGCAGGCATCATACATCAGGTGGTGCTCGAGAATTATGCTTTCCCCGGAGGAATGATGGTGGGCACCGACTCGCACACGCCCAATGCCGGAGGACTCGGTATGGTGGCTGTCGGAGTGGGCGGCGCGGATGCCGTGGACGTGCTTACGGGCCAGCCGTGGGAACTGAAGATGCCGACGCTCATAGGTGTACGGTTGAGTGGGAAACTGTCGGGCTGGGCATCGCCGAAGGATGTCATACTGCAGATTCTTGGCATGCTGACCGTAAAGGGCGGTACTAACGCCATACTTGAATATTTCGGCGACGGTCTCGAGTCGATGTCGGCAACGGGTAAAGCCACCATTTGTAACATGGGAGCCGAGCTCGGTGCTACTTGCTCCATATTCCCGTTCGACGACAACGGAGCCGAATATCTGTGCCGTACAGGTCGTGAGGAGATAGCCGCAATGGCTCGTACGTGTAGCGACAACCTGCGTGCCGACGACGAAGTGTATGCGAATCCGGAGGCATACTACGACAAAGTGATCGACATAGACCTAAGTAAGGTGGAGCCACATCTTAACGGTCCGTTCACGCCGGACGCTGCCACGCCCCTCTCGCAGATGAAGTCTAAGGTGGAGGAATGTGGATTTCCGCCTGCCGTAGAGGTGGGACTGATTGGCTCGTGCACCAATTCCTCATATCAGGACCTGTGCCGTGCGGCTTCGGTTGCGCGCCAGGCTTACGAGAAGAATATCCCTGTTAAAGGGCAGATAATAATAAACCCGGGTTCGGAACAGATACGCCGCACCGCCGAAAGAGACGGAATACTGGAAGATTTCAGGCGCATCGGAGCGGTGATAATGACCAATGCGTGCGGTCCTTGCATCGGACAGTGGAAGCGACATACTGATGACAACGAACGTAAAAACTCTATTGTGACCTCGTTCAACCGCAACTTCAGACGTCGTGCCGACGGAAATCCGAACACATACGCATTCATCGGCAGTCCGGAACTGACCATGGCGCTTGCCGTAGCGGGCCGTCTCGATTTCAATCCTGCCACGGACGCGCTGACAGATGCCTCGGGACAGAGCGTTATGCTCGACCCGCCGCAGGGCAATGTGTTCCCTCCTGAAGGATTCGATGCCACGGACGAAGGATTCATCGCGCCTCCGGCAGACGGCAGCGACGTGCAGGTTGTAATCTCGCCCGACTCAGACCGTCTGCAGAAACTGGCTCCGTTCGAGCCGTGGAACGGCAAGGATCTGTGTGATATGCCTTTATTGATAAAGGTGAAAGGCAAATGCACCACCGACCATATATCTATGGCAGGCCCGTGGTTGAAGTATCGAGGACATCTGCAGAACATATCCGACAACCTGCTTATGGGTGCGGTGAACGCTTTCAACGGCGAGAGCAACCGGGTGAAATGTCTCATCGACGGCACTGAAATGGCTGTGTCGGCTGCAGCTAAAGCCTATAAGGCAGCCGGACTGTCGTCAATAGTCGTGGCAGAAGACAATTACGGAGAGGGCAGTTCGCGCGAACATGCTGCTATGGAGCCGCGCTATCTCAACGTGCGTGTGGTATTGGCGAAGAGCTTCGCACGCATTCACGAGACCAATCTGAAGAAACAAGGCATGCTCGCTCTGACCTTCAAGGACAAGGCTGATTACGATAAAGTGCGCGAGGACGACCGCATCTCGGTTATGGGACTCGACTCCTTCGCGCCGGGAAAACCGCTTACCGTTGTGCTGCGACATGCTGACGGCACTACCGAGAGCTTCGAGGCATGTCACACATATAACGCGACCCAGATAGAATGGTTCCGTGCAGGCAGCACGCTCAACTACGTAGGACTGCATGAAAGAGCCGTCACTGCATGACGTTATCCGGCATTCGGATGAATGTCCGTCTGATTATCACATATTGAAGGAAACTCCAAAACAACTGAATAACAATGAAAATCGAAATGAAAAACGGCCGTCTGGCCGTGCCAGATATGCCGACCATCCCTTTTATCGAGGGCGATGGTGTGGGTAGCGAGGTGTCGCCCGTATGCCGGGAGGTCGTTGATGCGGCTGTGAGAAAGGCCTACGACGGAACACGTAAGATTGAATGGATGGAGGTGCTTGCCGGTGGCAAGGCCCATGAAAATACCGGCGAGTGGCTGCCTAAAGCCACGCTCGACGCTTTCACCGAATATCTTGTGGGAATAAAAGGACCGCTGATGACGCCCGTGGGTGGAGGAATGCGCTCGCTGAATGTGGCCCTGCGACAGACGCTCGACCTGTATGTGTGCCAGCGTCCGGTGCGCTATTTCCGCGGCATAGAGTCGCCGGTGAAGCATCCTGAGGACGTTGATATGTGCATATTCCGCGAGAACACCGAGGACATATATGCCGGAATAGAGTGGGAGGCTGGCTCGCCCGAGGCAGAGAAATTCTATAAGTTCATCTCCGAAGAGATGGGAGTGGACAAAGTGAGATTCCCCGCCACGTCGGCATACGGTGTGAAACCCGTATCGCGTGAGGGAAGCGAGCGACTCATACGCAGTGCCATTGAATACGCGTTGGCACACGACCGCAAGACGGTGACGCTCGTACACAAGGGCAACATAATGAAATTCACCGAGGGAGGATTCAAGAAGTGGGGCTACGAACTTGCTGAACGCGAATATGGCGAGGAGCTGCGCAGCGGTCGTCTTGTAGTGAACGACTGCATCTGCGACGCCTTCCTGCAGAACGCTCTGCTGCGTCCGCGCGACTACAGTGTCATTGCCACGATGAACCTTAACGGCGACTACGTGTCTGACATGCTTGCCGCGCAGGTGGGAGGCATAGGCATCGCGCCCGGCGCAAACATCAACTATAAGAGCGGACACGCCATCTTCGAGGCGACACACGGCATTGCTCCCGACATAGCCGGCCAGGATGTGGTGAACCCTTGCTCCATCATTCTCTCGGCAGTGATGATGCTCGAGTATATGGGATGGGGCGAAGCTGCCGATCTCATCACGGCTTCCATGGAGCACCTCTTCGTCGAAGGCCACGCCACAGCCGACCTCGCCCGTTTCATGCCGGGCGGAAAGACGCTCGGTACACGTGCGTTCGGCAGCATGCTTGCCTCCGGTCTGTGACCCATTATGATTTAAGCGGACGGACACACGATGCTCCGTCCGGCATAGAAAACAAACAAAACCCAAGGTTATGAAAAAGGAATATCTGATATATAAACTGTCTGACGAGGTGAAGAACTCGTGCAAGATACCCAACGAATTGTTTCCGAAATACGGAGTTAAACGCGGTTTGAGAAACGAGGACGGTAGCGGTGTGCTTGTGGGCCTTACGAAAATAGGAAACGTAGTGGGCTACGAGCGCGATGCTGACGGCAACCTCGTGCCTACAGAAGGAAAACTGTATTACCGCGGTTATGAACTTGACGACCTTATGTCACCCATACTTGCCGAGAAGCGTCTCGGATTCGAGGAGATTGCCTTCCTACTTCTCTCCGGCAATCTCCCCGACCGTGAGGAGCTCGAAGCCTTCAAAGAGCTCATCAACGACAACATGGCGCTGGACCATAAATCGATAGTCCACATCATCGACCTTGAGGGTTCGAACATCATGAACATACTCGCACGTACGGTGCTGGAGATGTACACGTTCGACCCGAACCCCGACGACCTGTCGCGCGACAACCTCATGCGCCAGGCCGTGGAGCTCACTGCGAAGTTTCCGACCATCGTGGCCTACGCCTACAACAGCTACCGCCACACCGTGCGCGGCCGCTCGCTGCACATCCATCATCCGCGTGAGAACCTCTCTATTGCCGAGAACTTCCTCTACATGCTGAAGGAAGACGACTACACGGAGCTTGATGCCCGGATGCTCGACATGCTGCTCATCACGCAGGCAGAGCACGGTGGAGGTAACAACTCGACGTTCACGGTGAGAGTAACATCGTCGAGCCGCACCGACACTTATTCGAGCATAGCCGCCGGAATAGGCTCGCTCAAGGGTCCGTTGCACGGAGGAGCGAACATCAGGGCCATCAACATGTTCCACCATCTGAAGGAGAACATAAACGACTGGACCGACACCGACGAGATAGACACCTATCTCAACCGCATACTCGACAAGGATGCCTACGACGGAACCGGACTTATCTACGGCATTGGACACGCCGTATATACGAAAAGCGATCCACGTGCGGTGGAGTTGAAAAAACTTGCCGGCGAACTGGCTAAGGAGAAAGGGCGCGAGGATGAGTACAACTTTCTGCGTCTGCTCGAGCAGGAGAGCATCAAGTGTGTGACGGCCAAGCGCAACACAAAGAAGCCTCTCTGTGCCAATGTTGACTTCTATTCGGGTTTCATATACGAGATGATAGGGCTTCCGCAGGAGATCTACACCCCGATATTCGCCATGTCGCGTATTGTGGGATGGATGGCCCACCGCATAGAGGAACTCAACTTCGAGGGACGCCGCATCATACGTCCGGCCTACAAGAACGTACTGGAGGAAAGAAAGTATATTCCTTTGGACGAACGCTGACGACGGCAATCACGGCCGTCAGTCCGTACGTGCACTGCCGTAACAGGCTCTCCGCCATCAGCGGAGGGCCTTTTTCATGAGTTGGTATATACTTCCTTTTTTCTTGTCATTTGTGTAAATGAATGGCACGTGTGTATGATATATCATGAAATAACAATCAAATAGTACTGATTTATACATTTTTTTGTATTTTTGCGCTTTTGTATGAAGGGCCCGTTTGCCACTCTTTGTCGAGAGATGGCAGTTTTCGGATATTGCGACAGTAAGTGAGTTGCCTTGTCGTCGGTTCAAGGCAGACAGTTCATTCCTGTCATATATGGATTTATCCGCGCTGAGGGTAAATTATAAAAGGCTATAAAGCAACTAATATTATATTAATCCACTGTTATGAAAAAATTTTACTTTAAAACAAGTGCACTTCTTCTTGTGCTGTCAATGTCGGTTCTTCCGACCACGGCTCAGATGAAGTTGAAGCCTGTCGGCATGGCCTCTTATGAGCATCGTGCCAATGCCGAGAAAGAGGAAACCGTGTTGCTCGACGAGGACTTCTCCCTGTTTACAGCCGGAACTGAGGACGAGCCCGACAGCAAAAACGTGTCAGACAATTTCACGGGCGAGATTCCTTCACGCTACACCAAGACTCCCGGATGGACCGGCGCGGCCATAAGACAGGCCGGAGGCGTATGCGCAATGGTTCTGGGAAACTTCGCTACGTCTGACGGCGGGGCACAGACCCTGCCGGGTTACCTCATTACGCCGAAGGGCAACTACGCAGGCGACCTCACGGTTACGTTCCGTGCACGTCTCAGCGGAGCCGATGTGGAAAGCGACAAGATGAGCGTAACGCTCATAAATTCGGAAAAGGGAACTCTGGAAAGCTCGCAGCTCGAGATAGGTAAGGAGTGGAGCGAATATACGGTGAAGTTCAGCAAAGGCGAGTTCAAGTCGTGCGCAATAGAGTTTGCCATGGCTTCGACTGCCGTACTTATTGACGACATCAAGGTGGTAAGCAAGCAGACATCCATCGTTCCTCCTACGCCTGCCGCCGCAACAGATTTCACAACCGACGGTTTCACTGCTCACTGGAATCCTACTGCCGATGCCGACAGTTATCTGTTCAGCCTCTACGAGATGGCCACAGACAAGGCTACCACCACTGAGACATTCGACGGCATCAAGGCAACTGCCGACGGCATGGTGGACACCACCGACCCCAACTATCCGGAAGGATGGGGAATCGTGCTGGCTCAGGGCACAGGCAAACAGCTCACCAACGACGGATTCGAGGGCTCGCAGGCACTCGTCATGGACGAGACGAACGACTGGTTGCAGACTCCTGTAATCAACGGCAAGCTGACAGACTTCAAGTTCTATGCCCGCAACATATCGGGTAATCCTGTCAATGCGAGCACTCTGAAGATAGATGTGATGTTCGACGACGACGAGTGGTATGAGCTCGGACGCATCGATATTGAGAGAATATCCACCGAGGGTGAGTTCATCTCGATAGCAAACAGTCTGGAAGACAACATCCACCGCGTGGCACTCGTATTCTCAAAGAACGAGAACGATGTCGACAAGAACCCGATGGTGGCAATCGACCAGATATCTTACATGGTTCAGCCGGAGACTGTTCCCGTGTTTGTTGACAAGGAACTGACCGACACATTCTATGTCGTGAAAGGTCTCGACGCGACAAAGGACTATTGCTATGCCGTAAAGGCAAAGAACTCCGAATATACTTCTGCCCTGTCTGACGCCGTTCCTGCTCTCGGACTTGCCGTACCGGTGCTGAGCGCTGTCGAGGGAGTAAGCGCAAATCAATACACCGCATGCTGGCAGGCTGTGCCGAAGGCAGACGGTTATTATGTGCGCAACTTCAGAATACACACTGTATCTGAACCGGAAGAGACCGTCGTTCTGCAGGAAGACTTCTCTAAAGCAACACAGGGAGAAAAGGATATGCCGTATAACGACATAATGTCAATGTTCGGCGCTAAATCTCTCGATAACTACACAACACTCCCCGGATGGCTGGGCTCTAACTATGTAACTATCCCCGGCATGCTCGGCGGCAACGCCAGCGCAGGCAGCTTCGGTGCTGCCGGAATGGTGCAGACTCCTGCTCTGAAGCTCGACGGCAACGGTGGAAAGTTCAAGGTTGACATCACATTCTGCGGCGGTCTTGGTGCAGAAGAGGACTCACTCGTTATCCAGGCAGGTGCGAGCGTTTACAAACGTATCTATTTCTCAGGCGAGTATGAGCCTGTTACCGCATCGGTTGAGTTCGATTGCGGCGAGGCTGACATGCCTTTGCTCATCTATACATATAAGGGTTCCATGTTCTTCATCGACGACATAAAGGTAAGTCAGGAGCTCGCTGTCGGATCACAGATAATCAACGAGGAGGCTAACGGATATGCGTTGGGCAACCAGAACACATCTTACACCTTCACCAATCTGGAGCAGGGCAAGGACGAGACATTCGGTTATCGCGTATCTGCCTACCGTCTGTTCTGCGGACAGGAGGTTTACTCTTCGGCCACCGACATGGCAGTAGCAGATCTCAACGGTACAAGCGACGGCATAGGACAGGCTGAGAGCGTTGAGGGCATATTCGTGGCAGGACGCAACCTGCACGTCACTCTTAACGAGCCGGAGCATGTTGATGTTTATGACGTCAGCGGCCGCAAGTGTGTTGATGCTGCCGGTGCTGCCGGAATGAATGTTTACGTTCTGGGTCGTCCGGGCGTATATATCGTTAAGGCCGGAGGCGCGATCAAGAAAGTGGTTGTACGTTAATGCGTAATCATAAATAGTCTGAAACCGGCTGCGAGAGGCATTGTAACTCCCGCAGCCGGTTTGCTTTATGCTGATACACAATGTCTTATGCTCTGTCTGATGATGTCTGTAGCATTATGATTGTCTGACGAAAGGCATATGGAAATAAAAATATTATGTTAAAAAGTATAAAATATATTCCGTTGTTTTTGGCGGTTTCATAAAAAGTGCGTATCTTTGCACCGCTTTTAAGATAAGCAACGGGCGTTTAGCTCAGCTGGTTTAGAGCATCTGCCTTACAAGCAGAGGGTCGGCGGTTCGAATCCGTCAACGCCCACAAAGACAGCCGGATGTGTTTCTCACATCCGGTTTTTTCGTATCCATTGCGGCTTGTCCGCATTGTAATGGGGCAGTCATAGCGATGCGCCTGTCGGGTTTCTGCGGACGGATAGGGAGCCAGTGGAAATCCAAAAAGTATATTCCATACAATTTTGCAACTCTAAAAAGAATGATTTTTTTGGTTTAGTGGAAATCCAAAGAGGTTATTCATGCAATTTTGCAGTTCTAAAAAGACTGGACCTTTTAGGCTCATCAGAAATCCGGAGATTGTATTCATACAGATTTTTAATTTTAAAGAGAATAAGTTTTTTAGACTCAGTTGAAATCCTGAGGATGTATCCATACAACTTCGCAATCCTAAAGTGAATGGACTTCTGGGGCTCAGCAGAAATTCATCTGTAATTTGTTTAAAAAGAGAGATTGCGGTTCCCATATCGAATCGACATCGTTTCCTCATTCTGAAAATAAACGATATGTGGCACTTTCAATTTATAACCGGATTTTGATTTTTCTGCCTCAGTTTCTCGATATACCCCATAAAATAAGCGCGTATTTGCGGACAGACTCTCCTTCGGACGCAAATACGCGAAAAATGAGAGGTTTTTATAATATGTTGAATATCAGTGATTTGCGTTTTAGAGACTTTTTATCGCATTGCAATATAGGCTATTTCGGCATGCGAAATGGCCCATTTCAGGGGCCGAAAAGCACCATATCGCACTCCAATATAGGCTTTATCGTACCGTGAAATAGGCATTATCGGAACGCAAAACGGACTTTTACAGACTATCGGACAGGGTATATCAAAATGCGGTATTGTCCGAAATGTCCCTCATTCTGTCTGATTTAACATTCGTTTACACCTCTTTTGCGAAAATATTTTGTCAAAATAAAGTCAAGAAAAATTGTAAGCTCGTCGGTCGTTTTCCCTTTTTCTTAGCCGACATCGGGCGCGGAACGATGCACGGAATTTATGTGTTGCTACGGTGTTCGGATTAAACTAAAAACCGATTATTGGTATTCGGCCGGTGTTTTTGCTTTATGTTGAGCCGGTCTTCGTTGGATTTTTTGCGGGCATGATTGGTCCTGTCGGGAAAAAGAGAACAAAAAGAGGCCGATATAAAACAAAAAGAAGGATGAAGGCATGAGGCGCAAAATGTATGAAACCATGCGCTGTCTGATGGCCGGTTTGGATTTAACGCAAAAACGGTCTTGTTTCTTTCGTTTTGTGAAATAAATCATCTCAAAATGGCGTTAAAAGTTAAGTCTACATAAAATAAAAGAAACAAACGACTAAGTTTTTTAAATCTTTGCGTATGTTTCGATTTAAATTATTAAATTTGCAAAATCTATAATAGGTATTATTTATGAAACTTGATTTGCTTACCGCCATATCCCCGATTGATGGCCGTTACAGAGGAAAAACGGAGGCTTTGGCTGATTACTTTTCAGAGTATGCACTCATTCGCTACAGAGTGCGCGTAGAAATAGAGTATTTCATAACCTTGTGCGAGCTCCCGCTGCCGCAGCTGGCATCGTTCGATCATTCGTTGTTCGCACGGTTGAGAAGCATCTACACCGACTTCAACGAGACGAGTGCACAGCGCGTAAAGGATATCGAGGCTGTGACCAATCATGACGTCAAGGCTGTGGAATATTTCATAAAGGAGGAATTCGACAAGATAGGCGGACTGGATGCTTATAAGGAATTCATCCATTTCGGACTCACTTCGCAGGACATCAACAACACCAGCGTGCCGCTTTCCATCAAGGAGGCGCTCGAACATGTGTATTATCCTGCCGTAGAGGAACTCATCGCCCAGCTCAATACCTACGCCGAGGAGTGGAAAGACGTACCGATGCTTGCAAAGACACACGGTCAGCCGGCGTCGCCTACAAGACTTGGTAAGGAAATCATGGTGTTCGTATATCGTCTTACAGAACAGCTCAACCAGTTGAAGGCATGCAAGATGACAGTGAAGTTCGGTGGTGCTACGGGCAACTACAACGCTCATCACGTGGCATATCCGCAGTTCGACTGGAAGGCTTTCGGCGACCGCTTCGCAAAAGAGAAGCTCGGCATGGAGCGTGAACAATATACCACACAGATAAGCAACTACGACTGCCTTGGCGGAGTGTTCGACGCCATGCGCCGCATAAATACGATAATCATCGACCTCGACCGCGATTTCTGGATGTATATATCCATGGAATACTTCAAGCAGAAGATAAAGGCCGGCGAGGTTGGTTCGAGTGCGATGCCCCACAAGGTCAATCCTATCGACTTCGAGAACAGTGAGGGCAACCTCGGAGTGGCAAACGCAATATTTCAGTTCCTCGCTGCCAAACTGCCTGTCAGCCGTCTGCAGCGCGACCTCACCGACTCAACGGTGCTCCGCAACGTGGGCGTGCCTTTCGGACACGGTCTTATCGCCATTAAGAGTACATTGAAGGGACTGCGCAAACTCATTCTCAACGAACAGAAGATTTACGAGGAACTCGACAATACATGGGCTGTCGTGGCAGAAGCCATACAGACAATCCTGCGTCGTGAGGCTTATCCTCATCCTTATGAGGCACTGAAAGCGCTCACCCGCACAAACAAGAAGATGACAGAAGAGACCATCCACGACTTTGTGAAGACACTCAATGTGAGCGACAAAGTCAAGGCTGAGCTTATGGCCATAACACCGCACAACTACACTGGAATCTGATCGGAATATAATTATTTACATATAAAAGGTTTACATAATTAAGAAAATTGTAATTTATTAACCGGAGCCGTGAGGCCAAAACATTAATATTAATATGGATTCAGAATTAGAAAACAAACCACAGGGGCAGCCTTCAGAGCAGAATGGCGAGAGCCAGGAGCATGCTGCCGCAAACTATCAGAAAGACTATCGTAGCGGCAACCGTCCGCAACGTCCGCGCATTCGTGTTCAGCGTGCATACAGCACGAGTCGCACAAGCAGCGACGAAGGCGGTTTCCGTCCGGAAGGTTTCGGAGCCGGATTGCTGCAAAACAATAATAATTCAAGCTATCAGCCCCGTCAGCAGAGTGGTTACCGTCCGCGCTACAACAGCAGTGACAGCGCTCAGAGTGGCTATCAGCCGCGTCAGCAGAGCGGTTATCGTCCGCGCTACAACAGCAGTGACAGCGCTCAGAGTGGCTATCAGCCCCGCCAGCAGAGCGTTTACCGTCCGCGCTACAACAGCAGTGACAATGCTCAGGGTGGCTATCAGCCTCGCCAGCAGAGTGGTTACCGTCCGCGCTTCAACAGCGGTGACAACGCTCAGGGTGGCTATCAGCCGCGTCAGCAGAGCGGTTATCGTCCTCGCTACAACAGCGGTGACAACGCTCAGGGTGGCTATCAGCCGCGTCAGGGCGGTTATCAGCAGCGTGGCGCACGTCCTCAGCGCGGTGGCTATAACAAGAACTATCAGCAGGGAGGCTATCGTCAGCGTACCGCCGATTACGATCCGAATGCTAAGTACAGCATGAAGAAGCGCATCGAATACAGCGAGACACACATCGATCCGAACGAACCGATACGTCTTAACAAGTATCTTGCAAATGCCGGTGTGTGCAGCCGTCGTGAGGCAGATGAGTACATAGAGGCAGGAGCTGTGACGGTGAACGGAACAGTAGTGACCGAGCTCGGTACAAAGGTTAAGCGCAGCGATGAAGTCAAGTTCCAGAATAACGTGGTTACACTCGAGAAGAAGGTTTACGTGCTTCTCAACAAACCGAAGGATTGTGTGACAACAAGCGACGATCCGCAGCACCGCAAGACGGTGATGGACATCGTGGGCAACGTGTGTCCGGAGCGCATCTATCCGGTGGGACGACTCGACCGCAACACTACGGGTGTGCTGCTTCTTACCAACGATGGCGACCTTGCCAGCAAGCTGACTCATCCGAAGTTCCTCAAGAAGAAGGTCTATCACGTGTTCCTCGACAAGAATGTCACTGCTCACGACATGCAGCAGATAGCTGAGGGCATAGAGCTTGAGGATGGTGAGATACACGCAGACGCAATCGAGTATGCCAGCGACACGGACAAGAGTCAGGTGGGAATAGAGATACACAGCGGTAAGAACCGCATCGTGCGTCGTATATTCGAGCATCTGGGCTATCATGTCGTGAAGCTCGACCGCGTACAGTTCGCCGGACTGACAAAGAAGAACCTGCGTCGCGGCGACTGGAGATTCCTCACCGAGAAAGAGGTTGAGATGCTGCGCATGGGCGCTTTCGAGTAAATAGTAAGACTGAAAAAGAATAATATAAACAGTTGGTGTGTCGGCCGATTCGGTCCGTGCCGCTGTCTTCGCTTCATGCACTGTGAGCATGATGAGGACATAGGCGCGTGCAGAAAAGGCTGACAGCATTTTATAACATATTGAAAAAATGGAGACAATACGTAGAACAAAGGTTGTTGACGTTCTGAAGCGCACCGACTTCGGCGCAACTGTCAATGTCAGAGGATGGGTGCGCACACACCGCAGCAGTAAGGCCGTTGATTTCATAGCATTGAACGATGGCTCAACGATTAAGAACGTACAGATAGTTGTTGATCCTTCAAAGTTCGATGAGAACATGCTGAAGCAGATCACCACAGGTGCATGTATCAGCGCCACAGGTGAGCTCGTAGAGAGCCAGGGTGCAGGTCAGGCTTCAGAAATACAGTGCAAGGAGCTTAAGATTTACGGCCTGTGCGGATCGGACTATCCAATGCAGAAGAAAGGACAGAGCTTCGAATACATGCGCCAGTATGCTCATATGCGTCTGCGCACCAATACGTTCGGCGCAGTGATGCGTATCCGTCACAACATGGCTATCGCCATACATAAGTTCTTTCACGACCGTGGCTTCTTCTATTTCCATACACCTATCATCACCGCAAGCGACTGCGAGGGTGCCGGAGAGATGTTCCAGGTTACCACAAAGAACCTGTATGATCTGAAGAAAGACGAGGACGGAAAGATTATCTACAGCGATGACTTCTTCGGAAAGATGACATCTCTCACCGTTTCGGGACAGCTCGAGGGTGAGCTCGGAGCCACAGCTCTGGGACAGATATACACGTTCGGTCCGACGTTCCGCGCCGAGAACAGTAACACTCCGCGCCATCTTGCAGAGTTCTGGATGATAGAGCCTGAGGTGGCTTTCATCGATAAGGACGACCTGATGGACCTCGAGGAAGAGTTCATTAAGTATTGTGTAAAATGGGCTTTGGACAACTGCCAGGACGATCTCGCATTCCTCAACAAGATGATAGACAAAGGTCTTATCGCAAGACTTGAGGGAGTGCTGAAAGATACGTTCGTACGTCTGCCTTACACCGAGGGTATCAAGATTCTCGAGGAGGCTGTGGCAAACGGCAAGAAGTTCGAGTTCCCTGTTTCATGGGGCATGGATCTTGCGAGCGAACACGAGCGCTTCCTCGTTGAGGAGCACTTCAAGAAGCCTGTGATAATGAATGATTATCCGAAGGAGATAAAGGCTTTCTACATGAAGATGAACGAAGACGGCCGTACTGTACAGGGTACAGACGTGCTGTTCCCGCAGATCGGCGAGATAATCGGCGGAAGTGTGCGTGAGGAAAGCTACGACAAACTCATGACACAGATCACCGAGCGCAACATACCTATGAAGGATATGTGGTGGTATCTCGACACACGTAAGTTCGGAACATGTCCTCACGGTGGTTTCGGACTCGGTTTCGAGCGTCTCATCCTCTTCGTTACAGGTATGCAGAACATACGCGACGTCATCCCGTTCCCGCGTACTCCGAAGAGCGCAGAGTTCTAAAAAGAAAACTCAAAGACATAAGACAATCCCGGAACAAAGCCTGTGTGCTTCTGTTCCGGGATTGTTTTTATCATAAGGAAAACAGCTTTCCGCTGCGGACATTAGGGTTTATTGTTTTTTGCCTATGCCGATTATGTCTTTCACCACCTCACCACCTATTATTATACCTGCCGCTGCCGGCACGAAAGCATTGCTTGCCGGGACGGGGCGTTTGGATGTAGCGGTGCTGTCGTCTAGCGTATCGTTACAGTTGATTTTCTCCGGTTGTTCCTCGCTGTAAACCACTTTCAGATGTTCTATGCCGGCCTTGCGCAGCTTCTTACGCATTATACGGGCTATCGGATCCATGCTTGTCTTGCTCAGATCGGTCACCCGGAACATCGTCGGGTCGAGCTTGTTGGCCGCTCCCATGCTGCTTATCACCGGTACGCCGAGCTCATGGCAGCGCATTGCTATGTCTATTTTGGCCTTAATGGTGTCGATGCAGTCCACCACATAGTCATATTCCGACAGGTCGATATTGTCTGCCTCTTCGGGTAGATAGAACATGCGTATGGCTCTAACGTCGCATTGCGGATTGATGTCGAGAACCCTTTGGCGCGCCACATCCACCTTATATTGCCCCACGTTGCTGTTGAGTGCTATTATCTGACGGTTGATATTGGTGATGCTCACAGTGTCGTTGTCTATCAGATCTAAGTGTCCCACACCGCTGCGCGCCATCACTTCGACGGCATAACCGCCCACGCCGCCTACTCCGAACACGGCCACCCGCGCTGCTGCCAGCGCCTCTATGGCCTCGTGTCCGAACAGCATCTCCGTCCTTGCATACCACTCCTGCATCAGTCGTTCAGCTTTAATCCGTTGTCAGAAATGCTTATCAACCGGCGTTTATACAGGTCGCCAACAGCCCGTTTGAACACCTTCTTGCTCACATGGAACAAATCCTTTATGTCCTCGGCGTCGCTCTTGTCGCCCACTGGGCACGTTCCTCCGTTGTCACGCATGTATTCCAACAGCGTGTCGGCGAAGTCGGTGGTGCGTCGGCGTCCCAAAGGCTGCACCATGAGGTCTATCTTTCCGTCGGGTCTGACGGTGTTCACGTAGCCCTTCATACGGTCTCCCGTGTGTATGTATTCAAAAATCTGGTCGTCGTAGATGAGTCCCTGGAACTTGTTGTCCACAATCACCTTGAATCCAAGGTCGGTCTTCTGCCACACCAGCATGTCCACCTCGTCGCCACGCTGATAGGGCGGCATGTCCTCGCTGAGGAAGTGTTCAACCTTGGCAGACGCCATGATGCGGTAGCTCTCTTCGTCGAGATGCACGTGCACTATGTATTTGTTGCCCTTCACCATGCGCATCTTCTGTTCGCGGAACGGGCAGAACAGGTCTTTCATCAGTCCCCAGTTGAGGAACGCTCCGTACTGGTTGACCCACGCAACCTCAAGATAAGCGAAGTCGCCTACCTTTGCCAGAGGTATCTCTGTGGTGGCAACGAGCCGCTCCTCATTGTCGAGATAGATGAACACTTCCATCGTGTCGCCGGGTTCGGCACCCTCGGGCACGTAGCGACGGGGCAGCAGTATCTCGCCCTCATCGCCTCCGTCGAGATACAGTCCGAAGTCCACTTCTTTAACGACAGTCAGTATGTTGTAGTCGCCGAGCTTTATCATGTCAGTCTGTTTTTGATAGTTCGAAATATATAAAGAATCATTCCCCGTCGCCGTCGGAGTCTTCAGCTCCGGCAGTATCTTTCGGAGTGTCTGTCGTTGTGGCAGGTTCGGCAGCGGTGAAGCTGCTTTCCAGCAGTCCGTCCTTCATCACTATGGTGCGGTCGGTTATCTTGGCCAGGTTCTCGTCGTGTGTCACTATGACGAATGTCTGGCCGAACTTGTCGCGCAGTTCGAAGAACAGGCGGTGCAGTTCCTCCTTATTCTTTGAGTCGAGGCTGCCACTGGGCTCGTCTGCAAGAATCACCGCCGGGTTGTTCATCAGTGCCCTTGCCACGGCCACGCGCTGCTTCTCGCCACCCGACAACTCCGCCGGCTTGTGTGTGGCGCGGTCTTCCAACCCCATGAAACGCAGCAGTTCGAGCGCGCGCTCCTTGGCCTCGCTCTTGCCCATGCCTCCGATGAATGCCGGAATCATGATGTTTTCTATTGCCGTGAACTCCGGAAGGAGCTGGTGAAACTGGAATACGAAACCAATGTGGCGGTTGCGGAACTCGCCTATCTGTCTGGAGTTGAGTTTTCTTACGTCTATTCCGTCTATGACGATCGATCCGCTGTCCGGCTTGTCGAGCGTACCGATGATCTGTAGCAGAGTGGTCTTGCCCGCTCCGCTGGGTCCGACTATGCTCACCACCTCGCCTTTGTCAATGTGCAGGTCGATGCCTTTGAGCACCTGCAGTGAGCCGAAACTTTTGGTAATACCCTTGATGTCTATCATAAATACAGTATGTTTGTCTTTTGTCGTATGTGCATATCGTCGGGTGATGTGTGGCTGTCAAGCCGCTGTCATTGCGCGTCGTTGCCGTCGGCACGGTTCTTTCCCGACTTCTTCATGCGGTTTATCCACTTGCCGATGCTCTCGTAAGCGCTTCGGTCCTCGGTGTGTTGCGGCTGAGCGAAGGTCATTTCGTCCATGGCGTTGCCGTGCTGGTCGGGGAATATGATCATGAGATTGGTGCCCAAGAAATGAGTCGTCAGCTCCTCGGGCAGATATTCTATCGCGTTCTTGTATGACACAGTGCCCTTTCGTGCGGCCACAACCACGAACATGTTGTCCTCGTTTATGTTCGCGGCGAGCTTCGGAAGCTCACTCCAATGGTCCATCGACGTGTATTCGGCCTTCACGTCCGGATGGTGCTCCACGGTGTATTTGTTTATGAGCGAGAGCGTGTCGGGACGTCCGTGGAACATCATACGGCACTCCATGCTGCCCGCAAGACGGTCAAGACGTTCGAGCCAGCGGTAGAATCCCGGTTCGAACTGCGCCCTTGAAGGCACAGCCACGTGTATGTGGCGTATGGTAGTCAGCGGCTGTTTGATGCGCGCCATGATTATCTGATTGTTCAGTCCGTTGAACAGACTCTGGTGGAACGCGCCCCAGAACTTCTGCGACACCTCCTTGTGCATGTGCATTCCGATGATAATCTCAGAGGCGTGGAACTCCTTGAACGCGTGCTTTATGCCGTTGGCAATGTTGGCGGCCACTCTCACCTGAGTCTGCATCCTCACGTCGGCCGCCGCCGCATACTTGCTGACACTCTCCAGAAGACGCTGTCCGCGCTCCTGGTTTATGCGCATGTCATCGTCATCGTAAACCACGTTAAGCCCTACAATCTCGCGTCCCAGCTTCGGGTTTCGCATCATGAGCGCAAGGTTCAGCAGCCGGTTGGCATACTCGGGATACTTCATTGGTATGAGTATCCGTTCGTCGTCGGCCTGTACGTCGTCCTGCGGCATGTCCTTGTCGCGCATAATTATCTGCTGCGCAGCCGACTCGGTCATCATCGTCGATATGATGCACGTGAAGAGAATCATTATCACCACGGCGTTGAGCATCTCGTCGTTCACGAGCACCTGTCCCGGAGCCGTCTCTATCTTCATTCCCACCATTATCATGGCTATTGAGCCGGCGGCGTGTGCCGAGGTGAGTCCGAACATCATGTTGCCCGACGACAGCGGCAGGCGGAACAGGCGGGCCGACAGATATGCGGCGATGGCTTTGCCTAACGTGCCGAAGAAAGTGATGGCGAGCACCACCCAGATGATGCCAGTTCCGGCGAAGAGCAGGCGCACGTTGATGAGCATTCCCACGCCTATGAGGAAGTAGGGGATGAACAGCGCGTTGCCGATGAACTCGATGCGGTTCATCAGAGGCGACACGTGCGGTATGTAGCGGTTGAGTATGAGTCCGGCGACGAAGGCTCCGAAGATGCCCTCAAGTCCCACGGCCTCGCTCAGGGCGGCACTCATGAAGAGCATGGACATGACGAAGATGAACTGCATCACGGCGTCGCTGTAGCGGCGCAGAAACCAGCGTGTGAGCCGGGGAATGATGAGAACCATGGCCCCTATGTATATCAGGAACTTGGCCGCGAACCACACCCAGAACCAGAAACCGGTGCTCTCCCTGTGCGACGCCACGAGGGCGGCGAGCGTGACAAGCGCCAGCAACAGCGATATCATTGACGAACCGACGCTCAGCGACACGCTCTTCTTGCGCTGAAGACCGTAGCGGCTCACGATGGGATAGGCTATCAGAGTGTTCGACGCCATGATGCAGCCCAGCAGCAACGACGCCTGTTGTGAGTATCCCAGCAGTTCGGAGCTCATGAAATAGGTAAGCACGAACGGTGCCGCGAACGTCAGCAGACCGAAAGTGAGAAACCGCTGTCCGTCCTTGCGTATGCCGTCCATGTTCATCTCGAGCGAGGCGAGGAACATGATGTAGTAGAGTCCCACCTTGCCGAATAGCTCGAACGAGTCGTCGCGCACCAGTATGTTGAGCCCGTATTTGCCCACGAGCACTCCGGCGAGCACCATGCCTATGATGTGCGGAATGCGCAGCTTACCCATGATGATGGGCGCCGAGAGGATGATTATCATCACCACAAAGAATATGAGCGTAGGGTCGGTTATCGGAAAATATTGCGCTATCTGGGACATGGGCATTTTGCTGATGTTGTCTGTGTATTATTTAATTAATGTGCAAACTTAATCAAATTTGGCGTAATAAACGAATAAAAATGCGGAAATGGACATGCCGGAACGCTATTTGATTGCTGCGGAGCGTGGCGGAATGGTTTTGCGGATGTGCTGCGCGCGGTTGCGGGGGAGTGGAAACAGGTCGTGCGGAATGATTCAGGGCTTAGAAGCGCGCAGCGTATTGTGGCGCGTTACGGCGTGTTTTGTATGGATTTGTTTTAACATTCCGCATATCTGAAGTGTTAAAAATAAAACTCTGGCATGGCCGTTTTTTGAAAAATTCCTGATTTTTCCGGCTGAAGGGCTGAAATTTCACGATTTTTATGAATATATGTAATATGCTGATAGACAGACAATTATATGTAGTGCTCTATGCAATGGGGTATCCGTTGTTTTGCGAAAAGCATCATTTCGGCTTGCGAAATGGGCTTTATTGGAGGCCGAAAGAGGCTCTTTTACATCATGAAAGAGCCTTTTTCGGAGTGCGAAATGGGCTCTTTCGCAACGCGGGTCTCCGAAATCCGCGGTGCGGAACGTATGGAATGAGACAATAAGGGCTTATTTTCGATGTTGCGAAAGCTGGATTGAGAAAATTCAAAAGTTAAAATATGAGATGGTGATACTTAAATAAAATTAAATCATATTACGGTACAGGCGTTTCTGTCATCCGATATGTTAAATATTCATATTGTCGGTTTGGCCATGTGGTCGGTGGCACAGTGTCGGTTTTTAATGTTATAAAAAAGCCGTTGTAATTGTATTTTGACGGAAATGTTGTATCTTTGCAAACAATATATATACATGCACCCGTGAGGCAGAGGGTGAACTCTCTTGCCGCCCGTCGTGCGCCATCGGTAACCGGTGGTCAGACACCGGCTGCGCGTCGCGGGGCGTTGTCACGCATACAGGCGGCGTGACGGTGTCGCCATACTGCGCCGGAGAATGCGGCATGACCGTGTGGCGGTCTTGCGTCCGGAGGGTGCGGAATGAAAGGAAATTATAACAACAAAAAATTATAAAGTATGAAAGTAGCGATTGTAGGAGCAAGCGGAGCAGTGGGACAGGAGTTCCTGCGCATACTTGCAGAGCGTAATTTTCCGATAGACGAATTGGTGTTGTTCGGCTCAGTGCGTTCGGCAGGCCGCAAATACAGTTTCAAGGGTAAGGAGTACGAAGTGAAGCTGTTGCAGCATAACGACGACTTCAAGGGTGTTGACATAGCTTTCGTATCGGCCGGAGGCGGCACATCGAAAGAGTTTGCCGAGACCATCACCAAGTATGGAGCTGTGATGATAGACAATTCGAGCGCGTTCCGTATGTGCGACGACGTGCCTTTGGTTGTGCCCGAGTGCAACGCCGAGGACGCTCTGAACCGTCCGCGCGGCATCATCGCCAACCCTAACTGCACTACAATCATGATGGTGGTGGTGCTCAAACCGCTTGAGAAGCTCAGCCACATCAAGCGCATACACGTGTCGAGCTATCAGAGTGCGAGTGGCGCGGGCGCGGCTGCCATGGCCGAACTGCAGCAGCAGTATGAGGAACTCGTCGAGGGCAAGCCTGTGACAGTGGAGAAGTTCCCGCATCAGCTGGCTTACAACGTCATTCCGCAGATTGATGTCTTCACCGAGAACGGATATACAAAGGAGGAGATGAAGATGTTTAACGAGACACGCAAGATAATGCACAGCGACGTGAAGTGCTCGGCAACATGCGTGCGTGTGTCGTCGCTCCGTTCACACTCTGAGAGTGTGTGGATTGAGACAGAGAGCCCCATCAGCGTGGAGGATGCTCAGAAGGCCATCGCCGCAGCACCGGGATGCACGCTCAAGGACGATCCGGCAAACCTCGTTTATCCTATGCCGCTCGAGACAGCAGGCAAGGACGACGTGTATGTGGGACGTGTCCGCAAGGACCTGGCCGACGATTGCGGTCTCACACTGTGGCTCAGCGGCGACCAGATACGCAAGGGTGCGGCGCTCAACGCAGTGCAGATAGCAGAATATCTTATAAAGGTGGGCGACGTGAAGAAATAATCTTCATACGCTCAGCCCGTGAATATACAGACGGCGCATGCGGTTGTTTGACGACCTGCGTGCGCCGTCTTTTTGTGTATGTGCGGCGTGTCGGCTTGCGCGTTTTTCTGTGCTTGTGGCACGAGGGTGGCTGTTGCGCGCTTTCATCTGTATATTTACGGAAAACGGGCGAGGGCTCCGCGTGCGTATATTAATATATGTGTGGAAGGCGAAAAATATATTTGTCCGGAATGAAGGATATATTTTGGGCTGATGAAAAACATATTCTTCATGGGTGAATGATATATCCTTGACTGTTGAAGAATATGTCTTTGATGGATGAAGGACATATCCTCGGCTGATGAAAAATATATTTTTGATTGATGAAAAATATATCCTTGATGGATAAATAATACACCCTTGATTGTTGAAAAATATATCATTAACTGATAAAAAATATGTTTGTGTGAGATGAAAAGAAAACGCCGGACAACATTATTATATTGTCCGGCGTATGCGTGTGCGCCTGATAGGACTCGAACCTACACGGCCTAAACCACCAGATCCTAAGTCTGGCGCGTCTACCAATTCCGCCACAAGCGCGTTGTAATGGTCTTGCAGTCCTGTGGTCATGCCTTTATGGTCACGGCTCATGGTTACCTTCATTGTCATACAGGCTGCAAAATCGTTGCAAAGTTACACTTTTTTTGTGTCAATCACGAATTAATTGCCGTTTTTTTAATATAATGTTTCGTTACGGTTATTTTATTTTTGCCGTAGTGAGCAGGGCGTGTCCGTGGTGTGAGCGGGACTTTATTGCGGTGTGCCACTGCGTTTTATGTCAATCATAACATTCTTTGTCTCCATCCGTTGTACGATAAATTATGGTCATCAAATCCAATAACAACATTTTTTACTTGCGTTGTAAAGAATATTACACTATATTTGCAAAATAATTACAAAAGTGTTACCGTGACCGGATTGCTAAATTCATACGAACCTATTACTCTTTACGAAATGAGCGGCATACGCCTGATGAACAGGACGGATGTGAAGTTCATTACGACGAAAAAGATGCTTGCCGGATTTCTTTTAATGGCGCACGACGATTATCTGGTGCATGAGACAAAGGGCAAGCGTATGGATTCTTACTACACAGTGTATTTCGATACGGAGAGGTGCGATATGTTCATGGTGCATCATAACCGTTGCATCCGGCGTCTGCGCATGATGGAGAGGTTGCGACAAAACTGAGTATATTAATAGGATTGCGTTTTTTTATTGCGTACCGGCATTGTCGCTGACATATCAGGTTCGGAACGTACGAAGGCGTGACACAGGATATTATCATACAAAAATAATTTTCGAAAACAGAGAAACATTCCGAACATAAATGAACGAATTGTACGAATTAGACTTGTCTGGCGTGCCTTTTGTCGAAGGATACCATTCACTGACGATGTTGTTGAGGTTCTCATTCAACACGTTGATGGTGTGGATGATGGCTCACTGCCTGTATTATCCTGAGATCCGGAGGCGCGACAGCTGTGTCACATCCATGCTCATAAGCATCAGCATATTCTTCATGATATGTCTCTTGGGCGGAGTGAGACTGAAAGTAGGCTTTGCGCTCGGTCTGTTTGCCATATTCGGAATAATCCGTTACCGCACCGTGTCGATGCCGGTAAGGGAGAATACCTGTCTGTTCTGCATCGTAGCGATGTCTGTGATAAACACGCCGGCTACGACGATAAGCTGCATCGGGCTGATAGCCGCGGACATGATATTCATCATTGCCACATGGCTCTTTGAGAGTTATGTGCTGCTCAGGCATGTTTCTACAAAGCTCATACAGTATGACCGTATGGCGCTCATAACGCCTGAACGCTGCGGTGATATGCTGACGGACCAGAAACCGCGCATCGGTATGAACATAGCCAAGGCGGACGTGAGGGCAACAGACTTCCTGGGGGATATGGCGACGTTGAAGATTTATTATGAATCCGGAGTATATGAAGATAACAGTATGATAAACAACGAACTTAAATTGTCTGTTTAGGAATGGATAAGAGAAAAGAAATAAGTACGGGACTGATATGCGTACGGATGGTCGTGGCGCTGCTCGCACTGTTTGTCTTTGCACCGGCAGAGGTGAGGGCGCAGCACAACGATTTCGGTGTGTGGACAACGGTAGGTGCGGAGAAGGACTTCGGGAAGAAGTGGAGCGTCGGCGTGGAAGGCGAGTTCAGAACCCGCAACAACTCAAAAACGGCCGACAGGTGGAGTTTCGGTGTTGACGGAAGCTACAAGATTGTTGACGGATTGAAACTTTCGGCGGGATACACCTTGCTCTACGACAACAACGAAGAGAAGATAACTTATCACAAGGACGGAACATATAACAACTGGCGACCTTCTTATTGGGGACTGCGCCACCGCTTCAACGTGTCGCTGACGGGCAGCCTTGACGTGGGACGATTCAAAATGTCGCTGCGCGAAAGATGGCAGTTCACCTATCGTCCGGAGAAAACCACGGAGCGATACGACTTCGACAACGAGTGGTGGGAGGACGACAATGTGAAGAGCAAGAGGCATCATGTGCTGCGCTCGAGGCTGAAGGTGGAGTATGATATTCCGAAATGTAAGATAGAACCTTACGCCAGTGCCGAGTTCTACAACTCATGGTCGTTGGAGAAATCACGATATACCGTCGGCGCGGAATGGAAAATCACGGAGATGCACAGGGTCGGACTGTATTATCTTTACCAGGATGTGAACAACGATAAAGACGATGATGAGCCCGACGAGCATATACTCGGATTGAGCTATAATATTAAATTGTGATGTCTGAGATGGCTGTATGCGTTGTTTATGGTAGTGCTGTCGCTTGTCGTCTTCACGGCTTGCGAGGACGATTATACTGACTTCAACGGCATAATAAACCGCGGAGAGAAATCCGGATATGTGCCTAAGGGCATAGAGTTCGATTATGCTTCGCTCGATGAGCCGGCATAAGCGTTCGCTTACGACGACAATGATTATGTGGAGAACATGACAGTGTCCTACACCGTTGGGGTGAAATTCGACGGTAATATGATGTCATCACCTCCGGCGTTCCGTTCATAGAGAACAACGATACGAGCAGTTGCGCCGACATAAATTGCGACTCTACCTTTGCGATGACGGCAGGAATACTCAATCTAAAGAGCACCGGCGAGGGCGGAAAGGGTATCAACCGCGACGGGAATATCAGCGTTATGGGTGGCGAACTCAATGCGGTGACCTCCGGAACGAAGGAAAATGCTTCGCCGAAAGGCGTAAAGGCCGACGGAGCTATTGCTTTCTCGGGCGGCAGAATATACTCTTACAGCAAGTATGCGGCAGCCATCGACGCGGCTGGAGGCTTCTCGTTTGCCGGTGGTTATGCGTCGCTTAAAAATGATAAAGAACTCTTCGAGATGATATATTGACGTGAGTCAATGCTTTGTTTTTGGGATAACGTGGACTGATTGTGCATGTTCGCAGTCAGTCCTTTATTTTTGTCGTGCGCTCGTCAGAGGCGTTTTAATATGAATATGTCGCCATACCGCAAGCAGTTATTTTGTATTATATTGTCTGCTTGTCCGACATCTTCATTCTTCTTGCCGTCATTCCGACCGTTGTTTCTGTTCAATGTAACCCATTATGTCTTCGATAAGGAGGGCAGACTGACAGCCAGACAATATATCGAAACGCTTCGGACATATAACGGTTTGGTAGGGCTTGACGAACATTTCAGTCCATACCGGTGCCCGTTTATGCAGATGAAAAATGCCGGTACGGGTGTCCGCACCGGCATTCATTGCGTCGGTAAGATTATTTCACTGCGATGCACTCAACCTCAACGAGCGCGTTCTTCGGCAGTGTTTTCACTGCAACGGCAGAGCGTGCAGGGAAAGGTGTGCTGAAGAACTCGGCATATACCTCGTTCATTGCCGCGAAGTTGTCCATGTCTGAGAGGAAGACGGTTGTCTTGACAACGTGTGCCAAGTCTGTTCCTGCCTCTTCAAGAATGTGCTTTGCGTTTGTGAGCGACTGTCTGGTCTGTTCTTTCACGCCGCCCTCGGCAAATACTCCTGTTGCCGGATCGATAGGCAGCTGACCCGAAACAAAGACCATTCCGCCAGCCTCAATGGCCTGGCTGTACGGTCCGATGGCTTTCGGTGCCTTTTCTGTGTTAATTGCTTTCATGCTGATTTATGTTTTATTGTTGTGTGAATGATTGTCTAATGTGTTACGGCGGTTTCTATGTCACTTATTGGGAAACAGTGTCTGTGCGGCTCATTTGTTGTCTGTCGCCGTGCCGTTGTTGAGCAACCGGCGCGCGTATTCTATTATGGTGTCCTTTCCTTGCAGCACGTCGGCCTGATTGAGCGAAACATAATAGTCGGGCTCTATGCCGAACTCAGTGCTCTGCTTGTCCGTGTCGTACATGGGACATGCCGAGAACCTCACGCTCCATCCTATGGGGAGCTCGCTCGAGTAGGGCATTCCTGCTCCACCGCCGGTCTTGTCGCCCACTACGGTTACGCCCGGACAACACTTCATATACTTCACAAACTCGTTGGCGGCACTATACACAGCCCTGTTAGTAAGTACCACTACGCGCTTCTGCCAGCGCAGTCCTGTGCTCGGCTTGAGCCGCTGTTCCACCATGTCGGAGAAATCATTATGTCCCGGTCCGGTCTTGTGTTGCATGTAGCCCACGCATATCTCCTTGTTGGTGAAGCGTGCCGCGAGCTTTTCCGAAGCCGTAAGCATGCCTCCGCTGTTGTTGCGCAGGTCGATGATGAGGCCGTTGCACGGTGCGAGAAACAGCATTATCTCGTCCAGATTGCCTTCGCCCGCCGCAGAGGAGAACGACTCGCAGCGTATGTATCCTATGTTGTCGTCGAGCACGCGATACTCCATTCCGGACGCTATGCGGTAGTCGGTGCCCAGATATTTGTTGATTAGCGTGTCGCTGTAGTTGGACGGATAGTCCTCCTTCCACGACCAGTTGCGCGCCACATCCCACGCCGAGTACATGTTCACGTGTCCGTCGCGCAGCTCGCCGAGCATGTTACCGAGAATCTCGAACAACTGATCCTCCGACAGATTGTCGCTCATCTGTACCGAATAACGGCTATGAACCTCGTCCCAGTCGAGTCCGTACTCCTTGCCTTTAAGGTCGAAGAAGCAGTAGTGCTCGTCCATCATGCGCCACAATGCCTCGAAGTTGCCGCGCGGATTGTCGGCATACTCCTCCTCGTCAACGCAAGAAGTGAGGAACGGCACGATTGCCGTCATGAAAAGAAAAAAGCAAGTCAGTCGTTTCATGGATGTATCTTTATGAGTTTGAAGCGTTTGACGAATCCTATGACAAAGGCGTGCGTGTAGATGTGCGACTTCAGGTTGTTCACCCGTGCCTGCTGTATGTCGCAGAGATAACCCACCCGCAGCGTGGTGCGGCCGATGCTGAAGTCGAGCGAAAGCATCTGTCTTATGGATGGCGAGCAGACGAATGTCGTAGGCACGACGTTGTGGTCGTAGTTCCCGCGTGAGAAAATCTCGTAGTAGGACTGCCCGTAGTTGGGACTGAACATCAGTCCGCAGAGCGGCACTCCCACTTCATAGCGTGCGGCGAAAGGCCTTCCGGCGATGGTGAAACGGTAGTCGGCGCTGCCTGTCGGCGTGATGTTGAGCATGCCCCTTGCCTGTGCCGGATTGTTGCCGTTGCGCGTGTTGTATATGAAACCTATGGTCGCGTCGATGGCTGCTCCCGCCTTCACGTTCAGCTTGCGGTCAAGAAAATGCCAGTTGTATAGCCATGCATATTGGAAGTTGTAAGCTCCCGCAATCTCCGTTCCGTTGCCCGAGCGGTTGTCGGTGTAGGCTATGTCGCCCTGATGCACTATCTGCCGCGACCAGCGGCTGCTCTCGGAGTCGCGTGTAGTGTGCGATATGTAGCGCAGCTCAGTGCCCCTGTATTTCTCGGGCGACAGATAAGTGTCGAGAATATTGGTTGCCCCGATGCCTATCATCTTGGCGTTTGTTATCACCTTGTCCGACGTTATGGTGTCGCTCTGACCCCATGCCGCTGTGGCGGTGAGCATTGCCGCGGCCATCACGATGGTCTTACATGTCGTCATCTCCGAACAGATTAAGTTGTCCAGTCATCTCGTCTATCACCTGCTGTTGGCTTTTGCCTGCATCAGGATCGAGGTTTTCGGGCTCTTCGTCGGCAGCGTCGGTGCCTTCGGAGTCGTCTTCAGGTTCGGGCTCGGGCACTCTCAGAGGCTCGAGCTCCTTAATGTTCTCAACATCCCATGTGCTTATGCGCTTGCCTTTGGCCTTGAATCCCTTTACTCCTACAAACTGTTCCATGTCTATTTCCATAGGCGGACGCTGCAGTGGGTTGCCGTCGCGGCTCTCCGCAGGCTTGAATGTCACGCGGATGCGAGGATAAGGTGTGTCGGTGAGCAGCACGAGACGGCTGTTCGGGTTGTCGCCCAGGAAGTTCTGGTGACGCTTCGTCGCCTCCATGTTGAAGCGTTTGATGTAAGGATAGTTGTCGTTGTCGGCGTCATAGAGCACGGCCGTCCACACTTTGTCGGGATCCCATTTCTCTATTATCTTGATGTTGTCCTCATAGTGGTTGTTGGCGTCGAAGTTGGAGATATAGAACTCGTTGTTGTCGAGCACCACCAGTATTGAGTCGCCGTCGTTGAACTCTCCGAGCAGTCGGCCGCGTCCGTCGTAGTTCAGTCTGTTCACGTCGGTGTCGAACCATACCTTCCTTCCTCCGAGCGTGGAGCGTCCGTGGCTCTTCAGGCTTATCCTGTTCACCGTGTGTTTGGTGAGGATGTTGCCTTTGGCCGTGCGCGACTTGATGCCGATGTCGGAGAAATCCTTCTCCAGGAATATCTTTTTCATCTTCGAGGTCACTTCGAGCGTCACCTTTATCACCTCCGCCTCGCCGTTAGGGTTGGCCGAGAAATAGAGCACGCGCGAGCCCGGTGTGCCCTGCGTGAGGTCGTACTCGCGGTCGCGGGTCATTGCGGTTACGTTGAAACGCTTGATGTATGTCGGTCCGTTCTTGCCGTCGCGATATACGGCATTGTACGTCGTGCGGTGGTCGTTGCGCTTGAACACCTGCACGTGCATCACGTTCTTGCCTACGAATATCTTGTCGGCCACACGTATTATCTTGTATTTTCCGTCCTTGTAGAATACGATTATGTCGTCTATGTCGGAGCAGTTGCACACGAACTCGTCTTTTTTCAGCCCCGTACCAATGAAGCCCTCCTGTCTGTTGATGTAGAGCTTCTCGTTCGCCTCCACCACTTTCGCGGCCTCGATGGTGTCGAAGCTGCGTATCTCGGTGCGGCGCGGATGGTCCTTGCCGTATTTGTCTTTTATGAAATTGAACCACCGTATGGTGACGTCGGTCATGTGGGCGAGGTCGTGGTCTATGCCTGCTATCTCGTCCTTTATCTTCACTATCAGCTCGTCGGCCTTGTCCTTGTTGAACTTCAGGATGCGTTGCATCTTTATCTCCATGAGCTTCAGTATGTCGTCGCGGGTCACCTCGCGCACAAGATTCTTCTTGAACGGTTCCAGACGCTTGTCCACATGAGCCACGGCGGCGTCCATGTCGGGCGCGTTCTCGAAGCCTTTGTCCTTGTAGATGCGCTCCTCGATGAATATGCGTTCGAGCGAAGCGAAGAACAACTGTTCGAAAAGCTCGCCGCGCCTTATCTCGAGTTCCTTGCGCAGCAGGCCCATGGTGCTGTCAACCGAGTGGCGCAGCACGTCGCTCACGGTGAGGAAGCACGGCTTGTTGTTCTCTATCACGCAGCAGTTGGGCGACAGGTTTATCTCGCAGTCGGAGAAGGCATACAGCGCGTCGATGGTCTTGTCGGACGATACGCCCGGCGCCAGATGCACCTGTATCTCCACCTCGGCGGCAGTGTTGTCGTCCACCTTGCGCGCCTTTATCTTGCCCTTGTCTATGGCTTTGAGTATGGAGTCGATGAGCGTTGTGGTGGTCTTGCTGTATGGTATCTCCTTTATGACGATGGTCTTGTTGTCTATCTTCTCAATCTTGGCGCGCACTTTGAGCTGTCCTCCGCGCTGACCGTCGTTATACTTGCTCACGTCTATCGAGCCGCCGGTGGGGAAGTCGGGATATAGCGTGAACTCCTCGCCGCGCAGATAGCTTATGGCTGCGTCGCAGATCTCCACCAGATTGTGCGGCAGAATCTTGGAGCTCAGGCCCACGGCTATGCCTTCAGCGCCCTGTGCCAGAAGCAAAGGGAACTTCACTGGCAGCGTGATTGGCTCGCGGTTGCGGCCGTCGTAGCTCAGCTGCCAGTTGGTTGTCTTGGGGTTGAACACCACGTCGAGCGCGAATTTGGACAGTCGTGCCTCGATGTAACGTGGCGCGGCGGCACGGTCGCCCGTCAGAATGTTTCCCCAGTTTCCCTGACAGTCGATGAGCAGGTCCTTCTGTCCGAGCTGCACGAGGGCGTCGCCTATTGACGCGTCGCCGTGAGGATGAAACTGCATGGTGTGTCCCACGATGTTCGCCACCTTGTTGTAGCGTCCGTCGTCCATGCGCTTCATCGAGTGCAGGATGCGTCGCTGCACGGGTTTCAGACCGTCCTCTATGTGGGGCACGGCACGTTCGAGAATGACGTATGAGGCGTAGTCGAGAAACCACGTCTTGTACATCCCGCTGAGGTGATGCACTGCCGAGGCGTCAAAACGGTTCACGGGCTTGTAGTCGGAGTGTTCCTCCGGTGCGGTGTCCTCGCCGTTCACGCTCTCGCTGTTCATTTCTTCATCAATCGTCTCGTTGTCCTTTATTTCGTCGCTCATATTTTACTTCGTCACAAATTTTGCTTCAAAGTTACTGATTTTTTTCCTATTTATAAAAGATTTGTGCCCAAAAGCCGTTTATGACGGGCGTTGCGGCGCCTGTGCGTGAGGCCGACGCGGTTGCCCGATGCGTGGAACGTGCGGTTCGGTGAGTGCCCGAAAATGAATAAATATACAGAATGTGAGGTAAAAAATTTTGACAAAATAAAATCTTAAAATAGAAAATCGGGAACCTCCGAAATAGGCTTTTTCGCCCGTTTCTGTTTCTTGTCGCAGTGCGGTTACCCACTTTCATACACCCGTCTCAGACGTGGTTGTTTTGCGAAAAGCACCATATCGGCATGCGAAATGGGCTTTATCGGAGCATGATATGGTGCTTTTCGGGACGCGAAAGAGCCTATATCGCAACCTGAAATGGGCTCTTTCGCAACGCGTCGAAGTCGGCTTCGCATTGCGGAAAAGCATAACCTGTTGTGCCACAACCGTTTACCGTAAGTGCTCATAACTCGCGTATTTGCGGCCGGAGATATTTTTTTTCATTTCATCGGCACTCTCGTGAAGTTGAGGTCTGTACTAAACTGTATATTTATACACAAATTGCATAATTATGCAGTTCTGCTTTTCGTCCGCAGTTCCGGCAGAGCGATGTTGTCGAAGCCGAAATGTATGATGCCGGACTGCTGCCGGAGAGAATGCAGAAAGGCGCGGTGTCCTTATGAATGTAAGGGATGTTGGGCTTAAATATGTATCTGCATAAATGTGAATGTTCTAAAAGCATGACGAATACACGAGCCTTAATGCGGATTTACTATGTGCCCGTCTTTGATCGGACACCGTAAGAGGATATGGCGGATGGGACGAAACGGATTATGGAAGTGCTGTCGAGGGATATGCCGGTGATACTGATGCAGTATGGAAAGGGCTGTCTTTTGAGCTTGCGGACGACGGAAAGGCCGGGCGGTATGTCGTTCTTCGTTTATAAGACAAAATCATGGACAGCTGAGAGTCACTAAGATTTATGTAGATATCCTCATTCCTTTTTGTTTTGATATGAGATATCCTGTGCTTGTCTGAGTATAAATATAACACCACCTCAACGTCGTCCTCTGTAAGAAAATATCCCACCTTGTAAGAGCCGAGAGACGTTCCGTTGGTCCTCAGTTTTATTGGCGGAACAGTTGCGTCGCCTTCTATCGAGGTTATTTCTGACAGAGGAATGATTTTGGAATACTCTCCGTCTATGAATAGAGTGTCGTTGTCTATGTGTACTTTGTTTTTGTTATTGATTGCCGGCATGGGTAAGAGTAGCAATGGTATTACGGCTATTCCTATGGCTATCAGCACAATAGCCAATCCCCATCTCTTGTTGTCGTGAAGCTCATAAAGTACTAAGACAATTATTATCACGGCTATAGTAACGGGTGCTACCATTATCCAGAACATGGCTTCTGCCTGTTTCAATATCATACACAACAGCCCGGCAGATAAAGTTATAATTCCGGCAGAGACGAGCGTACATCTTATTACCTTTAAAGCTTTGATGCCTTTGGGTGATTCAAGTTCGTCTTTGGGAATCCTGCGACCGAAATTAATATTCGTATTCGGTCCGATTATCTTACCTATAACTATAAGTGGCAGGCTCACTAATATTATTGATAATAAGTCTGTTATGTATGATATACTTCCCATTTATATCGATTTTTCAATTATGTAACCCTCCGATTTCGTGTTTTAAGATACCGGATGAATATGAATTTTCCACATGCTGGTAGTGTCATTAAATCCACTTGAATTTACGTCTTAATTTAAAGTGGCAAACCAAACGATTGACTCTATAAAATTACAAATAAAATAAGAGAGGCAGGTATATATCGAAAAGAATATTTTCAGCGATGTATAAATCATGTCGTACGATACGTGTCGTTTCAAACTTTGTCCATACACGTGTGCTGTGTTCGTATTCCGGAGAATGTGGAATTGTTGTTCATTTTTTCTTGAAAAACATCTTTCTATGTCCGGACCTCAGACAGTGGAGCATTGATGTGTGGATTTTGCCGATGCATGTCGGCAGACTGTCACCGGCGGCAAATGCGTCGCTGCGACGCCGGCAATAAATTATGGCAAGCCAAACCATATATTAATGACAAAACGTGCACGCAAGGCCATGTTTCATAACATTTAACCTTAAAACGGGTTATAAACCAACTAAAAGAGTTATCTTTGCATCCTTAAAGGATAAAATAATCAAACAAACATAAAAATGGCACAGGAAGACGTTTTTAAGAAAATCGTATCGCATTGCAAGGAATATGGATTTGTGTTCCCGAGCAGCGACATCTACGACGGTCTGGCCGCCGTCTATGATTATGGACAGAATGGTGTTGAACTGAAAAACAATATTAAGGAATACTGGTGGAAGAGTATGGTGCTCCTGCACGAGAATATCGTGGGCATCGACTCTGCCATATTCATGCACCCTACAATATGGAAGGCATCAGGACACGTGGATGCTTTCAACGACCCGCTCATCGACAATCGCGACTCCAAGAAGCGCTATCGTGCAGACGTGCTCATTGAGGACCAGATAGCAAAATACGAGGAGAAGATAAACAAGGAAGTGGAGAAGGCGCGCAAACGTTTCGGAGAGTCTTTCGACGAGGCTAAGTTCCGCGAGACCAATCCGCGCGTCATCGAGCATCAGAAGAAGCGCGACGCTCTGCACGAACGCTACACTGTGGCCATGAACGCCATGGACCTGAACGAGCTGAAGCAGATTATTCTCGACGAGGGTATCGTGGATCCGATAAGCGGAACAAAGAACTGGACCGACGTGCGTCAGTTCAATCTGATGTTCTCAACAGAGATGGGATCAACCGCCGACAGCACAAGCAAGATATATCTTCGCCCGGAGACAGCACAGGGTATATTCGTGAACTACCTCAATGTGCAGAAGACCGGACGTATGAAGATACCGTTCGGTATCGCGCAGATAGGCAAGGCGTTCCGCAACGAGATTGTGGCACGTCAGTTCATTTTCCGTATGCGTGAGTTCGAACAGATGGAAATGCAGTTCTTCGTTAAGCCGGGAACAGAGATGGAATGGTTCAAGAAGTGGAAGGAAACACGTATGAAGTGGCACCAGGCACTGGGCTTCGGCGCTGAGAACTATCGTTTCCACGACCACGAGAAGCTGGCTCACTATGCCAATGCGGCAACCGACATCGAGTTCAAGATGCCGTTCGGATTCAAGGAGGTTGAGGGTATCCACAGCCGTACCGACTTCGACCTGTCGCAGCATGAGAAGTTCTCGGGTCACTCTATCAAGTATTTCGACCCGCAGACCAACGAGAGCTACACTCCGTACGACATCGAGACATCCATCGGTGTCGACCGTATGTTCCTCTCTGTAATGTGTCATTCATATTGCGAGGAGAAGCTCGAGAACGGCGAGACCCGCGTTGTGCTCCGTCTGCCGGAGGCACTCGCTCCTGTTAAACTGTGCGTGATGCCGCTCGTGAAGAAGGACGGACTGCCTGAAGTTGCACGCAAGATAATCGACGATCTGAAGTTCCACTTCAACTGCCAGTACGACGAGAAGGACACCGTGGGCAAGCGTTACCGTCGCCAGGACGCCATAGGTACACCTTATTGCGTTACTGTTGATTACGACACTCTCAAGGACAACACCGTCACTCTGCGTTTCCGCGACACCATGAAGCAGGAGCGCGTGAGCATAGACAATCTGCGCAGCATCATCGAAGAGAAGGTCAGCATATACAGTCTGTTGAAAAAACTGCAATAAAAAATGAAGAAACACCTTATTATATATTTGTTGGCACTGCTCATGCCTGTCGGACTGCTGTCGTCGTGCAGCGAGAACGACAGCGACGTTGAGGAATATCCTAACTGGAAGGCGACCAACGACAAGTTCTTCAACAACCTGTACACCACTGCGAAGGCTGATACGGCACAGGGCAATCAGGACTGGAAGATCATCCGTCAGTGGTCGTTGGTGGAGTCGGGCGCTACTGCTCCTTCCGATTATATAGTGGTAAACGTCCTGGAGCACGGCACGGGTTCGGGTTGTCCTTTCTACACCGACTCTGTGAAGGTGCACTATGAGGGCCGCCTGCTTCCGTCAACATCCTATCCCGACGGCTACGTGTTCGACAAGTCGTTCACCGGCGATTTCAACCCGGCAACGGCTCTTCCCACCACGTTTGCGGTGTCCGGTACGGTGGACGGATTCACCACTGCGCTGATGAACATGCACATAGGCGACCGCTGGAAGGTGTATATACCTTATCAGTTGGGCTACGGCAATGCAGACAACGGATCTATTCCGGCTTACTCCACACTCGTGTTCGATGTCACGCTTGTGAGCTATTACAGGGCAGGAGTGGATGTCCCGGAGTCGAAGGCGCGTAAGGCCGGCGAATGGATAGAGGAATAACACGACGTTTTATTCTGCTTTACGGCAGACTTGGAAATATGAGCGGACTTGCGAAAGTCCGCTTTTTTTATGCCAAAAATATCGCTGTGTGCGCACACAATCTTTGATTTAGGTCAAAAATAAGGCGTTTTTCGCTAACATATATTGCAAAACTATTGCGGAAATTTCTAAACGTTTGTAATTTTGCAGCGTCAAAAGAAATCTACCGGAGAGGTAATATAGAAAGACATTACAGGAGACAGATTTGAGAGAATAAATCTTCATAGGTAGTGAAAAATGAGAGAGACACTGTCCGGGAGGGCAGAGGTAAAGATTGGAAAAGGATAACACAGACGAAAAGTAAGTAAGAAAAGGTATTGGTCAGAGGTAGAGATTGAGGATAACGCTAAGGTTAAAGATTGAGGATAACAAGGAAGAAAGGTATTAGAAGGTTAAGGATTGAAGGATAACATTAGAGAAAAGGTATTAGCGGAAAGGTTAAGATTGAGGGATAACATTAGGAAGAAAGGTATTAGTAAAAGGTAAAGATAAAGGATAATTGATTTGGGTATTAGTTGTAATAGGTTTTATAAAGGTTGTTCAGGTTGTTCAATAGGTAAGTTGAAGAAAGCGTAGAAGAAAGGTAGAAAGATTTTGATGCATGTGAGATGACCCTATTTGCAGCATATGCTGCAATAGGTATGGAGGTGAGGAGAAGAAGATAAGAGTTTGCCTCCATTAAAGTAAGGGAAAGCATAGAAAACGAGAAAGAGGTTTAATTAAAAGGAAACAAAGATTTAAAAACTTAATGGAGGTGAGGTCATGTGCATGACTTCATCTTTTTTTATGCCTTGTTGTGTACCGTTCCGGTGCGGAAGTTTTAGCGTTCGGACATGATATCATATTCTCGATGTATGCCATGTTATGGTATGGCTTAATGTTCATAAGTATCTGTCAAACAGCATTTCAATTCTCATTATATTTCGTCTTTCCCAGTTGTTGTGAGGTGTGGATAAGATGATGATAATATTATTATTCTTAATATTAACGTGAGTTCGACGAATTGTAAGTGTTTGTAAATTTGGTGATTAGCGAA
>USHV01000014.1 GCA_900554695.1 uncultured Prevotella sp. | reverse complement strand
AATTTTCGCTAATCACCAAATTTACAAACACTTACAATTCGTCGAACTCACGTTATTTATCATAAAACTCAAGATAAATTCACAAAAGAATACAACAAGACATATCTATCAACTGAAACAATATGAACAGAATAATAGTTGTGACCGGCGGCGCCAACGGCATCGGACGCTGCATAACCGAACTTTTCGCATCGAAGGGCGACACGGTGTTTTTCATCGACGCAGACCGCGACGCCACCGAGGCACAGACCGAGAGGATGCGCGGCCGCGGATGGGACGTCTGCGGATATGTAGGCGACGTGGCGGAAAAGGAGGAACTGGAGAAGTTCACTGCCATGGTGCTCGACAAACACCCCGAAGGTATACACTGCCTCATCAACAACGCGTGCCTGATGAAGGGCGGAGTGCTGAGCGGATGCTCCTACGACGACTTCATGTATGTGCAGCGTGTAGGTGTGGCAGCACCCTATTGGCTCGCCAGTCTGTTCAAGAACCATTTTCAGGGACTCGGCTCCATAGTCAACATATCGTCCACACGGGCGTTCCAGTCGCAGGCCGACACAGAGAGCTACACGGCTGCCAAAGGCGGCATAACGGCACTCACACACGGGTCGGCGGTTAGTCTTGCGCGCGTGGCGAGAGTAAACTCCATCGCTCCGGGATGGATAGACACAGGCGCATGGAACTCCGACAGCTACGTACCGCACTACAGTCACGGTGACACGACGCAGCATCCGTCGGGTCGTGTGGGCGAGCCCGGCGACATAGCACGCGTGGTGGAGTTTCTGTGCGACCCGCGAAACTCGTTCATAAACGGTGAGAACATAACGGTGGACGGCGGAATGAGCCGGCTGATGATATATCACGACGACTACGGATGGACCTACGACGACGGCAAGGAAGGTAAACCGGACGACGCCGACAGACAATAGTAAGCACCACATAATACTGAGACAATACACCGACAACACAAGAAACTATGAAACGAATCAGAATAACAGTGATGAGAAAGGTGTGCCACCGCGACCTCATGGAGCGATATGAAAACCCTATAGAGCACGCCTGCGACATGGAGGAAGGCCAGGTGTTCATAGCCGAAGGATGGCAGAAGCCCGAAGGACTGTGCGAGAGCGCCTGGCAGAGCATGTCACCCTTCGTCATGGCTCTGGCTCACGGAGGCGGCGACTTCTACGACGGTTGGATGAAAAACAAACATTCGGCCATGATATCGTGCAACGACGGATTCCGCCCGGTCAGCTTTCTCATAGAGGTGGTGGAATGATTCCACCGCACTGATATTATAATATTGCATATATAAAGAAAGGAGAAATATATCATGTTGGCATATACTTACATCGAGAAAGGGCACTTCGAAATGAGAGAGAAACCCGTGCCCGAACTGAAAAATCCGCGCGACGCAATTGTGCGCGTGACGCTTGGAAGCATCTGCACAAGCGACCTGCACATCAAACACGGCAGTGTGCCGCGGGCTGTACCGGGCATAACCGTGGGCCACGAAATGGTGGGCATAGTGGAAAAGACAGGCGAGGAGGTGAAGAATGTGAAACCGGGCGACCGCGTGACGGTGAACGTGGAGACCTACTGCGGCGAATGTTTCTTCTGCCGAAAGGGCTACGTGAACAACTGCGAAGACCCCGACGGAGGCTGGGCACTGGGATGCCGCATCGACGGAGGGCAGGCGGAGTATGTTCGTGTGCCGCACGCTGACCAGGGACTGAACCGCATACCCGACGGCGTGAGCGACGAACAGGCTCTCTTCACGGGCGACATTCTCGCCACAGGATTCTGGGCTGCGCGCATATCGGAGATAACTCCGGACGACACGGTGCTCATCATCGGTGCCGGACCGACGGGCATCTGCACCCTGCTGTGCGTCATGCTGAAGACGCCACGGCGCATCATAGTGTGTGAGAAATCTGAGGAGCGTGCGGCATTCGTGCGCAGTCACTATCCCGACGTACTCGTCACCGGACCGGACGATTGCCTGGAGTTTGTCAGAAAGAACAGCAGTCACGGCGGCGCAGACGTGGTGATTGAGGTGGCGGGGGCCGACGACACGTTCCGCCTTGCGTGGCAATGCGCGCGTCCCAACGCCATTGTTACGGTGGTGGCTCTGTACGACCGTCCGCAGACGCTGCCCCTGCCCGACATGTACGGCAAGAATCTCACGTTCAAGACAGGCGGCGTTGACGGCTGCGATTGCGAGGAGATACTGCGCCTCATATCCGAGGGCAAGATTGACACCACACCGCTCATCACCCACCGCTTCGGCCTGTCGCAGATAGAAGAGGCCTACCGCGTGTTTGAAAACCGGCTGGACGGGGTGATAAAAGTGGCCGTGAGCAACGACCAAAAACACGATAACGGATAAACAAAACAACAATACCCGCCCACCCTTCTGAAGAAAACAGGACGCGGCGGGGCGCAAAGAACAATCAGAATAAAACAGAACAAATCATGAGAAAGAACTTCGGAACAAAGACATGGCTCTATCCCATGCCCGTATTCATCGTAGCGGCTTACGACGAGGAAGGCCGCCCGAACGTGATGAACGCCGCATGGGGAGGCATCAACACCGACGACACAATAGGTCTGTGCCTGTCGGAAGGCCACAAGACAACACAGAACATTCTCGCAACAAAGGCATTCACGGTAAGCATGGGCACGGCCGACACCGTGGCACAGTGCGACTACGTGGGCATAGTTTCGGGCAACAAGGAGCCTGACAAGTTTGCAAAGGCAGGCTTCCACGCCGTGAAGTCCGAATTTGTCAACGCTCCACTGATAGCCGAACTGCCCATGACGCTGGAGTGCGAACTGCTGACCTACGACAAAGAGAGCTGCTACATGACGGGCCGTATAGTGAACATCTCGGCCGACGAGACGGTGATAGGCGACGACGGAAAGATTGATGTATTCAAGCTGAGACCCATCACCTACGACCCGATACACCACAACTATATTGCCCTTGGCGAGAAAGCAGGCAACGCTTTCTCCGACGGCAAGGCTTTGAAGTAAACACTGCGGCCTTCGTGCGGGACGATAATTGTCGCCCTGCACGAAGGTCACGGCTCATTTTTCCTTATCACCGAAAAACTTTTTCCTGTAATACGAACCTGCCGTATAGAGCGCGGCGGCCGGATTGTTGCCCGTCACGCGGTCCTTGGTAACAAGAGTTGTGACGTAAGCGTCGGAGTATTTGTAGAACAGACTGTCGTGGCCCACACAAAGACCAATCACCACATTGAGGTCGGTGTGGGCTTCGTTGAGCAACCGCGCCTGCAGTATGGGGTTGCACATCGCCGCACCTATGCTCTCACACTCGGCCGGAATGCCCATCGATGTCTTTGGTTTGCCGGCCACCTTGCATATCACCGAGTAGGCCTCGAAGCCGTTGGCCCGGAGTATGCGGGCGAAGATGCGCGCCTCGTTTATCAGTCCTATGCAGTTGGCAATGCCTATGCGATGAGCCCCTATTTTGCGGGCGAACTCCATTATTTCCTGCACACGTGTCCAGCGGCAGTAACCTTCATACTCCACTTCGGCACTGGCAACCATCACTTCACGATTGCGTCCTTCGTCGTAACGTTCGAGTGCCCACTGCATGTCTTCCTCTTTCAGATTGGTGGTGAGGCAGAAGTCGGGATAAGTGCGGTTCTTATACTTGCAGTTCTGCGTGCCGCAGTCCACGCAACTGTGTGTCATTTCCTTCTCCATATTTTCTCTTTTTTCTGTTGTTGCCGGCCTTTCGTGCCGTACGTTGCCATGTGCCGGCTGGCACGGCAGCGGCATACGGCAGCCTTCATCATGCAAAGATACATCTATTATTCATACTTTTCACCGGTCCGGCTGTGTTTTACACTGACATACCATCCTGTTTTTCACTTCCCCACCGCATTGTCCGGACATAACGGCCAAGGCCACGTGCAACCGTCACATACATGTTCCGGCTGCATCTGAAGGCCCGCTCCGCCACATGTATGCACCACTGCATCATGAAGGTTACGCCACACCCGATTTGACATAATGTGCTAAAACATATTAAAATAGTATATACCCATATTTGCGTATTGAAAAAATCGATATATTTGCGGCTGTATTCGCGCATGCAGAAATATCTGTTACAGCAGAAGACAACGAAGCGACAAGTACAAGACTACGTATTCATTCAGAAGTTTATTAACTGTTTCACAAACCAATTCATCTCAAACCAAAACTATTATGAACAAGATTTTGTCAGCAGCCGCCATGCTCGCACTGGTTGCATGCGGCCCGAAAAGCGGAATCAACGGTGCAGACTTAGTAGGAAACTGGATTGAAGTAATGCCGGGAAGTCCGCACATCGTACAGGGAATGACACTCAACGAGGACGGCAGCGCCGCATCCATCGGCATGGCTACATTGCTCTATGAGAAATGGCAACAGGCCGACGGAAAGATTGTTCTGAGCGGAAAAAGCATCGGAAACGGGCAGACTATTGAGTTTGACGATACATTCAACATAGTGAAACATACGGCTGACACTCTCATATTAGGCAAGAACGAGACATTCAGACTGACATACGTGAAGACGGAAGACCCGAACGGAGTGAAACCATTCAACGTTCTCGACTCCCTGAAACAGAATCCTGACGCCGGAAAAGTTGTGACAGAGGTTTATAAAGGTACGCTTCCCGCCGCTTCGTGTCCGGGAATAGAATACACCGTAAACATATCCCATCAGGAACACAGTGGCGACGGTGTGTTCCATGCCACACTCAATTATCTTGAAGCAGAGGAAGGCCAGGACCGCAGCTATGAGGTTTACGGCAGACAGTACACACTGAAAGGCGACAAGGCTGACAAGAATTCCACCGTTATACAGCTCATATCCTTCGACGGAAAAGAGACAATGAACTTCCGCAAACTCGACGGTAAGATACAGATGCTCGATAAAGAAATGGCACCGATCGATTCAAAACTGAACTACACACTCACCCTTCAGAAATAAGCAGAGGGGCACATACGTCTCATGAACGGCAGACCGCAATCCGGCATATACAGCAGAAACGGATTGTGGTCTGTCTTTTTTTATTATACGTGAAAGTGCTTACCACCTTACGCATCTGCATTCCGCCCATCCGCAAATGCCTCGGTTTTCATTTACATCTTTCACCGACCGGTTTAACGTAAACGGCCTGTCAGCTGCCCGCACAGTGTTTTTTCCACGTACACCATACGCTTCTTCATGCCGTAAAAATGTTCTACCGGACAAAAAAGAGCCCCGGTAGAAAATCAGTGTGGATTGATACCGTTATGTAAGCCTGCCTTTTCAGTCTCGGATAAGTATTGTCCGTCTCAGTCCGGATGAACCCTGCAAGCGCTCTTTCAGATTGTAAGCATGTTGCGGTTTTTCCGTCTGAGTTTTCTGTTCTACCCCGTTTATTTTTCGCGAATTTGCGCGCTGACTCTCCTTCGGACGCAAATTCGCGAAAAATAAGAGCCTTGTGCAAACATCTGTATGCCAACAACTTACATCCGACAGTGATTCTTTCATCGTACGAAATGCACCGTTTCAGCCTCCGATATGGCCTGTTTCAGGGCCTGATATGCGCAATATCGCACCATGATACGGACCATATCGGAGGCTGAAACGGGCATAATCGGAACGTCATACGGATTGCCCCTGACTACCGTACAGGGTATATGAAAAGACTGCATAAGCCGAAACAGGCTTTTATATAACGGATTTAACATTTTTTACATCTATTTTCCGAATTTATTTTGTCAAAAAAAAGTCAAGAAAAACTGTAAGTCCGCCGCCCGGGTTTTCTTTTAAAAAGCCGGAATCGGGCGCTATTATAAACACCAGAAACCCTCACATGTTGTGCGGCGATGGTCAGGCGGTTGCGCCAACACTTATTTCCCTTCACGTGATACCCGCGCGGTCCGTGCCAATACAAGCTGTAAGGACGGTTCGCCGACTTCAGTAATGATTTACTAATAAAACCAAGTCCTCACCGAATTTCTGCCGGGACCATAAAAAATCAATGGTTTGAAAATAAATGACAATCAAAAGGCTGTATTATAAAAATATATGTATATTTGCTCCGTAATAGTTCACCCGCAAGCTTATAAAGCGATGGCAACATATTACATTGTCACTTACATAAACACAAAAGAATTATGAAAACCGTAAAAAAATATTATGTTGCGCCTGCATGCAATATAATAAAGATGGAAACTATGCAGTTTTTATGCGCCAGCCCGCAGCCGGAAGGTTCTTCCACACACGAAGACCTTGATGAGGAAGAAGACAATTATGAATGGTAATTATATGAAAAGGAAATTTCTTTTTATACACTTGCTGTGCCTGGTGTGCCTTTCCACTCTGTTCGTTTCATGCTCTGAGGACGAACAGCAGGCTGGCCCTTCTCAGGAGAAAGTATGGATGTCGTTTTCCGCAGGGTCAAATGCCATGACCTTCAGCATACTGACCGAAGGCAACAAGATACTGTGGGAAGCAGGAGACGCCATATCTCTTTTTGACCCGACGGGACAGAACAATGAGTTCACGACAGCGCAAGGCGGAGCCGCCGTCACCTTCACCGGCAAGGCTACAGAGGCAGACGGCAACTACTACGCCCTGTATCCGTACGACAAGGATGCGACAATCAGCGGCACACAGATAAGCACCACCCTGCCCGGAGTGCAGGAACCAAGAGCCGGAAGCTTTGCGCAGGGACTCAATCCCTCGGTTGCCGTAGCCGACGCAAACAGGAATCTGTATTTCAGAAACGTGTGCGCTGTGGTGAAATTCACACTCGACTCTGAAAGCGAAGTCATAAGAAGTATACGCCTAAGCGGCAACAACGGAGAGGCGCTGGCCGGTCCTGTCAAGACCGATGTGGCAGCAAGCGACCCCGTGGCCGTCACAGCCGACAACGCGAATGCTGTGAAAGAAATAGAGCTGGCGGGCGAATTCACCAGCGGCAACACCTATTACATCATTGCATTACCGGGAACTCTCAGCAACGGACTCACCCTGAAACTCTACAATGACAAAGGAATGATGTTCCAGCGCAAAGGTTCGAGCAAGGCCACTCTCATCGCCGGACGTATTCTGAACCTGGGAACAATAAAGCCGACATCCTTCCAGGTGCCAGCATGCGGCGCTGTCAAGATAGACGGAGTGTATCACATTTACAATGCGGAAGGCTTGGAATGCTGGAGAGCACAGTCCGACTGTCTGAACAGCAAAGCCGTGCTTGAAGCAGACATCGACATGAACGGTGTCACATGGACACCGCTGGGAAGCGACATGCAGAACGGTTTCGCAGGCGATTTCAACGGCAACGGCAAGACCATATCAAATCTTTCCGTAAGCAATGATGCCAATGCAGGTTTCTTCGGAGGGCTTTCGGCCGGTGCGAAAGTATACGACGTGACCTTCATCAATGCCAATGTAAGCGGAAAGACTTACGTGGGCACCGTGGCAGGAGCGAGCCTCGGAATAATAGAAAACTGCAAAGTGAACAATTCAGAAATCACCGGACAGTATGCCGGAGCTATCACCGGCAACAACAGTGTGCAGGTGAACAAGTGTCTTGTTTCGGACACAAAGGTGAGCGCATCCACCGCAGCCGGAGGCATAGCCGGCACAAGTCACGGAAAAGTGGAATACTGTTCTGTCACCGGAAACAGCATCATCTCATCAAGTGAGAGAAACAGCCGTGCCGGAGGAATCGTAGGACAGACCACCGAGGAAGGCGGCATCACCACAAGCGGACGCCTGCTCAAGTGTGCGACAGACGGAATAACAGTGTCCGGATCGATGGGCGGCGGCATAGCAGGCGAGAACGGATTCGGCACGATAGCGCAGTGCGTGGCCAACAACATCAAGGTGACCCACAACTCAACAGACAAAAGTGCCAGACTGGGTGGCGTGGTCGGATATAACTCAAGAGGCGATGTCATTGCGTGCTATTCGGCATTTTCCACTGTCGGAACCGATGGCATAGTTTCCGAATCCATGGGTGGCATCGTCGGATACAACTACACCAGCAAAGCCTATATCTATGGATGCTATTCCACCCACATCACCTTCGCAGGAAGCGTAAGCGGCACCGAATCAGGCATCGGCGCCATAGCAGGATATTCGAGTGGCAACATCATCTCATGCTACGCGATCCTTGCCGACGGAGTAAGTGGCATAAACCTTACTACAGGTCAGGGCACGATAAAAAATTGCGTACAGATTGGAAGCAATGATTTTAACACTCTCATAACTGGAGTTCAAGACCTTACCGCAACCGACGGAACAGTATGGAAAGCGGAGAACATCTGGGAATTGACCCAAACAGGATCATATCCAGAAATACAGGCTGAATACATCGGAGAATAACAATAATCCAAAAAAGTAAGATCTTATACATACAAAAGGCAGGATATTCTTCAAGAAAAGGAATATCCTGCCTTTTCTTTTATGAACCTTCCACACCACATAGCCCAAAATCATTTTTCAGAAAAGACGTTCATGCCTATCATTCTGCATGAATAATGACATTCTGCAACTCAAACAACACCCTTTTATATCTTGAAAAAGATATGAAATGGAGATGATATCATCCAAATTTCCACGACTTAATCTGTATACGAATTTACAGTGTGTTATAATTTACCGATAAAACATTGCATTTTGTAACAATTTAAAAGCATTTATGCGCTTTAGCGTTAAGAATCATAAGATAGCAAAATTAATTTGTTCAAAAGTTACAATTATATGATTTTTGATTTCATTAATTAGTAATTTTGCACTCATAAGAAGCAAAAAGATAGATAATCTATCGTTTTAGCTTCAAAACGACACAGATACATTCAGGAAAAATCCTACACATATAATAACTTAAAAGAGTAAAAGTATGATGAAGAATTTTTTACAGAAAGCAACTATCCTGTTGTTATCATTTGCAGCAACCGCACAGATTGCCTGCGCACAGGACAAGCCTAAAGTATCGATAGGCGCCGATTTCGTAAGCAGTTACATCTGGCGCGGCCATGAACTTGGCGATTTCAGCATTCAGCCTACGGCATCAGTAGAGTGGAAAGGCTTTTCTCTTTCCGCATGGGGATCGGCAAGTATAGGGAGCGAATACGCAAAAGAATTCGACCTTACGCTTGGTTATTCCACCGGTGGTTTCAGTGTCTCACTGACCGACTACAGCTTCAGCAAAGGCACGAATTTCAAGACCGGCAACGCCATAAACGGCAATTATTTTCATTACGGCAGCAATTCCACACTTCATGTATTTGAAGCTCAGATAGGATATGACTTCGACTTCATGTCCGTAAACTGGTATACCAACATCGCAGGCAACGACGGTCGTCGTTCGAACGGAAAGAGGGCATACTCCTCATACGTCATGGTGTCGGCACCGTTCAGGACGGGCAGCATAGAATGGAACGCCACTGTAGGCGCCACTCCGTGGGAAACGTCCTTCTACAACAACGGCAGCAACGGGTTTGAAGTATCCGAGATAAGCCTACAGGCATCCAAGACAATACCCATAACCGAGCGGTTCGGCTTGCCGCTGTCGGCCAAAGCAATATGGAATCCGGCAACGGAGAATGCACACTTCATCGTGGGAATAAGTCTTTAAAAGCAAGAATAACTAACAAAGATGTATCCAAACAAAACATTATAACACAAAAAAGACACATCATTATGAAGAAAATTGAAGCGATTATCCGTAGGACCAGATTTGACGATGTGAAGGAAGCATTGCTTGCGGCAGACATCGAATGGTTCTCGTATTACGAAGTAAGAGGTGTGGGAAAAACACGTGAAGCGCGTATATACCGCGGAGTGGCTTACGACACAAGCTCGATAGAACGCATTCTCATATCAATCATCGTGAGAGAGAAAAACGTGGAAAAGACCGTGCAGGCAGTAATGAAGGCCGCATACACCGGCGAGATAGGCGACGGACGAATATTCATCATTCCGGTCGAGGACGCCATACGGATACGCACGGGAGAGCGGGGCGACATAGCGCTTTACAACGCTGAACACGAGAAATAACAATAACAACATAGAGAGAACGATTTAAAGGAAAAACAAAAGGAAGCAAATAATATGATGTTAGCGACAATACCACTTAATTCAGGAAACACGGCATGGATTATCATGGCCACCATCTTAGTTCTTTTAATGACCATTCCGGGCATCGCCCTGTTCTACGGCGGTCTCGTAAGAAGGAAGAACATGCTTAGCGTGATAATGCAAAGCCTCACAATAGTTGCAGTTATAAGCCTTATTTGGGTCGTATTCGGATACAGCTTCGCATTCGGTTCCGGATTCGACGGCAATCTTTTCAAATATGGTATAGGAGGTTTCGACAAAGTCTTTCTCAGAGGTATAACACTCGATACAACCACGACAGGCGGCATACCTGAGATTCTTTTCGCACTGTTCCAGTGCATGTTTGCCATCATCACCCCGGCGCTCATCCTCGGAGCATTTGCCGAACGCGTCAGATTCTCCGGCTTTCTCGTCTTCACCATCCTGTGGAGCATATTCGTATATCTGCCTATGGCCCACTGGGTATGGGGCGGAGGATTTCTTATGGAGATGGGAGCTATCGACTTTGCCGGCGGTACTGTGGTGCACATCAACGCCGGAATATCGGCCCTCGTCATGGCGTTGCTCGTAGGACGACGCAACGACTACAGACCGGGAAAGCCCATAACACCACACAACATCCCGTTCGTATTCATCGGCACTGCCCTATTATGGCTCGGATGGTTCGGCTTCAACGCCGGCAGCGGACTGGCAGCCGACGGACTGGCAGCCAACGCTTTCCTCGTGACACACATCGCAACGTGTATGGCTGCAGTGACATGGATGACGGTAGATTGGATTGTAAACAAGAAGCCGACCACCGTAGGTGCATGCACCGGAGCCGTTGCAGGACTCGTGGCCATAACTCCTGCCGCAGGATCCACCGACATTCTCGGAGCCATCTGCATAGGATTCATCACATCGCTCATCTGTTTCTGGATGGTAGCAGTGATAAAACCGAAGTTCGGATATGACGACGCGCTCGACGCATTCGGCGTACACGGCATTGGCGGTATCATCGGTTCAATACTCACAGGTGTATTCGCAACACACTTTGTAACAGGTGCCGACGGTGTACAGGGCGCTCTCTACGGCGACTGGCATCAGCTCTGGGTACAGATTGAGACAACAATCATAACGATGGTCTTCAGCGCAGTGATGACATTCATCATATTCAAGATTGTCGATGCAGTATGCGGCATAAGAGTCGTGAAGAGAGTTGAGGAAGAAGGTCTCGACATCTACGAGCACGGCGAGACTGCTTACGACCTGTAACGGATATCAATATAAACAATGAAATAAATAACAATAACTCAAAAAACAAAACAACAAGTATGTCGAATTTAAGATTCAGAGTAGTTGAAAAGGCTTTTCAGACAAAGGCCAAAGAGTTACCCATACCTTCCGAAAGACCGAGTGAATACTTCGGAAAGTACGTATTCAACCGTGAGAAGATGTTCAAATATCTCCCGAGCGATGTTTATGCCAAGCTTGTCGATGTGATGGACAACGGCGCGACTCTCGAGAGAAGCATTGCCGATAAGGTGGCAGCAGGCATGAAACGCTGGGCCATGGAGCTCGGTGCCACACATTACACACACTGGTTCCAGCCGCTTACAGACGGTACTGCCGAGAAGCACGACGCCTTTGTTGAGCACGACGGCAAGGGAGGAATGATGGAGGAATTCTCCGGAAAGCTGCTCGTACAGCAGGAGCCTGACGCATCGTCATTCCCGAGCGGAGGCATCCGCAACACATTCGAGGCACGCGGATACAGCGCATGGGACCCATCGTCACCTGTATTCGTCGTTGACGACACACTGTGCATACCTACCATTTTCATCTCATACACCGGCGAATCACTCGACTACAAGACACCTCTGCTCAAGGCGCTGCGCGCAATGAACAAGGCGGCTGTCGATGTTTGCCACTATTTCGACCCTTCAGTAAATAAGGTGTTCTCTTATCTCGGATGGGAGCAGGAGTACTTCCTCGTTGACGAAGGACTCTATGCCGCACGTCCAGACCTGCTGCTCACAGGCCGTACCCTCATGGGTCACGAGGCTTCAAAAAATCAGCAGCTTGAAGACCACTACTTCGGAGCAATTCCAATCCGTGTGGCTGCATTCATGAAAGACCTGGAGATACAGGCCCTCGAACTCGGCATTCCGGTGAAGACACGCCACAACGAGGTGGCGCCCAACCAGTTTGAGCTTGCCCCGATATACGAGGAATGCAATCTGGCAGTGGACCACAACATGCTCATCATGTCGCTTATGCGCAAGGTGGCACGCGCTCACGGCTTCAGAGTGCTGCTCCACGAGAAACCATTCAAGGGCATAAACGGCTCAGGAAAGCACAATAACTGGTCGCTCGGAACAGACAACGGCACAGCCCTCATGGCTCCGGGAAAGACCGCCGAGGACAACCTGCGCTTCATAACATTCATAGTAAACACACTGATGGCCGTATATCGTCACAACGGACTGATAAAAGCCAGCATCATGAGTGCCACAAACGCTCACCGTCTGGGAGCAAACGAGGCACCGCCAGCAATCATTTCTTCGTTCCTAGGCACACAACTCAGCCAGGTGCTCGACCATCTCGAGGTGAGCTCAGACGAGGACATGAGCGTCCTGATGGGCAAGCACGGCATGAAGCTCGACATACCTCAGATACCCGAACTGCTCATAGACAACACCGACCGCAACCGTACGTCGCCCTTTGCCTTCACCGGTAACCGATTCGAATTCCGCGCCGTAGGTTCCGAAGCCAACTGTGCCAGCGCAATGATTGCGCTCAACACGGCCATGGCCGAGCAGCTCGCCGACTTCAAACACGATGTAGATGCAATCATGGCACAGGGCACTTCTAAAGAGGCTGCCATTCTTCAGGTGCTCCGCAAGTACATCAAGATAAGCAAACCGATACGTTTCGACGGCAACGGATACAGCGACGAGTGGAAGGAAGAAGCTAAACGTCGCGGACTCGACTGCGAGACAAGCTGCCCGGTTATCTTCGACAACTATCTGTCTGAGAGCAGCATCAAGATGTTCACATCAACAGGTGTGATGACAAAAGTAGAGCTCGAGGCACGCAACGAGGTTAAGTGGGAGACCTACACAAAGAAGATTCAGATTGAAGCACGCGTACTCGGCGACCTAGCAATGAACCACATCGTGCCGGTTGCAACACAGTATCAGAGCCTGCTCATCAACAATGTATATAAGATGAAGGGACTCTTCGACGCTGACGAAGCCGCAAGCCTGTCGGCTGAGAACATCTCACTCATCAAGGAGATTGCAGAACGTACCGCATTCATCAAGAAGCATGTGGACGAAATGGTAGAGGCCCGCAAGGTGGCAAACAAGATAGAGGACGAGCGCGAGAAGGCCATAGCTTATCACGACAACATCGCGCCGATGCTCGAACAGATACGCTACCACATTGACAAGCTCGAACTGATTGTTGACGATCAGATGTGGACTTTGCCAAAATACAGGGAGTTGTTATTTATAAGGTAAATATAATTTCCTTCATTGTTAGTTATTTGATAGTCAGGTCCGGACAGTCGTGAGATAGTCCGGACTTTTTGTTTTCCTTCTTTTCAGCGTCACTTCTGTTTTTGAACAATAAGCCACAACACAATCAAAAGTCCGCGACTGACACACAAACCGCACGTCCCCACCCTGCGACTGTGGTATGTCTGGCTGACGGAAAGCGACACACAACACGGACTTATACCATCCACCAGCCGACAGGCATCACGATATACACCCATTCTGATGCGCCTGCAAGCGCTTTTTCCGCACTCCTTGAGGTCTTCACCGACCAGTAACGAAAAAGCCGTTACGGGCATTAAACCCAAATCAAACATTAGACCGCAGATGTTTTTTATATTTTATGCATTAATGTTTTCAGTCAGTATTTTTGTTTTCCACTGGCCTCTTTTTCCTCTATTTTTATTGACATAGCCAGCTATGCCTGCAAGAAAACTGACGAAAACAAGCTCAATATAAAGCAAAAATACTGACTGAATTCTAATGATAGATTCGGGTTAAAACGAATATTCATACGCTTTTCGCGGTAAAATATTTTGACAAAAATTTTTCGCAAAATAGAAAAAAGCAGCCCGAAAGCTACCCCGTCGCAATGCGTTAAAGAGCCTTTTCCACACCGGTTCTTTCTTCATCAAAACGGCGAAAAAAACCGACTGTCTTGCGAAATGGGCTCTTTCGACTTGCGAAATGCACCATATCAGGACACGAAATGCACCATATCGGGGCCTAAAAGAGCCCATTTCGTGTTGCGATATAGGCTCTTTTGCAAACTCGTGAACGCATCATTAAATTACCATATTGCGTAAACCACTGTCTGTCAATCAGATAACAAAACCCCTCAAAACTCGCGTATTTGCGACCGAAGGAGCAGTCTGACGAAAAAACGCGCGTATTTTCGAGTTACGATGTATATTTATGCAACACGCGGCAACAGAAAATGTATATTTATGCAAAAGCGATAATGCGCTTTCACTGCGTACTTATGGCGTGTCTCAGACACATCGGTGTCACGCCGTTCAACGCCGTGATACACGTTCACAACGGCAAATACTACCACGCACCATGACGGTTCGCACCGGGCGCATACACCGCCCGACATCCTCTCAATCTACCATCAGACATAAGAATAAGACACAAAAAAAGTCTGTCCTGTCTGCACTGCTCCACCGGACAAAGCCGGGGACAGAAACAAACAAGACAGACCAATCCTCTATATAAATTTTTCACGACATACTTTCCGCGCTGTTTCAGTCGGTGTAAGCATCCTCGTGCACACCGCTTACGGCCCTTCCACTCGGGTCGTTCTTGCCGGCGAACGAAGCGTCCCATGCCAGAGCTTCAGCCGTGGAGCAAGCCACGCTCGGCACACTCGGCACACTGCGTGCGGCACTCTCGCTCGGGAAATACTCCTCGAATATGCTGCGATAGTAATATTCCTCCTTGTTCATCGGGGTGTTTATCGGGAAACGCTCTGCGGCATGTGCCATCTGCTCGTCGGTCACTGCCTTTGATGTCACTTCCTTCAGCGTGTCAATCCAACTGTATCCCACTCCGTCGCTGAACTGCTCCTTCTGTCTCCATGCCACGCTTTCGGGCAGCAGGTCGCCGAATGCGTCTCTCACGACTTTCTTCTCTATCGTCTTGCCGGGGCACATCTTGACCGAAGGATTGAGCTGCATGGCCACGTCGAGGAACTCCTTGTCGAGGAACGGCACACGTCCTTCAACTCCCCAGGCAGCCAGCGACTTGTTGGCGCGCAGGCAGTCGTACATATACAGTTTGGAGAGCTTGCGCACTGTCTCCTCGTGGAAAGCGCGGGCGTCGGGCGCCTTGTGGAAATAAAGGTATCCGCCGAACACCTCGTCGGCTCCCTCACCGCTCAACACCATCTTTATACCCATGCTCTTTATGACACGCGCGAGCAGATACATAGGAGTAGATGCACGCACAGTCGTCATGTCGTAAGTCTCGATGTAGTATATCACGTCGCGCACGGCGTCGAGTCCTTCCTCTATGGTATAGTTTATCTCATGGTGCACCGTACCTATGTGTTCGGCCACCTCACGTGCCTTGATAAGGTCGGGCGCGCCCTTCAGACCCACCGCAAAGCTGTGCAGCTGCGGCCACCACGCGCTGTTGCGTCCATCCGTCTCTATGCGGCGTGCGGCATATTTCTTTGCCACTGCCGATATCACCGAGCTGTCGAGACCGCCCGAAAGCAGCACGCCGTAAGGCACATCGCTCATCAACTGTCTGCGTACGGCGTTGTCGAGAGCATCGCGCAAGGCATCGACCTGCACTTTGTAGGCATCCACGCCAGCATCTACATGAGTGGCGTTTGTGGCGGCCGGAGTGTAGTTGTCCTTCACGTTGTCATACGATGTCCAGTCTCTCTTGTACCAGGGTTTCATCTTTCCCTCGCGGCTCCAGTAGTAGTGGCCCGGCAGGAAAGGCTCGTAGCGGTCGCAATAGCCTTCAAGAGCCTTCAGCTCACTGGCGCAATATACGCGGCCCTCGTTGTCGTATCCGATGTAGAGAGGTATCACTCCTATCGGGTCGCGGGCTATAAGAAACTCGTCCTTTTCCTCGTCATAGAGTGCGAAGGCGAATATACCGCTCAGCTCCTCGATGAAGTTCACGCCCTTGTCGCGATAGAGTGCAAGGATCACCTCGCAGTCGCTGCCGGTCTGAAACTCGTATTTTCCGGCATAACGGGCGCGTATGTCGCGATGATTGTATATCTCGCCGTTCACGGCAAGTATCTGTTTGAGGTCGGGAGAGAACAGAGGCTGTCTGCCGCTCTGCGGATCGACAATCGACAGTCGCTCATGACACAGTATGGCGGAACGGCCACAATAAATGCCGCTCCAGTCAGGTCCACGGTGTCTGATTTTCTTCGACATGTCGAGAGCCTTTCTACGCAATGCGCTCACATCTCCCTTTATATTGAATATAGCAGTTATTCCACACATGATCTATTGTTTTTTAAGATAAGCGTCTATGTCTTTTGCAGCCTTACGTCCACCTGCTATGCAGCGCACTACGAGGCTCGCTCCCGTAGCGGCGTCGCCTGCCACGAACACGTTGGCGGCAAATTCCGGCTGCTGCGGTTTAAGGAATCCCATGGCAAGAAGCACTAGGTCGGCCTTTATCGTCTCTTTCTTTCCAGTGGGTTTCATGGTAGGACGTCCTCCGTCGGGCGACGGAATCCACTCCACTTCCTCAACTTCCACACCGCACACATGGCCGTTCTTCGTGCCGATGAATCGGTTGGAGTTCAGGCACCAGCGGCGTTCGCATCCCTCTTCGTGGCTCGAGCTGGTCTTCAACACAATCGGCCACTGCGGCCACGGAGTAGCCGGGTTGTTGCCGACAGGCGGTTTCGGCATTATCTCTATCTGCGTAACCGACACTGCTCCTTGGCGGTTGCTTGTGCCGATGCAGTCGCTACCGGTGTCGCCGCCGCCTATGACAAGCACCCGCTTGCCCTTGGCGTCGATGCGGTGTTCGCGGTCGAAGGTCTGTCCGGCGAGCACTCTGTTCTGCTGCGACAGCATCTCAAGAGCGAAATGTATGCCTTTCAACTCGCGTCCGGGTATCTTGAGGTCGCGTGCCTGCGGCGTTCCGGTGCACACACAATAGGCATCGAAGCCTTCAGGCAGTTTCTGAACGTCAATCGGAGTGCTGACGCAGAACTTCACGCCTTCGGCCTTCATTATGTCCACACGGCGGTCGATGATCGATTTGTTGAGCTTGAAGTTAGGTATTCCGAAGCGCAACAGTCCGCCGATATATTCGTCTTTCTCGAACACTGTCACCTCGTAGCCCATGGCGTTAAGTCTGTTGGCAGCGGCAAGTCCCGAAGGACCGGATCCCACGACGGCCACTTTCTTGCCGTTGCGCTCGTAGGTCTTGGGCTGCACATAGCCCTCTCTGAAAGCCGCTTCTATTATGGCGGCCTCATCTTCGCGTATAGTCACCGGCGCGTCGATGGCCAGTTTAAGCACACAACTCTTCTCGCAGAGTGCCGGACAGATGCGTCCGGTGAACTCCGGGAAGTCGTTCGTGGCACTCAATATCTCGTAAGCCTCTCTCCATTTTCCCTTGTACAGCGCGTCCTGAAACTCCGGAGGACGGTTGCCCAGCGGGCATGCCCAATGGCAGAACGGCACACCGCAGTCCATACAACGTGATGCCTGCAGCTTGCGTTCACTTGTGTTCAACGTCTGTTCCACCTCGCCGTAGTCGCTTATTCTGTCGTGAACAGGGCGGTAACCGGCTTCCTGACGCGGTACGGTAAGAAATGCTTTAGGATTTCCCATATATATGTTTGTGATAAAGTTCTGTTAATATTTAATAATCTCTCTGTACGTCTGCTATCTTCTGCTGCAGCTTGCGCATCTGCTCTTCGGCAAGTACGCGCTTGTATTCGATAGGTGTCACCTGTATGAACTCGTCGGCATAGTGATTCCAGTCGTCGAGCATCGTGCGTGCCAACGGCGAACCTGTGTACAGATAATGCTGGCGTATGAGCTCGTGCAGTTCCTTGCGCGCCGTCGAACTCTCAAGCAGCGACAGTTCCACCATCTCCATGTTGCAGAAGTAATCGAACGTATGGTCGTGGTCCCAGACGTATGCCAGACCGCCACTCATACCTGCGGCGAAGTTGCGTCCGGTCTTTCCGAGCACTACCACACGGCCGCCTGTCATGTACTCACAGCAGTGGTCGCCCACGCCTTCCACCACGGCAACGGCACCGGAGTTGCGCACTGCGAATCTCTCGCCCACACAACCGTTGATATATACCTGGCCGCTTGTCGCGCCATAAAGCAGTGTGTTGCCGGCAATGGTGTTCTCCTCTGCCTTGAAGTTAGACCTGATAGGCGGCTGAACGGATATGAGTCCACCGCTCAAACCCTTGCCAAGATAGTCGTTGGCCTCGCCTTCGAGACGGAAACTGATGCCGTGTGCGAGGAACGCTCCGAAGCTCTGACCGGCCGATCCCTTGAATCTTACATTGATAGACTGGTCTGGCAGTCCGTCGTTACCATACTTGGCGGCAACCACACCCGACAGCATCGCACCTACGGAACGGTCGGTATTGGCTATGGCATAGTCGAGTGAGACCTCCTTGCCGTTATCTATCGCGTCGTGTGCGGCAGCTATCATATCTACATCCTTCACGTGGTCGATGTCGTGCTGCTGCTCGCTCACGTGGTGTATTGCGGCACCGTTATCCACCATATGGAGCATATGGCTGAAGTCGAGCAACGATGATCTGCCGTGCTCTTTGTCTTTCCTTATCTCGATGAGGTCGGCACGACCTACTATATCGTCGAGTTTCCTGAATCCCATCTGCGCAAGATACTCACGCACTTCCTGTGCAAGGAATCGGAAATAGTTCACGATATACTTGTAATGTCCGCGGAAATGCTCACGCAATTTTGGATCCTGAGTGGCTACACCCACCGGACACATGTTGGTGTGACACTTGCGCATCATCACGCAACCAAGCACAATGAGCACCGTCGTACCGAATCCGAACTCGTCGGCACCGAGCAACGCCATGCTAATGACGTCGCGTCCGGTCTTCAACTGACCGTCGGTCTGCAGACGAACCTGTCCGCGCAGTCCGTTGAGGACGAGCGTCTGCTGTGTCTCGCTGATACCTATCTCGGGCGAGATACCGGCATATCTCATTGACGAAGCAGGCGAAGCACCTGTTCCTCCCTCCGCTCCGGAGATGACAATCAGGTCGGCTTTTGCCTTGGCAACGCCCGCAGCGATTGTTCCTACACCGCTCTCTGCCACCAGCTTGACGCTTATCTGCGCCTTAGGATTGACATTCTTCAGGTCGAAAATGAGCTGAGCGAGATCCTCTATTGAGTAAATGTCGTGATGAGGTGGCGGAGAAATGAGTGAAATACCGGGGATGGAGTGACGTGTACGCGCAATGACCTCGTTCACCTTAAAGCCAGGCAGCTGTCCGCCTTCACCCGGCTTGGCACCCTGAGCCACCTTAATCTGTATCTCATCGGCGTTCACCAGATATTCGGCAGTCACACCGAAACGTCCTGACGCCACCTGTTTTGTCTTACTGTTGAGCGATATGCCGTCCACCGTATCATGGAAACGGCTGCTGTCCTCGCCACCTTCTCCAGTGTTGCTGCGTGCTCCCAGCTCATTCATTGCAAGCGCGAGAGCCTCGTGAGCCTCCTTACTGATGGCTCCGAACGACATTGCTCCCGTCACGAAATGGCGCACGATGTTCTCCACCGGCTCCACTTCTTCTATTGGAATAGGGTTGCGTTTGAAGTCGAAGAAGTCGCGCAGGAATATCTCGCTCTCCTTCTGGTCAACCTGAGAAGTGAATTCCTTGAACTTCTTATAGCTTCCCAGACGTGTGGCGAGCTGCAAAGTGGATATCGTGACAGGGTTCCACGCATGTTTCACTCCATCCTTGCGATAGGAGAAAAGGCCCACATGAGGCAGCAGACCTGAAGTGTCTGACTTGCCGTATCCACTCTCGTGGAATGCCACATAGTCGTGGGCGATCTCTTCCAGACCTATTCCGCCGACCGTAGATACGGTGGTTCCGAAATAGTCGCGCAGCAATTCCTCGCCCAGTCCGATGGACTCGAATATCTTTGCTCCACGATATGAACGGATGGTACTGATGCCCATCTTACTCATTATCTTGTATAAGCCCTTGCATACGGCTTTGATATAATTCTTCTCGGCGGTCTCATAGTTAAGCTGAATCTCGTTGCGCTTGACCAGATCGTCTATCACCGCGAACGCCATATATGGATTTATGGCACTTGCTCCGTAGCCCAACAGCAGCGCGGCGTGCATCACCTCGCGTATCTCACCGCTCTCGACGATGAGCGCTGTCTGCACACGCTTCTGCACAGAGATAAGATGATGATGCACGGCACTCACGGCAAGGAGCGACGGTATGGCGGCGTGGGTCTCGTCAACGCCACGGTCGGATAGGATGATGTAGTTCACACCCTCATCCACTGATGCCTCCGCACGCTTGCACAACTCGGTAAGAGCGGCGTGCATTGCCGGTTTTCCGTGTGCCGCCTCGAATATCATCGGCAGCTTAACCGTGTTGAATCCCTTGTAGCGGATGTTGCAGAGAATGTCGAGTTGTGTATTGGTGAGCACCGGATGCGGCAGACGCACCATCTTGCAATGCGACTCGTCGGGCAGAAGAATGTTCATTCCCACTGCGCCGATGTACTCGGTAAGCGACATGACCAGCTCTTCGCGGATAGGGTCGATAGGCGGATTTGTGACCTGGGCAAACTGCTGACGGAAGTAGTTGAAGAGCAGTTGCGGACGGTCGGACAGCACAGCCAGCGGAGTGTCGTTACCCATTGACGCAGTAGGTTCAGAACCTTTGCTGCTCATGGGCTGTATCACCTGTTCCACATCCTCGCGTGTATAGCCGAACGCTCTCAGGCGACGGTCGTAATCGTCCACGCTGTTCGGTGCCTTACGTCCGCTGCGCAGGGCATCGAGTTCGATGCGGTTGGCGGAGAGCCACTGTCTGTACGGCTTCATCGAAGCCAGGTTCTTTTTCAGCTCACCGTCGTAGTATATCTTGCCTTCCTGCGTATCCACGAGCAGAATCTTGCCCGGCTGAAGGCGTCCTTTCTCCTTTATGTCACCCGGTTCGAAGTTGATTACGCCGGCCTCACTGGCCACAACCATCATGTCGTTGCGGGTTATCAGATAGCGTGCCGGACGCAGACCGTTGCGGTCGAGCATTCCTCCGGCATAGCGTCCGTCGCTGAACAGCAGCGCGGCAGGGCCGTCCCACGGCTCCATAAGAATGGAGTGATACTCGTAGAAAGCCTTGAGGTCCTCGCTTATCGGGTTCTTGTCATTGAACGACTCCGGTATGAGCATGGCCATGGCATGCGGCAGGCTGAGTCCCGACATAACGAAGAACTCCAGCACATTGTCGAGCGACGCACTGTCGCTCATGTCGGGCTGGATGATCGGGCGTATGCCTCTCACGTCGCCTAGAGCCGGCGTAGAGAGCACACTCTCGCGGGCTTCCATCCACGCACGGTTGCCGCGGATGGTGTTTATCTCACCGTTGTGCGCCAGCAGGCGGAACGGCTGGGCAAGGCTCCACGTAGGGAACGTGTTGGTGCTGAAGCGCGAATGCACCACCGCCAAACCGCTTGTGAAATACGGTTGTGTGAGATCGGGGAAATATTCGCGCACCTGCACCGACGACAGCATGCCCTTATAAACTATGTTCTTGCTCGAAAGCGACACGATGTAGAAATCCTTATGCTTGATGCGTCGCTCTATGCGTTTTCGTATGATGTACAATTTGCGGTCGATGTCTGCGGCATCAGTCACACCGGTTATGAACACCTGCTTTATGTCCGGCTCGGTAGCCAGGGCGTCCTTGCCCAATACCGACGAATTGACGGGCACGTTGCGGAGATGCATCAGGTTGAGACCCTCACGCTCAATCTCCTCTATCATTATGCTGAGCATGCCAGCCTGCTCCTTCTCGTCCTTTGGAAGGAACACCAGACCCGTACCGTATTTGCCCTTCTCCGGTACCGGAATGCCCTGCAGGAGGATGAACTCGTGTGGTATCTGAAGCATTATTCCGGCTCCGTCGCCGGTCTTGTTATCGGCGCCCTCGGCTCCACGATGCTTCATGTTTTCGAGCACTTTGAGAGCCGAATCCACCAGTTCGTGCGATTTGTTGCCGTGGATGTTCACAATCATGCCCACTCCACATGCATCATGTTCGTTTGATGCGTCATACAATCCTGTTCTCTCCGACATTGTCATGTTATTAAAAAGATTATTTTTCATTATTCACTATGTCTATGTGCGACGAATTACCTACGATTTAAATCGTATGTCCTGCAAAAGTATTAAATTTGTTTCAAAATGCTCAACATTATCTCATCTTTCATTAAAAAAAATTGTAATTTATCATATTTTCTTACAATTTGATAAATAAAGCTGCCTTAAAAATCACATTTGTAACTTCAAATGCCGTTCTCAAGTGATATCGTAAATACGGCCATTGCTATAAAATAAAACAAAAGCCGACCTGCGGTGGACTCGTTCATAACACTTCGTGGAATGACGAAGAGGGCGGCAGCGTGAGACCGTCGATTCCTTACAACGACGTGATGTAATAAGAACCGGTGCGGAGAAGCCTCATCCACGAGTCGCGACGAGGCAGTTTTCCTGCCTCCGGTTTCTATTTTCAGGATTTTATCTGTCAGAATATTTCACTTTCAAAACTGTATATTTATACACTTTCCGATGCCATGACGCCCTTCCCGTTCCGCATTATCAGACACCGCACATTACGCAGATTTACGCCATCTGCACATCCGTGCCTACATGCTAACGGCTCCAGTCGCCCTTCCACCGTCTGCTTCCGGGCGCAGGATAGCGGCACGACGCATCGTCGAGCACGAGCACCCAGTCGGTCAGTTCGCCGTCGGTGGGCGGCACGAAGGTCAACGGATTGCCGTCATTGGTGAATGTACCGATGGCGGTTGCCTTGCCGTCGCGCGGACAGAACCACCATGCTTTCAGCCGTTTGCCGCGCAGCTGTGAGGTATTGACGGAGAACCGTCGGCCCGACGGCACGTAAACCATGGCGTATGTTCCGGCTGTGTCGCGCGTGGCAACGAGGCGGTAGCGGCCCTCACCGAGCACCGACTGCGGCACACGGGCGCTGACTATGAGCGAAGGATCGGGCACGCGACTAAAGTACGGGCGCGACTCAATGAGCCGGCGGGCGTGCATCATCTGTCCCGAACCGGGACGGTCAAGGGCTTCCTGCCACGTGCAGAGCGGATTGTTTATAGGATTACGGCCCTTGTCGGGGTCGAACATCTGCCACACGGAGTGGTGTCCGTAGGTGTGGCCGCACGCTCCGTTGAAGAGGTCCCAATAAAGAGGGCGGTGCACATCCGACGATATGGAATAGCCGAGGCGCGCAGCGTCGAACGAAAGCGGATGGTCCTCGTAGAGCGGTTCGCCGTCGATTACGGGCTTCACGGGCGTGCGCCGGTAGTCCTCGAGCGTATTGCTGTAGCATCCGGTGTAGTCGGAGTTGTGGCCGTTCTGCCTCATGTTGAAGCTCAGCCATTCATCGTTGTGAAACCATGTGGAGGAGCCTTGCCCGCCCGTTGGATGGAACGTCATGAGCTGCGTGTCCCCATGACCGCGCCGCAGTCCGCGCGCCATGGCACGTATCACGGCTTTCTGATTGTCGTTGTCCACATTGCGGTCGCCTCCGAGAATCCATATCACACGGCTGTCCTTGTATCTTCGTCCGAGAAACTCGCCGTAGATCTCGGCATTGCGCTCGTCGAACAGCGGACGATTACCGCGCACTCCCGTCCCCTCTGCCAGTAGCGGCCCCACGTGGGCAACATTCCCACATACATGCCGAGGGCGTTTGCGCGCGCCACGATGTGGTCCACATGGTCCCAATAGTCGTTGTCGGGTCCGTCGGTGACGGCTGGCGACGCCGGGTCGAAGTCGTTGAGAGGCAGGTGTCCGTATGCGTTTGGCACGGTGTGCCCGTCGAGCTCGGCTATGGCAACGGCCTGTATGACGGTGAATCCTTTCGACGCACGGTCGGAAAGATAGGTGTCGGCCTCCTCACGCGACAGGCGGTGGAACAGTTCCCAGGCTGTGTCGCCGAGATAGAAGAAGGGTGTGCCATCCTCATGTTGCAGGAAACGATGGTTTTCGGACACCACGATGCGGCCGTGGGAGAAGTCTACGGGACGACCTTTCCAGCCGTCGGCACCGGCCGTAAGACTCAAAGCCAGCATGCTGGAGAGAAAAAGTGTTCTGAGGTTCATAAGGTTTTATTGTTTTGATTAGCAGATTATCAGGTTTATATAAGTGAGGCGGCACTTGGCGCGGAGCACCGCCACGAACCGCGACACAGCGCGGTTACGCTTGCGGACATGAACGCCCTTAGAGCCCGCGTGCCTCCACCTCGGCCACAATCTCGCGTGCCACGGAGGCTATGACAGAGGCATTGACGGCGTCGCTCTCGGCCGAATCCTTTATGAAAACGGTGATGTAGCAGTTGCGACCCGACGGCATACGCACCACAGCCACATCGTTGTCGCCGGTCTTTATGCCGTCTATGCGGTCCGAACTGCCCGTCTTGTGGGCTATGGGCATACCGGCAGGCACACCGGCACGTATCTTGTCGGCACCCGTTACGGTGGTGGCCATTATGCGACGCAGGGGTTCGTAGAGCGGCGTATTGCTTTCGAATATCAGTTGCATGAGCTGTGTCATGGCCTCGGGACGGCTCCAGTTGTCATAACAGTTGGTGAGGTCGCGGTGCATGCCGTCCTCGTCGTACTTCAGACTAAAGCCCTTCACGCCGAGCGAACGCACATAACGGTCTATCTGCCGCACACCTCCTGCCATGGCGATGAGTATGTCGCATGCGTTGTTGTCGCTCTCCGCCACACTATATCTCATTAGTTCTGCCACACTGATGTCCACATCTCCCGTGGGGTGGGCATCGCGTAGCGGACTGTAAGTATTCTCGTGAACCATTGCTCTTTCCACGTGTACTATGGTATCGAGACTCGTTCCACCGGCCGCCAGGTCGGAAAGCACCTTCATGGCTACATGCACCTTGAACACGCTCATAAGAGGAAAGCGCACCCGTGCGTTCCTTACATAACTGAAACTTCCGCACACGGCCGACACGCCAACGGTCATACGCTTGCCTGAAAGCAAGGAATCGATGCGCTCATCAAGCGACGATGGCACACCGCCACACCACGAACGACACGGCAGAAGAAGCATAAAAAGCAATAAAAACAGTTTTCCACGCATATTCTCAACTGTAAAGTACGTTTATATTGCAAATATAGTGAAAGGTGAGTACATTGCCAAAACAAATAAACGGATGTTTGTTTGGATTGGTAATGTCGAGCCGAATCCTATATTATGAAAATATAGTGAAAGGTGAGTTCATTGCCAAAACAAATAAACGGATGTTTGTTTGGATTGGCTATGTCGAGCCGCATCCTATATTATGAAAATATAGTGAAAGGAGAGCACACAGGCAAGTCAAAGAAACTTTTGTTTGTTTGGATTGGTTTTATCGAGCCGAACATATATCATATAAATATAATAGAAGTACAGCCAAACTGTTGATGACTCACCGATTATCCACACATACGCGACATATCCGGCTCTGCCAGCCGTAACGACATAAATATACCGTCTCCGGTAAATATCTTTATCCACACATCGGACTGCCATCGGCATATCGAAAAGAATGAAACGATACCAATCAGACAAATCACAAATGCAAGCACGATACATATTTTCCGTGCCTGCCCTACCGCCTGTCATCAGCGTTCTTGACGAAAACCCGACTCATAAACTTACAATTTTTCTTGACATTATTTTGACAAAATATTTTCGCAAAAGAGATGTAAAGGAATGTTAAATCGTACAGAATGAAGGGCATTCCGGACAATATAGTATTTTGATATACCCCATATCATAGTCAGGAAAAGTCCGTTTCGTGTTCTGATATGGCCCATTTCGCAGTGCGATAAAGCCCATATTGGGATGCGATATAGGCCATTTCAGCCTCTGAAATTGGCCTTTTCGCATGCCGAAATGGGCCTTTTCGCAAAGCGAAGAAATACACCTTAAATATAAGTCATTGGTATTCAGTATATTATAAAAAACTCTCATAATTCGCGTATTTGCGCCCGAAGGAGACTTTGTCCGCAAATACTCGCTTATTTTTGGGGGTATATCGGGAAACTGAGACGGAATAATCAAAATCCGGTTACAATCTGAAAGTGGTACATATCGGTTTGTTTTCAGTGGAAACAAACATCGGTTGTCCGGAAGAAGAACCGCCTTTTTTATTGTAATCGGTATCCATCCGATTTCTGCCGGGCTTGAAACGGCGCGATGTTTTTCTTCATCCCTGGACCGCAGATTATTCATACCGACACGATAAAGAGACAAAGAAAGCCCCGCCGACAGAATCAGTATGAAACCGATATGGCTCTGCCGACGGGGCTAAAAAAATGAACTCAGTATCAATCAACATGTCTGACATTTACCGGCAGACATCCGGTGATGACGCTGTTACATCCTCACGGATTTGTGTCAGTCGTCATATTCCTTGTGCAGGAGCGTTCCCGCAGCGTTTATTGTGTACTGCACTTCAGCGCGTGCGGTCTCTATCTCAATCTTGTAAATAGTGTCCGAAGGTGTCTCTGTTACCTCCATCTCCATCCTTACTTTCTGGAAATCCTTGTCAGCCTCGAGCGTTGTCCTCACTGCAAGCGGCAGGTCCTCGTAGTTGTAAAGATCGTATTCGGTCTTCACCCACTGGTTGCGGCCGTTGAACTTCACTTCCTTTATCAGGCCGTTGTGGCTGATCTTTATCTCCAGGAGGCCGTCGTCATACTCCTTGCCTATAACAACCGCACCGTTATATTTCTGCTCGATGAACGTCATAAGGTCGTCAGCCACCGGTACACTGCCTGCTCCGCCAACCGTGATGTCCGGATTCTGCGGACGGTCGATGAATGTTCCGTCGGTGCCGATGTACACGTCTATCTCGTCGTCCCATGCGCTGCGGATGCTCTGGAGTTCGAAACTGAAATAGCTGTTTGTGGCAGACTCGAACTTCTCGGCGTCGTCAACGCGCCACTCGCTTGCGCTGTATTTACCAGTGAGAGCATTCATCACCAGCTCAGGAACGTAGCTTGCGTAGTTGCGTCCGTAGTCGGTCTTGGTGTAAACCCACTGGTTCGACGCGTCGAAGACAGCCTCATACTTCAATCCGTTGCTCACGAACTCAATCTCAGTGGAGTTATGCTCGCGCTCCATGTCCACCATGCGTGCGCCCGGATAGTTTGTGTTGAGCCATGTGCTGATGTCATTCGACGGAGTCTGCGGCAGATAGTCGTGATAGTCGTAGTCCTTCTCCACATCGGCTATTTCCTTCACCAGCACACCGGCTGCGGTGTAATAGAGTTCCATCTCGGTCTCAACACCCGATTCCTTTTTCTCCACCTTAATGACGTAAAGCGCCTCGGCGTTGTCCGGTCTTTGCAGGAAATCCACCTCATTGTCCTTCACCCACGGCGACTTTGAGTAGTCGCTCGCCTCGAAGGCGGTCTTTACAGCCTCGGGAATCATGCTGTAAGGCATCTCCACCTCAGTCATGTTCCACTTGCCTGTGCCCCAGTCAAACCATGCAGTATAGTCGCTTCCGGCACCGCTACCGGTGGTGTTCGTGAAGCTTGCCACGGCATACGAGTCGTATTTTTTCGCCCAAGAAACATTCGATGCGTCGGGGAATTTCTCCTCGAACTCAGTCATCACAACCTTAGGCACCTGATTTACGTTCAGTTTACCATTGTCAAAAGAGTCATTGTTGTCGCACGATACCATGATGAACATCGCCATCACGAGTGTTAGAATAGTGATTCTTCCTTTCATATACATTAGTTTTAGTTGTTTGTTCTTATTATTGTTTCTTGCCGCAAAATTATTATCCAATTCTGAAAAGAATCTGAAATATATCTCCATATTCAGGAAATTATGCACAAAAATGTGTTTATTTTTATTAAAATGGCGTTGTAGGTGGAAAAAGATGATGCCGGAACGGCAGGACGGATAAGACTGTTCTGCGGAAAGAAAAACTCCGTATGATATACAGGATATGTTGTAACAAAACGGTGATACGAGTATTCCCTGCCTCAATTATATGCCTCACTTTGTACAAAAAAAACAAACAATAAGTCACAGAATACGGTTCGACGTACGGATGGGAAATACTTATCCGTTCACCGATTAAAGCCTGGCAACAGACAAGTGTCCCGATTTGTAATAAAAATAAAATCCGGTGCATATTGCCACATGCACCGGAATCCCCAATAATGTTTTATCAACTCTTCTTAGCTTAACACATACATAATATCCGTAAGACAACTGACGTTTCTGTCATTATGCGGTTATCTCCACACCGGCACATCAATACGAGCCCGTGCCGTGGCACAGATCGCAGGTCACATGCTGATGACCCGTGCCCACCTCTCGGTTGCATATTGAGCACCACTTGCGCTGACCCGAGCTGTAATATTCCTTTATCTTACGGCCGGTTCCGCCGCACAGACGGCATACTGTCTTTGTCTTAGTGGTGGTACTTCCGCCTGTGCTCGGGGCAGTATAGAAACCTCCGCCGGAGAAAACAGAGACTGAGCCACTGCTCTCAGCAGGTTTCGACGGGTTCTGCAACTTATATTGAGCATACGCATTGTTATACCACTCATCCAGTTGAGCCTTTATGCCATAGTTGAGATAAACCTTACGCAGTATTCTGTCGTTGGTCCTGGCAGCGATATTCCTTGCCTCTTTGTAATGAGACACGGCATCACCGAACTGTCCCGAGTTGAAACTGTTGTGCCCGGCATTGATGAACGCGAAAAAGTTCTTCATGTCCGCCGACTGCAGATTAGGATTTTTCAGAACCGCACCTATCGTCAGTCCTTCACTTAAAGAGTTGAGAATGTCGCCCAAGCCCTGCGCACTGACACCCGCGCTGCCTAAACAACACATCACAACAAACATAATACGTCGTAAAACCTTCATAATTACCATTATTTAATTATTAATAAACAATCGTCCGCGTATTGCGCAGATACGTGAAAAAATAAATTGCGGTGAGCCGTCACCGACAGCCCACCACAACGCCTCATGCCTGAAAACATACAAGCATAAAGACTATGCGAGAGCCATGGTCACGACATATAACGCCGTGACGAAGACTGAAAGATAAAGTCACCCTTCGTTCCGGAGAAACCGGGAACATTCTTCTTGTTCTTTTTATGGAAACAAACCTGTATAAGACTTATCCACATATTGCCGTCATCAAGCACAGAAACCTTCTCCACTCCCATAGCCATCAGCAGACTGTTTGGCTCGTCATCTGCCTCGTCGGTCTTGTTCTCCGTGTTGTAGAGCAAATACTTATCGCTTGTCTCCACGTTACATTCCTGAGACACATCGCCGTTCTTCGTGATGATTTCATCCTGCGCCCCAGGTATGGAGAGTCCTAACCCAACAAGAACAAAAGAAAACAGAATAAAGATAGTTCTCATAATACATTATTTTAATATAACATCAATAATTCTACCAACCCCATTTTCCACAACTTAAACCAGCTTATGTTTTTTCCATACGGCGAGAGCCGTTGACCAGTACAAAGATAGGCAAAGCGCAACACGTATGCAACCGCCCAAATGGCACATACGGACTGTATGGCAGACTACGAAGCCCAAACGGTGGAAAATCGTGCCCACATGGTCTGAAATTTATCATCAGAAACCGCGTTTCATGGCATTACACAAAAAAAGAATGTCCGGGTCTCACCGCTGAATGCATATATATTGTTTTTCCCATAGTAGAAGCAAACAGACAATGATATCAGACATTCTATATTCGACAGGCATTATTCAGATTCGACAATAAGCCGCCTGCCACATTATTTACTCAAACCTCTAATCCAGAATGCCTCGCAGCATTCGCATGTTTTCTACGGACGGTCGGGGATAGTGCCGTGTCCCATGCACTTCGGACAGCGTCCCTCGCCGTAGCAATAGTCGCAGATACTGGTGTTTCCGTAGTTAATCACCTCGCCGTTGCCTCTGCACACCGGGCAGACACCGCCTCCGCCGCATGCCGGACACATTCTGTCGCGCGGACCACTCTGTTGCGAACTGCCTGACGAACTGCCGCCGGAAGGATAGAAATCGCTCACCGATCCGCCGTTCATCACGTGCCGTCCCTGTGCCGCTTCCACCGCGGTGACCTCTCCACTGCCACCGCAGAAACCGCAGTTACCGCCACCCGGACCACTGCCGCTGCCTCCACAGAACGGGCATGACGCCATAGGTTCGCTCTCATCAGAGCCCGTATCCTCCGCCTCATTGTCGTCGCTGACGGTGTAAGTAGGCGTGGGTGTATTGTAAGCAGGACTATATTCGACCTTCTTCTTCTCGCACGAGGCGAATGAAAACAGCACAAAGGCTGTTAATATTAATGCTTTTCCTGACATATTTTATATTTTATCTGAATCTTCAGTCGATGGCCTGCTACATCATATCCGGCACAAAAACCGGACAATACGGGCGTTGAAAACACACCTGCATCAGCTCTACAAAAATAGGAAAACATCATAAACCACGCAACCGGAGAAAAGGCGCGTATGTATCATACGTACATCTATCGTGCCTAAACGATAGAAAAACATGATTATTCGGTAATTAATACTTACCGAAATACCATTTTCATGCCTGTATATACGGCTGTCATAGAGCACAAAGAAGATTTTGCATAAATATGCAGAAAGCAAAGCGGAGAAATGAATAAATATTCACCGTAACTCGAAAATACGCGCGTTTTTTCGTCCGACTGCTCCTTCGACCGCAAATACGCAAGTTTTGAAGGGTTTTGTTATGTGTCTGACAGACAGCGGTTTACGCATTATGGCAAATTGATGATGCGCTCACTGGTTTGCGAAAGAGCCCATTTCGTGTTGCGATATAGGCTCTTTCAGGCGCTGATATGGTGCTTTTCGTGTCCTAAAATGGTGCATTTCGCAAGCCGAAAGAGCCCATTTCGCAAGACCACCGTTTTTTTTCGCCGTTTTGATGAAGAAATGACCGGTGCGGAAAAGGCTCTTTAACGCATCGCGACAGGGTAGCTATCGGACTGCTTTTTTCTATTTTGAGAATTTTATTTGTCAAAATTTTTTACTACGAAAAGCGTATGAATATACAGTTTCGGACGCGAAAACCATGATATGACGATATCTGAATGTCACGACATGCGCACGCCGTAAATAAAGCGACTCACGCCATCGGGAAACAAAAAATCCTTCTGACGGCGTGTCGGAAGGATTCGAATAATATGATGTGTTTAATGAAAATCCGTGTGTATCAGGCTGAGACGTGTTCTGTATTCATGAAGAACGTGTTGCGGATTCGGCACGGGCATGCCGCACATTCATCAAGACACACCGCACTTCCATAATATACCGTGCAACAAATTCCCAATCATCCGGCTACGTCTGCCCCACTTCCGCGCCATATATTCACATCAGCCTCAACCGCACAGCGCCGCGCAGACATATCAAAGGAACTTGAGCGCCTCCTTTATCTCCGAATAGTGGCGACGACTTGCCATTATCTCCACATTGTTGAACGGCGGGAAGAGCACACAACGCAGCGTGGTATGTTCAACCGAAGCAAGGTAGTCGATGTTGAGAATGCAACTGGAACTTACCTTCACAAACGAACTGTTCATGGCGAGAATGTCCTTCGCCTTGGTGGTACGGCGCAACCGGTGCTGCTCCATATTGGTGAGCGTGATGACCCAGCAGCGGCTGTCGTCATAATAGAAATAGAGTATTTCCTGACGGCGCAGCAACATAAGACGGTCCACGGTCTGCACCGCGAACCGGTCGTCGGAGCCGGCAACGGGTGCCGACGGAGCGGCTGCCTGCCCGCTGTTGCCGCTGTCTTCACGCACGCGGTCGATGACAGTCTGCAACTCTTCGGGGGTGTATGGCTTGAGCAGATAGTCGAACGCCGAGGCGCGCAGGGCGTCGATGAGATACTTGTCGTATGCCGTGTAGAACACGACGTGCGTATTGTCGCCCATGAGCGGCCTCATCTCCTTTATCAGGTCTATGCCGCTTATGCCCGGCATCTCCACATCCATGAAGAGGATGTCGGGCTTATTGCGCAGTATGCTGCGCCGCGCCTTCTGCTCGTTGGTCTGAGTATCGACCACCAATATGTCGTCGTAAGCCTTCAGACCGGCCTCCAATGCCTGTATCGCGCCCGGTTCGTCGTCCACGATCACGGCTGACATTATCTTGGTATTCATATTGTCTGTGCGTTTTATAGATTGAATTGATAGCGGTAAGGAACGTATATTGTTACGAGAGTTCCGCTTTCTCCTGTGGCGGAAAGGTTGCTTATGTCGAACCGCATCTTCTCGGTGTTTCTGGCATTGAGCATCTCCACCGTGCGGAAGAGCATCTTCAGACCGTTGCCAGTGCCGCGTTCCGAATTGTTGTATGCGCCGGGATTGTAGCCCACACCGTTGTCGCGGATGCTCACGAGCACGCCTTTGCCGCTGTCGTTTATGCTCACAACAATCTCGCCGGGCTCCTCCATGCCGTCGAAGGCATACTTCAACGCATTCTCGACAGGAATCTGGATGCACATCGACGGCACCATAACACTCTCGTCCACACTCTCGTCCACACGCCATTCCACGCGCGGTGTGTCGGGGTTGGTCTCCTTGCGGAGTGCCACGAAATCCTTCACGAGCTCAAGCTCCTCCTCCAGTGTCACGGCCACCTTGTCAGAAGCGAGCAGGTTCGACCGCAACACCTTCACAAACAGACGCAACTTGTGCGACAGGTCGTCATACTGTCTGAACGCCGGCATTATGGCGTTGAGCACGTTCAGGGTGTAATGCGGCGATATGCGATTCTTCACATTGTCCATACGCAGCTTCGTAACCAGTGCGAGCTGACGGGCATACACCCGTTCGTTCTTGCGGCGCACATACACGAACACCAGCACCGCTCCGAGCACAACGACGAGCAACAGACCCACGGTGAAGACAATGGTGGTGCGCTGTTCGGACAGCTGCACGTTCTTGCCGGCAATGAGCACGTCGCGCTTGAGCAGCGTAGTGTCCTGGCTGTAGCGGTAGTCTATCTCGTCAATGCTTTTCAGATGGCGCTCGTTTCTTATCGAGTCATTATACTTATCCACGAGTTCCTTGTAGTGGAACGCCCGGCGATAGTCGTTCTGACGCAGATAATACTCCATCAGACGCTTGTTGTGCAGATACATATACGACGGACCTATGCGTTCAGGATCGTACGGCCGCGAAAGCAGCTTGTGCGCCTTGGCATACTGATGGCGGTTGAGCGCGAGCGCCGCTTCAAGGCTGTTGAAATAGAAAACCACCTCGTCGTTGGCGGTGGAGTCTGAATATATGCCCGCGCCTGCACGGTCGAGATAGACTTCTGCCGAGTCGAGCTGCCCGAGAAGTGTATATATCTCGCCCATATTCGCCTCTGTTATGGCGTTGAGCGACGGCTGGTTGAACTGTCTCACAATGGCGTATGCCTTCTTGAAACACTCGAGAGCCTCGGCATAGCGTTCCTCAAAATAGTAGCAGTTTCCCTTGGAGTTGTAGAAGTAATACTTCTCATACGCGAGCTTGGGCTCGGGATTCCGCTCCGCCAGATCGAAGTAGTGATGGGCCAATGAGAAGTTGTGCAGGTCGGCATACACCTGCGCCAGACCTACATATATGCTGTATTTCACCCGCCGTGAATGCAGAGAGTCCGCCACCCACAGGGCTTTGCGGTAATATCTTGCGGCGTTGGGCTGGTCGCCCATCTGGCGATACTGGTCGGCAAGGTTTATGCAGACATTCTCCAACTCGCGTCTGTCGGTGGCACGATAGAGTGCGTCGTAGGCATGATGAAGACACGCCACGGCAGAGTCGCGCTGGTTCATTCCCTGCAGCATGGCGTAGCGGTGGTTCCAGCATACGGCCTCGAGCGCGTCGGTGTCGTCGTGTGACCGGGCGTAGGCCAACACACGGTCGTTTGTGCGCATTGCGTCGCGCGTATCCCCCTGAAGGAATCGACAGAACGCCCTGAACAGCTCGAGCCGGTAGAATGACACACTGTCGGTCAGTCCTTTCTGCTCCTGCACGAACCGTTTTTCCATAATATCAGGAAACGTATATATAGAGTCGTAGCGGCTTATGAGAAAAGAATCCACCATCTCACTATCATGCCGGTTACTTTCTTTATGCGAGTTGCACGAAAAAAATCCTAATAGTATGATACTTAATAACCAAAATGTCTTTCTCATCTCCATTTATTTCAGTCTATAAGGAAGCCACTACATGCGTGCCGAATACATGCCTCAGCATCACGATGCCTCCAGGTTTTGTTAAAAGGTAAAGCAAAGATACAAAAAAAATTAATAATATATATTCAGTAGGGCACACAAAACTCGAAATTAATGACAATGTAAAACATTACGGCAATAGATGTATCATTATTAATATATGCGCCATTGCGTGCAACCGTGACAGGCATCATGCGGCCCGGCAGGGGGTCTGCGGTGAATGTTTTTTATTCATAAAGTACCTATGATTGAAGAAAGTTTCCTTACAACGCGAAGGGATATGTACCGTTACGGCACGGTGAACGAGTAATGATAAAATCACGCGGCCACAACCGAAGAATCCTCATCATAAAACCGACGCATACTTACGGCTCGTCAGACAAATGCTTTCCGTATCTATCCACCCGTCTTGTATCAGCGTTTTTGACGAAAACCGGAGAGACAAACTTACAATTTTTCTTGACTGTATTTTGACAAAATATTTTCGCAAAAGAGATGTAAATGAATGTTAAATCATAGAGAATAAAGGGCATTTAGTATAATTCCGTATTTTGATATACCCCATAACGTAGTCCGGACAAGTCCGTTCCGTGTTCTGATATTGCCCATTTCGCAGTGCGAAAAAGCCCATATTGGGGTGCGATATGGGCCATTTCAGTCTCTGAAATAGGCCTTTTCGCATGACGAAATGGGCCTTTTCGCAAAGCGACAAAATACCATTTAAACATAAATCATTGATATTCAATATATTATAAAAACATATCATATTTCGTGTATTTGCGTCCGAAGGAGACTTTGTCCGCAAATACGCACTTATTTTTCGGGGTATATCAGGAAACTGAGGCAGGAAAATCAAAATCCGGTTACAATCTGAAAGCTGCATATATCGTTTCTTCTTATAGCAAGGAAACAACTCCGGTCTGGGATTGAAAAAGGTTTATGCGTGATCGAAATCACGGTCTTTATCCCGAATCGGTCATTAGAATTAAGTCTGTATTTTTGCTTTATATTGAGCATATTTTAGTTGTATTTCTTGCAGGCAGGGCTGGCCATATCAAGAAAAATAGAACAAAAAGAGGCCAATGGAAAACAAAAAAACGGCTGAAAGCATGAATGCACAAACAGATAAAACCATGTACGGTATAATGACCGATTCGGGGTTATATTGAAGACAATAAACACCTGATTTCTATCGGGCAAAAAAAGACTTATCCCGTCATGCACCACGCGGCGCGGTTCGGGATAAGCCTTTACTGTCTCCGGCACATCATGCCGGATATATAATTATGGTATTCGTCAGAATTCGCTGTTCTCCGGACGCAGCTTGCGCACGGTCTCGGCAGCACGCCACATCTCTTTGTCACGCATTGCCTTGAGTTCGGCGTTGAGCTTCTCGCGGTAGTCAGGCTGCGAGTTGCTGTCGATGGATATCTGAGCTTCCTGACCTGTCTTCACAGAGAGGTAGAGCCACTCCATGACCGGTTTGATGGCTTCGCGGAAACGCGGTGCCCAGTCGAGCGCGCCACGCTGTGCCGTGGTAGAGCAGTTGGCATACATCCAGTCCATTCCCTTGGCGGCGAACAGCGGCATGAGGCTCTGTGTGAGTTCCTCTACGGTCTCGTTGAATGCCTCCGAAGGAGAGTGTCCGTGCTCGCGGAGCACCTCATACTGTGCCTCGAGCAGACCTTCGATGGCTCCCATGAGCGATCCGCGCTCACCGGTGAGGTCGCTCGTAGCCTCGCGCTGGAATGTTGTCTTGAACAGATAACCTGCTCCGATGCCGATACCGAAGGCGAGCGCCTTCTCGTCTGCCTTGCCTGAAGCGTCCTGATATACTGCATAAGAGCAGTTGAGTCCGCGGCCCTCGAGGAACATGCTGCGCAATGATGTACCCGAACCCTTAGGTGCGACCATGATGACGTCGACGTCCTTTGGAGGCACTACGCCCGTGCGGTCGTTCCATGTGATGGCGAATCCGTGTGAGTAATACAGTGTCTTGCCGGCCGTGAGATAAGGTTTCACTTTAGGCCATACGGCAATCTGTCCTGCATCAGACAGCAACATACATATAATCGTGCCTTTCTCGGCGGCCTCTTCGATAGAGAACAAAGTCTTGCCCGGAACCCATCCGTCTTCCACGGCCTTCTGATAGGTCTTGCCCTCACGCTGGCCAACAATCACGTTGAAGCCGTTATCGCGCAGGTTGCCGGCCTGTCCGGGTCCCTGAATGCCATAACCGAGAACTGCTATAGTCTCGTTCTTGAGCACTTCGCGTGCCTTTTCCAATGAAAACTCTTTACTGGTGACAACTGTTTCCAACACGCCACCGAAATTCATTTCTGCCATATGCTTATGTTTTTTTGTGCAGTCCGGAGACTGCGATTGGTTATATTATTTCATTAAATTGGCGGACAAATATAGCAATTTAATACAAATCAGCCAAATTTTCTTTCATTTTTCATAAATTTAATCTTACAGCGACAAGCCTCAACATCCTTCTCCGCTCCGTCGGACAGCTTTGCCACGCGCACGCAATACTCGTCGTCGTCGGTCTGCTCCACGTATAGGTTCAGGCGGTCGCCAATGTATGCCTCGGCCACATAGGCAATGTCGATGCGACGAATGTCGTTGTGGCGATACCACTCTATGTCCCAGAGGTCGAGTATATGCTCAATATATTTCACGCTGTTTATGTGTCCGTTCACGTCAACATCGCTGTATCGCGTCTCCACGCTGCGCACCAGACGCGCTCCGACACCCATCTTGACACGCGAGGGCGGCTCAATGGGGCACGGCGTCTCGGTGTCGATGTATTTCATTATCAGTCCGTCGCGCACGGCCATTATATCCACCGGCTGGCGTGTCACGGTGTCTATCATCGCCCAGATGCTCCGTCCGTATCCGCACCGGCGCCCGTTGCTGTCGGTGACGGCATAGTTTCGGCTTGTGAAATAGCGCTTCACGCTCTCCACCCATGTACTGACGCTGATGGTGTCGTAAGCCTCGGGCATGGTCTCCATCTCTATTACGAGACGCGAGAGCACCCATGTGCGGTGTATAGGATTGAGATAGCTCATGCCGTAACCACGCTCGTTGGAGTGGAAATCGGCGGCATTTAGCAGGTTGTTGCCAAGATGTCCCATGAACACACGGTGCGAGAAATCGCAATGGAAAGGCTCGACCAGAAAGTCGTAGCTTCCTACTTTACTCTTCAGTTCCATTATTGTCGTTGTATTTTTTACGGTGAAGATAATCTGCCACCGGCTCGTCAAAGCTTCTCGTTACGGCTATACGACCCGACCGGCTGTACTGCAACAGACATCCGAACTTGCTCAGACAGTAGTACAAGTCGGTCACGTCCTCGGTCAGTCCGGCATACTGCACGGTGCTGTAAGTCGGATTCACCTCCATCATACGTGCATCGTGGCGGCGTATGGTGCGCGATATCTCCGGATTCTCGAGCAGCTTGGGCGTAGATATCTTGTAAAGTCCCACCTCGTGGATGAACAGTTCCTCATCACGATAGTAATCGGCCTTCAACACGTCTATCTTCTTCTCGATCAGCTTTGTTATCTTTCTTATCTGGTTTTCGTCGCTCCATGCCGTGATGGTATATTTGTGTATGTCGCGTATGCTCGACGACGACACGTTAAGACTCTCTATGTTTATCTGACAGCGCGTGAACACAGAGGTTATCTGGTTCAGTATGCCGGCGAGGTTTTCAGAGTAAACGAGCAATGTATATAAGTTTTTCTCCATTTCCATCCTGTTGATTGTTATTTTATTTCAAGAAGCATCTCGTCCACGCTGCAGCCCGGAGGCGTCATGGGCAGGACGTTGTCTTCTTCTTTCACGGCACATTCAATCATGTACGGTCCCGACGTGGCAAGCATACGGGCGACAGCCTCCTGCAACGCGCCACGCTCTATCACAGCCTCGTAAGGTATGTCGTAGCCGCGGCATACTTGCTCGTACGACGGGTTGAGCATGTGAGTGAAAGAATATCGTTTGTTGAAAAACATATACTGCCATTGGCGCACATTGCCCAGAAAGTTGTTGTTGAGCAGTATTATCTTTACGGGAGCGTGCTGCTCCATTATGGTGCCGAGCTCTTGTATACTCATCTGGAATCCACCGTCACCCGTGAACAGACACACCGTGCGTTGCGGCGCTCCGAACGTTGCTCCCACGGCTGCCGGCAGACCGAAGCCCATTGTTCCGAGTCCGCCGCTGGTGACAACGCTGCGCTTGTTGTTGTATCTGAAGTAACGGCACGAGAACATCTGGTTCTGACCGACGTCGTTCACGAGCACCGCGTCGCCATGAGTGGCCTCGGCTACGACGTTCACCACCTCGCCCATGCGCAGCGGTCCGTCCTTAGGATGTATGGCGGGCTGTATCACCCGGGCGTCTTCCTCGTCGCGGTACGGACGGAAACTCTCTATCCATTCGTGGTGGTCAGCCTTCTCAAGCAGTCTTGTCACGGCAGGCAGCGACATCTTGCAGTCGCCGATGACAGCCACGTCGGTCTTCACGTTCTTGTCTATCTCGGCATTGTCTATGTCGAAATGTATTATCTTCGCCTGCTTGGCGTATGTATCGAGACGTCCGGTCACACGGTCGCTGAACCTCATTCCGATGGCAATGAGCACGTCGCACTCTTGCTCCTTCACGTTAGGCGCATAGCTGCCGTGCATGCCGAGCATTCCCATATTGAGCGGATGACCCGACGGCAGAGCCGAAAGTCCGAGCAGAGTGCGCGCGGCAGGAATGTCGGCCTTCTCAAGAAACTCTATCAGTTCGTTGTGTGCGCTGCCCAGTTCAACGCCCTGTCCTACAAGAGCGAGCGGACGTTTGGCAGAGTTTATGAGCGCTGCGGCACGTGCCACGGCATCATCGTCGAGCTTGGGATAAGGCTCGTAGCTGCGTACGGAGGTCACCTTCACCGGCTTCCATTCGGTTGTCGCCACCTGAGCATTCTTTGGAAAGTCGAGCACTACAGGTCCCGGACGGCCCGAACGGGCAATATAGAACGCCTGGCTCACGGCCCACGCGATGTCCTCCGGACGGCGTATCTGGTAGCTCCATTTAGAAATAGGCTGGGCGATACCTACAAGATCGACCTCCTGGAAAGCGTCGGTACCGAGCGCGCTTACGCCCACCTGACCTGCTATTACCACTATCGGAGTGGAATCCATCATGGCATCAGCCACACCGGTGAGCGTATTTGTCGCTCCCGGACCGCTCGTTACGAGGCACACTCCCACCTCACCGCTCACACGGGCATAGCCTTCCGCGGCATGAGCCGCACCCTGTTCGTGGCGTACCAGCACGTGTTTGAACGCATGCTTTTCGCCTACCGTATAATCATAAAGAGCATCGAAAACCGGCATTATGGCTCCACCCGGATAACCGAAGATGGTCTTCACACCTTCGTTCTGCAGCGAGCGCATGAGTGCCTCGGCTCCTGATATAATTTCCTTTGACATTTATATTATTGTTTGTAAAGCTTTGTGCTATGGTTTGCGAAGCCATGCGACCGGACGTAAAGATGTTTTCCGGCCACTGGCTGTATGTTTTCAATCTATTATTCTCACTCCTCCCTTGTCGGCAGAACTTACGCTTCGTGCGTAGGCTTTCAGCGCCTTGCTCACCTCGCGTACACGTTTGAGAGGACGTTGCGGACGTGCCTGCAGTTCCTCATCGCTCAGACGGACGCTGATTTTGCGTGCCGGGATGTCGATGTCTATTATGTCTCCATCGACAATCTTGCCTATATTGCCGCCCGCTGCGGCCTCCGGTGATATGTGACCTATGCTCAGTCCGCTTGTTCCTCCGGAGAAACGACCATCGGTGATCAGCGCACATTCCTTACCGAGGTGCATGCTCTTGATGTACGACGTTGGGTAAAGCATCTCCTGCATGCCCGGTCCACCCTTCGGACCTTCGTGGGTGATGACCACGCAGTCGCCGCTTTTCACACGTCCGCCCAGTATGGCGTCGCAAGCCTCCTCCTGCGAGTCGAACACACGGGCCAGTCCGCTGAACTTCCATATCGACGGATCCACGCCGGCCGTCTTCACCACACAACCGTCCTGGGCTATGTTGCCGAAGAGCACAGCCAGTCCGCCGTCCTTGGTATAGGCGTGCTCCAGACTTCTTATGCAGCCGGTGGCGCGGTCGGTGTCGAGTGTCTCCCACTCACAGTTCTGGCTGCCCATGACGGTGGAGAACCTGTGTCCGGGCGCACTGCTGTAGATACGCAACGCCTCGGCGTCGGCATCGTCGCACGTTATGTCATATTTGGCCATTGCCTCAGAAAGCGTCATTCCGTCAACACGCTTAACAGTTCCGTCCACCAGTCCGCCCTTGCTCAGCTCGTTCATTATGCCGAGTATGCCTCCGGCACGGTTGCATTCCTGCACGCTGTACTTCTGTGTGTTGGGCGCGAGCTTGCACAGACACGGCACTTTACGGCTCAGACGGTCGATGTCCTTCATGCTGAAGTCCACGCCGCCCTCGTTTGCCACGGCCAGCAGATGGAGCACAGTGTTGGTGCTTCCGCCCATGGCTATGTCGAGCGTCATGGCATTGAGGAACGCCGTGCGCGTGGCGATGTTGCATGGCAACACGCTTTCGTCGCCGTCCTCATAGTAGGCCAGTGCGTTCTTTACTATCTGTCGGGCCGCGTCGCGGAACAGTCTGATACGGTTGGCATGCGTCGCAAGTATCGTGCCGTTGCCCGGCAGGGAGAGTCCTATCGCCTCCGTTAGCGAGTTCATCGAGTTGGCCGTGAACATGCCCGAACAGCTTCCGCATCCCGGACACGCGCACCCCTCAATCTGACGCATCTCCTCATCGCTCACCGAAGGGTCGGCACCCTTCACCATGGCAGTGATGAGGTCGGCGTTCTCGCCGCGCCACCGTCCTGCCTCCATCGGTCCGCCCGAGCAGAACACGGTCGGAATGTTGAGTCTCATTGCAGCCATGAGCATGCCCGGCGTCACCTTGTCGCAGTTGGATATGCATATCATTGCGTCGGCCTTATGCGCATTCACCATATACTCCACCGAGTCGGCGATGATGTCGCGCGAGGGAAGCGAATAGAGCATTCCGTCGTGTCCCATGGCGATGCCGTCGTCGATGGCAATCGTGTTGAACTCCGCGGCATAACATCCCATGCTTTCTATCTCTTTCTTTACAATCTGTCCAATCTCGTGCAGATGCGTATGTCCCGGCACAAACTGCGTGAACGAGTTCACCACAGCTATGATAGGCTTGCCGAACTGTTCGTGCTTCATGCCCGTGGCAACCCACAGTGCCCTTGCTCCGGCCATGCGTCGGCCCTCTGTACACACTGCACTTCTCAACTTGTGTTTCATCTCTGTTCTCCCTTTCAGTTCCAATCCGCACTACAGTTCATCTACGTATGCGGTGGAACGCTAACCATATAAAAATAACAAACACCGCCATACGCGTCGCCTCATGCGACACATAAGCCTACGACGGCTTTTCAGACGGTCTGCATGCAAAGGTAGTCAGTTTTTGTGTAAAGAACAAACAAACCGTCATTATTTATTTGATAAAAATATCAATTTAACAACAAAACAATAATAAATATTGCAATTCAAAAGAAAATACCGCACATTTTGAGGCGTTTTGTGCAATATTCGACCTGCCATATCACGGCAACCGGCCTGTCGCCACAACGCAAACAGAAAACAAAGACTGCCCGCAGAGCACGACACGGGAACATCCTCAAGACCACACCAATAAGCATAATCGTACGCGATTCTGCAAAAATAATACAGTCCATATAAAAGCATTACGACTAACTTTGCATACAGAATAAACCTAAAAACAAAAACACAATGATAAGAGACAGATTTTTTATTGTCATTGCCATATTGTTTCTGATGACATGGCAATGCCGCACCGTTGCACAGATTAAGGGCAACGAAATCACAGTAATGGTGTCGCCCGACCACGACGACTGGAACTACGGGCTCGGAGAGAAATGCGAATTCACCGTGTCGGTGTACAAGGCGCAGAACCTCTTGCGCGATGTCGTGATCGACTATGAGCTCGGACCGGTGATGTACGCCGACGTGAAGAAGGAGAACGTAAGGCTGAAGGACGGCGCATGCCGGCTGACCGGACGCATGGACAAGCCCGGATACTATCGCTGCAAGGTGCGTGCCCACTCCGGGGGACGCACATACGAGGGACTCGCCACGGTGGCCTTCGCCCCGGAGAAGATAGAAGCGGCGGCGCAGATGCCGACCGACTTCAAGGCATACTGGGAACGCAATATAAGTCAGGCGCGCCAGACTCCGCTCGACAGCCGCATGCGTCTGCTGCCCGAACGCTGCACCGACAAGGTGAACGTGTATGAAGTGAGCTTCCAGAACGAGCAATACGGCTCGCGCATCTACGGCATACTCTGCATGCCTAAGGCCGAAGGACAATATCCGGCCCTGCTGCGTGTGCCGGGAGCAGGCGTGCGTCCTTATTCGGGCGACACCTATACGGCATCCAAAGGAGCCATAACTCTGGAGATAGGCATACACGGCATACCGGTGACAATGAGCCAGGACGTGTACGACCGGCTTGCCGACGGCGCGCTGCGCGAGTACTACCGCTTCAACACCGACAACTCCACATCGTTCTACTATCGCCGCGTGGTGCTCGGCGTGATACGTGCCATCGACTTCATCGACCAACTGCCGCAATACAACCACAAGGCTCTCGGAGTGACAGGTTCGAGCCAGGGCGGCGCACTTTCGATAATGGCAGCCGGACTTGACAGCCGCGTGACGTGCTATGCAGCCGTGCATCCAGCCCTGTGCGACCACGAGGCGTTTCTCAAAGGCAGGGCTGGCGGATGGCCGCATTATTACTATTACGACACGAAACCGTCAGACAAGACCATTGAGAACATACGCCACTACGACGTGGTGAACTTCGCGCGCTGCATCACGGTGCCCGGTTGGTTCAGCTGGGGATACAACGACGAAGTGTGTCCGCCTACTTCAATGCAGGCTGCCTACAATGCGGTGAAGGCACCGAAGGAGTTCAAGCCTTACCTGCAGACAGGTCATTACTGGTATCAGGAACAATGGGACGAATGGTGTGAATGGATTTGGAATAAACTCGGAATATATGAATAAACGCACGATCATTATGACAGCAACCTCAGCAATGGCTGCCGTGGTCATGGCGCAGACGGCCGTAAAGCCCGCCATACCGCAAGACAAGGAAATAGAACGAAAAGTGGAGAAAACGCTCGCCGGCATGACTCTCGACGAGAAGATAGGTCAGATGTGCGAGATAACGGTCGATGTGGTGACCGACTGGAGCTCACCCGATGACTTCAGACTGAGCCGCGAGAAGCTCGACACCATCATCCGCCAGTATAAGGTAGGCTCCATTCTGAACGTTCCGCTCAGCGTGGCGCAGACCAAGGAGAAATGGGCTGAGTCGATAGCCGAGATTCAGAAGATGTCGATGGAAGCCATCGGCATACCGTGTGTTTATGGTGTCGACCAGATACACGGCACCACCTACACGCTCGGCAGCACGCTCTTCCCGCAACCGATAAACCAGGCGGCGAGCTTCAACCGCGCCATACCCTACCGCGTTTCACAAGTGTGTGCCTACGAGTCGCGCGCATGCGACATACCGTGGATATACGCTCCGGTGATGGACCTCGGGCGCAATCCGGTGTGGCCGCGCATGTGGGAGTCGTTCGGTGAGGACTGCTACGTCAACGCTGTGATGGGAAGCCGGGCGGTAAAAGGATTCCAGGGCGACGACCCAACCACATAGGACCTGAGAACGTGGCTGCCTGCATGAAGCACTTCATGGCCTACGGTGTGCCCGTGACAGGTCGCGACCGCACTCCGTCGGCCGTGGGCGAGAGGGAGATGCGCGAGAAATATTTCATGCCTTTCCTCCATGCGGCGCGTGCCGGAGCACTGACGCTCATGCCCAACTCGTCCATCAACATGGGCATTCCGTTCCATGCCAACAAGACTCTGCTCACCGACTGGCTGAAGGAGGGCCTCAACTGGGACGGCATGATTGTGACCGACTGGGCCGACATCAACAATCTGTGCGTACGCGACCACATAGCCGCCACTAAGAAGGACGCCATACGCATAGCCATAAACGCCGGCATCGACATGTCGATGGTGCCCTATGACGTCAGTTTCTGCGACGACCTGAAGGAGCTCGTGAACGAAGGCAAGGTGAGCATGAGCCGCATAGACGACGCCGTGCGACGCATACTCCGACTGAAATACCGTCTTAATCTTTTCAATCGTCCCGACACCCGGCCGGCAGACTATCCTGACTTCGGCTGCAAGGAGTGGGCCGACGAGGCGCGCACATTCGCCACTGAGTCGCAGGTGCTGCTGAAGAACGACGACAACACGCTGCCTCTGCGCGAGGGAACGAGAATACTCCTCACCGGCCCCAACGCCAATTCCATGCGCTGCCTCAACGGCGGATGGTCGTACTCATGGCAGGGCGACAAGGCCGACGAGTGTGCAGCGCAGTACAACACCATATACGAAGCCATGTGCAACCGCTTCGGAAGCGACAACGTGAAGCTCGTGGAGGGCGTGAGCTACAAGAAAGGCGGAAAGATAGACGAGATGGGAACGACAGACATAGAGGCTGCCGTGAACGCCGCAAGCGATGCCGACGTAATCGTGGCGTGCATAGGCGAGACATCTTATGCCGAGACTCCGGGCAACATATCCGACCTCTGGCTGCCCGACGCACAGCGCAGCCTGGTGAAGGCTCTCGCCGCAACGGGCAAGCCCGTAGTGCTCATACTCAACGAGGGACGCCCACGCATCATCAGCGACATTGTGCCGCTGGCAAAGGCGGTGATAGATATCATGCTGCCAGGCAACTACGGTGGCGACGCCCTCGCCTCGCTGCTTGCAGGCGACAGCAACTTCTCGGCAAAGCTGCCTTTCACCTATCCGAGTCATCCTAACTCGCTGACCACCTACGACCACAAGCCGTGTGAGAACATGGGACAGATGGACGGCAACTACAACTACGAAGCCGTGATAGACGTGCAGTGGCCCTTCGGCGCAGGCATGAGCTACACGACGTTCGCCTACGACAACCTGCGCGCCGACAAGACCGACTTCGGTGCCGGTGACACTCTGACGTTCAGCATCGACATCACCAACACCGGCGACCGCGACGGAAAGGAACCCGTGCTGCTCTACTCGTCGGACGTGGTGGCAAGTCTGTCGCCCGACAACAGACGGTTGCGCCAGTTTGGCAAGGTGGAGCTGAAGGCGGGCGAACGCCGCACAGTGAAGATGAGCATCAAGGCTTCTGACCTTGCGTTTGTCGGAGCCGACGGCCGATGGACTCTTGAGGAGGGCGACTTCGTCATGACCTGCGGCGGACAGAATATCACCATACACTGCAACGAGACAAAGACATGGGACACACCCAACATATAAAACCAGAAATCATGCACAGAACATCATTGATGGCCGCGCTGGCCATAGCACTCATGCCGCACTGCGGAGCCTATGCGAAAATAAAAACCGCACCGCTCATAGCGCCGGGCATGGTGATACAGCAGAACAGCGACGTGCGCCTCTTCACCGTACCCAAGACACAGAGCTGGCAGCCTGCCGACTCGTGCGGCGGACGGTGGATGAGGTCTGAACCGCGTAACGCCGCCGAGTTCAGTGCCACGGTCTACCACTTCGCCACGACGCTGAGCCGTGCGCTCGACGTGCCTGTGGGCGTGGTGGTGTGCGCCTACGGCGGCTCGAGAGTGGAGAGCTGGATGAAGCGCAGCCTGCTCGAGGAATTCCCTGACATAAGTCTCAAGCGCGAGGATGTGGAAAAGGAGCAGGAGTGGTCGCGCCCCTTGCTCATGTACAACGCCATGTTCCACCCCGTGGCATCCTATACATACAAAGGCATAATCTGGTATCAGGGTGAGTCGAACACCGGCAGCTACCGGACATACGCCGACCGTCTGGCACTCATGGTGAAGTCGTGGAGAGAGGAACTCGGCCTTGGCGACATACCGTTCTACAGCGTCGAGATAGCGCCATACGAGGGCTACGGCGGCAGCGGTCCATTCCTTCGCGAGCAACAGCACCGCTCGGCCGGACTCATACCAAACTCTGCCTGCATATCCACCAACGACCTTGTGGAGCCTTACGAGTGCGGACAGATTCATCCGAAGAAGAAACGAGAGGTGGGCATGCGCCTCGCCCTGACGGCACTAAACAGGTGTTACGGCCACTCATGGCTGCCGTGCGAGGGACCGTGCTACAGGGATATGCGCACCGAAGGCAGCACCGCCATTCTTACGTTCGACCACGTGTCGGGTGGCTTCAGCCGCGACCGTGGCATCACGGGCTTCGAGGTGGCAGGCGACGACCGCGTGTTCCATCCCGCCGACGAGGTGCGCATAGTGGGCAACGCGTCCATAGCCGTATCGTCGAAGAGCGTCGAACATCCCGTGGCAGTGCGCTACTGCTTCCGCGACTTCATGCCCGGCAACCTGCACGGCGCATCGGGCCTGCCCGTAGTCCCGTTCAGAACCGATAACTGGTGACCGTCTGCCGGCGGCGCCACAAGCCCCACTCCATCTGCCGCGCGACACACGCGACCGCACAACATGCCATGTCACACCATCCGACAAAGCGCAGTCAACGTGTCGCGCGGCACCGGTGGAGCATCTTCCACACCCCTTTCTCCAAAAGCCTTAACCGCACGGAAATGAATATTTTTGCAATTTCCGGCAATGAAAAACTCTGACAAATAGAATTATCCAAACAGGTAACGACAGCCCGACAGCTTCCCCGCCACAATCCGCGCAAGTTCCCTTCACACTCCGGTTCTTATTTCTTCATAACAGCACAAAAAACCGACGGTAATGTATTTGCCACGATATAGCATAACGACGAAGTAAATATTGATGGATAACTGTATGGATAAAAGTGGGGAAAAGGACGATGACAGGATATGAATGGCATGACGCGAAAGAAGTGTTGTCAGCATATTATTACAATAATACGCAACAATCATAATAACACATTATCCTTGTTTACGCTTTTTTCTATTTTTTCATACGTTTATAACATAATATTTAGTATCTTTGTAAGATTGTATAAACCGCGCACAACGGGACTGTATATGAACCGGAAGGCATGCGGTTTTAAAAGAAAACGAAGATATAAATCAATAAAACAACTTGATAATCTTATCAATGTCCATAACAATCCGGACACAAACTTGCACAATAATTTATGGCTAAGAATACAAAGAAAGCAAAAAGCATTGAGGAAACATTATGGGAATCGGCAATAAAGCTCCGTGGAGCGGTTGAACCGTCTGAATACAAACATGTAGTGTTGAGCCTGATTTTCCTTAAATATGCCAATGACCGTTTTGAAGAAAGACGCGGCGAATTGATTGCCGAAGGAAAGGAAACATTCATAAACCAAGCTGTGTTTTATAATGCAAAGAACGTATTTTTCCTGAACGAGATAAGTCGCTGGAGCTATATCATAGAGAATGCAAAGCAAAACGACATAGCCATAAAGATAGACAAGGCTTTGGCTACGGTGGAGAAAGACAACCCGACACTGCGCGGTGCACTGCCGAGCAATTATTACTCCGGACTGGGACTCGACCGCACCAAACTGGCTGCCTTGCTTGACGTGATAAACCAGATAGACACACTGAAAGATCCGGAGAACGACTTGATAGGCCGTGTGTATGAGTATTTCCTTGCCAAGTTTGCCATTGCCGAAGGCAAGGGTAAGGGCGAATATTACACACCGAAGACAATAGTAAATCTCATTGCCGAAATGATTGAACCCTATAGTGGCAAGATTTACGACCCTTGTTGCGGTTCGGGAGGCATGTTCGTGCAGAGTATGAAGTTCATAGAGGCGCATCATGGCAACAAAAAGAACATTTCGGTTTACGGTCAGGAATATACAAACACCACCTATAAACTGGCAAAGATGAATCTTGCCATACGTGGCATAGCCAACAATCTGGGCGAACAGGCCGCCGACACTTTCCACAACGACCAGCACAAAGACCTGAAGGCAGACTTCATCATGGCTAATCCTCCATTCAACCAAAGGGCGTGGCGAGCCGAAAACGAACTGGTTGACGATCCTCGATGGAAAGGATATGATGTGCCACCGACAAGTAATGCCAACTATGGATGGATTCTAAACATAGTCTCAAAGATGTCTGCCAATGGCATGGCCGGCTTTCTGCTTGCTAACGGAGCACTCAGTGGCGATGGAACGGAGCTTAACATACGCCGACAGCTGTTGAAGAATCATTTGGTGGAAGCCATCGTAATACTTCCGCGCAACATGTTTTATTCCACAGACATAAGCGTGACTCTCTGGATACTGGCAGGCAACCGTAAGGCACGCATCGTGGAGCAGAACGGCAAGACGGTGAAATACCGTAACCGTGAGAATGAAGTCTTGTTCATAGACCTGCGCCAATGGGGCGAGCCGTTCGAGAAGAAATACATACAGTTCTCAAAAGAACAGATAGCAAAGATAGCCGAGAACTTCCATAACTGGCAACGCGAAGGTCATGAGCAGACCTATAAGAATGTGCCTGAATATTGCTATTCGGCCACTCTTGAAGAAATAGAGGCTAAAGGATGGTCGCTCGTACCAAGCAAATACATTGAGTTCAAGAGCCGTGACGAAGGCATAGACTTCGATACAAAGATGAAAGAACTGCAAACAGAAATGAAGGAATTGCTGAAACAGGAGGAAAAAAGCAAGACTGAGTTGTTGAATCTGTTTAGGGAGTTGGGCTATGGACTTGAATGACAAGATTATAATTTACCGTACCGCCGATGGGCAGACTGCTGTGGATGTCAGGCTGGATGGAGATACCGTGTGGCTCTCACAGGCACAGATGGCAGAACTGTTTCAGAAGGACAGGACTGTCATAGGACGCCACATCAACAATATCTATAAGGAACATGAATTAGAGCGTGAGACAACATGTGCAAATTTTGCACATACCAAGAAGTATGGTCGTAGAGAGGGATTTACGCAAACCAAGAATATTGCATTATACAACTTGGATGTCATCATTTCCGTGGGCTATCGTGTAAAAAGCCAGCGTGGCACGCAGTTCCGTATTTGGGCAAACAAGGTGTTGAAAGATTATCTAATAAAAGGCTATGCCGTCAATAAGGCCCTGACCGAACAACGCTATAAGGAGCTAAAGCAGCTTGTTACTGTCCTGGGCCGGACGGTCAAGGCACAAGAGGCACTGACTTCTGATGATGCGCTCAATCTGGTGGAAGTGGTTGCCGATTATGCTTATGCCCTTGATACTTTAGACAAGTACGATTATCAGCAACTGTCTGTAGAGCAGACTACCAACGAAGTAAAGTTCCGTGCCACCTATGAAGGTGCCATGCAAGCCATAGAAGAGCTGAAGACCAAATTCGGCGGAAGCCAATGGTTCGCCCAGGAAAAAGATGATTCGTTCAAGAGTTCCATCGGACAGATTTATCAGACATTCGGCGGACAAGATCTTTATCCTTCTGTAGAGGAAAAGGCAGCTATGTTGCTTTACCTCGTAACTAAGAATCATTCGTTCTGCGACGGCAACAAACGTATTGCTGCCACCCTTTTTCTGTGGTTTATGGCTGGTAACGGTATCCTATATAATCCGGATGGCACAAAACGCATAGCCGACAACACTCTTGTTGCTCTTACGCTGATGATAGCCGAGAGCCGCACGGAGGAAAAAAACGTGATGGTGAAAGTAGTTGTAAACCTGATAAACAAGAACAATTATGAGTAAGACAGGATACAAACGATTGGGCGATTATATCCGCGAGGTGGATGTAAGGAATCGGGATTTGGAGGTAAAACTATCTCAAGGAATTTCCAATGAGAAGTATTTTCAACAGCCCAAACAAGTTGCAATAAATCCTTATAACGATAAAATTGTAAGAAAAGGACAATTTGCATTTAATCGTGCAACAACACGGAATGGGAATAAAATATCTATCGCTTATAGAGAAGCTGAAGACTGTACTGTTTCTGCATCATATTGTGTATTTGATGTTAAAAATGAAGATATTTTATCTCCTAAATATCTTATGATGTGGTTCAGGCGACCTGAATTTGACAGATATGCAATCTACCACTCACATGGCAGCGCACACGAATATTTTACATTTGAAAATATGTGCGATGTTGAATTACCAATTCCACCGATTGACCAACAACGAAAAATAGTTGCAGAATACAATGCTATTCAGCAACATATAAAACTCAATGAACAGCTAATCGTAAAATTGGAAGAAACAGCACAAGCCATTTACCGCAAAATGTTTGTTGACGGAATAGACAAAAATAATTTGCCTGAAGGGTGGAGAATGGGAACACTTGGCGAAATTGCGGATTTCAAGAATGGTAAAACCGTCAAAGCAAATGACGGCATTATACCTATTTACGGTGGAAATGGGATAGTAGGTTACACGGAACATTCTAATGCGAAGAATGTAATCGTTATTGGGAGAGTAGGCATTAATTGTGGAAATGCACTTTTAGAACTTAATAAATGTTGGGTAAATGATAATGCAATGATAGCTATATCCCGATCGGATTGCATATATTTCTTATATTGGCTTATACGTGGAATGGATTTAAATAGTCAAAGTGAAGGTTCTAGTCAACCATTGTTGACACAAGTTATATTAAATCAACAAGAGTGTCTTATTCCATCATATATCGCAATAAAGAGATTTGATAACCAATCTAAAATATTAGTAAAAATTGTATTTTTGTTGCAAAATAAAATTACAAAATTAATTGAATTACAGTCTTTGCTTTTGGCAAGGATGGGACAATAAAAGTATATTTAATAAATATGAATATTGTATATATATTAGGAAATGGTTTCGATAAAGCACAAGGTTTAAAAACCAGTTATCCAGAATTCTATGAATATCTTTATAAACAAAAAGGTAATACTTTATTACAGCTTTTGAAATCAAACATAACAAAAGATACAAATCTCTGGGCTGATATGGAGGAGGCTTTTGGAATATTCACATCTTATATTTACTCAGAAAAAGATTTTCAAAATCTATATTTTGAATTGAGTGATTATCTACGAGAATATTTAAAATCAGAAGATGAAAAATTTATCCCGTCAGAGGATTTAAAGAAAAAATTTAGAAATGATTTTTTATCTTTTGGAAGATATTTAGGAGAATTAGATAAAGTCCGCTATAATCAATTTGTCAATGCTTGTAGCGGTGGTGCAGGTATAAACGTTATAACGTTAAACTATACAAATACATTAGAAAAACTATTATCTATAAATACTCAAAACAATAACGTAGAGAAAATTTTTAGTAGCAACTATGTTTTACATAATATTATTCATGTTCATGGTAACTTAAATGATGCTATTATTGTAGGAGTAGACAATGAAAAACAAATAGCAAACAAAAATTTTCAAACAAATGATAATGTAAAAGATTTATTGGTTAAAATTCAATCAAATCATGCAATGAAGTATTTAAAACATGAACATTGCGAAGACTTCATAAAAAAAGCAAATTTAATTATATTATATGGTACTTCTTTAGGAAATACAGATTTAAGATGGTGGAATCTGATTGGAAATGAGTTGAAGAGAAGGAATAATTTAGCAATTATTCAACATTTGTATCATCCAGATACAATAAAACCAACGAGAAGGCAATTGTTGGCCCAAATAGAGAGGGTGCGTCAAAATGAACTCATGCAAAAGATGGGAATCAAACAAGAAAAATTTTCACAAGGACTTACACGTAGGTTGTTTTTTACAGTAAACTCCAACATTTTCAAAAAATAGAAATATATGTCACACTTCAACGAACACGCCCTTGAAATGTCCATTATGGAGTTATTTCAGCAAGAGGGATACATATATACCAACGGCGAAGAAATAAACAAAGAGGCGAGCGATGTTATTCTTCGTGAAGACCTGTGCGCATATCTGCGGAGCCGATATGCGAAAGACGGGATAACGGAGCTTGAGGTGGAAAGCGTGATAGTAAAGCTTACGGCAGCAAACGGATTTATGCTGTACGACAAGAATGTGAATACATACCGCCTTATGACAGAGGGCTTTTCGTTGAAGCGTGAAGATAAAAAACAACCGGACTTGTTTATCGAGCCAATAGACTTTGAGAACGAGAGCAATAATACGTTCCGCATAGTGAACCAGCTCGAAATACAAGGCGACGTAAAGCGTATTCCAGACGGCATAGTCTATGTAAACGGCCTGCCGGTGGTTGTGCTCGAATTTAAAAGTGCCGTTAAGGAAGACACAACTATAATGGACGCTTACAGGCAACTGACCGTAAGATACCGACGCGACATACCGGAGCTGTTCAAATATAACGCCTTCGTTGTAATAAGCGACGGAGTGAACAACAAATACGGTTCACTGTTTACGCCTTACGAATTCTTTTATTCATGGCGCAAGGTGAACAGCGGGGACAAGCCCGACGACGGCATAAACTCACTGATGACGATGGTGAAAGGTATGTTCAGCAAGAAACGTCTGCTGAGCATACTGAAAGACTTTGTATACATGCCTGACTCGTCGAAGAAGGAAAGCAAGATGATATGTCGTTATCCGCAGTTTTTTGCCACACACATACTGTTTAATAATATTCTGAAACACTCGCGTCAGCATGAAGGCGGCGACGGAAAGGGCGGTACATACTTCGGAGCGACAGGCTGCGGCAAGAGTTTAACAATGCTGTTTCTTACACGTATGCTTATGCGCAGCAAGGCGTTTGCCAGCCCAACCATAGTGCTTATTACCGACCGCACCGATCTTGACGTACAACTTTCAGAACAGTTTGTACAGGCAAAGACATTCATAGGCGACGAATGTGTGATTGAGGTGGAGAGCAGAGAAAAGTTACGCGAATATCTGAAAATAAAAAACAGTGGCGGAGTGTTTCTTACGACAATACAGAAATTTACCGAAGACACGAAACTGCTGTCAGACAGAACAAACATTATATGTATATCAGATGAGGCACACCGCTCGCAAACAAATCTTCAGCAAAACATAAAACAGACAGAAAAGGGAGTGAGGAGAAGTTACGGCTTTGCAAAATATCTGCACGACTCGCTGCCCAACGCGACATACGTGGGCTTCACCGGTACACCGATAGATGCCACAATAAATGTGTTCGGCAAGGTGATTGACTCTTATACAATGACCGAATCGGTAGCCGATGGCATCACAGAACGCATAGTGTATGAAGGACGTGCGGCAAAAGTGTTGCTTGACAATGCAAAACTAAAGGAAATAGAAGATTATTATAAGCTTTGCGCGGAAGAAGGCAGCAATGAGCATCAGATAGAAGAAAGCAAGAAGGCTGTGACAAAGATGGAAAGCATACTTGGCGACTCTGACCGCTTACAAGCCGTAGCAGAAGACTTCATCGCACATTATGAGAAACGTGTGGAAGAAGGCAGCACAGTGGAGGGCAAAGCAATGTTTGTATGCTCAAACCGCACCATTGCGTACAACCTGTATAAAAAGATTGTTGCTTTAAGACCTGAATGGGTAAAGCTGCCGGAAGAAGATGATACAAATACTAATTATGCAATGGCAGCCGAGCCGATAGCTCCATACGGAAACAAAGAAAAGGCTATTGAACGGATAAAGCTTATAATGACACGCAGTAAAGACGACGAGCAAGATCTGTACGACATGTTAGGAACTGATGAAGACAGAAGAAACTATGCAAAGGCATTCAAAAATCCTAAATCGAATTTTAAGATTGCCATTGTGGTTGACATGTGGATTACGGGCTTCGACGTTCCATGCCTTGACACTATGTATATTGACAAGCCTCTGCAACAACACACACTCATACAGACCATCTCACGTGTAAACCGTGTATATCCAGGAAAAGACAAGGGACTTATTGTTGACTACATAGGTATTAAAAACAATATGAACATTGCCTTAAAGCATTACGCACAACGCAAAGAAGACAAGGATTCTGTAGAAAGTCTTGAAAAATCAATTGTAATGGTGAAAGACGAATTGGACATAATCAGACGAATGTTCAACAATTTTGATTATTCAAAATTCACGAGCGGCAGTCCGTTAGAGCAACTGGATTGTCTTAACCGGGGAGCAGAATTCATACAACACACCAAAGAACAGGAAAACCTGTTTATGGGACATACCAAGAAACTAAAATCCGCATTTAATCTATGCAGCAACAGTGAGGAGATAACTTTTCAGGATAGAGAGGACATTCATTACTTTACTGGCGTACGAGCAATTATTTATAAACTGACGAAAGGCGAAGCACCAGATGCTGCACAAATGAATAAGAAAGTCAGAGCGATGATAGAAGACGCTATCAAGTCTGAAGGTGTTGAAGAAATAATCAACATCGGAAGTAATCGTGAAAATCTGGATGTACTGAGTGAAGATTACATGGAAAGGCTTGCCAAACTGAAAATGCCGAATACAAAAGTAAAACTTATGGAGAGACTGCTGCGTATGGTCATAACAGAATTCAAGAAGGTAAACAAAATGCAAGGTGTTGATTTTTCGAAAAAGCTTAACGACCTTGTCGATAAATACAATGACCGACGCGACAGCGCTGTGTTTGCTGATGAAGTGGTGACGGAAGTTGCAAACCAGATGGCGATGCTTCTGAAAGAGATTAATAAAGAAAAAGCATCATTCAAGGATCTTGGAATAAGCTATGAAGAAAAGGCGTTTTATGACATTCTGAAATCCATTGCCAAACAATTCGGTTTTGAATATCCTGAAGATAAACTACTGGCTCTTTCTGCTGAGATAAAAAAGATAGTTGATGACAAATCGAAATATACAGACTGGTCAACCCGTGACGACATCAAAGCCGAACTAAAAATGGATCTCATTCTTGTTCTGGCCGAGTATAACTATCCACCTGTTACAAATGATGAGGTTTTCAAAGAAATATTTGAACAGGCTGAAAACTTTAAAAAGAATAAGGAATAATATAACGTGAGTTCGACATAAAATTAGAAACTTACGTTAAATGGAATGAATATGTTACAGAAATATTCACTATATTTGTAGAAGACAGGAGGCGGTTCGGCAATGCCAAATTCGGAAAAACATAGTTTCTCCGTTTTGTCGTTGCTCTCACTTTTCACTATATTTGTGATAGCGGAGTGGCTGTTTCGGAAACGACTGTTTCAGAAGTTAATATAAGAGGAATGACCGTATGAGGCTTTTGACATAAAAAGGAAGTCAGAAGACGTATCGGATTTGTGTTCTTTAACGGGAGGTGGTGCGGAATGTGTACAGTTTTTCTGACACCGACCGGTATGCCATAAAAAATAACATATATGACCGTGATTCTCAGAACTCTGTTTATAATTTATATCATTATGTTCAGCATTGTTGTTCGTTCGCAGGACGACACTGTGTTCAGACTTGTGCGCGACGCTTCGGAACTGAAAGAGGAAGATGTGTTGGTTATTGTAAACAGGTCTGCGGGAGTGGCGTTGAGCACAGAGCAGCGTTCCAACAACAGAGGTTCCACTCCGGTTGCCATTGCTGACGATAGTGTTGTAGTGACTCCGCAGTGTCAGTTCCTGACACTTGAGGGCACGGCTTCAGGTTGGTATTTTAATACAGGAAACGGATATCTTGCACAGAAAGACGGTGGAAAGGCGCAGTCTTTCCTTACACAAGCGGATAAGGACAACAATTCCAGGGCATTGATAGATGTTTCGTCTGCAACGGGTGAAGCTGAAGTTAAGTTTCAAGGAGGGGGAACATATCGGACAATACAATGTAATACATTCAATTCACCAATAATATTCAGTTGTTATAGCGGCACTCTTAACAAAGGTGAGGTATATCTCTACAAAGGCTCTGCCATCCCTCATTTCCCGACGTCCATTGTCCTCGATGGTGACACACAGGAGGCTGACAACAGCGATGCGATAACGTCTTATCTTAATATGACGGTGGACCGGGTGACGCTTCTGCGCACCTTTGTCGGCGATGGCGGATGGTATACCCTTTGTCTGCCTTTCGCCCTTACGGCCGAGGACATCAGCACGAAGTTCCTGGGTGCAGACTTCCAGGAGTTCACGGGTGTCACCATGAATGCCGACAATACGTTCAATCTTGACTTCAAATCTGTTTCACAGACACAGCCGGGAGTGCCTTATATAGTGCGCCCCGTTGAGGGAACGGAAATAACCGATCCTGTCTTCATGAACAAACTGATTTCCGAAGCACAACCTCTGAGCGTCGTGCATGCTCTCCAGACAGAACCTTTCTCTGAATACAGTTTCACCGGAATATACAACTCCACTGATCTTTTTCAGGTTGATCCGTCTGCAGGAAAGACCATCCGGTTTGTCAATGCTGACGGCACACAGCTTGTAAGACCGATTAACGATGGCACGAAACTGAAAGCCACAAGGGCATACGTCCGGTTGCCCGCCCCTGACACGAAAGCCAGGATACGGCATCATGAAGGAGATACAGACGGCATATATCATCTTAATGTTGACTCACCGTCACGTCATACTGGTGTTTATGACCTTGGCGGCCGTTACATGGGACCTTCTGCCGAAGGACTCGCGCGTGGTGTTTACATAGTGGATGGAAGAAAAATAGTGATAAAATAACAATGCATAAAATAACGTGAGTTCGACGGACTCACGTTATTTTATTCCTTACAGGACATAGCTGTATTATATATTCTCAAATCAAAATTCCGATTTGTCTATCTCAATAATGTAATTTTTATATATTTAGACCCAGCATATTCCTTAAGACATAAAGTTTGAGAATCATATTTGTCTCTAAGTTGAGACATACACGGTGTCCTTGGCTTTTGAACATTTTTTCTTGGTAATCTTTGTGATAAAGGAACAGGCTGTACTCAATATGTTTATATTGGCTAATATCATAGTTGTAAAAGGTGAAATTATTTTTATCTGTAATATAGCCCTTACCTATGGTTATTCCTTCATCTTTAAGACGGACCAAGCCTTCTTTATTGAATACCTGTTTTATACGGTTTATAAGGTATAGACCGCAGCTCTTCTCTAAATCATTTATAAATATGACGGCCCAGTTGTTCTTTTCCGGTAACTCCTTTTCGTTTCGGCACTTTGTGTAGAATGAAAATAAACTCTTATTTGCGGCGTTTTTTAATGCAATTTCATATCGTGTGACATTATAGAATCCATACATATATATTTTGGTGTTCTTTCGAACAACAAATTCAATGTTATCATACATAACAGTCTTAACGATACGATTTTTTTTGTTCTTGACCACAAATCCGTTTTCATACAACTGATAGGTTTTCGACGGATATCGGCTTAACAGGAAATTGATTAATAATATTAAAAAGATGATTATGCCAATGATTGGAATTAACAAGATTAAGATGTACCATAAATTAAACTTGTATTCTGAGTTTGAATATTCACTCAAAAGTACGCCTAAATCCTGGTCATACTTTGTGGCAGAACTGTGTAATAGTTGGTGCTCCATTATATTACTAATTATTTTAATGATTTGAAAAATTTAAATAAACTCTTAAATGCATTTATAGTGGTAATGATAGGAAGTATGAATGCTCCACCTTTTATATATCCTCCTCCTCTGTCGAAAAACCACACCAGAAGCCATATACATAGTATTGTAGCTGCTGTATACAAGAAGAAATTCAATAATTCTTTGTAATCTGCTTTGTTTTTAATCTTGATTGTCTGTTTCAAACGATTAATGCTGTCCAAGGCGTCTTTATTACCTTTGTCTGCGGCCTTCCTATACCAGGATAGTGCCAGTTCGTAGTTTTGAGGAACACCTTTGCCGTTCTCATAGCATTCTCCAACATTATACATTGCATTGGATAGTCCTTTTTGAGCTGCTGTCTTATACCAGTATATGGCTTGATCATAAATTTGTTTCTTGTCATACATCAAGCCTAAATTATACATTGCGTCAGATAATCCTTTGTTCGCTGCACTGAAAAAATAAGAGATGGCTTCTTCAATACGGCCTTCCTCAAAAGCGGACACTCCCATATTATTCAGCTGGATTGCATTTATGGGTTTGTTATTCTGAGGTTTATTATTGTTTTCGTTTGCATTCCTTTCTTGAAATATCTCGACCGGGATAGTATCTTCATCATTTTCCTCTGACTTACCGCTGTCTAATATTTTTAGGAATTCTTCGATGCTCTGCGGTCGTTTGTTCTTAATTAGTTCCATGGCAGCAGAGATTGCCTTACGGGTGGAACTGCTTATATTGGCTGGAAGTGGCTCCAATGTATCTCCTGCAGCCAGCATTGTGGCGCTTAATGGAGTCTTACCTGTAAGTAATTTATAAAGTGTGGCACCTATTGAATATATGTCAGTGGCAGGCAGAAATTTTACTACATCATTTCCCATCTGCTCCAATGGTGCATAACCCGGAGTTTTACCTGTAAGCGTTGAAGTGTTTTCTCCATCACATTCATCATATTGCTTGGAGGCGCCAAAATCTATAAGAATGGCGTGGTCTCTTTTGTCAATCATGATATTTCCAGGCTTAATATCCAAATGTAGTATGTTTTTCTTGTGGACATATGCCAAGGCATCACAAACTTCTCTGATATATTTCAGGGCGCGTCTTTCCGGCAAGGGCCCTTCTTTATTTACTATGTCAGACAAGGATTCTCCATCAATATAATCCATGACATAATAAGCAGTTCCGTTTTCCTCGAATATGTCTGAAACACTTACTATGTTGGGATGATTTAGAAGACATATAGCCTTTGCCTCGGCAACAAATTTCTTGCGTAGTTTTGTTACCAGTCCTCTTTTACTTTCTGTTCCTATTGTCACGTGACGGGTGCTTTTGTCACGGTTGCAGAAATCTTTTACAAAGAATTCCTTAATTGCCACATGTTTTCCCAACAACACGTGTTCCGCTTCATATGTGCAGCCGAAACCACCGCTTTTGATATATCGGACAATACGGTATTTGCCACCTTGCAGATAGGTATTAACAGATAAATGTATATTATTATTGTCTTTTGGGGGCATTTATACTTTAGATTTATTTCGTTTAGTAATAAGTTGTCGGAACAATGTTCTCACTAATGTTTGATGCATATTCTTTTTATAGAAATATAAACTTAATTATACTATATACTTAATATCATTAGCAAAATTAATACATAATTTTCATATCTTTCCCTTTTTTCTTAATTTTTTTAAGAAAATGGGTATGATTGTTAAATGTGCGTATGTATAAATAACAAAGAGAATGATCAGCTATCAATATATGCAGATATATGTTTACTGCAATACATCTAAAACTTGTACTAAGTATGATTTTTTGAGGTGTCAATCTTTGATAATACTGATTTAGGATGTATGCAAGTATACCGATGGTACATATATAATCCGGATTTATGATTCATATAAATGCATTTAATTGTACTTATTCTGTTTTTGATTGCCACTTCTAATCTGTATTTAGTTAATCATAGTCTTCATCCAATTTACTTCTAATTCAACGCTCCGCCAAATTTACTCCATCTAATACATATTGTTGAAATAAAGCGTTTTATATCCTCCGAACACTTTTCAAATGTGCGTGTCCTGTGCCTGCATCCATAAATAAAGCCATACACAATAGCCGGACTGCTTATCACTCTTTCTCCTGTTTCACCACCACCTTTCCGTTTTTTCTTATCAACAGATAATCCTGGTGAATGCTTTTTGCGGTATCCGTCTCGCAGTAGTTTGCTATATACTCATAACCGCCGTGCGTGAACCGATAGTCGTCGCATCTCTCCAGCTCGTCCGGTGCTGAGTGATGGTGCCGTCTTTTACCTCCCGTTATCACTACGTCGGGCTTGTCGGCCATTGTCTTTGGCTTCTTCCATGAGGCGTAACGCAATGTGTGACTGTTAAGCGAATCCACACGCACTATGTAGTCCTTGGTAGTGAAATAACATATCAGCCGGTTATATCTCCCCAGACTCTTGTGCATGTCCTTGTGTGGCTGCTCACCTAAGGCTACAAAACGCTTACCGTTGAAATGCCACACCTTGTACCGGTCAATAATATCTCCGTCTTTCGGTATCGGCACATAAAGGTTTCTGCTCTTCGCGTCGTATTCAAACAACCAGTCATAGCCGTCACCGTTTGTGGCGAAATACCAGTTGGGTATGCAATAGATTATCTCAAAATCGTTTTCTTCAACCTTGTTGCTTCCGTCTTTCACATTAACCTCTCTTATTGTGTCGCCGACAATCCTGTAAGCCTCCAGCCATTCATATTCTTCGGAGCTGGATGCCTTCCCCGAGCAGTCAACGATGTAGTAGGTTGTCCCGTCATTCTTTTTCAGAGAATGTACGCCACCGACGTAAGACGTCTCGGAAAACCGCAACTCATGCTTCACACCCTTGTCGTTCACTATAGTCCATTTAGCCCAATAGTCGGGCGATGTTCCACCGTTGGGACATACGCCCGACTCTATTGTCACGCGTCCGTCCTCCGACACATACACTTTTCCGCCTTCAAACATTTCTTCCTCATCCTCCGAATAGTCCTCCGCGCTTATGCCCGTAGAGTCTATAAGTACGTCCTCCGCTTCCGCTCTATTCGCCCCGTTGCCACATGCAGCGAGCAACGACATGATTACTGACAAATAGATAATCTTCATGTTTTTCCTGTTTTTGTTTTGTGTAAGTATAGAGCAATATTAGTCATTTTTTCTTACACTTATTCAATATTTTTTGTTTTTATCCAAAGTTCTTATCGTTGGTAAGGTGAATAACACCGTACGAGTCTTGGTGTACCATCGTAAATATATACCACATGTATTGATAACTGATTATTTTCTCTGTTATTGTTATCTATCCACACTTATATTTAACAATCTTACCCCTCATCTTGAAAATTTTAAGAAAAAGGGAACAATATAAAAATTATGTATTAATTTTGTTAATGATATTGAGTATATAGTATAATTAAGCTTATACGTCTATAACATAGAAAATGTTATCCCTTGTGGTTTTGCCCTGAAACTTATTGCCATAAGTAATAAATCTAAAATATAAATTATATGATATATTATCATAGTTGCAGAAAAACTTGTAGAATTTAAAAATCAGTGAAGCTAAATCATCTGCCATACAAAATAATTCTATAACTTTGCTTTCAGTGATTATTATTCGTAATTCTTTATTCATTAAGTAATATAAAGATACGGTAATCTTGCAAGTCACAGAATTTACAATTTGTAGAACTTACGTTAATTTATGGTGATGTCATATAGCAATAGCTTACCTGCCGGTTTTTTACTTCATGGAAAGTCGTATGTATATAAAATTGAAAGAGTTTTAGGCCAGGGTACCTTCGGTATTACTTATTTGGCCAAGACCCGTGTGAAATTGTCCGGTGCCTTGGGCGAAATAGAAGTCGATTTGAGAGTGGCCGTGAAGGAATTCTTTATGAAGGACATAAACGACAGATCCGGATCTGAAGTTATTATCGGAAGCAATTCGGATATCTATTATAATTATCGCAAGGATTTTATTCGGGAAGCGAATAATCTGTCGCGATTGAAACATCCTGCAATAGTAAAAGTATTGGAAGCTTTTGAAGGTAACAATACGGCTTATTATGCAATGGAATATATAGAAGGAGAATGTTTGGATAATTATATACAGTCTGAAAACGGATTGTCTGAAGGTGAAGCATTACTTGGTATTGAACAGATAGCTAATGCATTGCTATTTATGCATAACAGCAAGATGTTGCATCTTGACATAAAACCCCTTAATATAATGCGTCGTTCTGATGGTGATTGGGTTCTGATAGACTTTGGATTGTCCAAACAGTTTAATTCAGATGGAGAACCGGAATCAAGTACACGTATAGGAGTCGGGACTATGGGATATGCTCCGTTGGAACAGGCCAATTATAAAAAAAGTGACGGATTCCGTCCCACACTCGATTTATATGCGTTGGGTGCCACTCTGTTTAAGGCTCTCACAGGAACGACTCCTCCGGATGCGTCATCCATATTTAACGAAGGTTTTCCGGAAGACATGATGAGAAATAAAGGAATCAGTGAAGATGTAATCAGGCTTACGTCATGGGCAATGGAGCCTATGATAAGAATACGCCCTCAGACGTGTGGCGACTTCATCGATGAAATACACAGAATATTACAGACAATAAAAGAAAAACCTGATAAACTTGTTGTAAAAGCAGAGCCTGCAAATAGAAGAAATACAATTTTCCCAGATGCCGGTAGAGAACTGTGCAACGGATTTCATGTAAGATGGAAGGCCGGATTATCAGAAAACAGAAAATCAGCTATCCGGAGATTACTTCAAAATATGGTAAAGATAGGTGAAAAAGAAAGATTTATCTTTACGGAATATGGTAAGGAACCGATAGCAAAAACACCGGTTATGTCTTTGGGGAATCTTTCGTGCCAATATTTAGTGAATGAATGCCAAGATACTCCAACATCCTATAGTTTTATTCATAATATATTAAATGAAATACAACGATTGGAGCATCAGACATCCTTGCCTTTCAGGTTATCCACAAAGGATGAATTAAGATATACTGACCTGAAACATACGGAAAATATTTTTACACTGTTTTACTCGGCAGAAAACGGATTCCAGTATCGAACTTATAATAGTGGTTGCGATGATACTTATGTTACATCTGAGGCTAAACATGATTATGACGGTTGCAATACTTCTTTTCATTCCTGTTATAATCTTGATGTCAGAAAATTACAATTTCAGAATGGTTGGGGTAGAATAAATGACTTTCAGATTGTATGTGATGGTCTGGAAAGTGTATTTAATGAGCATGGCTTCAAAGTTCCTTGTACTCAAGAATATGTAGATGAGATACGTCCTATAGGTTTTGGATTGTATGCCATAAGAAAAGGAACACTATGGAATATCAGAGCACCTCAGTCTCCCATTTATTCATATTTGCCGGATGATTATGACTCAATATCTAATATTGGTGTATGGAATATACCCGGTCCCGGTCCTTTTGGTAATTATTATTTGGGAATTAAGGCAGTCAGAAGTGACATCACGTTTTATTATTCTTTCAATAAGCACGTTTTTACATTGGAAGAAGCGCTTTCATCAGATGATATTCGTGAACGTGAAAAGTTTAGTTGATAAAGTGATTATTTATGAATATTTCGTATTCTTTGCCTGTCGGCTTTTTACTTTATGGAAAGTCTTATGTATATAAGATAGAGAGAGTTTTAGGCCAGGGTACTTTCGGCATTACCTATCTGGCCAGAACCCGTGTGAAAGTGTCCGGTGCCTTGGGTGAGATAGAGACGGATTTGAGAGTAGCTGTGAAGGAATTCTTCATGAAGGACTTTAATACCCGTTCCGATTCCACTGTAGCATGCAGTAGCGGTGACGTGTATGCAGATTATAAGCGTAAGTTCGCCCGTGAGGCAATGAACCTGAGCAGAATGAAGCATCCTCATATTGTCAAGGTGCTTGAATTGTTCGAAAGGAACAATACATATTATTATTCTATGGAGTATTGCGGGGGAGGTTCTTTGGATGAGCTTATTAAAAAACATCACGGACTTAATGTAGATGAAGCCATGACTTATTTCCGCCAGATAGCCGGTGCCGTGTCTTTCATGCACGAGAATCGTATGCTGCATCTGGATTTGAAACCTTCAAATATTATGCTTCGTAGCATCGGTGAATCTGTTCTGATAGACTTTGGCCTGTCCAAACAATATACAGCTTCCGGAGATCCGGAATCCAGTACTCGTGTAGGTTCTGGAACTCCAGGCTATTCTCCGTTGGAACAGGCGAACTATCATGAAGGCAAGGACTTTCCTGTGACGATGGATGTCTATGCGTTAGGAGCCACATTGTTCAAGATGCTGTCAGGCATCCGACCTCCGGAAGCCTCCGAACTATTGAATGAAGGTTTCCCTACCTATTATTTGCAGCGAAAAGGCGTTTGCGATGAACTGATTAATTGCATTTCTACTGCGATGTCTCCTATCAAGAGAAGCCGTTACCAGTCTGTAAATGCTTTCTTGCAAGCTCTTCCTTCTGTGCCTTATCAAGAAAGTTATTATGATGAAGAAACAGAATATCAGGTTGAGTTAGATGTCGATTCGGATAGTCTGCCGCCAATCCCGATAAAAGAGCTATCTTCAGTACATACAACAGTACAATTATTTGCATCATATTTTGATATAGAAGATGGATATGTATTAACAGGCATTAAAATAGAAAAGAATGATTTGAATAGCATACCTGTTGAAGCATATAATATAGGCGAGTATGAATATATGGAATTTTCTTCCTCAGGGGAAATGGCTAGAGTAAGTATGGACGGAAAATGGGGATATATTAATAAAAAAGAAGGAAAGGTGGTCACTCCCTGCAAATACGATTATGCATATGAGTTTTCTGAGGGATTGGCACAAGTAAAAATGAATGCAAAATGGGGATATATCAATAAAGAAGGAAAGGTAGTCATTCCTTGCAAATATGATTATGCATATGAGTTTTATGAAGGATTGGCTAGTGTAGAAATGAATGCAAAATGGGGATATATCAATAAAGAAGGAAAGGTAGTCATTCCTTGCAAATACGATTATGCAGATGGGTTTTCTGAAGGATTGGCACTAGTAAACATGAATGGAAGATGTGGTTATATTAACGTGAGTTCGACGAATTGTAAGTGTTTGTAAATTTGGTGATTAGCGA
>USHV01000013.1 GCA_900554695.1 uncultured Prevotella sp. | reverse complement strand
TCACCGAAGGGAACTATTACTCAAATAGCTGATATGAAGGGGTGGGAAACTTCAGTTTAATTAGCTTATGCAAGATGTACTGGAAGTGTGTACCAATATGTTCATTGTGTTTATTGTACTCGATTTCATTCGCTAGTGTGTATTTTTGATTTTAGTAGACTGTTCCTTGTGTTTAGCCCTCAAGCTCCTTTTTCAGGAATCGCGGCGTGTATCCCTTGTCGCTTTCGGCCACCTCTTCAGGTGTTCCTGTAGAAAGCACCGTTCCACCGTTGCGTCCGCCTTCCGGTCCCATATCTATTATATAGTCCGCCTGCTTTATCACGTCAAGGTTGTGTTCTATTATGATCACGGTGTTGCCGCGGTCCACCAACCGGCTCACCACATCCATGAGTATTCTGATGTCCTCGAAGTGAAGTCCCGTTGTCGGCTCGTCCAGGATGTACAGCGTCTTGCCGGTGTCGCGTTTGCTCAGCTCGGTGGCCAGTTTCACGCGCTGGCTTTCGCCTCCCGAGAGGGTGGTGGAGGGTTGTCCCAGTTTCAGATAACCCAGTCCGACGTCCTGTATGGTCTTTATTTTCTGAAGTATGTTAGGTACATTCTCAAAGAATTCCACGGCCTGGTTGATGGTCATGTCGAGCACATCGGCAATGCTCTTTCCCTTATATCTCACCTCGAGCGTCTCGCGGTTGTAGCGCTTTCCGTGGCATACCTCGCAGGGCACCATCACGTCTGGCAGGAAGTTCATCTCTATGGTCTTGTATCCGTTGCCTCCGCATGCCTCGCAGCGTCCGCCCTTCACGTTGAAGGAGAAGCGTCCCGGCTTGTATCCGCGTATCTTCGCCTCGGGCAGATTGACAAACAGCGAGCGTATGTCGCTGAACACTCCGGTGTATGTGGCCGGGTTGGAGCGCGGCGTGCGTCCCAGTGGTGACTGATCTACATTCACCACCTTGTCTATGAACTCAAGACCTTCCACAGAGTCGTATGGCATCGGCTTCTTCAGCGAGCGGTAGAAGTGCTGGCTAAGTATGGGCTGCAGAGTCTCGTTGATGAGTGTTGATTTGCCCGAGCCGCTGACACCTGTGACCACAATCAGCTTGCCGAGCGGGAACTCAACATCCACGTTTTTCAGGTTGTTGCCGCGCGCTCCTCTTATCCACAGACTGTGCCCGTTGCCTTCGCGACGGTGTTCGGGTATCTCTATTTTACGTGTTCCGTTGAGATAGCCGGCTGTTATGGTGTCGTGTTTGAGCATCTCCTCCGGCGTGCCCTGGAACACTACTTCGCCGCCTTTGCGGCCGGCCTTCGGACCTATATCCACTATATAGTCGGCATTGAGCATCATGTCCTTGTCGTGTTCCACCACAATCACGGTGTTGCCCAGGTCGCGCAGGCTTTTGAGCGAGTTTATCAGACGCTCGTTGTCACGCTGGTGCAGACCGATGCTCGGCTCGTCGAGAATGTAGAGCACGTTGACAAGCTGCGATCCTATCTGCGTGGCAAGCCTTATGCGCTGGCTCTCTCCTCCCGAGAGCGACGCCGACTGACGGTTGAGCGAGAGATAGTCGAGGCCTACGTCGAGCAGGAAGTTTATTCGTGTGCGTATTTCTTTGATTATTTCCGCTGCTATTTTCTGTTCCTTGCTCTCCATGTGCGATTCGGCTTCGTCGAGCCATTCTTTCAGCTGACTCATGTCCATGGATGCCAGTTCTGATATGTTCTTGTCCCAGATGCGATAGGAGAGCGACTCCTTGTTGAGCCTCTGTCCTTTACATTCCGGGCATGTGCATGTGGCGAGAAATTGGTCGGCCCACTTCTGTCCGTTGGCCGAGTCGTCGCTTTCCATCACGCTGCGCAGGTATTTTATTATTCCGTCGAATGCCACGAAATAGTCGCTCGACGTGTGTATCAGTTCTTTGTTTATGCGCACATTCTCGAGAGAGCCGTACAACACTTCGTTAAGCGCCTCTTCAGGGATGTCTTTTATCGGTGTCTTCAGGTCACATTCATACTTTTGCAGCAGCGCCTCTATCTGCCAGAAAATCATCTGGTTCTTGTATTTTCCGAGCGGAACGATGCCGCCGTTGCGTATAGACAGCGAGTCGTCGGGTATTACCTTCTTTATGTCAATCTCGTTCACGTAGCCGAGACCTTTGCATCGTGGACATGCGCCTTCGGGCGAGTTGAACGAGAATATGTTTGGTGCCGGGTCCTTATATGATATGCCCGTCGTTGGACACATGAGTCTTTTTGAGAAATATTTGGCCTCGTCGGCGTCCTTGTCGTATATCATTATCAGTCCGTCGCCCTCTTTCATGGCAGTCGATACACTCTTCTTCAGACGCTCGACATAGCTTTCCTCCATCTTCAGCTTGTCTATAACGACCTCTATATTGTGGTTTTTGTAGCGGTCGGTCTTCATTCCTCGCGTTATCTCGCATATCTCGCCATCGACCCGTGCGTACAGATATCCTTTGCGACGGAGGCTCTCGAAGAGCTCGCGATAGTGACCCTTGCGCTGTCTTACGACCGGAGCGAGGATGTATATGCGCTTGTCGTTGTAGTGGGTTCTGATCATTTCCAGAATCTTCTCTTCGGTGTATCTCACCATCTTTTCGCCCGTCACATAGCTGTAGGCAGTGCCGGCGCGTGCGAAGAGAAGTCGCAGATAGTCGTATATCTCGGTTGTCGTGCCCACGGTAGAGCGCGGATTCTTGTTCGTGGTCTTCTGTTCGATGCTGATTACCGGGCTCAGTCCGGTTATCTTGTCAACATCGGGCCGTTCCATGTTGCCCAAGAAATTGCGTGCGTATGCAGAGAATGTCTCTATGTATCGGCGCTGTCCTTCGGCATATATGGTGTCGAAAGCCAGCGACGACTTGCCTGAACCGCTCAGTCCGGTAATCACCGTGAGACTGTTTCTCGGTATCTCTACATCAATGTTTTTCAGATTGTGGACGCGTGCGCCCCATACATTGATTTTCTCGTTTTCCATAAAATAAACCTACCTATTGAATATAGTGTTTTCCTGTTTTTATCAGTTGCCGGACACCGAACCGCTGTCCTCGTTGAAGCCTCTCAGCAGGTTGACGTCCTTTTTAATGTTGAATTTCCTGCCGTCGGCACCTTTTGCCTTCACAAGCACGTAGTAAACTCCGTCCTTCACGTCGTGTCCTTTGTACTTGCCGTCCCATCCTCCGGCGGGGTCGGTCCACTCGTAGAGCTTCTGTCCCCAGCGGTTGAATATGTATGCGTGGAACTCTATGAGGCTCTGATAGCCGTCCTTGGCTTTGTATATGTCGTTTATGCCGTCGCCGTTCGGCGAGAATGCGTTTGGCATCTCCAGCTTACTCTCGGATATTGATACGGTTATCGGGTCTGTCTCATTCCAATACTCTTGCGTGTATTCTACCTGTTCGTCACCTTTGGTGAATGTGGCATAGACCACGATTTTGTGTAGTCCCGCCTTTGTGAATGTGTATTCGGTGTCTTGTTCGTAGCGTATGAGGTAAGGCTCTGTAGCCTCCTCCAGGGTGAACCGCCACTCGTAGTGTGACGTCCATCCGTCGGTGTTCTCGGGATTGGCCTGGAATCTCACCGTCAGCGGCGCGTCACCGGAGTAGCTCGTGCCTGTTTCCTCGCCGTCAGGTGTCATGAACGTGGCCGATGGATTTATCGTGGGATATTCGTCAGCATGCAGTTGTGCGAATATTGCCAGCATTGAAATGATAAGAATAAATATTCTGTGGTTCATACAAAAGATCTGATCTTGCGTGATTGCGAATGCAAAAATACATAATAAATTTGTTATCGCCGTTTTTTTTAATTATTTTTGAACAGATGTTTACACAATGTTGCTGTTAGGACAATTTTATGTGATATAATTTCACTATACAACATATTTTGCGTATTTTTGCATATTAAAAACAAAGACGATTGTATGAGACGTTTTTTAAGATACTGTTTTTTTTCATGCTTCTTTCTGTTGCCGGCGTTGTCGTTCGGGCAGACCACGAAATGGCAGGACATATATAAGGTGAAGAAAAAAGACACAGTCTATGGCATAGCAAAAAAATATAACATCACTCCGGAAGAGCTGATGAAGGCCAATCCGGCCATTTCGGCTGCCGACTATAAGCTGACCAAGGGTGAGGAACTGTTCATACCATATCCGGTCAAGATAGCCGGAACGACAGAGACAAGTGCGTCGAAAGGCGTAAAATCGGCCGAAAGCAAGAAGTCGTCTGTAATCCGTATCGGTATAATGTTGCCTCTTCATAATGAGGACGGAGACGGACGCCGTATGCTGGAATATTACAGAGGCTTCCTGATGGCGTGCGACAGTCTGCGCGCAAAGGGCATTTCTACTGACATATATGCCTGGAACGTGCCGGCAGATGCCGATATAAGACTTACTTTGCTGGACAATAACGCCAAAAGATGTAACCTCATTTTCGGACCGTTATACACCAAACAGCTCCGTCCGTTGGCCAATTTCTGCAGGGCAAACGACATAAAGCTGATTGTTCCTTTCTCCATAAGCGGAAACGATGTGGACTCAAACCCGCACATATATCAGGTGTATCAGTCGCCCGAAACGCTCAGCGAGCGCGCCATCAAGGCCTTTATGGAGCGTTTCCCGGATTGTCATCCGGTGTTCATCGACTGCAATGACACTACCAGTAACAAGGGTTCGTTCACTTTCGGACTGCGTAAGCAACTTGAGGCAAAGGGCATAGCCTACAGCATAACAAACCTGAAATCGTCTGAAGCATATTTTGCAAAGGCGTTCAGCACCACCAAACGCAATGTCGTGATACTCAATACCGGCCGCTCACCGCAGCTCAATGTGGCTCTGGCTAAACTTGACGGATTGAGTGTTTCAAACCCCGGCATAAGGATTTCGATGTTCGGATATACCGAATGGTTGATGTACACGAAGGTTTATCTGAACTATTTTTACAAATACGATGCCTATATCCCGACAACATTCTATTATAATGCGTTGTCTGAAGAGACCGAAGCATTTGAGACGTCTTACCGCAGATGGTTCCATACAGACATGCAGACGGCGCTTCCGCGCTTCGCTATTACCGGATATGATCAGGCGCGTTTCTTCATCGGAGGCGAACATGAGCATGGCAAGAAGTTCCGTGGAACAAAGGGACAGAGCACATACCGCCCTCTTCAGACGCCGTTGAAGTTTGAATATGCGTCACCTAATGGCGGCATGCGTAACAACGCATTCATGCTCATACATTATCTCAGCAGCCGTCGGATAGAATCTATAAGTTATTGATGTTATGAAAATCCGCAATATACTTATTTCTTTATTGCTCCTTTGTGCGGCCGATATGACCGCACAGATAGGCCAGCACCGCAATGACCTCGCCATAGGTTTCAACGGTGGATACGTGATGAGCAATGTCGGATTCACGCCTAAAGTGACGCAAGGATATCATGGCGGTCTGACCGGAGGTCTGTCCGTAAGATATGTGTGTGAGAAATATTTCAACACGATATGCTCCATTTACGGTGAGGTGAACTATGCCCAGACAGGATGGAAAGAAGACATCATCATGTCAGACCGCAGCCCGGTGATAAACAAGGTGACCGGACTGCCCGAAGAATACAGCCGTACGCTCAACTATGTTCAGATACCTATCTTCGCGCATCTGGCGTGGGGACGCGAGACAAAAGGCTTTCAGTTCTTCTTCCAGGCAGGTCCGCAGTTCGGCTTTCTCATAAATGAGACTACCAAGACGAACTTCAATTTCGCCGACCGCAATATGGATGACCGCGTCAATAAGGTGTGTGCACAGGACACGATGGCCGTGGAGAACAAGTTCGATTACGGCATCGCCGCCGGTCTGGGTGTGGAATATTCAATACCGAAGGTAGGACATTTCCTGCTCGAAGGACGATATTATTATGGCTTGGGAAATATTTACGGCAACTCAAAGCGTGACTATTTCGCCAAATCAAATATAGGAAACATAGTCATAAAGCTGACATATCTGTTTGATATAACCAAAACTAAAAAATAAATAAACATGTTTGAAGGTCAACCAAAAGGACTCTATGCGTTGGCATTGGCCAACACCGGAGAACGTTTCGGCTATTATACGATGATAGCCGTGTTTGCATTGTTTCTAAAAGCCAACTTCGGACTCGATCCCGGAACGGCAGGTCTTATTTACAGCTCGTTCCTTGGCTTAGTCTATTTCCTCCCGTTTATCGGTGGTATTCTGGCCGATAAGTACGGTTACGGCCGCATGGTGACGATCGGTATTCTCGTTATGTTTGCCGGCTATCTGTTCCTGTCCATTCCGCTCGGAGGAGATACGTTCGCTCTCATCTGCATGCTTCTTGCCCTTATTTTCATCAGTTTCGGAACAGGCCTGTTCAAAGGCAACCTGCAGGTTATGGTAGGTAACCTGTATGACGACCCGAAGTATGAGGACAAGCGCGATTCAGCTTTCTCCATTTTCTATATGGCCATAAACATCGGTGCGCTGTTTGCTCCGACTGCGGCAGTTAAGATTAAGGAGTGGGCCGAGTCAATAGGCTTTGCTTCCAACGACGCTTATCATTTCTCATTCGCCGTTGCCTGTGCATCGCTTATCCTGTCGATAGCAATTTATTATATCTTCCGTCCGACGTTCAAACATGTTGAAGGTGGTGTCGCAAAGAGCGGCGAGACTGTTCATACCGAGCAGGAGCTTACACCTTCAGAGACACACGACCGCATCATAGCCCTCTGCCTTGTGTTTGCTGTCGTCATTTTCTTCTGGATGGCATTCCATCAGAACGGTCTTACTCTGACATATTTCGCCGATGAATTCACTGCCAAGAGCTCGTCAGGAATAGAAAGCATGTCTTTTGACGTATTCAATCTGGTAGCTGTAATCTTCATTGTCTATGCTCTCTTCTCATTGTTCCAGAGCAAGAGTGGCCGCGCCAAGCTGATCTCGGCTCTCGTCATTGTGCTGGCATGTGTTTATCTCGGTTACAGATATACCACTCTCGAAGGCGAAGTTGCAGTAAGTGCTCCTATCTTCCAGCAGTTCAATCCGTTCTATGTTGTGGCTCTGACACCTGTCAGCATGGCCATTTTCGGAAGCCTTGCACGCAAAGGCAAGGAGCCGTCTGCACCCCGTAAGATTGCCTACGGTATGCTTGTGGCAGCAGTAGGTTTCGGTGTCATGGCTTTAGGTTCTATTTCTTTACCGAGCCCGAATGTACAGGAAGCCGCAGGCGACGCAGCTGTGTTTGTTTCTCCTAACTGGCTTATAACAACCTATCTTGTACTTACATTCGGCGAGTTGCTGCTCAGCCCGATGGGTATATCGTTCGTATCAAAAGTAGCGCCTCCAAAGTATAAGGGAATGATGATGGGCGGCTGGTTCGTGGCAACAGCCATAGGTAACATCCTTGTAAGTGTCGGAGGTTATCTCTGGGGCAGCCTTCCATTGTGGTGTGTATGGGGCGTGTTCATCGTGCTGTGTCTCATCTCAGCCCTGTTCATGTTCTCTATAATGAAAAAACTGGAGAAGGTTTGCTGATAAAAATGTCTGTGTAGCGCCGCAGTAAAGGCGCACCAAGATAATGGAAAATGCTTTCCGGCTGCTCAAAAAGCGCGGAAAGCATTTTTTGTATGCCCGTGTGTCCGGTCATGGAGGTGTGTCTTGTCCATATAATAACGGTGTGTGTCGTATATGGACCAGCATATACTAAAAAGAGATATAAGTCATACCATGTTAAAAAATAGCACGTTCCGTAATCGGTGGAATATGATTTAGGCATAAAGATTATGAATAACGGGCAAATCAACTTTTTATATCCGTACATCTTACCCACGTTGAGCATCGTGTTTCCGTGTGTTTATATTCGTCCTGTCTGTGTGGTTACGATGCATCGGTGAGCGGTTTTCATGGTATAATCATGGTAGGGTAGAAAGTTTGTAAAGATATGCTTCAATGACAAACTCCGCATCTATCCACGAATAATCATCGTTTCACTCTGCTGAATTGTGTGCGATATGTCCCACTTTCAGATTGTAACCGGATTTTATTTTTCCGCTTGAGCTTCCTGTTCTACCCCGAAAAATAAGCGCGTATTTGCGACCAGACTCTTCCTCGGACGCAAATACGCGAATTATGAAATGTTTTTATAATATATTGAATATCAGCTATTTACATTTAAGGGACACTCTTCCGTGTTGCTAAAAGCACCATTTCGGCATGCGATATGGCCCATTTCGGAGGCTGAAAAGCACCATATCACGCCCTGATATAGGCTTAATTGGACCATGAAATGGGCATTATCAGAACTGCAAAAGGATTATTCAGGACTATGGCATAGGGTACGTGATAGGGCAGTACGGCCCGAAACAGCCTATATAATGCAGGATTCAACATTCACATACATCTATTTTCCGAATTTATTTTGTCAAAATACTGTCAAGAAAAATTGTAAGTCCGTCCCTCGGGTTTCCTTCAAAGTCACCCATATAAAGTATGAGAATAGGTACCGGAAGCATTTACCGGAAGAGACGTAAGTGTATGCTTTGATCGCGTTGATGATTTGTCGGTTTTGGCAACGCCAATTTATTATTGTGTGAGGCCGTGCTGTCATGGTTTATATCACTCCGTTTTGTTGGGAAGTTTTGCCGCTTTCTATGGTAATTCATGTATAAAACCAATTCTCGCCGAATTTCTTATGAGCTGTAATTATACGTTGGGACGCTTTGTCGTATGTATAAACAAATGGTGCACTTCATAACAAGTGCACCATTTGTTTTTGCGATATTACATTAATATGTATCAGTGCGATTTTTTTAATCGATGAAGTATGCCCATATAGCAAATATTGTAAGACATATGGCAGCAATACACATAAGGAAAAATAATATCTTTACAATGATATGCTGTCGGTGTATTATTCTCAGTCTTTTTTGTTTAAGCTCTTCGGCATCTCCTACGTGTTTGTTAGAATGATGTTTTGTCATATCTTATTATTTCAGTGTTCATAAATACTGCATGCCGCTTTATGACGGCATGCAGAGTTTAATTTTTGTTTATATGTATGCGTTTTTCTGTCCTGTATGTTTTTACATGAATGCGACAGTCAGTCCAGCCATCACGATGCTTACCATAGACATGAGTTTTATGAGTATATTGAGCGACGGACCGCTTGTGTCCTTGAACGGATCGCCGACGGTATCGCCTACGATAGTCGCCTTGTGACACGGACTGCCCTTGCCTCCGAAGTTGCCTTCCTCAACCATCTTCTTCGCATTGTCCCATGCGCCGCCGGCGTTTGCCATGAATATGGCCAGTGTAAAACCTGTGGCAAGACTGCCGGCCAGCAGTCCGAGAACTCCTGCTACACCGAGCACTACGCCCACGACGACAGGTATCAGAATGGCAAGAACGGCCGGAAGAACCATCTCGCGCTGTGCTCCGCGTGTGCTTATTTCCACGCATCGTCCGTAGTCGGGCAGGGCAGTGCCTTGCAGTATGCCCTTTATCTCGCGGAACTGACGGCGCACTTCCTCAACCATAGAGGCTGCGGCACGGCTCACCGCACCCATTGTCAGGCCACAGAAAAGGAATGCCGCCATTGCGCCGATGAAGCAACCCACAATCACTTTAGGATTGATGAGGTTGACACTGAAGAAGTCCATGAAGTCGGTTATGCCAGCGTTGGCAGGGTTGAAAACCTCTCCGGCAGCGTCCAAGAACCGTTGTCCGCCTTCAGCCGCACGTACCATGGCAATCTTTATCTCCTCAACATACGAGGCGAGCAGTGCAAGGGCAGTGAGTGCTGCCGAACCTATGGCAAATCCCTTGCCTGTGGCGGCAGTCGTGTTGCCGAGTGCATCGAGCGCGTCGGTGCGGTGTCTTATTTCTTCGCCCAGTCCGCTCATCTCCGCGTTGCCGCCGGCATTGTCGGCGATTGGGCCGTAAGCGTCCGTTGCCAGGGTGATGCCGAGTGTTGACAACATACCTACTGAAGCGATACCTATGCCGTAGAGACCTTTGCTCACTGATGCGGTGCTCATGGTCATGTCGAATCCGTTGGCACAGAGATAGCTCAGAAGTATAGCCACAGATATGGCAATCACGGGTATGAGTGTGGAAATCATTCCTGTGCCTATACCTTTTATTATGACCGTTGCCGAACCTGTTGCCGATGCCTCGGCGATTTTCTGAGTCGGCTTGTAGCTGTGCGAGGTGTAATATTCGGTGGCTTGTCCTATCACGACTCCGGCTACAAGACCGCTTATCACAGAGAATGACAGTCCGAGCCAATTATCTATTCGGAGCAGGTAAAGTATGACGAACGTTGCTACGGCCGTAAGTCCTGCGCTGAGGTTTGTTCCAGTGCCGAGCGAATGGAGCAGGTCTTTCATTGTCGCACCCTCCTTTGTCTTTACGGCGAGAATGCCGAGCAGTGAGAGGAAGATGCCCACGGTGGCAATCAGCATAGGTGCGATGACAGCCTTGAGCTGCATGTCGCCGCTCATGGCAAAGGCCGTCGCGCCGAGTGCGGCTGTCGAGAGTATTGAACCGCAATAGCTCTCATACAGGTCGGCACCCATTCCGGCAACATCGCCCACATTGTCGCCCACGTTGTCGGCAATCGTTGCCGGATTGCGTGGGTCGTCTTCAGGAATGTCTGCCTCAACCTTGCCCACAAGGTCGGCACCCACGTCTGCCGCCTTGGTATAGATGCCTCCGCCCACACGTGCGAACAGTGCCTGAGTAGAGGCACCCATTCCGAAGGTGAGCATTGTGGTAGTTATTGTTACCAGAGCCATCTGCTCGCCGTCGTACACTGCACTGAGAATGACAAACCAGAGGGCTATGTCGAGCAGACCGAGACCGACAACCACCAGTCCCATCACGGCGCCGCTGCGGAACGCTATTTTCAGACCGCTGTCGAGTCCGCGGCGTGCGGCGTTTGCCGTACGTGCCGAAGCGTATGTGGCGGTTTTCATTCCGAGAAATCCGGCCAGTCCGGAGAAGAAACCTCCGGTGAGAAATGCAAAAGGCACCCACGGGTTCTGCACCTTCATGACATAGGCCATGAAGGCGAACAGGGCAGCAAGAATAATGAATACGATGGTCACTATCTTATACTGCTGTTTCAGATAGGCCATGGCGCCCTTCCTTACATGTCCGGCTATCTCACGCATCCTTTCCGTTCCTTCATCTTCCTTCATCATGCTTCTGAAGAAGAACCATGCTGCAGCCAGAGCCGTTATGCTGGCCACGGGAACGAGCCAAAATACAGATGGAATGTTACTCATATAGTTTCAGTTAAAGGTTTAGGCAAATTAAATCGAGGTCAGAATCTCACATTTACCTCTACGTCCACCATGTTGTAGTCGGACTTTTTCAGTGAGCGGTCGTTCACGAAAGCATATTCGGCGCTCAGTCTGAAATTCTTGTGGAAGTCATAGTTGAATCCCACTTCGTATTGTGTTTTGGACGTACTCCATTCCGCTCTCGGGCGGTACATGTCGTAGCGTGCCTTCAGATAGAATTTTTTCTTAACCACCGGAGCAATGACAAGCGCATACAGACCGTCGGCCTTGTCGCCCGCCGCGGTGTTGATGGTGCAGTCGGTGGCGTCGTCAACGTCCTGATATGTTGTCTTGAATCCGTAGCCCTGGCTGTGAACATACTCCGAACGCAGAGTCCAGTCGTTGGCGGCATACTCAACACTCACGGCGTAGCGGTTGCGGTCGAGTGTCCTCACGCCTTTTTTATCAACCACGTTTCCTTCCGGAGTGGTGGTCTGCCATGTGCCTTTGCGCGAGTAGGTTCCTGTCCATCCGAACGCACCTATTCTGAGTCCGCTTATCGGCATAACCCAAAGACCTCCGATGACATCCTTCTGCTGGTCAACGTCTTTCACGTTTATGCCCTGTCCGTTGAACACACCTATCTGATAGTGTACCAGATTCCAGCCTGCGGCATTCTTTAGGAAGTCACCTTGTATCTGCAGACCTATGTCACGTCCGTTGCTGGAATGTTCGCCCACACGGTCGGAGAATCCCACAAGCTTATTGATGTTCTGCGAATAGCTCATGAATCCCTGGTCAATCGGGTTCATCGGGTTCTCAAATGTGAACGGTCTCTTGTATTGTCCTATCTTAACTTTGAAGAACGGGAACTTCTGCCATTCGGCGAAAGCATCCACCACTCGTGGCGAGCTGCCCAGCGTAGAAGTGTTGCCGTTGAACTGTATCTGTGTTTTCCAGTAAAAGTCTTTCAGTATTCGTCCTTCGAGTGACAGACGTGCCATTCGTACATCGAATGAGTTGCTTTCAGCACCTTCCTGACCGCTGTACTGATATTGCGTCATGATGTATCCGCTGAACTTTATGTCGCTGAATACGGTCATTTTCTTTTCTGCCTTTTGTGCGTTGATGTTCATTGCTGTGAGTATGAGCATAGCGCTTATCACTGCTTTTTTGTTCATCATTTCAGAATTATGTAGTTATTAGTAATCGATTTATAATCGTGTTAGGTTATCGCTCATCACAAATTTAATTAAAATATGTGATGGCGACACACCTATTACGTTCTTTTTTTATATTTTTTACGATTTTTGTTCCTTTTGTCATGCTCTTTTCTTGAGCAGAACCACATTCTCTACATGCGGAGTATGCGGGAACATGTCAACCGGCTGTACTGCCTCAACGGCATACTCGGTGTCGAGCAGTGCAAGGTCGCGTGCCTGTGTGGCAGGGTTGCAGCTCACATAGACTATGCGTTGAGGCTGCGCGCGGAGTATTGTGTCTATCACGTCGCCGTGCATTCCTGCGCGTGGCGGGTCGGTGATTATCACGTCGGGACGTCCGTGGCTTGCTATGAATTCGTCGGTAAGGATGTCCTTCATGTCGCCGGCGTAGAACAGAGTATTCTCAATTCCGTTGATAGAAGAGTTCACCTTGGCGTCCTCGATTGCCTCCGGAACATATTCGATGCCTATCACTTTGCGTGCGCTGCGTGCCACGAAGTTGGCTATGGTGCCCGTTCCTGTGTAGAGGTCGTACACCAGTTCGTTGCCCGTAAGACCTGCAAACTCGCGTGCCACCGAATAAAGATGGTATGCCTGTTTGGTGTTGGTCTGGTAGAAACTCTTGGGGCCGACCTTGAACTTCAGACCTTCCATTGTCTCGAAAATATGGTCGTTGCCCTTGAATACGCTTACTTCCAGGTCGCCGAATGTGTCGTTGCACTTCTGGTTGTTCACGTAGAGCAGCGATGTTATCTGCGGGAACTTTTCGGCGATGTGTTCCAACAGTCCTTTTGCGCGCTGTTCGTCGCCTTCCTCGTCGTAGTGGAACTGTATGATGACCATCCACTCGCCGGTGTTCGAGTCGCGTATCACGATGTCGCGCAACAGACCGTGCTGGGCACGCAGGTCGAAGAAAGTCATACCAGTTGACAGCGCATAGTCGCGTATCTCGTTGCGTATGCTGTTGTGCAGGTCGTCCATGAGCATACACTTCTCTATGGGGAGTATCTTGTCGAATGCGCCTGTAATGTGGAATCCAATGGCGTTCATCTCAGTGTTCTCGAAGCTCTCGCCCGAGGCTATCTGCTCTTTTGTGAGCCACTTCTTGTTGGAACATCCGAACTCGAGTTTGTTTCTGTACTCGCTTGTCTTCACCGATCCCATTATCGGTCTGAACTCCGGCAGCTCCACCTTTCCTATTCTTGTGAGCTGGTCGTACACCTGTTTCTGCTTGGCTTTCAGCTGTTCCTCGTAGGGGAGCATCTGCCATTTGCATCCGCCGCACACTCCGAAGTGGCGACACATGGGTTCAGTGCGCAGTTCGCTGTATTTTATGAATCTTATCACTTCAGCCTCGCAGTAGTGATGTTTCTTGCGTCTCACCTGCAGATCGACAACATCGCCAGGTACGGCAAAGGGCACAAACACCACCATGTCGTTTATTCTCGCCAGCGACTTGCCTTCAGCAGCGATGTCGGTGATCGTAATATTCTCGAGCACCGGCAGCGGTTTCTTTTTTCTTGTCATTTCTTTCTTTTTTGCGTGTTTTTTCCGTTCAGGCTTATACGGACAATTTGCAAAGGTAATATTTTCTGTCGATATGACACCATAACGTACCATATAAACGAACAGTTTGTAGTAATATGGACACTTTTTTGCATATGTTAGGACATTTACGGCTGTTTAGTCAGCATGCCACTTATGAATTGTAAGAAAATCGGTTTTTTACTTTTGGTAATTATTACGATGTGTTTATTTCGGTTAGTGCAACGGTGATTAAGTGTTTCGAAATTTGTTTGGCTTTCTGTTTCGGTATAATTTACTGAGAAAAGATGAAAATGTAAATCTATTGTAAGGCTTTGATAATCAGTGTGTTATTATTGCTGATACTGATGAATACGACTCCGTCGTGTCTCTTTTCGTTGTCAATGATGTTGCGATTCAGGCTTTTCTATGGTCCGGAACAGCTTGTATCACGCCTCGAAAAAGGCTGTTCGATGGTGTTATACGGGCTGTTCCGAGGTGTCATATAGGTATTACTGCGAAATCGAAAAAATAGAGGGGCTTTCAAACGATGCTTTTTATGCGTCGCAAATTTCTATTTTGCAACGCGTAGAAATGTTGATTTCAGGTTCGTTTTACTGTAAGTGCTGGTGATTTACAGCCCGTCGCTATCATGCGTAACTGTGCATGCCGCCCAGGACATAGTTTACTCCGAAGTATGTCATGATGATGCACAGGAATGCAGACGTCATGAACATATGATAGTGCATTGGTTTACGTAGCCACGGCAGACTGTCGCTGTGTACGGCTATGGCATAGACCATAAATGTTATGAGTGCCCATACCTCCTTTGGATCCCAGCTCCAGTAGCGTCCCCACGATATGCCTGCCCATACTGCTCCTGTGAATATGCCGATGGCAAGTGCGGCCAGTGCCGGATATAGAAACAGCCGGGAGAGAAGTTGCAGCATGCTTGTCTGCTGTTGTGCATTGCGCCGTGTCAGGTGCAAGGCGATGGCTGTGACGCCGCATACAAATGTGAGCGCAAGCATGGCGAAGCCGGTCATGATAACAGATACGTGTATGCAGAGCAATGGTGAGTTGAGCACCGGCATTATGTGTGTTATCTGTGGGTCCATACTGTTGATGTGACTTACGAGTAGAAAGAAGCCTGACGTAAGCATTCCGCAGGGTATGAGGAATGGAATTAGGCGGCAGAACATCAGACTGAGAAGCATCACCAGCCATGCGGCAAGTAGCATTGTCTCGTAGCCGTCGGACATTGGTACGGTGCCACTTATTATCCATCGCAGCGCAAGGCATGTAGAGAGTGCAAGAAACGATAATGTCATGGCGGCGGCAGTCAGAATGTTCCTTACTCTGTATGTTTGGATTTGGCCGGCTTGTTTTGGAAAATTGCGGCAAAGACTGCGTATGGCGAGAATCATTGTCGCGAATCCAATGCTGAGGTTGAAGATGAAAAGTATCGTGGCAAACGGCACTCTGTTGTATATCGTCTCAGCCTTTATCCGGACAGGTGAGGGCAATGATGCGCCTCCGTTCTTCTGTTGGAAACGCGCCATCTTTGTAATGATGTCGTTCATCTGTGTGTATTCGCTCGCCAGAGCATGAGTGTAGAGCAATGAAAAGACGTTCTGTATGTAGAGCTGTTGATTGTTGGGTGTTGTCTCGGGTAGGTTTGATACGGGTGAGTGCCATATTACGGACTTTCCGTCGTGTAGAGGAAAAATCTTCAGAAGCGTACCGCGCCGCAGATTCATTATCAGTTGCAGCTTCTCGTCTATGTCGGCTGCTTGGCGGTGGAACTTGTCGTTCTGTCCTCTGTAATACTCCTGCACATAAGGTCCGATGATGTATCCGCCCATATCGTGGTTGAAAAAATGATTCAACGACAGGTGTTCCGGCAGTGCGAGTGCGTCTTTCAGCGGTCCGCTCTTTATTTTTATGAAAGGCTCATCGCTCCATTCAGTGCCCCAGAATATCCATCCCGTCACCACCTGTTCGGGCGTTAATCCCTTGTATGATGCCTTGCCGTAAATCTTCTTGGTGAAGTCGGTGGCGAAAGTGTTGAACGGACAGATGCGGTCGTTATGAAGGATGAGTAGTCGTCCGAAGTCTTCTGCCACATCCTTGGGTAATGCGTGTGGCGAGGCGGATGATGGGAGGGCATTACAGAATAAGAGCATTGCTGCTATAAGAGACTTTCTTAGAGATAACAGTCTTAAAATCCGTCGGTATGGACCTTTCGGGTCGGCAAGCATCCAAATAAAAGAAAGAAACAGAAGGGCGTAGCCTGTGTAGCTCACGGCTATGCCGTAAGGATCGCGGCTTAAGGACAGGCGGCTGCCAAGCATGTCGTTGTCGTAGCCCGACTGGCAGAATCTTGTATGACCGTAGTTGAAAATATTGTTCATCGACACTATTGCTTTGGTTTTGTGGTCGCAGGTCTTGTCTATGATGGTGAAATGGGTGAGATAGTCGGCTACGGCTTCAGTGCCTTCATGATATTTTATCTGGAATGAATCAAGTCTCACACTGAATGGCAGCGCGGTTTCCACGGTCTTACCCGGTTGTATAAGCCTGCTGTAACTGTCGGTTGTAACGCCCTGCCGCAGATGCAACATGCCTTCGTCGGATGAAAGATGCGTGAGTAATGCTCCGACAAGTATCACTACAAACGAGAAGTGCAACATAAGCAAGGATGGTCTGCGTAACTTTCTGCGCACAATCCATGCAATGGCCAGTATCGTCAGTGCAATCCACGAGAGTGAGAACCACCACGAGCCGTAGATATGTCGTGATACGAAGGTGCTGCCATGAAAGTTTTCTATGATGGTGGCAGTGGCCATTGTCATTATTATAAATATGTATAATATTGTTGTTGATTTTTTCATTTCATTTGTATTTAGCTGTCGCAGGTGCCATTGTTTTCATTTCTTCTTATAGCGGCACTCCTCTTTGCCGTAATGCAAGAAGAGTGCCGCTGAGTATGTTTTTGTGTATCTGTTGATGTCAGATGGAACGCAGGAATTTCACCACAGCGTCGCGGTCGGCTTTGCTGAGGTTGTAGAATTTTTCGGCAGATGCGTATGCGTGGCTCTTTTTGCTGTAAGCGTGCCACATTATGGCCTCTATCTCGTTGCGTGCGCGGCAGTCGTGCAGGCGGTCTTCGGCTCCGGTGTTTAGCAAAGAAAGACCTCTGCCCCAAAGCGGAGTAGTGCGGCACCACGAGTTGTGTATGTCGTTCTTCATGTAGAGTTTGTGCTGTACGAAGTCGGAGTAAGGATAAATCTTCTGGTTTGGATATTTCGGGAGCGGACGGTCTTTTATAACGTCGGGTGTCCAGTAGTTGTCGTCGCCGGTTGTCCATGACGGTCTGTGGCACGATGCGCAGCCTATCTCCATGAACACTTCCTTACCACGCTGCACATCCTTGTCGTTCAGATTGCGTGCACGCGGTATGGCAAGTCCGCGATGCCACACCATAAATGCATAGAAATTGTCTGTGCTCATTTCCGGAGTGAAGTTGTGCCAACGGTTGTCAAACTGATTGGTGGTAGGTGACAGCAGGTTTTTCACGGCGTCGGCTATGCCACTGTCTGTGCCGTCGGCATAGTAAGGCGATGTCGGGTCGGCTTTGATGGCATTTATCACATCTGTGTTCATCGACATCGCGTCGGCCCATGCCTGTGTGGTATAGAGCTTCGGACGGTCAGGGCGTGATACGTTCGGAATGTTCCACATGGCGTTGGCACCGGCGCCGTCCTGAAGGCTTGCACGTGTCAGGGCATAGGTGTAACGTTTTATCATTCCGCTTACGGGCGTGCCATCGGCCAGTGCTCCGGGGCTTGTCCAGTTGGTGTAGTAGGCAGACTGGGCCCAGTCATCGGTAGAAAGATCCCACATAGCGCTGTTTATGTATTCGTCGGCATTCATTCCGGTCTGCCCGGCCATCATCCGTGCGTATTCGGCCTGTTTGCGGTATTGTTCTTTAAGGGCCGATTCAGGTATGGCGTCGATGAGGCCGGTGCCTATTATTCCGATGGTGGATTCTACACGTACCGCGATATTCTCCGGTTGCGGATAAGTGTTGAAGGCGCTTTGCGGGATTTTTATCTCGGGATAGATAAGCTCGTATTTCTCGCCGTCAGGGAACTGCATAGGCAGTCCGCTTTCCATGGCTGTCACCTGATGCCATTTCATGTCGATCTGGTTCTCGTCTACCGGCGGCAGGAATGGCGATACGGCCTGCGTCTGTGGCATACCTGTCACTTCGCTTATGTAAGGCCCGTCGTTGCTGTTGTCGCCGTCAACGGGATTATATATCACGAGCAGATAGCCGTTGCCATAGTTAGCGGCTTTGTATGTGTCCTGTCGCTTACCATGACCGTAGCCGGGGTGGCAGTCGATACAGGATGTGCGCACGGATGCAGGACCGAGACCATTGAATGGTGGTGTTGTTAATGTGACATTGCGCTCGAAAAACATTTCGCCGAGGTTGAAGTAGTCAATCAGTCCTTGATTATTTACTGCCGGAGTCTCATCCTCGTAGCACCCGGCCTGTATGTTCTCCGTGGTGCCAAGTCTTCCACCAGGATACCATTCGTCTTCTGTGAAATTGCCGACGGCTTTTCCTATATAGTTATAGTCATCGCTCTGCCAGACATCGCTGAGGTCTTGTGTGTCGTCGGTACAGGATATAGCCGACAGACATGTGCATACGGTCAGGAGGCAGAAAAGTGTTTTTGTCGAATTTTTCATAGTCGGTGAAATTTGAATTTGTACGTTTGCATATTGTCTGAACCCATACCCGACCAGTTATCATGCCGGGTATGGGAAATGAAGAATGTTGTTACTATATCAGTTTGCTATAATCCAGTCTTTAGCCTCGTTGAGAGCGGTATTCAGGCTGTTTATGGCGGTCATTGCGTTCTCGACATTGTCGAGCTCTTGCTGTGTTCCACTGCCGGCTATGAGTACGAAAGGACGGCCCTGCAGACAAACATCGAGTGCTGCGAACGATGCGTCGAGTGCGGACTTGATTCCTGTTGCAAGTTCAGGTTTGTATTTGGTGAGATAAGCCATAATGGAATTTCTGTTGTATGTAGAGCCATCGATGTTGCCGTAAAGAGCATTCTTTATGCTGACAATGTTGTCGTAGAAATCGGTGAATGACTTGTAGCTGTATGGAGACTCTATGTAGTTGGGATCGTCGGCTTCGGTTCCGGTATTGGCCTGTCCGGTGGCACAACGCCATACCTGACCCATTTTCTGGTCGGACACTTCCTGTGCGATGTTCATACAGCCGGAGTCGATGATGGTTGCCAGCACATTGCGCCAGGATGTGTAAGGACTGTCGCTGCCCGGATTGAGTAGTGCTTGTCCGGTGTAAGTGCCTTGTGTGGTGAGAGTGAAACCGCGCTCCTGGCAGCGTGCTATACGGTCAGAAGGTGCGCTTTCGCCTTTCCAACCAACTTCGAGCCAGTAGCAGTGATCGCGCAGGTCACCGGCCACGGCAAGTGCAAAGTCGAGCTCCAACTTGCCGTCAACACCTGAACCGACAAACTCTGAGGCTGTTTCCTCGCCGTTGAAGTCGCTTACAGTACGTGGGTTGCCGTTTCTGAAAAGTATGAACTCCAATCCATGGAAACCGAGCCATGAGTCTTCGTTGTTGTTATTGCTCACCTGTTCGATGGCATCATTGATGTCATATCCAGAAGCAAAGATTGTATTTTTGTTGTTTTTCAGGAATGTAGCGAGACCGTCACGGCTCAGTGGCCATGTGTCGATGTGCGGATCGATGCCATGGACATCAGCCGGACCATAGAGCCATGCCTCGCTTTTTTCCCACCAAGCACGAGCTTCAAGGAATGTGTTGCAGACATCGTCTATCTGATCTTGTGTAAGGTTGCCAGCAGATAGGTTCGACTTCATCGTCTCGATTTTTCCGTATAGTGATTCTGTGGCATCGGCAAGTTTTCCGTAGGTATAATATACCACATCGTTGACGTAGGTTGTCGTGAGATCTTTCATTTCCTCCTGTTTCTTGAGCTCAGTCTCAGCATGACTCTCGTTATCATCATCATCGCTACATGATGAGAAACCTGCTGTTGTGGCCAAACATAGGGCCACGTAATAGAAAAGTTTTTTCATTCTGTTTGTTTTTATTAATTTGAGTTTATTTAGTTAAAGAAAAAATCCCTGATATGCGATACCTATAGACACTGATGGTTCGTCGTTGTAGTGCAGACCGGCGGTTGTGGTCTTGTTGAAGTATCGTTTTGAATATTCGGCCTTGACGGCAATCTCAGGTACGGGATGGTAGTTTACTCCGACGGCAAAGCGATTTTTCGCGGTGTAGTTGAATGCGTGTGATTGTGATGCGGCAGGAATGTAAGAGTCGTAGTATTCGTAACGCGAGAACAGATAGAGTTTCTGGTTGTCGTTTCTCAATCGTGGTATCTGTGAGAAAATGTCGTAGCCGGCTTCGATGCCGACTGCTAAGGCGTTCTTGCCTACCTCAGACTTGTTGACCGGTGAGCTGCCTCCGCCGCTGTTAGCCTTGATGCTGCTTATTTTGGCTGCGTCGCGCAGATAGCCATAGTCAGCGCTACCACGGACAATCCAGTTATATCTGTTGAATGTGAAGTCTATTGCGCCGATAAAAACATCACCTTTCACTTTCTGATTGACTTGGCCTTCATTTTCCATGTCGTGTGGAAAGGTGTTGTGCATCGAACGTCCGTAGTAACCGCTAAAGCCTATACGCAGACCTGGAACAGTGTAGTTGTCGAGTCGGGCGGCGAATCCGTATTTGTTGGATACTTTGAACTCGAAAGGCGATCCGGCACCGCCCTGGATCCAGTTGTCGCGGCTGAACAGCATGGCATCGAGGCCGGCGATGACTTGGAGCTCGTAACGGAAGTCGCCGGCACGTCCCCAAAAGCTGATACCGGTATCATGCCATGTACATGGAAGGATGGTTGACTCGCCTTCGGGACGATAGACGGTGAAGAAGTTGAGCGGTTCGTGGTAGGCATTTGTCAGACCGACTGGGACGACAAAATGACCAAGACGGATGTTGGCCCAGGGGGCGAACGATTTCTGTATCCAGAATTGCTCGAGTTCTACCTCGCCTCCTTTTTCTGTCTCTTGTTCCCATTCGCCACCTTCTTCCCATTCTTTTTCAGATGCGCCACCTGTGCCACCATGTTCAAATTCAATCTCGCTTGACATTGTCCAGCCTTTGCCAAAATTGTAACTTATGTATATCACGGCATGCGGAATGTCGAAACGACCGTGGCTTGGATCATTCTTGTAGTCTTGAGGACTGCGGTAACGGTAGATGTTGTCGCTGAAAAAATTGCGGGTGAGCGCCACTTCTCCGTATCCGCCGATACTCAGACGGTTTCCGGATACGTGCTGTTGTACACTGTCGGACGTAACTGTCTGTGCTTCGATGATGGATGGACATATCGAAAATACCAGCAATACAGTCGCGGAAAGGATAATGTTTTTTCTCATATTTTTTAGATTGGTTTGTTTTTTTTATGATTGCAAAGTTATTTCTATCGCATTATCCGCACAATACTTAAATTTGAGTAAAATGACAGTAACAATAAGTCGGTATTCCATTGAGGCTGAAGGGGCTGTGAGAAGGTTGTACGTGTATAAAATACCTATAAATAATTATTGTGGGTGTCATAAGTTTTTTGTTATTTTGCGGTTATAAATATGTATGATAATGTGTGATGAGAAGTTTTAAGATGTATGAGGCAAGCGACAAGATGATATCCTTGATAAAGGATAATTACAATCTGTTGCAGTGTCTCGGTAGTTTCGGAATAAGCCTGGGGTTCGGCGATAAGACAGTGAGTGAGGTATGCAGTGAACAGAATGTGGATACGTTTACGTTCATGGCTGTAGTGAACTTCACAATCAATGGTTATCTGAATGCCGACGACATAAGCAAGCTATCAGTACCGACTTTGCTTCAATATCTTAAGGCAAGCCATGAGTATTTTCTCGGTTTCCAGTTGCCTTTTATACGTCGTGAACTTGTTGGTGCATTGGATGAAGGCGACAATCTTGCCGGACTGATAATGAAACTTTATGACGAATATGCACACGCCATAACATCACATATGAGATATGAGGAGAAGAATGTCTTTCCTTATGTTGAGGCTTTGCTCGACGGTAGGCCTACGGGCAGTTACGACATCGACACTTATTCTAAGCATCATGGACAGGAAAGCGACAGACTCAGGGAGCTTAAGAGTATCATAATAAAATACCTGCCAGGCGACGGACTGCATAACAATCAGCTTTCGGCAACATTGTATGATATATATAATAATGAGGAATGGTTGTCGTTGCATGCCGAGGTGGAGGATAAGATATTTATACCCGCCATAAGGATCCTTGAGCATAAGTCGCGTCAGAGTGGAGTCAGCCAGAATATCTCAAATATGATAGGTAAGAAAAATGATGGCGGCGAGATGTTGGGTGAACGCGAGAAGGAAGTCATTGTAAGTCTTGTGCAGGGTATGTCGAACAAGGAAATTGCCGAACATCTGTGTATATCTATAAATACGGTGATTACGCATAGAAGGAACATTGCACGTAAGTTGCAGATACACAGCGTGGCAGGTCTTACCATATACGCAATAGTGAACAATCTTGTGGATATTTCTACCGTAAGACTGTAAAAAATTTTTGCTTTTTTATTGAAAAAAACAATTATGCAATGATGTGGTATTATATAATTTTGTCTATCTTTGCACCTGTTTTTAATGAATAAAATGTGTAACTATCATTACGGATAATTTTTAAAAGTTATCCGTTTTGGAAAACTTTTTCAAAAGTAATATGGAAAAAGTTGTCCGTAATGGTAAAGAAGAATGACTAAAGGTATGAAAGAATTTACAATCATGAAAAGAGATGGTTCTCGCGAACGCTTCTCTCTTGACAAAATCATGAACGCAATAATAAAGGCGTTCAATTCGGTGAATGAAGAAATGGATTTGTGTTCGTTATCTAAAATCCTCAGCCACTTGGATATGCATGATGGCATAAAGGTGGAGGACATCCAGAATCAGGTGGAGATGGCCTTAATGCAGGAAGGATATTATAAGGTTGCAAAATCGTTCATGCTTTACAGACAAAGACATACGGAGGACCGTGAGACAATGGAAAAGCTCAAGTTCCTTACTGAGTATTGCAATGCCTCGAATGCCGCAACAGGATCCAAGTATGACGCAAATGCAAATGTTGAGCATAAGAATATCGCCACCCTCATAGGTGAGCTGCCGAAGTCCGGCTTCATACGTCTGAACAGACGACTGCTTACAGACAGAATAAAGAAAATGTATGGCAAGGAAGTTGCCGACGAATACATTGATAAGCTGACGCATCATTTCATATATAAGAATGATGAGACGAGTCTTGCAAACTATTGTGCTTCTATAACCATGTATCCGTGGCTGATCGGTGGCACCATGTCGATAGGTGGAAATTCTACTGCGCCGACAAATCTGAAATCGTTCTGTGGAGGTTTTGTGAATATGGTGTTTATGGTTTCAAGTATGCTCAGCGGTGCGTGCGCGACTCCGGAATTTCTGATGTATCTTAACTATTTCATAGGTCTGGAATACGGTAAGGATTACTGGAAGGAACCCGACAAGGTTGTGGATCTGTCGCTGAAGCAGCGCACGATAGACAAGATGATAACAGACTGTTTCGAGCAGATTGTGTATTCAATCAACCAACCGACAGGAGCGCGCAACTATCAGGCTGTGTTCTGGAACGTGGCTTATTATGACAAACCATACTTCGAGAGCCTTTTCGGTGAATTCCGCTTCCCTGACGGATCTAAGCCGGATTGGGACGGACTTTCATGGTTGCAGAAAAGATTCATGAAATGGTTTAACAAGGAACGTACGAAAACAATACTTACATTCCCCGTGGAGACAATGGCACTGCTGACAAAGGACGGTGATGCGGTTGACAAGGAGTGGGCCGATTTCACTGCTGAAATGTATTCGGAAGGCCATTCGTTCTTTACATATATGAGTGATAATGCCGACTCACTCAGTTCTTGTTGCCGTCTGCGTAATGAGATACAGGACAACGGATTCAGTTATACTCTTGGAGCAGGAGGCGTCTCGACAGGTTCGAAGAGCGTACTTACGATAAATCTGAACCGTTGCATACAATATGCTGTCAACAATAAGATGGATTATAAGGAGTTTCTGGCAGAGGTAGTGGATCTGTGTCATAAGGTTCAGCTTGCTTATAATGAAAATCTGAAAGAGTTGCAGAAGCATAAGATGTTGCCTCTCTTCGATGCGGGATACATAAACATGAGCCGTCAGTATCTTACTATCGGTGTGAACGGTCTGGTGGAAGCCGCTGAGTTCCTCGGGCTGAAGATAAACGACAATCCTGACTATCTGCATTTCGTGCAGTCGGTTCTCGGTATCGTGGAGGACTATAACAAGAAATACCGCACTAAAGAAGTGATGTTCAACTGTGAGATGATACCTGCTGAGAATGTAGGAGTGAAGCATGCGAAGTGGGATAGGGAAGACGGATATTTTGTCCCGCGCGATTGTTATAACAGTTATTTCTATGTTGTGGAAGACGACAGCCTGAACATAATGGATAAGTTCAAGCTGCACGGTGCGCCATACATAGAGCATCTGACTGGTGGCTCGGCTCTGCACATGAATCTGGACGAGCACTTGTCGAAACCACAATACCGTCATCTGCTGAAGGTTGCCGCTGTTGAGGGTTGCAATTATTTCACGTTCAATATTCCGAACACGGTATGTAATGACTGTGGACACATAGACAAACGCTATCTGAAGGAATGTCCTCACTGCCACAGCAAGAACATAGATTACGTCACACGTATCATCGGCTATCTGAAACGCGTGAGCAATTTCTCACAGGCGCGTCAGCAGGAGGCTGCCCGCAGATATTATGCTGATAAGACGAAGATGGTTGAGGCTTGAGTCGATAAATAAGTATTGCATATATATGTTGAAATATATCAATTACGGAATAGTCTTTCAGGAAATCCCGGACGAGGTTACGCTTTCGATAAACATATCGAACTGCCCATGCCATTGTCCGGGATGCCACAGCAGTTATCTGTGGGAGGATACAGGTGTGCCGCTTACACCGATCGTACTTGAGAACTTCATACGCGAATACGGAAACGACATTACGTGTATATGTTTCATGGGAGGTGATGCGGAACCGGAGTATGTCAATGTTCTGGCACGTTTTCTGCGTCGCGAGTACCCGCAATATAAAATTGGGTGGTATAGTGGAAGACAGAGAATACCGTCGAAGGTAAGGAAGTCGGATTTTGACTATATAAAGGTAGGTCCGTACATAAAGCATCTCGGTTGTCTTAAAGACCAGACCACCAATCAGCGTCTTTACAAGCGTGTGTCGGGAGATGATTTTACCGATATCACATATCGTTTTTGGAAAAACGCCATGAACTAAACATTATTTTATTGTATGGATAGACCTTGTGTTGTTATAGTAGATTCGAATACGTTTGCCGGCCTTGGGCTGAAGAATATGTTGCAGAACGTCATGCCGATAATGGATGTGGATAATTTCCGGTCGTTTGCCGAGCTTGAAGCCAACAGACCGGAACATTATTTCCATTATTTCGTCAACATCAATGTCGTCCTGGAACATAAGGACTTCTTTGTCCGGCATAAGAAAAAGACTATAGTGTTGTCACATTTCAGTGAGCCTTCCGTTCTTGCGGAGGGCTTTCACAATATATGCGTCAGTCTTTCTGAAAATCATCTTCTGAAATCACTTCTCATGCTTGAGCATTATGCTCATGCCAACGGACGGAATTTGCCGGGTACGGATGATGGTGTGCGTCAATCGGTTTTGTCGGCAAGAGAAGTTGAGGTGATGTCGTTGATTGTCAAGGGATATATCAACAAGGAGATAGCCGACAAGTTGGGTATCGGTATATCGACTGTTATAACACACAGGAAGAACCTGATGGCGAAATTGAAATTGAGAAGCGTTGCTTCTCTGACTGCTTATGCTGTGATGAATGGTTTCGTCGATATAAACAGCATTTGAATATTAAAGGAACGGGGTGAGCAGATGAGCAAACCATCCTACAAACTTCTGCCATCCTGTTCTGAATTCATCCCAGCTCTCTGGTGTCAGTTTGAAACAGTCGTTCTTGTCGGTTTCAAACATGTCGGAAAGCTCTTTTGTCGTGCATTTATCGATTATGATAGCGTTCTCTTCGTAGTCGAAGTTCAGACTGCGGGCATCAAGATTTGCGCTACCAACAGTGCATAGACGTCCGTCAACCATGATGACCTTTGTGTGATGGAATCCCGGCTTATATATGTATATGTCGGCACCATGCTTCATCAGTTTATGTACGTTGTAGAAGACACAGTCAGGGGTTATCGGGCTGTCACCGTGCGCTGAGACCATTATTTCCACCTTTACTCCGCGTTCTACCGCTTTGCGCAGCGCCTTTTTCAGTTTCCTGTTCAGCGTGAGATACGGGTTTATGATTTTTATGCTGTCCTTTGCATTGTTTATCGCGCTTTCGTAGAATGTGCGTACGATCTTGTTGCTTATGCGCGGTTCGCGGTTGATTATGCCTACCATTTTCTTTCCGGCTGAAGCACAGGTGTCCGGCTTAAGGTCATTGAAATATGTGGCGGGAAAGCAGCCTCTGAAATATTGTGCGCCATGAACATTCTGTCCGGTGACTTTATTCCACATTTTGAGGAAAATAGCCTGGAGGGTGTTTACTTCGTCTCCGTCTATACGGCAATGCATGTCACGCCATTTGCCCACTTGCTCAGTACCGGTTATGTAATAATCGGCAACGTTCATTCCGCCCGTGTATGCTATTTTTCCGTCTATGACGACTATCTTGCGGTGGTCTCTGTGGAAAACATGATTTATCCACGGGAAGCGAATAGGGTCGAACTCGTATATTTCAATGCCTTTGTCGCGTATGTCCTTCAAATGGCGTTTGCGGAGCGGGCGGTTGTTTGAGTCGTTTCCAAATCCGTCGAACAAGGCTCTCACCTCAACACCTTCCTTGGCTTTGTCTGCGAGTATCTGGAACAAAAGTCCGGCAATGGAGTCGTTTCTGAAATTGAAATATTCAAGATGTATGCTGCTTCGTGCCTGTCGTATGGCTTTGAACATATCATCAAATTTCTCCTGTCCGTTCATCAATAGTGTCACGCTGTTGTTTTTGGAGAACTTTATGCCCGATTGGCGTAAATCGTTTACAACAAGTGAGTCGCTTGTCTGTGCGCTGACAGATATACAGATGCAATAGATGAATAATGCTAATATGATATGTTTCAGATACATATTTAAATATTATCATAAATGGAAATGTCGTGCAGCATGTCTGGAGTCGGTCTTGATGCGGTGCTGGTGTAATTGTTGTGTCTGTCGTTTTGAGATGTGTCAGATGTGAAATTTACGGCATTATGATTTGCCTTTTTTGTCATGTTCACATCCATTATCTGTTACACCCGCTGCGATAAGGGCTTTATTGAGTTATGAAATGGGCTTTGTCAGAGTGCGATATGGGCTTTTTCGGACCCTGAAATGGGCTGTTTTAGGACTCAAAATCGGCTCTTTTGTAAGCCGATATGGGTGTTCTTATAAACATGGTGTCTGATATTGCCTTATTCACATTATTTTAAGCCGTATGACATTTTCGTCTGTATTTGTTCGTATTATAATGTAATTTTTATGACAGTTATTATGCTTGACCGTTGTCTTTAGAAGAATTTGTCGTGCCATTGTTTTTATGGCACGACAAATATGTTTAATCAAAATAAAGAATATTGCCAAAATCAGACGAATGTCCGTGAAATATGACATTCTCTTATCATACTGATTTTAAGTGGAATATCAATCAGTTGGCTGATATGAATTCGTTGAGGAAGCGGACGTCATTCTCAGAGAACATTCTCAAGTCTGCAACCTGATATTTGAGGTTTGTTATGCGCTCAACTCCCAGTCCAAATGCATATCCGCTGTATATCTTGCTGTCGATGTTGCATGCTTCGAGGACATTAGGATCGACCATTCCACATCCCAGAATTTCTACCCAACCGGTATGTTTGCAGAAGGCGCAACCTTTTCCTCCGCATATATGGCACGAAATATCCATTTCTGCACTCGGTTCTGTGAATGGAAAGTAGCTCGGGCGCAGACGTATCTGTGTGTCGTTGCCGAACAATTCTCTGGCAAATGTCAGAAGAACCTGTTTCAGGTCGGTGAAAGACACATTCTTATCGATGTACAGTCCTTCTATCTGGTGGAAGAAGCAGTGCGCGCGTGCTGAGATTGCCTCGTTTCTATAAACACGTCCCGGGCATATCACGCGGATAGGAGGCTGCTGATGCTCCATCACACGGCTTTGGTCGTTTGACGTGTGAGAACGTAGTATTATGTTCTTTGTGACATCATTCGGATTTGTCTCTACGAAGAAAGTGTCCTGCATATCGCGTGCCGGGTGATCGGCCGCAAAGTTCAGCTTTGTGAAGACGTGCAGGTCGTCGTCAATTTCCGGACCTTCAGCGATGGTGAAGCCCATGCGCTGGAAGATATCGATGATTTGATTCTTTACAATCGTCAGCGGATGACGGGCACCGAGCTGTACAGGATATGCAGAGCGCGTAAGGTCAATGTCGTTTGCGGCATCAGTGTTTGTCTCCGCATTTTCTTTCAACTCATTTATCTTTTGTATTGCGAGTTGTTTCAGCTCATTTATTTTTATTCCGACAGTTTTTTTGTCTTCAGGAGCAACATTGCGGAAATCTGCCATAAGAGCAGTTATCTCACCTTTCTTGCCAAGATATTTCAAGCGCAGTTGCTCTATTTCTTCAGCATTCTTTGCCGAAAGACTGTTTACCTCATTAATCAGTTGGTCTATTTTGTCCAATATCATAATTTTATCGTTGATTTATTTTGGTTGCTTATAGACATGACAATTGATAAAGGTGTTTGGGCTCATTATTATGTCATGACGAGTTTTTTAAATCATTGCAAAGGTAATATTTTTAGCTTAGAATAAGAAATATATAGAAATAAAGTTGTATTTTTGCGGAAAATTTGAGGAATGATAAGTCCTACAATATGTATATGAAAAGATGTGCTATTTTTATTATGCTGCTTATTTTTGTCAGCGTAATAAGTTTTTCATCAATGGGTTGTTCGGATAAAAAGAATTCTATGACAGACTCCATGTCCATTGGTGACTCTTTGACGGCAGATACGGCTGCAACAGATACAATGGAAACAATTATTGCCGAAACGCCAATGCCAAAGGCTGCTGATGAGCTGTTTGATGATTTCTTTTTCAATTTTGCAGCCAACGGTAAACTTCAGAAAAAACGAATAAAGTTCCCGCTTCCGGTCATTCGTCGTGATACAACATTTATAAAAGCCACGGCATGGAAAACGGAACATTTCTTCATGCATCAGGATTATTATACGCTGATATTCGATAATGCAAGGCAGATGAATGTCGTAAAGGACACGACCATACACCATGTGATTGTTGAGAAAATTTATCTGAAGCGCCATTTTGTAAAGCAATATCTGTTTGACAGAATGTACGGAAAATGGATGATGACGGCGATAAGATATGAAGGAATGAGAAAGAACCGTAACTGGTCGTTCCTTAATTTCTATAATAAGTTCGCCACCGATTCGGCTTTCCAAATCAGCAGCATAAATGATCCGTTGGATTTTTCCGGTCCAAGTTCAGATGATGAGTTCGCTACAACGAGCGGATTCCTCGCTCCGGAACAATGGCTCTCTTTCGCTCCAGAATTGCCGGCCGGCATGATTTATAACATCCAGTACGACAATAACAAGAGAGCAGGCGGAAGCCAGAAAATTTTTGTAATACGTGGAATATCCAACGGACTTGAGACTGAGCTTACTTTCCGTAGGAAAGGTGGAAAGTGGAAGTTGATAAAACTGATTGTATAATATTATAATATTGTATAAGGATGAAGGATTCAGAAGACTACAGCTTATTGAGTCATAATACGTTTGGCATGGATGTCAAGTGTGCCAGATTTTTGGAATTTTATTCCGTTGATGAGTTGCGTGTCATAATCTCCGGCATGGATAAACTGCCAAAGCCATTGCTTATTCTTGGCGGAGGCAGCAATATGCTGTTTGTCGGTGATTTCAATGGCACAGTCCTTCATTCAGGGATAAAAGGCATTGAACCCTTTGAGGATGGTGATGACATATGCTTGCGTTGCGGCTCTGGCGAATGTTGGGACGATGTTGTTGACTATGCCGTATCTAATGAAATGTATGGTGCAGAGAATCTTTCGGCTATACCGGGCGATGTGGGTGCGTCTGCGGTGCAGAACATAGGTGCTTATGGGGCAGAGGTGAAGGATCTTATAGCTCAGATTGAGGCTGTGGACACGCATACAGGAGATATTCGCCGGTTCGCACCTTCAGAGTGTTGCTATGGTTATAGAGACAGCAAATTCAAGCATGAGTGGAAAAACCGTTATGTGATAACTTATGTCACATACAGATTCTCAAAGGTATTTAAGCCACGTTTGGACTATGGTAATATCAGATCGTATCTCGAATCGGAGGGAATAGATCATCCTACAGCCGTCAGTCTTCGGAATGCTATAATATCAATACGCAACGCGAAGTTGCCTGACCCGGCTAAATTGGGAAATGCAGGAAGTTTCTTTGTTAATCCTGTTGTGCCGGTTGCGAAATATGATTCTCTTTGTAAGGAATATCCTGACATGCCGCATTATTTTCTTGGCGACGATCGTGTGAAGATACCGGCAGGGTGGCTTATAGAGCGTTGTGGCTGGAAAGGCCGCTCGTTAGGCCGTGCCGGAGTTTATGAGAAACAGTCGCTCGTTCTTGTCAATCGTGGTAATGCTTCGGGCGATGAGATTGTGGCTCTTTGCGAGAGGATACGTTCTGACGTGAGAAATAAGTTCGGTATAGATATTTATCCGGAGGTTAATATTATTCGATAATTATTATTGTGAGACATTCCAATTAACTTGATATATTATGAAAGTCACGTTGCTTGGTACCGGGACGTCGGGTGGTGTCCCCTCTTTAGGGTGCGGTTGTGAAGTATGTCGTAGTACGGATCCCCGAGACAAACACAGACGCAGTGTCGCTCTTCTTGAAACAGATACTACGCGAGTGCTGATAGACAGCGGACCTGACATACGTGAACAATTGCTTCCGTTGCCGTTTAAGCCTATTAATGCCGTGTTGCTAACCCACTGCCATTATGATCATGTGGCAGGGATAGATGATTTGCGTCCGTTCTGTGTGTTTGGCGCAATTGATATTTATGCTGATGAGACCACCGCAAAATGTGTGAAGCGTGTGATGCCTTATTGCTTCGGAAACGATTTATATCCGGGAGTTCCTTTGTTGAATCTGCATGTCATACAACCTCACGAGCCTTTTAAGGTGGGTGATATAGATGTTTTTCCTGTAAGAGTGATGCATGATAATATGCCTATACTTGGTTATAGGTTCGGTGAGTTTGCATACATAACGGACATGAAAAGAATTGAAGATACTGAATTACCATATCTCTTTGGTGTGAAAACACTTGTTGTCAATGCTTTGCGTTTCACAAAGGAGCATCATTCTCATCAATTGGTGAAGGATGCCATACGCTTTGCTCATGATATTGGAGCGGAGGATGTATATCTGACTCATGTGTGCCATCACATAGGCCTTTACACCGAAGCATCGGCAAAGTTGCCTGACGGTGTAAAGTTAGGATATGATGGCATGACAATCAACGTCTCTTCTTTTTAAATATAGAGCGGCTGCCTTTGAATTTGCGGTATATTTTCCATCCGAGAATAACACCGTCAATCACGCCTGCACCCATGTTTATCATATTTGACATGCGTTGTACAGGCGTCGCCGGCTCTTCCGATTCGCGTTTGTAGAACAAATCATTCCAAAGTCCGCTTATTTTTTCTTCGTCTGCATATATCTCTTTCTGCAGTTCTTCCTTACGGGCACGAATCTCAGACAGAGAACTGAATGTTTTGATGTTTTTATCTGGTGCAATCATATATTGTTATTGCATTAAAACACTGGCCAGGAATTTTACCAGCGGACGTTCTATCCATTGCTTTCTGAAGATGACGCATAATATCAGTGCCACAAAATATGCACCGGCCACGATGCAGAATGCTACAGCCGAACCTACAAGTGGCTCGAGAGCGTAAGCTACCGCAAATGATGCATAGATTAGCATAAGCATGACTAATACGGTCAGTATGATCATCATCACAAATGCCGTCAGCAATCGCACTATCTTATCAATTACATCGAGCTTCGCGTATTTTGTTTGAAGCCCGATGTAATGTCTTATCGCCTCGATAAGCTGTCCGATGGTTTCTATGTTCTTATCGTTCGAAAACATGTCAGCTATTATCCGTTGGCTTTTTCTGTAGCGTCTTTAATGTCGTCAACGAGATCCTCTACTTCGTTGCGGCTCAGTTTGATGTTGTGTTTCTTGCAGAAATCGTCTATTGCGTCTCCTATCTTAGTACGAGTCTCGCTGCCTTTTTCCGGTGCCATGAGGATTCCTAAAGCGGCTCCGGCAATAGCGCCTCCTAAAAATGCGCCGATGTAACCCAATGTTTTCATTTTTCTAAAGTTTTTAGTTCAACAATGTTCGTTTTAATTATGAGCAAATATAAGAAAAAGATGCGTATGACGTATTGTTTTAATTGCCATTTTTTGTTAAAAATACCGGTAAAATAGTATTTAACAAACTTTATGTGCCCAAGTTTCTTATACTTATAATATATTTTGTAATTTCGCACAATATTAATTTTTGACGAATTTATAATTAATAACTAATATGAATATGAAAAAAAATGTGGTTTTGTGTGTCGGCGTTTGTGCCGCATTAGCGCTTACTGGTTGTAAGTCGAGTGAGAGTGCTTATAAGAAAGCGTATTTGAAAGCACAGGCACAGCAGGAAAACCAGCAGGCAGAGGCTGCTCAGAGTGAGACGCCTGTTGTCGCTCCGATTGTTGAAAAACCGGTATCACAGACGACAGTTGTTGATAATACAGACAATGCTGCTGTACGTTCTGAGAGCGTGACGTTGGTTAGCGGTGCCGGACTCAAGAATTACAGCGTTGTAGTGGGTTCGTTCTCTCTTAAGGCTAATGCCGAAGGTCTGCAGGGCACACTTAAATCTGCCGGTTATGATGCTCAGATTGTTTACAATCCTTCAAATAATTTCTATCGTGTCGTAGCTGCGACATTCGATTTGAAGTCTGATGCAGTGAGCTCTCGCGATCAGTTCCGCTCTAAATATCCGGATGCTTGGTTGCTTTTCAAGAAATAATTAAAAATTGTGGCTCGCATATTATCCATAGATTATGGAAAGAAACGTACGGGGTTGGCAGTTACCGATCCGTTGCAGATAGTGCCGAATGGATTGACAACTGTTGACACCGTTGATTTGTTTTCGTTTTTATCATCTTATGTAGGTCGCGAGAATGTCGAACGAATTGTCATCGGTGAGCCTAAGCAGCTGAATGGCGAGCCGAGTGAGAATCATTCTCGTGTCCTACAGTTTGTTGCCAGGTGGCGTAAGGTTTTTCCTCAAATACCGATAGAATGTTATGACGAACGCTTCACTTCGGTACTTGCACATAGGGCTATCATAGATAGCGGGATAAGCAAGAAAGCACGGCGCAACAAAGCATTGGTCGATGAGATTAGTGCCACAATCATTCTACAAAGTTATTTGGATTATAGGCAGGATAAAAAATAAAGAAGACATATTTTTATATAATTCTATTTCGTTAGTTTAATGATTTTACCTATTTATATTTATGGTAATCCTGTACTGCGTAAGCAGGCACAGGACATAACACCTGATTACCCGGAATTGCCGGCTCTTATTGAAAACATGTTCGAAACTCTTACCGAAAGCGATGGCGTAGGTCTTGCCGCTCCGCAGATAGGTTTGGATATACGCGTCGTCGTAATCGATTTGGACGTGTTGAGTGAGGATTTTCCTGAGTACAAAGATTTCAGACATGTTTATATAAATCCGCACATTGTGGAATATGATAATGATGGTCCGAAAGAGTCGATGGAGGAAGGATGTCTCTCTCTACCTGGAATACACGAGAACGTTACTCGTCCGACACGCATTCATGTTGTATATCAGGATAAGGATTTCAATAAACATGATGAATGGGTCGACGGTTATCTCGCACGTGTAATGCAGCACGAGTTTGACCATCTTGAGGGTACCATGTTTGTTGACCGCATCTCTCCGATGCGTAAACAGCTTATACGCAACAAGCTGAAAGCATTACTGCAGGGACGTTATCGTTGCGGTTATCGCACAAAACCGGCAAGAAGATGAAGAAAGTCTTGGTCTTCATATTGTTTGCTCTGTCTTTGAACGCCACTGCGCAGTTCAATACCGACCGTTTGATGATAACCGGTCGTAGTGCATTGTTTTATGAAGATTACGTACTTTCCATACAGTATTTCAATCAGGTATTGAATGCCAAGCCATATCTTTATGACGCATGGTTTTTCAGAGGCGTCGCCAAATTCTATCTTGACGACTATGTCGGGGCTGAAAATGACGTCACCGAGGCTCTCAAGCTCAATCCCTACATATCTGATATATACGAACTGAGGGGGTTGTGCCGTATTCATCAGAATAATTTCGACGGGGCAATCAGCGATTACGACAAGTCGCTCAACCTTAATCCATGGAATCAGAACGTATGGTATAACCGTACCTTGTGTCGTATAGAAGATAAGGATTATGACCGTGCACAGACCGATCTGGACACGATGGTCACGCGTTGGAAAACCAATGCAAAGGCTTATTCACTGAAGGCAGAGGTGTTCCTATTACAGAAAGATACGACAAAAGCCGACGAATGGTTGGGGAAGAGTCTTGAGATTGATCCGTATAATGCTGACGCGTGGTCGGCAAAGGCTATGATCAGTCTTTCGAAGTCCAAGTGGAAAGATGCTGCGGCATGTCTTGATAAAGCAATACATCTAAAGCCGCAGAGCGTTGCCAATTATGTCAATCGTGGACTTGCGCGTTATAATCTGAACAATCTGCGTGGAGCGATGGCCGATTATGACAAAGCCATAGAAATAGATCCTGACAATTTCATGGCTCGCTACAACCGTGGATTGCTCGGCATGCAGCTCGGCGACGACAACCGTGCGATAACTGATTTCGACTATGTAATAAAAATGGAGCCAAATAATATCTTGGCGATATTCAACAGGGCATTGTTGCACGACCGTACCGGTGACCTGCGGGCGGCCATAAAAGATTATACCTCGGTTATCAATCAGTTCCCTAACTTCTGGACCGGTCTTGCTCGTAGGGCAAACTGTTACCGCCGTCTCGGAATGACAGCCAAAGCTGAGCTTGACGAGTTCAAGATATTGAAGGCTCAGATGAACAAGCGTCTGGGTGTGCAGCCACGCTGGAGTGCATCGAAAACCAAACAGATGCGTAAGCGTAGCGATATCGATCCTGAAAAATATAATCAGATGGTTGTAGCCGATGAGAATAAGGTGGAGCATGAGTATGAGAGCGATTATCGCGGACGTGTGCAGAACCGTTCTGTGGAGCAGTCGTTCCGACCGATGTATTATCTTTCGCTTTCGGCTTATGATAACGGGGTGAAGAGTTATCAGGCTTTCTCTGCAGCAGTTGAGAAGTTCAATAATTCAGGCAGTACGTTGCGCCGTATTTATGTCAACTGCATGTCGAAGCAGATTGATAAGAATACGTCGCAGGATTATTTTGCCTGTGTTGATTCTCTTTCAGCGCGTATCGATGATTCGCGCAACGTATCGGCGGTGAAGTCCGATTTGCTTTTGCGTTCAGTGTTGTATTCGGCATTGCAGAATTATGATGCCGCGATATCCGACCTTACAACTTATATTTCCATCGACTCAATCTCGCCTTTAGGCTATTGGCAGCGTGCTTTCTGTCTGTCTAAGATGAACGAGTTCAATGCTTCTGGTGGTACTGATGTGCGCATCGCTTCCGAACGTGCCATGTCCGACATGAACCATGCGATAAGTCTTGACGCAGATAATCCTTACCTGTATTATTGTCGTGGAAATATGTATGCAGTCGGCAAACTCTACGATAAGGCCATAGCAGATTATTCAGAGGCCATACGCCTTGACTCCAATCTTGCCGAAGCCTATTACAACCGTGGACTGGCTTATATCAATATGAAGAAAATAAGTGCGGGAATAGTCGATCTCAGCAAGGCTGGCGAATTGGGCTTGTATGATGCTTATAGTCTTATAAAGAGGTATCAGCAAACTGACAAGAAAAGTCGTTGAGAAAAAACTTTGCGCTAATTGTTTATTATTGAAAGAATATATTAATTTTGCAGCTGAAAAAGATCAAATACTAAGTTGTTATGGTAAAAATCACTTTTCCGGACGGTGTTGTTCATGAATATGAACAAGGTGTAACCGGTTTACAGATTGCAGAGAGCATTTCGCCTGCTCTCGCCCGCGACGTTGTTTCTTGCGGTGTCAATGGCGAAACAGTAGAACTTAACCGTCCAATTCTTGAGGACGCTAATTTTGTTCTGTACAAATTTGATGACGAAGAAGGCAAGCACACCTTCTGGCACACATCGGCCCACCTGCTGGCTGAAGCGCTGCAGGAACTCTATCCTGGCATACAGTTCGGATTCGGTCCGGCTGTTGAGAACGGATTCTTCTATGATGTAATGCCGCCGAAAGGTGTCACTATAAGCGAAAACGATTTTCCTGCCATTGAGGCAAAAATGAAGGAACTGGCCAAGAAGAACGAGCCGGTTGTGCGCAAGGATGTTTCTAAGGCTGACGCTCTGGCTGAGTTCAATGCCGACGGACAGACCTACAAGTGTGAGCACATTGACCAGGATCTTGCAGACGGTACTATTTCAACCTATACGCAGGGTTCGTTCACCGACCTTTGCCGTGGTCCGCACCTCGTAAGCACAGGAGCCATAAAGGCCATCAAGCTTACAAGCGTGGCAGGAGCATTTTGGCGTGGTGATGCAAAGCGTGAGCAGATGACACGTATCTATGGTATCACGTTCCCGAAGAAGAAAATGCTCGACGAGTATCTTGTAATGCTCGAGGAAGCTAAGAAGCGTGACCATCGTAAGATAGGTCGTGAGATGGAACTGTTTATGTTCTCAGAGCGTGTCGGTAAAGGACTTCCAATTTGGTTGCCGAAAGGCACTGAGCTGCGTCTGCGTCTGCAGGATATGCTGCGCAAGATACAGAAGAACTACGGCTATCAGGAGGTAATCACTCCGCATATCGGAAGTAAGAATCTTTATGTTACTTCTGGTCACTACGCACACTACGGCAAAGACTCATTCCAGCCTATACACACTCCGGAGGATGACGAGGAGTATATGCTCAAACCTATGAACTGTCCTCACCACTGTGAGGTGTTCGCATGGAAACCGCGTTCGTACAGAGACCTGCCGTTGCGTATCGCTGAGTTCGGAACCGTTTACCGTTATGAGATGAGCGGCGAGCTTCACGGACTCACACGTGTACGTTCGTTCACACAGGACGATGCGCACATTTTCTGTCGTCCTGATCAGGTTAAGAGTGAGTTCCTGAGAGTTATCGATATCATTCAGACCGTGTTCTCTACATTCAACTTCACAGAGGAGAATGTTGAGGCTCAGATTTCTCTGCGCGATCCTAACGATCACGAGAAGTACATCGGTTCTGACGAAGTATGGGCAACAGCCGAGCAGGCCATAATCGAGGCTTGCAAGGAGAGAGGCCTGAAGGCAAAGGTAGAATATGGCGAGGCTGCTTTCTATGGACCGAAGCTCGACTTCATGGTTAAGGATGCAATCGGACGTCGTTGGCAGCTGGGTACCATCCAGGTGGATTATAACCTGCCGGAGCGTTTCAAACTCGAATACACCGACGAGGACAACACCAAGAAGACTCCTGTGATGATTCACCGTGCTCCGTTCGGTTCGCTCGAACGTTTCTGCGCTGTGCTTATCGAGCACACTGCCGGTCACTTCCCATTGTGGCTCACTCCTGATCAGGTTGCCATCCTGCCTATATCGGAGAAATATAATGACTACGCAAAGAAAGTTTACAGATATCTCGACAACAACGGTGTGCGTGCTACAGTAGATAGCCGTAATGAGAAGATAGGCCGAAAGATTCGCGATAACGAGATGAAGCGTATCCCTTATATGCTTGTTGTCGGTGAGAAGGAACAGGCCGACGGAACCGTTGCCGTTCGTAAGCAGGGTGGAGGCGAGCAGAGCGTCATGTCTATGGAAGACTTTGCTGCCAAGATTAATGCAGAGGTCGCAGAGATGCTGAAAGCCACGGAAATACGTCCGGAACACTGATAAGATATTTATTGTCAACACATAGCAAAGACGTCGCAGGAACTGATTCCGAAATGTTCCTGAGGCGTCTTTTTGGTTTTTCAATATATGTACCGCATATCTATAGTATCTGCATATCAATGATTTAAGGTCTTTTTCATAAGCCGGAATGGTCTGTTTCGCGTGTCGTTATCTGATATCGTGCTTTCGTGAATGATTGTTAGTGCATCTTTTACGTCCCATTTCCTACTTATATGATATGTTTTAAAATTCTCAAATGTAGAGTTTCTTACTTTTCACGTTGCATGATTATGCATTTTCCCATGCTTCATAGGTATTACGGAATGTATGCTGTGTTATGCGAGAGAAATTTTCATATATATGTATTCTGCTATGCTGTTTGTATTGATAAAAACAACTATAATGTTAAAAGAAAATTATTGAAATATTTTGCCGATTGCCTGAAATGTGGTAACTTTGCATTCGCTTATCATAAAATGGTTGAATGAAGAATGACAAAATGAAGAATCAGTACCGCGTGAATGAACAGATTCGCGTCAGGGAAGTACGAGTTGTAGGAGACGGCGGATCGACAGTCATGCCGACACGTCAGGCACTTGATATGGCACATGAACAGGGCGTTGACCTTGTCGAGATATCTCCAAATGCGCAGCCTCCGGTTTGTCGTCTCATCGACTATAGCAAATTCCTTTATCAACAGAAGAAACATGCCAAGGAGATGAAAGCCAAGCAGGTTAAGGTTGAGATTAAGGAAATACGTTTCGGACCTCAGACCGATGAGCATGACTACAACTTCAAGCTGAAACATGCAAGAGAATTCCTGACAGAGGGCAACAAGGTGCGCGCTTATGTGTTCTTCCGTGGTCGCTCAATCCTGTTCAAGGAACAGGGTGAGGTGCTCCTCCTGCGTTTTGCAAACGATCTCGAGGATATAGCAAAGGTAGAACAGCTGCCGAAGCTTGACGGAAAGAAGATGTTTCTTTATATGGCGCCTAAAAAGGCTGGCGTTGCGAAGAAGAGTCAGCAGAAGCTTGACCGTGAGCGTCGTGAGGCTGAGCTCAAGAGCCAGAACGCAGCAAAGGCAAACGAGACCGAAAGTGCCATTCCTGCAAACGGAGGACTTTTCGCCAACGCTAAAATAAGCGACGAGGCTCTGAAAAAGCTTAATATGGACTGAAAAAGAAAGTGCGTAACGCCGGGTATATGCGTTGCCACTATGATTAAATAACAATTTAAAACATAAAAAAATGCCAAAACTGAAGACAAAGGCCAGTGCAAAGAAGAGATTCCGTTTCACTGGTACAGGTAAGATCAAAAGACATCATGCTTACCACAGTCACATCTTGACTAAGAAAACAAAGAAGCAGAAGAGAAACCTTGTTCACCAGACAATGGTGGATGGTAGCAACCTGAAAGCGGTGCGTGATATGCTCTGCCTCCGTTAATTTTAATTAGTCAAACATTTTAAAGGAAACAAAACTATGCCAAGATCAGTAAATCACGTTGCTTCGAAAGCAAGAAGAAAAAGAATTCTTAAACTCACCAGAGGTTACTATGGTGCAAGAAAGAATGTTTGGACGGTTGCTAAAAACACATGGGAGAAGGGTCTCACATACGCATACCGCGATCGTCGTACTAAGAAACGCAATTTCCGTTCTCTGTGGATTCAGCGTATCAACGCTGCCGCACGCCTTGAGAATATGAGCTATTCTACTCTTATGGGTGCACTCCACAAGGCAGGCATCGAGATCAACCGTAAGGTTCTCGCAGACCTGGCTGTAAACAATCCTGAAGCATTCAAGGCTATTGTAGAGAAAGTGAAATAATTTAGGACACAGCAAGTCTTAATATGACATAGAAAGGGAGCCGCAGTTATTTGTTTACTGCAGCTCTCTTTGTTTATATATGTACGCATGAGTATGGATGAAGTATTCTGCGTAGCTCAAATGAAAGAACCTGCAAAAAGTGTGGAATACCGTTATCCGAGTTGTGTCCTGCCCGGATTCTTGTTTTATAATGATACTTCGCTTGCCGTTTATAGTTGTTCTTTCGTGTCACATCTTCTGAAAATCGTTCTTCTGTTTCCCAAACTATAGAATAAGTATCGGAATCAATAACCGTTTGATTGCCGTTTTTTGTTCTCTAAAGGACACGTATATATTCATCTTTAGGCAATATTCTTCCGTATATGAATTAAATATTTTATATTTGCATAAGTAATCATGGATATTATGAAAAAACATACATAATCTATATTTAAGAGCTGTGTTGCCACGCAATGATTGTCATTGTGTCCGGTATTTAATATATTGGTGCTTTTGACTATTATCAGACATATTGTCTGTTTCCATACAATAAGGCTTAAAATAATAAACTAAATTATATATGGCAAATCTATTAGATGAAGTTACAGGGCCTGTTAATGATAATGGCCGTGATGTACATGTTATCGATCGTCAGTTACCTGTCGAAATAGGATTTGGATCCACACTTTTCGAAATCGCGTTGTGGGTGACAATACCTTGTCTCGTATTGTTGTTTGTTTACTTTATGGGCAGTACTCTTGAGAATCCTCTGTTGGTTGCGTTTGTCGGTTGTCTTGTCGGCATATTGCCTGGAGTGATATTCATCTTTATGAAAATCTCTGCCCATAATTATTTCCAGCAGTTGGAGCAACGCATTCAGGCAGAGGCGTCCAACATAGACAATTATCTTGAACAGCGTGTGCAGATCTTGCAGAATGTGGTCGGTATCGTAGAAAAAGCCATCGATCTTGACAAGGACGTTATGAAAACCGTGGCAGCCATGCGCAGCGGAACTGTAAACGAAAAGAACAGGGAAGAGGTGAGCCGTCAGGTGAACACGGCTTTCGGTCGTCTGTTCCCGCAGGTCGAAGCTTACCCTGAGCTAAAGGCACATAGTGCGATAGCCGATGCCATGCAGCAGAACAGTTATCTGCAGCGCGAGATAACAGCTGCACGTACTGTATATAACAGTCGTGTGACACAGTGGAACACAGACATTTTCCGTTGGCCTACCAAGATGATTGTGGCTGCCCGTCAAGGCTACACAACGCGTATCCCGTTCACAGCTTCTGCGGAGACCCGCGAGATGGCCAGGGGTAAGTTCTTCTAAAACATTCGTATGGATAACGACATATATGATCCTCTTACAGAATATCAGAAAGTGTTCCGCGACCGCTTCAAACGTGTCGCGGAACAGACTTTTGATGAATTGGCGAAAGAGGCTGATGTTGATGTCAAGGCCAACCGTATTACTTGTAGTAAGATTTGCAGTAATAATGTGGATCTGTCATTGTTGAACTCACAGATATTCCGGTGGAAAGTCTGGGGAGTTTTGTTGATTATTGCTGCTGTCGCGGGAATCGTGGCCATAATATCTTTTTGGGACGATCTTACCGATTTGGGCAAAGGCCTCTTTGCTCTGATTGTATTTGCTGATGTGGTTTTTCTGTTTAAAAAAGTAAGTCCGCAGTTGAGCGAATTGAAGTCGGAGCGTGAAGATTTGTGTAATGTTATAGACGAGCTTACAAAAGAGGCGTGGAATCAGATGGCTCCGCTTAATCGCTTGTATGATTGGGATATACTGGCACGCATGATAAGCAAGACCGTTCCGCGTCTGGAGTTTGATCCTTATTTCACGGCCCAGCGTCTCGCCGACTTGAAGAAGGTTTACAAGTGGGACGACTCTTTCAATTCTGACCGCTCTGTGATATATGCCAATTCCGGCCTTATCAATGGAAATCCGTTTGTTCTTTGCAGGACAAGGAAGATGATAATGGGTACTAAAATATACACGGGCCGCAAGACAATATATTGGACGACACGTGAGCGCGACACGGATGGTAAATATCGTACAGTCAGACGTTCAGAGGTGCTTACGGCAAGTGTCGAGGCCGATTATCCGGAATATTATGAGAAGACACGTCTTATATATGGTAATACGGCCGCTCCCGATCTGATATTCAACAGAAAGCATAGCGGACTGGCGGGGAAAGAGCACTCATTGTCGTTTAAATTTAAGAAGTTAATGCTTCATCATAAGGCTCAGAATCTGAGCAAGGCAGATTATGCAATGATGACGAATGAAGAGTTTGAGGTCGCGTTCGATACCAGCAACCGTAACAGCAACCAGCAATTCGCTCTTCTTTTCACCCCTCTTGCCCAGGAAAATATGCTCAAGCTGCTCAAGGATGACCATATAGGATATGGTGATGATTTTGACTTCGACAAGCATAAAATGATAAATATCATCACCCCGGAGCATTTGCAGAAGCTTGACTTGGACATGAATCCGCAGCAATACCGAAGTTTCGATTTTGACAAGGCAAAGAAAAACTTTAATTATATAAACACTGTGTATTTCCGGGCGATATATTTCAGCCTGGCTCCTCTGCTTTGTGTTCCTATGTATCAACAGATACGTCCTCGACACGAAATATACGGACGTGAGGCTAAGCAGCATAGTTCGTTCTGGGAACATGAGGCTTTGGCCAATTTCTGGGGACAAAAGCATTTTCAGCATCCACGTTGTGTTACCAAATGTATTCTTAAAACAGAGCAAAGCAATACAGTCAACGACAGTTCTACAATCACTGTTCATGCTTATGGGTATAGTTCAACAAGAAGGCTGACCTATGTTAAAAAATATGGCGGAGATGGGAGATATCACAGCGTTCCTGTGTATTGGGACGAGTATAATCCTGTTACAGGCACAGGACAAATATATATAAAAGAAGATAATGACATGGAGAAAAGCAACATCACGCAACAGGAGCGTGTGGCACGTATAGACAAATTCTTGAATAAATCGGATATGAAGCGATACAGAAGACATATTGCTTCGAAAATATAAGACTGTATTTTTCATAAGCATAAAGCAGTTATGAGTGGCTTGATACGTTACTTTAAAGGTATGATAAGAATAAATGTACGGATGCCCAATATCCGTACATTTATTGTAAGTACAGGATATGTAGTGTTATGGCAGATGTAGGGTGAATCTATACGGTCCGTATGCCTATATCTTTATTTGTTGTCTATATGTTATTCCTCGGCTAAGTAGAAAACATCGGTATTGGATTTGTTTATGAAAAACCATAGGATGGTTGAAAATTTATGACAATATGGATAGTATAAACATTGACAGTAGGAGAGTCGCGTAATGATAAATTGACGTAACCTCTGTAATGAATTGATGTTGCCAAAACCGATGAATCTTCACCACAAGCACTATGTATGCCGGACTTAATGCAGCAGACTTTATTGAGACCAATCAATGTCGAATTTCTGTGAACCGTTTTATGACGTCAGCCTTACATCATTACAGTTTGAATCTGTGTTTCTTACGTGCTTTCTGGGGCGTCACGTTTTCCGGGAAACCGAATGTTCCGGAGCCACCGCGTGCTTTGTTTCTGTATTGTGCCCAGCGGTGTCTGATGCTTTCCACGTAGTTGGCCGTTTCCTGTCCGCGCATATATCCGTATTTTACTACCGGGTCGTTGTAGTATGTCGGATTGCTAAGTTTCAGTACAAATTCAGAAACGTCTCTCCACGAGTGTGGATTCTTGCCATATTTCTTTGCCAGAGCCATGGCGTCGCGTATGTGGAAGAATCCTCCGTTGTAGCTTGCGAGGATGAATGCGTTGCGCTCGTCGCGGTCTCTTATGTCGAGAAATTTGCTGTTGAGAGTCTTGATATATCGTGCCGCTCCGGCTATGTTCTCTTCCGGATCAAACAAGTTTGCTCTCGACAGACCTATCATGTCAGCCGTCGAGGGCATTATCTGCATCAGTCCGCAGGCACCTGCCCAAGAGCGGGCTTGAGGGTCGAATGTCGATTCCTGATAGCATTGCGCTGCAAGCAGTCGCCAGTCCCAGCGTGTGAGAGGGGCATATTTCTGGAACAGATAATCATATTTCGATATTATTCCTGCCGATGCGTTCAGCATGGGTGAATAGACATGGCGCCGTATGCTTTTTGCTGAATAAAGGAAATTTTCCTCTTTTCTTATCTGTGCGAGCAGTTGTGGCTTGTACCAACGGCTCAGAGTGTCCGACAGTTCCTTGTTTGATGCGCTCACAGCCCATGACGTGCTGTCGGTGCCATAGCCACAATAGTTAAGCCCTTTGATTTTTCTTGGCATTTGATATACAATTATGTCGCCTTCGCCATCTTGCAGTCTTCTCACCATTTCGTCCGTGTCACGGCATAGCTCCACGCGCAATGATACTCCGATGTTGTGCGCGAATTTCTCGCACATCAGATATTGTGTGCCCATACCTCGTCCACGATAATCGAAATATGTTTCCGGACCACTCATAGTGAGCATTATCATTTCTCCGTTGTTCTGAATGTCGCTCAGGCTGAAGTGATCTTCAACAGTGGCAGTGTCCTCACCTTCGACAGTGCCCCACGGCGTCATTTCCGGTGTCTTTTTGCTGTTATTGCAGCTGCAAACCAGCAATAATGAAAATAATATGTATAAAAATTTCAATTGCATACAAATGTAGCACAAATGTACTACAATTCTTGCGTAATTCCTTGGAAAACGGTATTTTTGTCTATATTTTTTTAAAAATATTTGATATTATGTTACGAATTGCAGTGCAATCAAAAGGTCGTTTGTTCGACGATACGATGAATTTGCTTGCTGAAGCCGACATAAAAGTCAGCAGCAGTAAGCGTACTTTGTTGGTACAATCTGTAAATTTCCCGATAGAGGTATTGTATCTTAGAGATGATGATATTCCACAGAGCGTGGCAAGTGGTGTTGCCGACGTCGGTATAGTGGGCGAGAATGAGTTTCTTGAGAAGGAGGAGAATGCCCAGATCATATCACGTCTGGGTTTCAGTAAGTGCAGATTGTCGCTTGCAATACCTAAAGAATATAAATATAACGGGCTTGAATGGTTCAATGGTCGGCGCATTGCGACGTCCTATCCGAACATTCTGAGCAAATTTCTTAAGAAAAACGGCATCACGGCAGAGATACACGTTATAACCGGCAGTGTAGAGATTTGTCCGGGAATAGGTCTTGCTGATGGCATATTTGATATTGTAAGTTCCGGCAGTACTCTCATAAGCAACAATCTGAGAGAGGTGGAAGTTGTGATGGAGAGCGAGGCTCTGCTTATAGCCAACTGGAAGCTGGATGATGACAAGCACGCAATTCTTAACGAGATGTTGTTCCGTATGGAGGCTGTGCGTTCTGCTACAGACAAGAAATACGTGATGATGAACGCGCCGAAGAGTAGGGTGAAGGATATAACGGCAGTGTTGCCGGGAATAAAAAGCCCTACCATCATACCTTTGGCCGATGAGAATTGGTGTTCAATACATACGGTGCTCGACGAGAAACGCTTTTGGGAGATTATCGGACGTTTGAAAGAATTAGGGGCGCAGGGCATCCTTGTGTCACCCATTGAAAAAATGATATTGTTATGAAAATAGTGAAATATCCTGAGCGTTCAGATTGGCAGCGCCTGCTTGAGAGACCTTATATAGACGTCTCCAAGCTGAATGGGACGGTTGCCTACATTCTGGACGATGTACGTAAGAACGGTGATGACGCGGTGAGACGCTACGAAGCCAAGTTTGACGGCGTATCTCTTGCATCATTAGCTGTAACCGAAGAGGAGCTTGATTCTGCCGTAAACGAAGTGAGTGGCGAGCTGAAAAGTGCCATAGAACTGGCTCACTCAAACATTGAGAAGTTCCATATGTCGCAGCGAATGACGGTGCATAAGGTTGAGACCGCACCGGGAGTATGCTGTTGGCAAAAGGGAGTCGCCATACAGAAAATAGGACTGTATATTCCCGGAGGTACAGCTCCGCTGTTCTCAACAGTCCTTATGCTGGCTACACCGGCAAAGATTGCCGGATGTGAGGACATCATTCTGTGTACTCCTCCAAATAAGGAAGGCAAGGTGAATCCTGCAATTCTTGTCGCGGCAAAGGTGGCAGGAGTTAATAGAATATATAAGATAGGTGGAGTGCAGGCCATCGGCGCAATGGCATACGGCACAGAGACAGTGCCTAAGGTGTATAAGATCTTCGGACCGGGAAACCGGTTTGTCATGACCGCCAAGCAGCAGGTAAGTCTGAGCGACGTTGCGATAGACATGCCGGCAGGACCGTCTGAAGTATGTGTCATAGCCGACGACAGCAGTAATGCGGAGTTTGTCGCTGCCGATTTATTGTCTCAGGCAGAGCACGGAACCGATTCGCAGGTGCTTCTTATAAATACATCCGAATCCATGGCAGAGAAGGTCATTAAGGAGATTGACCGTCAAATGGCACTTCTGCCACGTCGTAACATCGCTGCGCAGGCACTCGAGAACAGTATCTGTATTGTGGCACACGACAGCAGTGAGGCAATGGATATAAGTAACGCATATGCTCCGGAGCACCTTGTCATAGCCACTGAAGACTACGATGAACTTGCAGATAAAGTCGTAAATGCAGGAAGTGTGTTCTTAGGAAGGTACGCGTGTGAGAGCGCCGGTGACTATGCGAGCGGAACAAACCATACTCTTCCTACGCACGGATATGCCATGGCTTATAATGGAGTGAACCTTGACAGCTATATACGCAAGATAACATTCCAGCATATAACGCCCGAAGGCGTCAGGTCAATAGGACGTGCCGTGGAGGTGATGGCGGAGAATGAGATGCTCGACGCGCACAAAAACGCGATGACAGTACGGCTCAAAAACATAGATTGAAAGACAACTGAAGATGAAAAAACTTGAAGAACTATTGCGCGACAACATATTGAAGTTGTCACCGTATAGCTGTGCCAGAAATGAGTATAGCGGACATGAGGCCACCGTTCTGCTTGATGCCAACGAGAATCCTTACAATAATCCGTACAACCGTTACCCGGATCCGTTGCAGACAGAACTGAAAAATGTGTTGGCAAAGGTTAAGATGGTGCAGGCGGAACAGATATGTCTGGGCAACGGAAGCGATGAGATCATAGATCTGCTTTTCCGCTGCTTCTGTCGTCCGGGAATAGACAATGTGGTGGCGATTGAACCGACATACGGTATGTATAAGGTCTGTGCCGACATAAACGATGTAGAGTACAGGCCGGTTTTGCTCGATGATGAGTTTCAGATTAAGGCAGAAGCATTGTTGGACGCCTGTGATGACAATACAAAACTGATATGGATCTGTTCGCCGAACAATCCCACAGGCAATCTTATTGACGACAATGAGATAGAGCAGGTTGCCGACAACTTCGACGGCATTGTGGTTGTTGATGAGGCTTATTCCGATTTCGCACGCACGGTGCCTTTCAGACTCAAGCTCGCAAGATACCAGAATATGGTGGTGCTCAACACTATGAGTAAGGCTTGGGGATGTGCCGGTATAAGGCTTGGAATGGCTTTCGCGCGTAAGGAAATAATAGATGTGTTCAACAAGGTGAAATATCCTTACAATGTAAACACACTGACCCAGAAATATGCTCTCGATATGCTGAAGGACCCATATAAGGTGGAGAAGTGGGTAAACAACATTGTTGTGGAACGCGGCAGGATGATCAATGCATTCCAGATTCTTTCCATGTGTCAGAAAGTATATTCGACAGATGCCAACTTCTTCCTTGCGAAGATGGACGATGCACAGGCCGTTTACGATTATCTCGTGGGAAAGGGAATCATTGTACGCAACCGTACCAATGTCAGACTGTGCAGCAACTGTCTGCGCGTCACTATCGGAACAAGAAACGAGAACAACGAGCTTCTCGCTGCCTTGAGACAATACTGAATCATACAAAAAATCCCGGCACATCATAAAAGATATGCCGGGATTAAAATTATAGATTTGCTTTACAGTACTTAATTATTTTGCTTCCTCTGTATTGTTTTCTGTGTTCTCAGAAGCTTCAGCTGCAGGAGCAGCTTCCTCTTCCTTCTTCTCAACAGGAGCATTCTCTGCAACGACCTTTACAGGCAGCTTAACCTCAACCTCTTTGTGGAAGTGGATGACAGCCTCGTAGTCGCCTACGCTCTTGATGTCGTGCATAGTGATGATCTTGCGGTCGATATCGAAGCCCAACTTCTTCAGTTCTTCAGCAACGATGTTTGTATTTACAGAACCGTAAGTAACGCCTGTTGCGCTGACTTTAGCACTGATAACAAGTGCAACGTCCTTGAGAGCTTCAGCCTTCTTCTCTGCCTCAGCCTTGATGGCAGCGAGTTTGTGAGCCTGCTGTTTCAGGTTTTCTGCAAGTACTTTCTTTGCAGATTCAGAAGCGATAACACCTTTTCCTGTAGGGATGAGGTAGTTACGTCCGTATCCGCTCTTTACGTTTACGATATCGTTCTTGTAGCCTAAGCCGATTATATCTTCTTTCAGTATTATCTCCATATTGTCGTTCCTCCTTTTTTATTTCATCAAATCGGTTACATATGGAAGCAAAGCAATCTGGCGTGCACGCTTGATAGCCTGTGCCACACGACGCTGATATTTCAGAGAAGTACCGGTAATGCGACGCGGAAGGATTTTACCCTGCTCGTTCAAGAACTTCTTGAGGAACTCAGGATCCTTGTAGTCGATATACTTAATACCGCTTTTCTTGAAACGGCAATACTTTTTCTTTCTTGTATCCACTGAAGGTGGAGTCAAATAACGAATTTCTGATTCTACTGCTGCCATAAATTAAGCCTCCTCTTTTTTAGCAAATTTGTTACGTCTCTTCTCTGCGTACTGTGCAGCGTACTTGTCGAGTTTGACTGTTATGAAACGAATGACTTTCTCGTCGCGGCGGAAGCCTGTTTCGAGTGTCTTAACGATAGTTGGCTCAGCCTTGAATTCAAGCAGGCAGTAAAAACCTGTTGATTTCTTCTGAATAGCATAAGCCATTTTTTTCAATCCCCAGGTTTCCTCATTCAGGATCTCTGCACCATTGTCGGTGAGAAGCTTCTTGAACTTAGCAACCGCTTCCTTCATCTGATCATCAGACAAAACGGGAGTCAAAATGAAAACGGTTTCGTATTGATTCATATTGAATTAATGATTAAAATGATGTAATTTTGCAAAATGCGGTGCAAAGGTACTTATTTTAATCGATAGAAACAAAGGCAGATATGGCTTATTTGCATATTTAACAATTTTTATCCTTATATTCCGCCTCGGATATATTGAACTTTAATATTTTTGCACCGGAAAATATAGACGTCATGAAATCGTTTCTAACACAATATTTAGGAATACTGCTTGTCTGTTTGGGCGTGTTGGTGATATTTGTCTTGTATGTTTGTGGCGAGACAAACTCAAATCTGGTCAACAGCCTTGCTTCTCTGATGATACTGGCGGGGATAATATTGTATGTTTACAGAATGAAAAAGAACAGCAAATATTAGTCTGTTGTCGTTTTGGCAACTCATAGTGCCGACGCCATTGTCTTACTTATAATAATGTATAGGCGTAGTATGTCTGTTCGGAAGTTTCCTACATTCATAATTATCCGGGCTCTGTAAAAATTCTGCGGTAGATATATCTCAGCAAAAACTGCTGCGTCATGGCCGAATCTGTTACGCTCGCATCGGCTGAAATGAAAGCGATATGATGTACTTTCAAATTATAAGCATATTTTTATTTTTCGGTATGAGTTTTCTGTTCTACCCCGAAAAATAAGCGCGTAATTTGCTGACAGACTTTCTTTCGGCGTAAATACGCGAATTATAAGAGGCTTTCATAAGATATTGAATATCAATTATTTATATTTAAATGGTGTTTCCCGGTTCTGTAATAAGCACCATTTCGATATGCAAAATGGGCCATATTGGGGGCTGAAAAGCACCATATCGCACCCTGAAATGGGCTTAATCAGACTGCGAAATAGGCATTATCAGAAAGCAAAACGAAGTTTTTCGGACTATGTTACGGGGTATATCAAAAGACGATACAGCCCTAAATGGTCCTTATTATATCGGATTTAACATCCTTTTACACCTCTTTCCCGAATTTATTTTGTCAAAATATTGTCAAGAAAAATTGTAAGTTCGTTGCTTGGGTTTTCGTTAAGTATGTTGCGTATCATACGCGGGAAAAGCGCGGAAAGGCTTTATAGGATGATTCGGAGATGCGTATTTCTTTTGCCGTGATGATTTGTCTGTTTATTCTATGTAGGTCTATTTTTACGTGAATCTCTTGTTGTCACCGTTTGTGTTGTCGTATGCTGTCGGAACGTTTTCCGTCATTCAGTGATAGACAATGGATAAAAGCAATCCACGCATAATTTCTATTGCCCCGCTATTTGTGCTTTTTGTCATTGTGGCTCAGTGCGTTGTGATTGTCATAATGCGTGTAAGAAGGGTAGGGAGAATAAAAAAATCAGGTCTCTTAGATAAGAAACCTGATTTTTATAGCATATTTATTTTATGCGGATTATTTCTCGCCTGTTATGGCAGCAACTCCAGGAAGAACTTTTCCTTCGATTGCCTCAAGCATAGCACCACCACCGGTAGAAACATAGCTTACCTTGTCTGCCAGACCGAACTTGTTGACAGCAGCAACTGAGTCACCACCACCTACGAGAGAGTAAGCGCCGTTCTCCTGTGTAGCCTGTGCTACATATTTTGCGATTTCGCCTGTTCCGTGAGCGAAGTTATCGAACTCGAATACACCTACAGGACCGTTCCACAGAATAGTCTTTGAGCTGAGGATGATCTTCTTCCAGTTCTCGAGGCTCTCTTCAGAAGCGTCCATACCTTCCCATCCGTCAGGAATGTTGTAGATATCAACAACCTTGCGCTCAGCGTCGTTAGAGAATTCGTTTGCTGCAACAGTTGCAACAGAGAGGCTGAGGTTTACACCCTTCTTCTTTGCTTCTTCGATAACGTTCAGTGCCTCAGGCATGAGGTCGTCTTCATGGAGAGACTCTCCGATCTTACCACCCTGTGCCTTGATGAATGTGTAACCCATACCACCACCGATGATGAGGTTATCAACCTTGTCAAGGAGGTTCTTGATTACACCGAGCTTAGAGCTTACCTTAGAACCGCCGATGATGGCTGTGAAAGGATGCTGTGCGTTCTTCAGCACGTTGTCGATGGCTGTTACTTCTTTCTCCATCAGATAACCCAGCATCTTTGAGTCTGCGTCGAAGTAGTCGGCGATGACAGCTGTGGAAGCATGTTTGCGGTGAGCTGTTCCGAAAGCGTCGTTTACATAAACGTCAGCATAAGAAGCCAGCTTCTTTGCGAAGTCTTTCTGACGTTTCTTCATCTCGTCCTTAGCAGCTGCGTAAGCAGGATCTTCCTTGTCGATGCCTACCGGTTTGCCTTCCTCTTCAGGATAGAAGCGGAGGTTCTCGAGCAGAAGAGCCTCGCCCGGTTTCAGAGCTTTAGCCTCTTCGTCGGCGTTTGCGCAGTCAGGAGCGAACTTAACCTCTACGCCAAGTGCCTTGGAAACGTCTTCCTTTATCTGTCCCAGAGACAGTTTCGGGTTTACTTTGCCTTTCGGCTTACCCATGTGGCTCATCATTATCAGTGCACCACCGTCAGCCAGCACTTTCTTGAGTGTAGGGAGCGCACCGCGTATACGTGTGTCATCAGTTACTTTTCCGTTCTCATCTAATGGAACATTGAAGTCCACGCGAACGATTGCCTTCTTTCCGGCAAAATTGAATTGATCGATTTTCATTTATCTTAAATATTTAAGTTGGATATTATTTTCTCTGCACGCAAAATTAATAATAAAAGTTGATATTGCCAATGTTGAAATCCGAAAATTATATGTATTTAACCGCTTTGTGTACATCTTGTAATGCAGTGTGTCGCGATTAGTTTTCATATTCGGTTTTATCCTCTATTCCAGCTAAGGCAAGAGCCTCTTTTCTTTCGATGCATGTACCGCATTTTCCGCAGTGTTTTTCTCCGCCTTTATAGCAGCTCCATGTCTCCGAATAGTCTATTCCGAGTCGTTTCCCGATTCGTGCGATGTCGGCTTTGGTTATGTTTGTGTACGGCGCACAGATGCTGACATTCACGTAGGTGCCGTTTTCGGTGGCTTCGTTCATCGCCTTGATGAATGCCGGACGGCAGTCGGGATATATCGTGTGGTCGCCTCCGTGGTTGGCTATGAGCACTTTCTTCAGTCCGTTGCTTTCGGCGATGCCTGCTGCTATCGACAGCATTATACCGTTGCGGAACGGCACTACGGTCGATTTCATGTTCTCGTCGGCGTAGTGGCCTTCGGGTATGGCGTCGGCTCCTTCGAGCAGACTGCTTGTGAAATACTTGTGCATGAAGTCGAGCTTTATCACGATGTGCTTTATTTTAAGTCGTTCGCAGTGCACCTTCGCCCATGTTATCTCCTTCGCGTTGTGGTTGCTGCCATAGTCGAATGTCACGGCAAGCGCTATTTCTTCCTTCTTGTCGTAGAGCAGTGTGATGCTGTCCATGCCGCCGCTCACAATTATTACAGAATCTTTCATGTTGTTATCCAAATAATATTCTTAATGCCTCTTCAACCTTTCTTACCGGATGAAGATTGATGTTGTATTTCGATTTGTCTATTCTTTGTATGTTGTAACGTGGAATTATGATGTCTGTGAATCCCAGTTTCTCGGCTTCTGCCAGCCGCTGTTCTATACGGTTCACAGGGCGCACCTCGCCACTCAGTCCCACCTCACCGGCCATACACCAGCCTTGTTCTATGGGAGTATCTACATTGCTCGACAGCACCGCCGCTATGATACTCAGGTCCATGGCGAGGTCGGTTACCCTTATTCCGCCGGCGATGTTTATGAAAACGTCTTTCTGCATCAGTTTGAATCCAACACGTTTCTCCAGTACGGCAAGCAGCATGTTGAGCCTTCGCTGGTCGAATCCGGTGGCTGCGCGCTGCGGAGTGCCGTATGCTGCTGACGATACGAGGGCCTGTGTCTCCACTAGAAACGGCCGTGCGCCTTCTATAGCAGAGCTTATCGCTACGCCCGAAAGACCCGAAAGGTCCTGCCCGAGCAGCATTTCCGACGGGTTGTTCACCTCTCGCAGTCCGTCCTGACGCATTTCATATATGCCAAGTTCAGACGTGCTTCCGAATCGGTTTTTTATTGAGCGCAGTATGCGGTACATATAGTGCTGGTCGCCTTCGAACTGTATCACGGTGTCAACGATGTGTTCCAGTATCTTAGGTCCGGCCAGAGTTCCCTCTTTGTTGATGTGTCCTATAAGTATTATTGGTATGCCGCTGCTTTTGGATATGCGTAGGAGTGTGGAGGCACATTCTCTTACCTGCGACACGCTTCCCGGTCCGCTGTCAACGGCATCGGTGTGTATCGTCTGAATAGAATCGATGATTATTATCTCCGGTTTGATGTTCTGAATGTGGTCAATTATCTTGTCGAGTGAGGTCTCACATAGAATAATCACATTCTCATCTTTGTTTTCGTTTTTCGGATTCTTGCTCTCCAGACGTCGTGCGCGCATTTTCAGTTGGTGTGCACTTTCCTCTCCGCTCACATATAAAATCTTATATTGTGGTAGATTGAGTATTGTCTGCAGTGTCAGGGTGCTTTTGCCGATACCCGGTTCTCCGCCCAATAGTATGAGACTTCCGGGCACCAGTCCGCCGCCAAGTACCCTGTTGAGCTCTTTGTCGTTGAGGTCTATTCTTGGATAATCCTCATATGGTATGTCCTTTAGTTTGATAGGCCTCATTTCGGCAGACTGTTTCCCGTCGCCGCCGAATCGTTCTGAAGATATTATAGAGGAAGCCGCAGCGTTTCCCGCGACTTTTATTTCCTTGAAAGTATTCCATTCTCCACAATTGGGACATTTGCCGATCCACTTTGTTGACTCCTGTCCGCAGTTGCTGCATACGTAAGCAATTTTGTCTTTTGCCATAGTATTCAATTTCCTACAAAAGTATAAATTATTTTCATTGTTACAAAATTTATTGTTATTTTTGCCGTATGAAGAGGAACATTCTTTTTATACCGGCAGTGCTTATTGCCGCCGTTTTTTTTTCATGCGGTCGTTCGGCGGAAGAGGTGAAACGGATATCGCGTGAAGAGCAGATGAAACAAGCGAAAGAGGAGAGGATGGCATTGAAGATAGCTGTTATGCCGACACTCGACTGTCTGCCCGCTTTTGTTGCTAAAGAATGCAATCTGTATGACACGACAGCAGTAGATATACGACTGAAGAAGTTCACTGCGCAGATGGACTGCGATACAGCTCTTATAGGCAAGAGCGTGGAAGGAGCGTTCTCCGACTTTGTACGCACGGAGCGTATAAAGAAGCATAACGGTCTGCAACTTCATTATATGTCGGCCACGAATGCCTATTGGAATCTAATAACGAGCCGTAAGGCACGAATAAAGAGGATAAGCCAGCTCGACGACAAGATGGTTGCAATGACACGTTTCTCGGCAACCGATTTGCTCACATCAAAGTTTACGGAAGGCGTGAAGTTTAAATCGCAGGTGTTCCGCATTCAGATAAACGACGTGAACGTGCGTCTTGCAATGCTTCTGAACAACGAGATTGACGCCGTATGGCTTCCAGAACCTCAGGCAACGGAGGCCAGATTGAAGGGCCACAATGTCATAGCCGACAGCCGTGACAAGAAAAAAGTGCTGGGTGTATTGGCATTCAGGGCGGAAGTTATGAACGATTCGCATCGCAAGAAACAGCTGTCTGCCTTCACGAAGGCCTACGATATGGCGTGTGATTCCATAAACAAGAACGGATTGCAGCATTATTCAGCGATACTGAAAAAGCATTACGGAATAGACGATAAGGTGATAAAAGCCTTGCCGAAGATAAAATACAATCATATAAAACAGCCTCGGACAGCTGAAGTAGAGAATATTGTCCGTTGATGATATTTCAGCAGTCATTGTCATAAGTCATAAAAAGTTATGCAGAAGTCAATCAAGCATTTGATATTGAGAGAGCACGATTTAGGTAAAGCCTTGCGCAATATCCATACAGAGATAAGCAGCGACAGCACATATTCTTTTCTCGAAGGGCAGTATGAAGTCATAGAAAAAGATTATCACTTGATGCGTGACTTTATGCTGCGCGGCTTTAAGGATCCGCAGATAGATGCCGTATATACCAATATACTGCAACGTACCTATCGTTTGTATTGCGCGATGGAACTTGCTGCCATGACGAAAAAAAGACCTTCGCTCATAACGGCGAAGATAAAGTCTGCAGGCATTTCTCTGCAGTCGGACGATGTTTACGAGGAGCTCGAACGCTTTGTCCAGGATGTGGCAATGGCATCTCTCAACATTTCCGGGATACAGGAGACACCCGTAAAAAGCGTTTATGCCCGACATCAGCAATACATGTCGAGACTGTTCGACGCTGTGTTGGTGTCAGAACAATGGAATGACAACTGCGCGGAATCGGTAAGAAAACTTATGTTGTCGCCTACGGTCGATGCCAATGATGTCCTTATGTTGCTGAGCGCAGTCATGTTGTCGGCGATGAATGTCTTCGATCTGAACAAGTGGCTCGTGATGGTCGATGTATATGAAAACGCTTCTGATGACAGAATAAGGCAGCGTGCGCTGGTGGGTTGGGTGTTTGCCATGCCGTCAGACGATATGTCGCTGTTCCCGGAAGTGCAAAAGACCGTAGCCCGTCTCGTAGGAAACGAGGACGTGTGCCGCGAGCTTCTGGAGATGCAGATGCAGGTACTGTACTGCAATAATGCCGATGCCGACCATAGGAAGATACAGAACGACATCATACCTAACCTGATGAAGAACAACAGGTTTGAGATGACAGGATCCGGTATAATAGAGAAAGACGAGGACAGTATGCAGGACATACTCGATCCGGGAGCTGCCGACCGAAACATGGAAGAGCTGGAACGGTCGGTCAACAAGATGATAGACATGCAGAAATCAGGTTCGGACATATACTTCGGAGGATTCTCGCAGATGAAGCGTTTCCCGTTTTTCAATCTGCTTAGCAACTGGTTCTGCCCGTTCTATGTGGAGCATCCGCAGATCAGCAATCTCAGTGAGAAGATGGGGAGCAGCAAGTTCATACAGAAGATTTTCAAGGAAGGACCGTTCTGCGATTCGGATAAATATTCATTTGTCTTGGGCATGTCGTCGGTCATCGAACGAATGCCTGACAACATAAAAGAGCTGCTCAATAACAGTGATTCGTTGGGATTGCCTGTCGGAATGGAGATAAACACGTCTGATCCGGCTTACATACGCAGAATGTATTTGCAGGATCTTTACCGGTTCTTCCGTCTTAATAATTATAAGAACGACTATGTCAATCCGTTTGCCGGCAGAGGTGGGCAGGCCGGAGGGCTGTTCTTCGCCAACAGGCTGTTGGCAGGTGCGCTTCCTGCAGACTGTGTCGTAGAGCTCGAAAAGTTTTTATACAAACACAAGCAGTACGCTATGGTGTTGTCGCTTGCGGCAGTATGCGCTGCGTCAGACAGTGAGGAGCATCTCGTGGTGGTTGCAATGTCGCACTTCAGACTCGGACACAGCGATGAGGCTGAGAGCCTGTTCGGCAAGATTCTGAGTATGAACGCCGACAACGAGCAGGCCGTTAAGGGTATGGCGCATATTGCCTTCGCGTCGCGTAGATATTCGGATGCGGAGACATACTACGGAAAGCTTGCCGGAATTCATCTCGACAACAAGAACTATATGTTGAATCTGGCTGTTGCGCAACTGTGTAACGGAAAGTTGGAAGAGGGTATGGCTGTCATATTCAGACTTGATTATGAACATCCGGATGACAACAACGTCAGACGTGCTTTGGCATGGGGACAGCTTCTGAAGGGCGATGTGCAGAAAGCTGGAGATATATACGACGCTATCGTTGCAAGCGGACGATGCATCAGAGCCGATTTCTTGAATTCGGCATATGCCAAGTGGTTCAAGGGCGATGTGAGCACGGCAGTGAATCTGTTGCGCAAGTATGTTTCATATAATAATGAAAAAATGAGCTACGAACAATTCGAATCTGATCTCACAGACGACAAGTCTCTTATGGACGCATACGGCATCACCGAATCGGAAAAGAAGATAATGGCCGATGTTGTGTTCTCTTCTGCCGAATAAATAATTGCGGCATGGAACGTGAGGCGTTGTGTCCGGTTTTGTGCCGCCGGGAATGCCGGACGGTGTGCGTGGCTTTATGACCATGCGGCTGACTGATTACGGCAATCCGGATTGCCCGTTACGCGCTCAGTGCATTTCCTTAACCTCTTGCGGCATGCTGCAAAGATGCACCTTCCACTGTCCGTTTCTCTTTTTCATGATAATGGAGTAGAGTGCCGAATCCTTTATTCTCGGCGGCACTCCGATGCTGTCCATCATGAGAAAATTCTTCACTTTTATTGTCACCTCAGCCGTGGAGTCGTTCTCCATGTTTATGTCCGTGCTCTTGCATGTGGCGTCGTCCTTCTGTGAGTTGAGCAGGTCTATGTCCTCCTGCGATATGTTCGACGCAGCATATCTCAACCATTTCTCCGATTCGGGAGTGCACATCTTTATGGCATCTCCATACACACAGTTGAAATAATATTCGGCAAATTGGCAGGCATTGGTTTCTATTTCCTTATCGTCGCTGTTCCATGAACAGGACGTTACGGTCATAATTACAGGAACAATCAGTAATCCGGCCGATGCGGCGAGTACTCTGTAAATGGCAGATAGTGTTTTTTTCATGAAGTGAGGTGTATGGTTTGCTCTTGCAAATTTAGCCAAATACTTTGGCATATTCATATCTTTTTGATACTTTTGTATAAAAATAAGGGTTCTGATGTTGAAATTCATATCTTTTGGTAGCGGTAGCAGCGGCAATTGCTATTGTCTTTTTACTGAAACGGACGGGTTGATGATTGATGCCGGATTGGGCGTACGGACAATAAAGAAGTATTTTCATGAATACGGTCTGTCGTTCACAATGGTGCATAACATCATAATTACACACGACCATGCCGACCACATCAAGTCTGTGGGCTCGCTCAGCAGATCGTACGAAATGCCTGTATATGCCACCCAGACAGTGCATCAGGGGATTGTGCGTAACTATTGTGTGAGGAGCAAAATACCTGAAAGCAACAAGCGTATAATAGAAAAGAACGTTCCTTTCAGGGCCGGCGATTTCGACATCACAGCCTTCAATGTTCCCCACGACAGCAGCGACAACGTGGGCTATCAAATAAAATACGGCGACACGGTGTTCAGCATCATGACCGATGCCGGGCACGTGACGGAGGAGATGGCTGACATAATCGGCAAGTCGGATTATCTTGTTTTGGAATCGAACTACGACGAGGACATGCTGCGCGACGGACCTTATCCGGAGTATCTGAAGAAAAGAATAAGAGGCGACTACGGGCATCTCTGCAATAACGACTGCGCGGCAGCACTTGCAACCAATGCTTCCGAACGTCTGCGCCACGTGTGGTTGTGCCATTTGAGTGAGGAGAACAATCATCCGGAGATAGCGCGCAAGACCGTCGAACACGTATTGGAGACAAGTGAGACGTGCCGTAACCGTGATTTTATTCTTGACGTGTTGAAGCGTAAAAGTCCTAACGGCATGTACGAGTTGATATAATATCGTTTTTGTACCTATATTTTCCGTCCGGCAGTTTCTGTGGTTTTGCGAGCAATGTCTGCATTATCATCAGAGACTGCCGGACGGTTGTTTTTCATGGCTTACGTCCTTTTCTGTTTATGATGTGGTGGAGCCTGTCATGGTAGGTGTATTTTAATGTCGTGTGATAACGGCAAACGATAGGCTTTGAGCTGTGTTTTTAGGCTGTTGCAGGGACGGTGTGAAACGGCCGTTATCGGCCCGGAAACTGTATATTTATTCATTTTCGAAGTAAAAAATTTTGACAAAATAAATTTTCAAAATAGATGAATAAGGTGGGTAGAGAGGCATGACCGGAATGTGAGAAAAAGCCCGTTTCGGGGTGTAATGGATTTTACGGAGGAGAGTGAAAAATGACGATGTTTTGCGAAATGGGCTTTTCCGTGTTGCGAAACGGCCTTTATCAGGGTGTGATATTGGGCATATCAGGGGCTGATATGGGCCATATTGAGTGCTGAAATGGGCCATATCGCAGCACGGTCAGGAGACTATCGGATTGCAGAAAAATGCAAATGGCTGATTGTCAATGCGATACGCAACCCTCTCAAAACTCGTGAATTTGCGGCCGAAGAGACGGTTGCTCGAAAAAACGGGCGTATTTTCGAGTTACCGTGAATATTTATTCATTTTCCAATACATGATTTTGCATAAATATACACAACCGTTTTTGCCAGTATTGTATAATCGTTATAGGCATTGTTTGTCGTGGTGGAGAATATTCATGCGTAAGTGTTTATTCTTCGGTATCGTGACAGGCGGAAGGCTGTTGTTTTGCTTTAGGGTGGTTTCTTTATGGTTTATGGTAGGTGAAAGACATTTATACAATGAGTCCGGAACGCGGCGCACGGTTGTAATTGCCGTTTTCGCAGACATTCCGGACTCATTATTGTATTGTTATTCTTACGCTTTGCCTGTGCGTGAGAAGTCAGAGTTTCTCTTTCAGATATTTTCCTGTGATGCTCTCTTTACATTCGGCCACCTCCTCAGGTGTTCCGCAGCATACGAGGTTTCCTCCGCGGTTTCCACCTTCAGGACCAAGGTCAATGACATAGTCGGCACATTTTATCAGATCCATGTTGTGTTCTATCACAATCAGACTATGGCCTTTTTCAATGAGCGAATTGAAAGCCTCGAGCAGTTTTTTTATGTCGTGGAAGTGCAGACCGGTGGTAGGCTCGTCGAAGATGAACAGCGTAGGGTCTTGTCTTTCTTGTCCGATGAAGTAAGCAAGTTTCACACGCTGGTTCTCACCTCCGGAAAGTGTTGACGAGTTTTGTCCGAGTTTTATATATCCGAGTCCAACCTTTTCCAGCGGACGCAGGCGGTTTACAATCAGGCTCTCGCCGTATTCCTCGAAGAAACTTATGGCTTCAGACACGGTCATATCGAGCACATCGCTGATGTTCTTTCCGTGGAATCTCACGTCGAGCACATCCTGTTTGAAGCGCTTTCCGTGGCAAGCCTCACACTCAAGCACGATGTCTGCCATGAACTGCATCTCCACATTGATGACTCCCGTGCCCTTACATTCCTCGCATCGTCCGCCTTCGGTGTTGAAGGAGAAGTATTGTGCAGAGAATCCCATCTGCTTGGCGAGAGGCTGTTCGGCGTAAAGCTGTCTGATGGCGTCGTAAGCCTTGAGATAAGTAGCAGGGTTTGAGCGGGTGCTTTTTCCTATCGGGTTCTGGTCGATCATCTCCACATGTTTTATCTCTCTCCAGTCACCTTCGAGCGAAGCATACTCTCCCGGAGCGTCGGCAGTCTCGTTAAGGTGGCGTTTGAGGGCAGGGTAGAGTATTCCTTTCAGCAGGGACGACTTGCCCGAACCGCTCACGCCGGTTATCACTGTGAGTATGTTCATCGGAAATTTTACGTCGATGCCGCGCAGGTTATTCATTCTCGCACCCTTGATCTCTATTGCCATGTTCCACTTGCGGCGCGTCTTCGGCACGTCAATGGTCTCTACACCCGTAAGATATTTCACCGTATGGCTGCGTGTGTTCTTATCGGCCGTCTTGTCGATGGACTTCACGTCGCCTTCGAAAACAATCTCGCCGCCCAGTCGTCCGGCGTCCGGACCAACGTCTATCAGGTAATCGGCCGCACGTATTATCTCTTCGTCGTGTTCTACTACAATCACTGTGTTGTTGAGAGCCTGGAGCTCTTTCAGCACGTGTATAAGACGTTGAGTGTCGCGGCTGTGCAGTCCGATGCTAGGTTCGTCGAGTATATAGACGGAGCCGACGAGTGAACTGCCGAGCGATGTTGTAAGGTTTATGCGCTGGCTCTCACCTCCACTGAGCGTGTTCGACGGCCGGTTGAGAGTCAGGTATCCCAGTCCTACGTCGAGGAGGAACTGCAGTCGGTTCTTTATTTCGGTTATCAGACGTTTGGATATTTCCTTTTCGTTGTCGTCGAGTTTTATGTTGTCAAACCATTCCTTCAGGTTTGTTACAGGCATATCCACCAGGTCTGATATGCTCATTCCGCATATTTTGACCCACGACGCTTCTTTTTTCAGTCGCGTTCCGTGACAGTCAGGGCAGATGGTCTTGCCGCGGTAGCGGCTCATCAGCACACGATATTGTATCTTATACTGGTTTTCCTTCACCATCTGGAAGAAAGAGTCTATGCACACCTTTTCGTTTGTAGGCTTCGACTTCTCCGATGGCAGACCGTGCCAAAGCATGTCTTTTTGAGCCCTTGTAAGATTGTAGTAGGGTTCGAATATCGGAAAATTGTCTTTCGTCGCCCTGCGGCAGAACTCGTCTTTCCATATGCTCAGTTTGTCACCGTGCCAGCATTGTACACAGCCGTCGTAAACACTGAGTGTTGAGTTGGGGATGACCAGCTTCTCGTCTATTCCCATAATCTTGCCGAAACCCTCGCATGTGGGACATGCTCCGGCCGGAGAGTTGAACGAGAACATATTGTCGTTGGGGCGTTCAAACTCTATTCCGTCGGCTTCGAACTTCACGGAGAAGTCGTAGCAGATGTTTGATGGCAGGAACAACAGTCGGCAACTGCCGTCGCTCTCGTAGAAAGCGCTTTCGGCAGAATCGGTAAGGCGCGAGATGGACTCCTTCTCACTGCTTACGCTCATGCGGTCGATAAGAAGGAAAATGTCCTTTGTGTCGATCTTATCCAGTGACTCTTCGTCTTTCAGAAGTTCGTCTATTCTTTTGAATTCGCCTTTATACCATACCCTGGAATAGCCCTGCTGGATTTCCATCTCAAGCTGTTTCTTGAGTGTACGGTCCTTTATCACCTTCAGCGGAGCGAGCACAGCGAACTTCGTACCGGCGGAATATTGCAGCGTGCAGTTCACGATGTCCTCCGGCGTATGCACCTTAACTTCGTTTCCACTGTATGGAGAGTAGGTGCGTCCGATGCGTGCGAAGAGCAGTCGGAGGTACTCGTAGATTTCGGTTGACGTGCCGACTGTACTTCTCGGATTGCGTGAGTTCACTTTCTGTTCGATGGCAATGGCCGGCGGCAGACCCTTTATGAAGTCACATTCTGGCTTGCTCATACGGCCGAGATATTGTCTGGCGTATGCTGAAAGCGATTCTACATATCGACGCTGGCCTTCGGCGTATATGGTGTCGAAGGCCAGAGACGATTTGCCGGAGCCTGAAACTCCGGCAATTACAATAAACTTATTGCGTGGTATTTTCAGGCTCACGTTTTTCAGGTTGTTCACCCGTGCGCCTTTAATTTCAATGTATTGATCCATAATCAAGAATTCATTGAAAGAAGGAATTCTTCGTTGTTATGAGTGCGAATCATTCTGTCGTGTATCGAATTCATAGCCTCGATCGGGTTCATGTCTGAAATATATTTTCTCAGAATCCACATACGGTCGAGCGTTGTCTTGTCCTGAAGCAGATCATCACGGCGTGTGCTTGATGCCACAAGATTGACAGCCGGGAATATTCTCTTGTTGGAGAGGCTGCGGTCGAGCTGAAGCTCCATGTTACCTGTTCCCTTGAATTCCTCGAATATCACCTCATCCATCTTCGAACCGGTGTCGATGAGTGCAGTGGCAATGATTGTCAGTGAGCCGCCGCCCTCAATGTTACGGGCTGCACCGAAGAATCTCTTAGGCTTTTGCAGCGCGTTTGCGTCCACACCACCGGTGAGCACTTTGCCTGAAGCAGGTGCTACGGTGTTGTAGGCACGTGCGAGTCGGGTTATGGAATCGAGGAAAATCACGACGTCGTGACCACATTCCACCATTCTCTTTGCCTTTTCGAGCACTATGCCGGCAATTTTCACGTGGCGCTCGGCGGGCTCGTCGAATGTTGAGGCTATTACTTCCGCGTTTACGGTACGTGCCATATCGGTAACCTCCTCAGGACGTTCGTCGATGAGTAGCATCATGAGATAAGCCTCAGGATGGTTGGCGGCTATGGCGTTTGCTATGTCTTTCATAAGAATTGTCTTACCTGTCTTAGGCTGTGCGACGATGAGTGCGCGCTGACCTTTACCGATAGGCGAGAACAGGTCTACAATTCTTGTGCTGAGGTTTGTCGTGGCTTTGTCACCGCAAAGAGTGAACTTCTCGTCCGGGAAAAGCGGAGTGAGGTGTTCGAAAGCTATTCTGTCGCGGATCTCAGACGGGTCGCGGCCGTTTATCTTGTCTATGCTCGTAAGCGGGAAATACTTTTCTCCGTCGTGTGGCGGACGCACATGACACTGTATGACATCGCCTGTCTTCAGTCCGTAGCGCTTTATCTGCTGCACCGAAACGTAAACATCGTCGGGTGAAGAAAGGTAATTGTAGTCGCTTGAACGCAGGAATCCGTATCCGTCGGGCATAACCTCCAGCACTCCGTTTGCGCTTATTATGTCAGAGAAGTCATACTTTGCGCTCTCTGCCACAGGTGCCTGCGGATAGGTAGGCTGCGACTGAGGCATCATGTTTGTGGGGTTGTCGAATATGTCGTAAGTCGGAACCACGCCCTGATCCTCGATAGGCAGGTCAACGACGGGTATGAATTCGGTTCCGTCTCCCGGGTCACCTTCCCACACACCGTTTGCCAAAGCCTCACGCTTCTCGTTGGCGTCTTCGTTGTGTGCGTTTATTTTTGCCTGGAGCTGTGCAATGAGATCCTTGTCCGCATTGTCGTCGTTCTCGTTTGATGACGATGCAAATGCTTCCTCAGGAATGATGTTGTCCATTGGCATCTCAGGTTCCGGTTCACTTGTTGTTTCGGGTAGTTTTTCGCCGGCATCGCTTGTCTCAGGTATGTTCGTGTCGGTGTTGTCCACTGGCTCAGGCATTGTGGCCGGCTCAGATTCTACAGGTGCTTCAATTTCTTTCTTTGTTCTTCTTACGCGGCGTTTTACAGTGACCGGTTCTTCCGGTTCTGGTGTTTCTGCGTTGTCAGTCATTTCCTGTTGTGGAGTGGTGTCTTTGAACAGCGACTGTTGCTCTATTGTTGCCTTGTTTTTCTTAAGATCGAAGTTTTCGCCGTCTTTTCCGTTTACCGAGTAAACCCTGTCAGTGTCTTTCTTTAATATTCTTGTTCTGCGCCTTTTTGTACCAAGCGGATTCTTGTTGCCTTCAACTTCGGCTTGTTTGTCAAGGATGGCGTAGATTATATCTTCTTGTGTTTTACTATTGTTGACATCTATGTCTGCTGATTTTGCAATCTCCTCAAGTTCAGACATACTTTTAGATGATAATTCGTCTTTGCTATACATTGGATTATAAGAAAATTGATGTAAAGATAATGTTTCACGAATGGAAACATGTGTCGTACTAAAATTATAACGCAAAGGTAGTAAAAATATTTGTAGTATGGCTAAACCGCGCGTTATATTTGTTGCGATTAACACTTGTTAACCGTAATAGACGGTTGAATGTCAGCATATTGTAAGATGTCTGTTTTTATTTTCGGTGAATCAGACAGTTTCTCGTCGATAACAGAACCTGGATTTAGTGTCCGGAAATAGGATTGTAAGATTTTTTCAGATTTATTATAGCTGATTTATCGGAAAAAAATAGTAATCTTGCAGATAAAGGAACGTTATAACGTGTTTTCCTTTAAATAAACAACAGTATAAAGTATAACAAAAATATATATCGTAAATAAATATTCATGTATGATGACATTATTAGAAGCAATAGACGCACGCCACAGCGTCCGTCACTATATAAGTAAACCGCTGTCGCAAGACATAATTGATGCCATACAGGCCAAAATTGATGCTTGTAACCGTGAAGGAAATCTACACATACAGCTTGTTCTTAACGAGATAAAGGGATTCAGCGGTATGATGGCCTATGGTTCTTTCTCTGGTGTAGAAAATTATATTGTCATGGCAGGGCATCGTTCGGATGATCTGGACGAGCGCATCGGATATTTCGGAGAACAGATTGTGCTGCTCGCTCAGCAACTCGGTCTCGGTACTTGTTGGGCCGGATTGTCATACAGAAAGGTGAAGGGAACGTACACCCTGGCACCTGATGAGAAGCTTGCGTGTATGATTTCGTTGGGTTATCCTGACGATGCCGGGAGGAAACATAAGCGCAAAAGTGTCGCGGATGTAAGTAACGTTAGCAGTGCTACGCCTTTATGGTTTGAGCGTGGTGTGCAGGCTGCCTTGAAGGCACCAACTGCTGTCAATCAGCAAAAGTTCTATTTCGAGTATGTAGGAGAGCAAGATGGGGTCCATCTTGTACGTGCCAAGCGACTCTTCTCTGTTGTAGGCTATACCAAAATGGATTTGGGAATAGTCAAGTTGCATTTTGAGATAGGTGCCGGAAAGGAAAATTTCAAATGGGTTTGATGTAATTTTATTTATTATAAAGGTATGAAGAAAGTATTATATTCGCTGATTGCAATGATTGCCCTGGCGTCATGCACGACACAACCGGAAAAAGCTGTTGACGGGAAAAACGATTATGACGTGGTGGAGAAGGTTATAATGTCACGACGCAGTGTGCGTCACTATACCGACAGCCTTATAAACCGTGACACGCTAAATGAGATTCTGAAGTGTGGAATCAATGCTCCTAACGGTAAGAACCGTCAGTCTTATGAGATACGTGTCGTTGATAATCCAAAGCTGTTGTCTGAAATCACTGAGGCAATAGTAAAGGATGATCCGTCGAGTGTTCCTGTTAATGGTGCGAAAAACGTATTTGTCGGTGCCACGTGTGTTATTTTCATAGCCAACGATACCACATACGACATGTCGCAGATTGACTGCGGACTGTTGGGCGAGAACATCGTCTTGTCTGCATGGGCAAAGGGAATAGGCTCGTGCTGCATGGGTCATCCTATCCGTCTTATGAAGGAAAGCAAGTCGTGTGCTCCATACATTGAAAAGCTCGGATTCAGCAAGAACTATAATCTTCTGTACTGCATCGCGATGGGATATCCTGATGAGACTCCTGCCGCAAAGCCGAGACGGACGGATATGATACGCTTCGTGGAATAAAAACGGATGAATTATTTATAAGAAAACGGATTTGTTTTTTTATATACAAAAGTGTATGGCGGGTCTTCGAATGTGGGCTCGCCATATATTTTTTCAAATGGTCAAGTCTTTGATTTTGTGCCGTTATCTGTATTATGAAATTGTTTTATACAGCTGTTTACCTGCATTATATATTTTCATCATCGATGTTATAGCGTTTCCATTTGGTTTGGTGTTACGATGATGTAGCGAAAAACAGAAGATGATAATAAAAATAGACAGGCTCTTGTGATGTGCATTTTAAATTAAAGAGCAAATAAAAGTGATGATTAATCAGGTTGTTTTTGATGGTAGTCCGAATTTAGTATGGAATGGTTTTGCCCATAGGCTAACGTAGAATGCCCGTAAATTTCCTTACAGCCTGAGGCGATATAAACCATGACGGCACAAGACTCGCATACTGATAAATTTACATTGCGATAACGGATAAATCATCGTCGTAAAAGAGAATCTGATTTACTGTTCATCCGATTCGGTCTTCCCATGGTCTTTATTATGCCCAATATCAACATTTTTAAAGAAAACGCAAGCGGCGAACTTACGATTTTTCTTGATCTTATTTTGACAAAATATTTTCTCGAAATAGATGTGAGGAAATGTTAAATCGGACGTATCTGAGGCCGTTTCTTGGCATACAGGTCTTTCATATACCCTATGGCGTAGTCCGAAATAAATCGAATGACGTTCTGATATTGCCCGTTTCATCATACGATTAAGCCCATATCAAGGTATGATATGGTGCATTTCAATCCCTAATATGGGCCATATCGTATGCCGGAATGGTGCTTTTCGCAAAGCGATAAAATGTCTTTTGAATATAAGTTCTTGATATTCAATATTTTATAAAATACTCTCATAATTCGCGTATTTTCGCTCGAGGGAGAGTCTGTCTTCAAATACTCGCTTATTTTTTAGGGTAGAATAAGAAACCAAGACCGAAAAATCAAAATCTGCTTACGATTTGAAAGTGGGCATATAACATTCTTTTTCGCTTAAGGAAACAATGCTTGTTCTGGAGTTAAGCCACTGTATTTTATTTAAAAACTATTCTCCGCAGAATTTATGTCAGACTCGTTGTCTGGTATCTTTTTTCAATATGTCTTATTGGAACATTGTTTCGTATTAATCGAAGTCCTGATGCCGTAAACAAAAAAAGCTACGGAAATCAAAAATTCCGTAGCCTTTTGTTTTTTTCTTACCAGATTGTCACAGACTCTACATCGTGACAATGTCTGATATTTATAGGATTATAAGGTGAACAGAATTATTCGCCTTTTTCCATTTTAGCTTTCAGTTCAGCCAGAGCGTCGAGGTCACCAAGAGTTGTGCTTGCAGCAATGTTGTTGATAGTCGGAGTAGATTCCTTCTTTGAGTGCTTGCGTGCCGGCTTTGTCTCTTCTTTAGCCTGCTCGAATGTGCGGCTGTGAGAAAGGATGATACGTTTTGTATCCTTAACGAACTCGATAACCTTGAACGGCAGTTCCTCACCGAGCTGTGCCTGTGTACCGTCTTCCTTAACGAGGTGTTTCGGTGTTGCGAAACCTTCACCACCTTCGTCGAGAGTGATGACAGCGCCTTTGTCCATCATTTCGGTAATCTTACCGTTGTGGATAGAACCCGGAGTGTAGATTGTCTCGTATGTATCCCAAGGATTCTCTTCGAGCTGCTTGTGACCGAGGCTCAGACGACGGTTCTCCTTGTCTATTTCGAGAACTACAACGTCGATGTCAGCACCAACCTGTGTGAACTCAGACGGATGCTTAACCTTCTTTGTCCAAGAGAGGTCGCTGATGTGAATCAGACCGTCAACACCTTCCTCGAGTTCAACGAAGATACCGAAGTTAGTGAAGTTGCGTACTTTAGCTGTGTGCTTGCTGCCAACAGGATATTTAACTTCGATTGTCTCCCATGGATCTTCCTTGAGCTGTTTGATACCAAGAGACATCTTGCGCTCGTCTCTGTCGAGAGTCAGGATGACAGCCTCTACCTCGTCGCCTACGTGCAGGAATTCCTGTGCGCTGCGCAGGTGCTGGCTCCAGCTCATTTCAGAAACGTGGATCAGACCTTCAACGCCCGGAGCAATCTCTACGAATGCGCCGTAGTCTGCTATAACGACAACCTTACCCTTAACATGATCGCCTACTTTCAGGTTCGGGTCGAGAGCATCCCATGGATGCGGAGTGAGCTGTTTCAGACCGAGGGCGATACGTTTCTTCTCATCATCGAAGTCGAGAATAACAACGTTGATCTTCTGGTCGAGCGAAACAACCTCGTGCGGATCGCTTACGCGGCCCCAAGAAAGGTCTGTGATGTGGATGAGTCCGTCAACACCGCCAAGGTCAACGAATACACCGTAAGAGGTGATGTTCTTGACTGTACCTTCGAGAATCTGACCTTTCTCGAGCTTGCTAATGATTTCTTTCTTCTGTGCTTCCAACTCGGCTTCGATGAGAGCTTTGTGAGAAACAACTACGTTGCGGAACTCCTGGTTGATCTTTACAACCTTGAATTCCATGGTCTTGCCTACGAATACATCGTAGTCGCGTATAGGGTGAACGTCAATCTGGCTACCCGGCAGGAAGGCCTCGATGCCGAACACATCAACAATCATACCACCCTTAGTGCGGCACTTGATGTAACCCTGGATAACTTCCTCGTTGTCGAGGGCTGCGTTGATGCGCTCCCAGCTCTTGCTCAGGCGTGCCTTCTTGTGTGAGAGAATCAGCTGGCCTCTCTTGTCCTCCTGGTTTTCAACATAAACCTCTACGGTGTCGCCAACCTTAAGGTCTGGATTGTAGCGGAATTCTGAAGCAGGGATGATACCGTCGCTCTTGTAACCGATGTTGACAACAACTTCTTTCTTGTCAATAGAGATTACTTTTCCTTCTACGACCTGCTGTTCTGACACTTTGTTCAGTGTCTCGTCATAGGCTTTCTCAAGCTCTGCTTTGTTGACGTTTACACTGCCGCCATTCTCAAACTCGTCCCAATTGAAGTCTGCCAATGGCTGTACGTTCTTTAAATCTGACATAAAATTAATAATAAGTGTTTTAAATTAATAAAGTTAGACTTTATGTGAATAATTAAAAAATCGTGCAAATTTACTAATTTATAATGAGATACACATTGTGAGAGAACGGAAACCTGCTACATTTTTTTGTTTTTTAACACAACGCTTTTCTTATGATTCTATGCTTTCAGGTGAGGAAACGACGTTAAATATTATATTTTGTTATAAAAATGGTTAATTTATTTTGCAGAATAATTCAAAAAGGATGAGTTTTTGTAAATTTATATCATAAACGTCGGATGATGAGTATGCATTGTTAATTCAATGTAGAAAAGAATGTGGTTAATAGACACGAAAACACGTGAAAATGTTTTTTACAACTTTGTTTTTGATAAAAACAGATTGTGGAGAGTGTCCGGGAACAGAGTCGATTACTAATTGTCTTGAATATGATTTTGTAAAATGAAGAAATATAAGATTATCGAACTATGGGATTGGTTGTCAACGGCTGTGTACCTTTATTTTATAATTATGTTGGTTGCAGACCTTATGGATTCCGTGCTATGTTGTTGGTTGCTTTTCCTTGCTTTATTTATTGAAGGAGCAGGCGGACTGGTGATAAAGTTCAGATACGGTCTGAAGTGGATGAGTTGGTTTGTTTTTGAATCGGTTTTCTCACTTCTGTTTTCGGCTGTATGTTTGTATTCATTGTGTCTGTGAGGCAATTTCTTCAGACTTCTCGGCTGAAAGCTTGGTTATTTTTAATATGAATTAATGTTGTTGGATGTGTTTGTCTTATTATTATTTTCAAATATGTCTAACTTAACGTGAGTTCGACGAATTGTAAGTGTTTGTAAATTTGGTGATTAGCGAAA